>JBJEME010000100.1:0-38618 GCA_051879515.1 Lachnospira sp. | reverse complement strand
ACTCATTATGGAAATATTTGATATATGCGACGAAAACGGATTACCGACAGGTGAAACAGTAGAGAGAAACAGTGCTCATGCTGAAGGAATACTTCACAGAACCGCCCATGTATGGGTTATTAGAAAGAACTATGACAGATATCAGGTATTACTTCAAAAAAGAGCGATGAATAAGGACTCTTTTCCAGGTAGGTTTGATACATCATCAGCTGGTCACATTCATGCAGGAGATGAACCTCTATCATCAGCTATAAGAGAACTATCGGAGGAATTAGGTATATTTGCTGAAGAATCTGACCTTACATTTATAGGAACAATTCGTGTTAAATATGAAAAAGAATTTCATGGTAAGCTTTTTAAGGATAACGAGATTGCTTTTGTCCATATTTATCAGAAAGATGTTGATATCGAAAAATTGATTCTTCAAAAAGAGGAGATTGATAGTGTTGCATGGTTTGACATTGAAGAAGTTTATTACGGTTGCAAGGAACATAATCAAATATTCTGCGTTCCAATTAAGGGATTAGAACTTGTGATAAAATACTTAAATCTTATATTACACTGAAATAAGCCACCAAATTCTCCCCCCCCCACAAAATAGATTTAAAAAAGAGACTGTGCCTAAACGATTTAATCCTTAGAGTAATCGTTCAGCTCAACAGTCTCTTTTTTAAGATAAATTTTTCTAGTTTTCTCCTCTTCCGAGTAAGAATGCCTTCTGATTTAATTCAAGGAACTTAGCTGGTACACATTCCTCAATTGCTTTCTGCCATTTCTCAACAGAAATATCAAAATATTTTGAAACACGCCCCATTAAGACAATGTTAACTGCCTTAGCAGAACCTGCCTCGTTTGCCAGTTTCAGGCAATCCATGGCATCAACCTTGACCCCTGTAGCCTCAAGCTTAGCAATCAAATCCGCCGGATATTCCATAGCTCCAGTGATAACAGGCATTGGATCTATTTCCTGAGTATTGGTAATTATTCTGCCATCCGGCTTTAAGTACTCAAGGTATCTTGCCGCTTCAAGCTTCTCAAATGAAACAATTACATCAGCCTGTCCCTTGTCGATAACAGGAGAGTAAACCTTTTCACCAAATCTTACATATGTAACAACACTTCCGCCTCGCTGGCTCATTCCGTGAACCTCAGAAACCTTTACATCATATCCTTCAGAAAGAAGAAGGTGTCCTAATAATTTGCTGGCAAGAAGTGAACCCTGGCCACCAACACCAACAATCATAATATTCTTTGTCATCTTCTTACACCTCCTCTGGATCTAATGCGCCCAATTTACACATCTGTGTACATACACCACAGCCTACGCAAAGTGTAGCATCGATGTTTGCTTTGCCATTCTTCATGCTGATTGCAGGACATCCTATCTTCATACAAGACTTACATCCAACACATTTTTCAGACTTAACTACAAGTGGCTTATTATGCTTAACATACTTTAATAAAGCACATGGTCGACGGCTGATAATAACTGATGGACCTTCAAATGCCAATTCTTCCTTAAGTACAGTATCACACTCAGAAAGATTATATGGATCAATAACTCTGACACGTTCGAAGCCCATAGCCTTACATAATGCTTCAAGATTAATCTTTCCTGCCGGATCACCCTTAATATTGTAACCGGTAGTAGGATTCTGCTGATGTCCTGTCATACCTGTAATAGAGTTATCCAAGATAATAACTGTAGAATTACTCTGGTTGTATGCGATATTAGCAAGACCGGTCATACCGGAATGCATAAAGGTTGAATCACCGATAACAGCAACTGTCTTTCCTTCACTTTCTTTTCCTAACGCCTTATTAAATCCATGAATAGCACTGATTGAGCCACCCATACATAATGTCATATCCATTGCTGATAATGGAGCAACAGCACCAAGAGTGTAACATCCAATATCACCAAGAACAGTGCATTTATTCTTTGATAATGTGTAGAAAATACCTCTATGAGGACATCCGGCACACATTACAGGTGGTCTTACCGGTAACTGCTCATCAAGCTTAACTGAAGGACTTACTTCAACGCCAAGTTTGTCAGCAATCATATTCTGGCTGTATTCGCCCTCCATTGGGAAAATATCCTTTCCTGAAACAGATAACCCCAATGACTTACAATGATTCTCTATAATCGGATCAAGCTCCTCAATTATAACAAGCTTTTCAACCTTAGACGCAAAATCAAGAATAAGCTCCTTTGGAAGAGGGTTAATCATACCAAGCTTCAAAATACTTGCCTTATCACCAAATACTTCCTTTGCGTACTGATAGCTTGTGCTTGATGTGATAATACCAAGCTTTGTATCGCCCATCTCAACTCTGTTGAAGTAGCAGTTATTAGCATATTCTGCAAGCCTTCTCATACGATCTTCAACAAATGGATGACGTCTGATGGCATTGCCCGGCATCATAACATATTTGGCAATATTTTTCTCATATTTTTTAATTTCAGGAACGACTCTGTCAGCTGTTTCAACTACACTCTGTGAATGTGCAACTCTTGTACACATTTTCATAATTACAGGAGTATCATATTCCTCTGATAATTCAAAAGCTCTCTTTGCAAATTCAAGTGCCTCAGCAGAGTCCGATGGTTCAAGCATAGGAACCTTTGCAGCAATTGCGTGATGTCTTGAATCCTGCTCATTCTGTGATGAGTGCATACCGGCATCATCTGCCACACAGATAACCATACCACCATTAACACCTGTATATGAGCAAGTGTAGAGTGGATCAGCTGCCACATTAAGTCCAACATGCTTCATGCCGCAGAAGCTTCTTTTTCCTGCTAATGATGCACCAAATGCAACCTCCATGGCAACCTTTTCATTAGGTGCCCATTCACAATAAATTTCATCGTACTTTGCAGCCTCTTCAGTTACCTCCGTACTTGGTGTTCCGGGATAACTTGATACAACGCTGCATCCAGCCTCGTAGAGACCTCTGGCAAATGCCTTGTTTCCTAACATTAATTGTTTCATGATAAATTTTCCTTTAAATTTGATTATTATTTATGATAAATCGTCCTGACTCAGGATTTTAATACCATTAGCAGTAACGATATCACAAGCCTTTTTGTTGTCAGCAACACTAAGAATAAAATCAACCTTTCCTGCTGTATGAGCTGAAAATGCATACATATACTCAAGGTTAATTGAATTCTTTCCAAGCAGCTCAAGAACGCTTGTTAAGCTTCCCGGCTTATCCTCAATCTCGATAGCCAACACATCCTTAACTGAGAAAATGAAGCCTGAATCCTTAAGGATAGTAGAAGTATTATATACATCATTGGTAATAAGTCTTACTATACCAAAATCCTCAGCTTCCGCTAAAGATAAAGCTCGAACATTGATGTTGCTGTCTGCAAAAGTAGCTGTAACCCCCGCTAATTTACCTGGTTTATTTTCCAGGAAAACTGAAATTTGTTTAACTGTCATATTAGCCCCCAATCTTGTGTAAATAATATTACACATGTCTAAATTTGTTTGATACCCCTTTATATTATACTGTTTTCTTATAACAAGAAAACAAATACAAAGACATAGCTCAGGATTCTTATCCCTTATAAAGATTTCTCTTATCAATTACTCTGACAGCCTTACCCTCACTTCTTGTGATTGTCTTAGGATCTACCAGAGTCACCTTAGCATATATACCTAACATAGCCTTGAGTGCGTCAACAAGCTCTTTCTCTTTTGCTGTGATAACGCCAACATTATCAGAGAACATTTCTGAAGTCATCTCGACCTGAACCTCAATTGTATCACTGTTATTGACACGGTCAACAATAATCTGGTAATTGGCAGGATAACCCTTATTCAGAAGAACTGTCTCAATCTGTGATGGGAATACATTTACTCCCTTGACAATAAGCATATCATCGCTTCGTCCAAGCGGTTTAGTCATTCTTACATGAGTTCTGCCACAAGAACATTTTTCGTGACTTAAAATACAGATATCTCTTGTTCTGTATCTAAGGAGTGGAAATGCCTCCTTAGTGATGCACGAGAATACTAACTCACCCTTTTCGCCATCCGGTAAAACTTCACCAGTCTTAGGATTAATAACCTCAGCAATAAAATGGTCTTCGTTAACATGCATTCCCTTTTGTTCCTCACATTCAAATGAAACACCGGGACCTGAAATTTCAGTCAGTCCGTAAATATCATACGCCTTGATACCTAACTGATTCTCAATATCATGTCTCATTTCCTCTGTCCATGCCTCAGCTCCGAAGATACCAGCCTTCAACTTTATCTGATCTTTCAGACCTCTTTCATTGATACTCTCTGCAAGATAAGCTGCATATGAAGGAGTACAACAGATAATCGTTGAACCCAAATCTGTCATAAACTGAATCTGTCTGTCAGTATTACCTGATGACATTGGAAGTGTCAGACAACCAACCTTGTGAGAACCGCCATTAAGACCAGGACCGCCTGTAAATAAGCCGTAGCCATAGCTTACATGGCACACATCCTCATTAGAACCGCCTGCCGCAACTATAGCTCTGGCACAGCAGTCTTCCCAAAGGTCTATATCATGCTGTGTATAGAAAGCAACAACTCTCTTTCCTGTAGTACCACTGGTTGACTGAATACGTACGCAATCAGTCATAGGCACTGCAACAAGACCGGTAGGGTAGCAGTCTCTCAAATCGTCCTTAGTAATGAATGGAAGCTTATGTAAATCATCAACTGATTTAATATCATCAGGTGTTAAGCCTGCCTCCTCCATCTTATTACGGTAAAATGGCACATTATCCCAAACATGCTTAACCTGCTTAACCAGACGTTCGCTCTGCCATTCACGAATCTGCTCTCTCGAAGCTGTCTCAATTTCTTCTTGGTAATATCTTTTCATAAGTGACCCCCCATATATATATTTGCGATTCGTCGCATTTACTGTTTAATATAATACCATATATTTCATAATTCTAAAAGATTTTGTACAGCATTAATTTTCCTGTGCAAGTGCAAACATTGACAGCGTTTCTAAAAATGAATAAACTATACATGTATTTTGCAAAGAGTCTGACTGACTTTTACGCAAAATATAATAATAAAAGAGGCACGAGGACACTATGAAAAATAAATTTAAAATTACATTTAATTCGCCGGTTGTATTAAGCTTTGTATCAATATGCTTTGTTGCCACGTTGGTAAACCAATTGACATTTGGTGCTGCTAACAGACTGTTATTTATGACATATCATTCCCCATTAGCTTCACCTCTTACTTATATAAGGTTCTTTACACATATTTTTGGTCATTCAGGATGGAGCCATTTTGTTGGAAATATGTGTTATATCCTTATGATTGGACCGTTACTTGAAGAAAAGTATGGTTCAAAAACACTGATTGAAGTGATTGGAATAACCGCATTAGTGACAGGTCTTGTTAACTATATTTTCTTTCCGAATATTGCTTTATGCGGTGCAAGCGGTGTGGTGTTTGCATTTATTTTGCTTTCATCCTTTACAAGTTTCAAGGATGGCGAAATACCTCTTACATTTATTCTTGTGGCCGTATTCTTCATTGGACAACAAGTAATTCAGGGACTGACTGTACGTGATAATATCTCCAATATGGCTCACATTGTCGGTGGAATTATTGGTGGAATAACCGGATATATGCTGAATAAAAAATAATGATTTAGATCCGTAGTATTACTACGGGTCTTTTTTTCTGCCCATTAAAGACTTCTTCTCATGCTTTGGAAAAATACACAATAACCGCATCATAAAATTATTTAAACCAAAAAGTAAAACAATTCGTATATATATACAGAAGTGGATTTATACCTATACACATTGAAAGTATTAACTTCATTATATGAATATTTGTTTTTCACCTTCATTTTTACCAAATGTACCTTTTTTGCCACCAAATATACCCGCTGGATAATTTTGCCTGTTTTATGTTGTACAATTACTTATATGATAATCTTTAATATTAGAAAAGCGCTTTTGATTATCATAAATCTATTAGGGCGGAGAGAACTATATGAATAAGAAACACTATTATTTTGCGATATGTATACTTCTTATGTTTGTTTTATCAGCATGTTCACTATTTCCAAACGGAGAAATGGAAAAAGTAGAGATTGATGTTTCAGTAGAGGATGGAAACATAAAAGGTACTTTAAACGACAAGTTTGAAATCGATGCCACACTTCCTGATTATGATACATCAGGCTCATTCAATGAATATACCTGTATTACGAGAAAAATAAATAAAGAAATTTCTGATAAATATGTTGATAAAATATGCAGCAAATATAATAAAACTTTAAAGAATTATGAAGAGTCTGGCGGAAATCCGGCTATAAGATTAGCTTACTACTTTGAAGACGGTTCAAAATATATTGATGGTGATTATATAAGCTTTATGTCATCTGATTGTATAGATATGTGTTACTTTATGTTTATTAATTCTTACGACCAGGGAAGTCTTAAATCTGAAAATAGTGTTATTCTTGACGATTTTTCATATTCTGATGCAAAGGAGCGGGCGATAGATGCGCTCAGTATATTTGACGGAATCAGTATTGATAAAGAGCCAGTAGACAGCTATTGTTTAACATCAGAATATGTAAATAATTATTATCGTGAAAATAATGATAAGGCAATTGAGGAAGGCATAAAAATAAATGAAAATAAATTATGGACTAATGATGACGATGCATATGTTTTCTACTTTAACCAGACATTAAATAATATTCCATTGGGGAACCATGGTTTTGATAACAACTCATATTTTACCAATGAAAACATGGTTACTGTAGTGGTTGGAAGAACAGAGATAGAATATATTAACTTTGGTTACTTATATGATATAACCGATGAGAATAAATACAGTAATGAAATATGTTCTGTTCAAGAGGCGTTAGAAGAATTGGCTGCATCATATAAGTATACTTCTCAGATTAATCAGCGCTACATAAGCAGTGTAAATTTAGTATATGTTCCTATTGCATCTTCTTCTGCAAAAGAAAAGGAGTTTACAGTCAGATTATATTGGGAGTTTATTTATGAAACAGAAAGAAAATCGGCTAGTAAAGATGCAAGTTCTTACATACAAAAGAAAGGATTTTTAGTTGATGCCGTGAATAAAACTACGTACATTTTTAACTTATCATGATAAGCTTCACAATCAATAAAAGGAGAATTGAATTGTTCAAAGGATATTTTTTATCAGAAATTATAAGATTAGTAAAAAACAAAAAATTATATTTGTCAATTATTATGTATCTTGCCGCAATCAACATTTTATTGAAATTGGAATCAATAAGGGGGTTCCAATCTTGGCCTGCATATGATGCCTTGATGAAACTCGCAAGTTTTAGTAATATCAACAGAATTCTTTTTTTAATTCCGGCTATTCCTACTGCCACAACATATGCTGATGATATTGCCAGTAAATATCAATACTTCCAGATTGTAAGAGGAAAGGTAAATAAATATATATTAGGTAAGATTTTAATATGCTTTATTTCCACTTTTTTTATTTCCTTTATTTCATTAAATTTATATTCGCTAAGACTTACATACATTTATGGAGCAGGGATAATAGGTTCAGGAAATTATAATGTATATAATGCATTTTATGATTATATGTCCAGCAATATGCCGTATTTAACAATTATTGCAATGGTATTTCTGTTTTCACTGGTTTCAGGCGTATATGCTGTGATGGGACTGACTTTAACCGCTTTTGTCAGAAGCAGATTTGCCGCTTATTTTTCTACAATATTCATAAGTATTGTTATGGAAACATTCTTCAGATATTTGCCAGCAAGTATTAGCTTATTCAAGATACAGGCTGGAAATGAGGCATATCATACAGATACATCATTAATGATAATTTTATCTGCCTCTGTATCAATGGGATATATACTTATTTCCGGTTTAATCTTTGCAAGACGCGTTAAGAGGAGAATACGACATGAAATCAGTTAGAATTTGTATACAAAACATAAGAAAATGGTCCACAAACAGCAGGATTATTATGGTATTAATCTTTAGTGTTCTCAGCGTTTTTTTGTATACATCAGGAATATCCGATGTTGGCAGAGAAATTGGAGTAAAAACGACACCATGGATATTCCCATTTTTATTTACATACAGATATATAAAAATAACCCTAATGATACCCTGTGTATTTCTTTTTAGTGATGCACCATTTATTGACAGTAACCAGTTATACTGCATAATCAGAACCGGAAGAATAAAATGGTGTATCGGTCAGATATTATACATATGTGTTACTTCAGCATGCTATACACTGCTACTACTGTTTACAACCATTATTTCTAATATTACATATATGTGTTGGGATACAGACTGGGGTGAATTACTTGGTTCAGCAGGAACATCAAATTTAATGCAATTGTATGACCATCAATATGATACAATAATGATTTCATCAAAAGTCATAAGATATTATACTCCTGCCCAGGCTATGTTTTGGTCGTTACTGTTAATGTGGATAAGTTTTGTACTGCTGGGTCTATTAATGTATGTACTCAATTGCATATTTAAAAATAGTACTATTGGTTGATGTATTGATGATTGTACTTACAGCCATAGTGGAGCCATACCCATATCTGAATAAATATTCTCCATGTAGTTGGAATTCGTTGAATAATATTGATATTGCAAATAGAACGGAATTACCGGGCATCAGTTATATTATGACTTGTTATATTGTCGGAATAATAGTTCTTGTTATTGCTGCAATTTTAATCAGCAGAAAACAGGTAATGATAGCGCATGACGAAAGGTGAAACAAATGGCAGAAACAATAATATCAGTAAAAAATGTAACAAAAAAATTCGGTCAGAATACAGTTCTTGATAATGTATCTTTAGACATTGAAAAAGGAAAAGTAATTGGTCTGATTGGAAGAAACGGTTCAGGAAAAACAATGCTGTTAAAATGTATATGTGGTTTTATTCCTGTTACAGATGGAACAATTACTATTTCCGGAAGGCAGATTGGAAAGGATATTGATATTCCTGACAACATCGGCATCATAATTGAAACACCAGGATTTCTTTATGATTACAGTGCATATAATAACCTCAAATTTCTTGCCAGTATAAGAAACAAGATTAGCAAGGAACAAATAATAGATGCTCTAAATATGGTAGGTCTTGATCCATATAGCAAAAAACATGTGGGAAAGTTTTCTCTCGGTATGAAACAAAGATTAGGAATCGCCCAGATATTGATGGAGGATCCGGAAATATTGATCCTGGATGAACCAATGAATGGTCTTGATAAGAATGGTGTTCAAGAAATGAGAACTATTTTCAAGAAGATGGCATCTGAAGGAAAAACAATAATAATGGCAAACCACAATTCAGAAGACATTGAAGTCCTTTGTGATAAAGTATGCGAAATGGATGTAGGAAAAATTGTCAGCATACATGATAAAACTCGATAGTCTTTATTAAAAAGTATAAAAAAGTGTTATTGAATAAGAAATATTGCATTCAGTAGTAGTTTTATAAGGAGAAAAATGATTTATAGGATAGGAATATGTGATGATGAAAAGATAACCTGTTCCGAATTGGAGGAGATTATTTTACAATATTTTTCCTAAATGAAGGATACCGTTGAGATTGAGGTATGGAACAGTGCCGAAAGCCTAATGGCAGATGTTCCGTCAAAAACAGATATTGATATACTGTTTCTTGATATTGAATTACCTAAATTAAATGGAGTTGATGTTGGAAAATATATCAGAAAAGTATGTGCAAATGAAGGAATGCATATAATATATATTTCTTCAAAAACAAGTTATGCCATGGAACTGTTTAAGATTCATCCATATGATTTTTTACTTAAACCTATCGATGGCAAAGTAATCTGTGAAACAATTGAGAATCTTCTTATGCTGTGTGGAAAGGACAAGCGTTTCTTTACATATTACTACTGCCGGCACAGCAACAGGGTTCTGCTTGGAAACATTTTATATCTAAAGAGTGACAGAAAGCACATTAAACTGGTAATGACATATACTACACATGAATATGTGGGCAAATTAAAGGATGAATTAACCAAGCTTCCTTCTAATTTTGTAATGGTTGGTCAGTCTTATATCATCAATCTAAACCATGTACATGAATGTTTTTTAGATCACATTGAGATGGATAACGGCGATGTTATTAAAATAAGCAGAGACTACCGTAATTCATTTAGTATTAAACTAATTGAGCATAACAAATCAGGAGGATTTAATAATGAACCTGGCTGAAATAATAATGATAGTTTTTCTGGAACTAGTCAGAGTACTTATTACAATATCATACTTTAAAATATTTTACGATTCAGGAAAAAAGAGCATAAACATGGTAACTGGCGGCGTGTCGTTTCTTTTAACGACATGCTGCTACTTGTGTTTTGATAATGGACTGTTGAATATTGCATCAACACTCATAGGAATAGTTATTGTGTCATTGGGATTCAAGGGAAGGATAAACAGAAAAATTCTATTATCTGTCATGTGTTATGCACTAATGTTTTCAACAGATGTAATGGCATTTTTTATGAATATGCGTAATACCAGTCTGGATGGGTATGCAGTTGTCAGCTCATCTATTGCTGTCTTACTTTATTATTTAGCGGTCATAATAATAAAAGTTTTCTTCAGAAAAAAAACTAAGACAGAATTCTCTGGGCAATGGTACATATTGTTATTAGTATCTGTAATGAGCGTATGCTTATTATATGTAGTATATCATGAGATGCACATGTCGGGTAATGCAATAATACTAGTGAGTTTTATAATACTGATATTAAATTTTCTGCTATTCTTTTTTTATTCGTCAATGCTGGATCGTTTTAAATATGAGAGAGAAGTAAATGTCCTAAAACAACAGATGGGCTTTTATGAGAATCAGATAAAATTAAACATTGAAAATGACAAAAAGCTACGGTCTATCCGTCATGATATGAAGCACCATATCAGGGAAATACGCGGACTGGCTGAGAACAGGGATTATTCAGGAATAAAGGAATATACCGACAATATCAGTCAGGACATAAAAGATAGTGAAAAAGTCTATAATACCGGAAATATTGCTCTTGACGGAATATTAAATTATTATGCCAACAGATTTGTTGAAAAAAACATTAAGAATAACATAAAAATTACGATTCCTGAAAATCTTTCTGTAAAAGCCTACGATATGAATATTATTCTTGGTAACCTTCTGGACAATGCAATTGAGAACACCGTAAGAGCGGATGAACCAAAGGTTTCTTTGCAGTTAAAATATAATGGTGGTCTGCTACATATACTGGTGGAAAACAGCTTTGATGGCAGACTTAATAAAGAGGGTGGCGTCTTTCTTAGCATAAAAGGTGATGAGCATGGATATGGACTTGAGAATATCAGAAGAATTGTAGATAAATATAATGGGAATATGCTGATTACCGATGACAATAATGTGTTTAGCGTTGGTATCGTTATGTTTATATCCCATTGATCTATTATTTTATTTTGAAAAAATAGGAGAATTAAGAATGTCTTTTTATGATTTTATCCGGAATAATACAAAAATAAATCCTGAAGAAGAAAATATAATTTTATTTGGTCTTAATATGATAAAAATGGTTGGTTTGGCATTATTTACCGCAATTATTATCTCCATTATTATGGGAGAATTCTTTGAAGCTGTGGTTTTCTTAACAACATTAATACCCTTAAGACAATTCGCAGGAGGATACCATACTAAGCATAAATGGACATGCTATATTATGTCTTTAATTATATATATTGCTTCACTTTTATTTATAAAAATGATTGAAATAAATTGTGTAATTCAGATATTAGTCGTTTTCGTATCTATTGTAATTATTTTTTCATTAGCTCCTATAGATAACGCTGATAATGAATTAGATGATAATGAGAGAGATATATTTGCAGACAAAACCAGAATGATATTTATTATAGAATTACTAGCTTTTATGTTTTTAATCATATTTAATCTTCATGCGTGGAGTAAAATAATAGTAACTGCAATGAGTATTGTGAGCCTGTTATTAATTGCAGGATACGCAGACAATAAGATAAGAGCTCTTTTTATTTCTCATTAACTTTCTACAGGTTACTTCATATATAAGGATTCAGCAATTTCTCTGCCCAAGCGCAGCATTGTCGCCGCCTTGGGCAGAAAAAGCCGAAAAAAGACCAAGAACAGGCCAGAAGGCCCCACTGAACCAACCAGAACTACCAATCAGAAGCTGTGTCCGCCGCCGGAGTGACCGCCGCCACCACCGCCTCCGCCACCTCCGCCGCTGCTTCCTCCGCTGCTGCCGGATGATTGTGGGGAGTATACTCTTTTGGTGCTGGTACATTTTTTTCTGTAGTCGTATACGTCACGCTTGATAAAGCTGCTTTGTACAAGTTCGGAACGTGAAGGCATCTTTGAATGTCTGAATTGTCTGATGAACAGATAATTAAGAATCATTGCCAATATTAAAGCAATAAGTGCATTGCTTATGTATTTCATTGGCTGAGATATTTTGCCTCCCTTAAGCAGGATGTACTCCTCACTGAAGGCTTCAATCGCACAATTATAATAATCGCTATTTGAAGCATAGGTATATACATTGTCTGTAATCGTGTCACAGTAACTGTTAGTAATCACCCTTGAAGGATATCCGCCGTTGTCAATGTAAATGGTTCTTGTTGCCATATCAATAAGAAACAGTGTTGCATCTTTGTTGCCAAATAATTCGGTACGCTTTTTTTGAGCGTATCTGGCTGCAGTGCCGGAATTGACATCAGTTGATGCAAATGCAACATTACAGTAATCAGTTATTAACTGCATTCTTGTGGCAAGCTCGTTTTTCTGTGCTTCAGAAAGAAGCAATGCCGAATCTTCAATCATTACCTGATAACCTGTTTCCTGATTTACATAATAAATTGATGCATTACCCTTTGTGCCAAGGATTGCACTATCAGAAGAACTGATGCCGGTACTGACAACACTGTCGGAAGCTGAGACTGTTTCAGCCTTCACACAAACTGACAGGCTGTCAAAAGAAAACGACATGGCGGCAATAACAATAACAGCAGCAGCCAATTTAATTATTTCACGGTATATTTTATGTTCATTGTATGTATGTTTTTTTCTAATATGCACGGTCATCACCTCCATGATAATTAGTAAACTGTGGAAGCGGTCTTGTTGCCAGAATATTATAACTGCTTATCATGCTGACTATAGTAATTATAATAAACAGCAGTGCAAGCACAGAGCCGACATAATAATATATATCTGAAGCCGGATTAAAAATAAATATTATTCCTGCAATAATCAGAGAAATAAGTGAACCTAAATAACCCGGAGAGATTGTTGTTAACAGTTTTATTTTCTTGATGGTTCGTGCACTTTTAGAGCAGAAAATGCATGATATAAAGCATATTACCAGCCAAATTAATACAGGCATTGCTAAAATCACTGAATATACGGAAGCAAGCAGTCCGATTGCAAATGGTAGCATGCCTCCGACCACAAATAAAACAAAAAACAAGGCTAAAGGCAGCCAGTCCTTTGTCAGCTTTTTCTTTTTATTATTATCCCCATATCCATTAAAGAAGCTAGAATCCGTTCTATTTTTAAACGCTTTTCCCCTATCGTTCTGATTACTTTCCTTAGCGTAAATATCCTTCATTTCAATGGAATGGAGAATGAGTGTGAGCATGGAAATTAGACAGGCAATCAAAAGTACCATGGTTGGTGCAACTGTAAAGAATATATTCATCAGTAGAAATATCGGCAATGCAAGGAGTAATGAACCTATAATATATTTGCTTGTTGCAACGGGTGTATCCACACATACCTTTCCGGTCTGACCGTTGACTGTTGCATAGGCAACACGGTCTTTTTTACGGTAAGATAAGAACCACACCGGATACATCGTGCTGTCAACCGTTTCAGTGCGGCTTCCGAATATACCGGGAAGTGCTTCTTGCGACACATCAAATTCCAAATCCCCATTACCGCGGTTCTGCTTAATATAATCAAAGGTTTCTTCTGCTGCCAGTATATGTGCTTCAGACTCATATGTAAGTGCAGGAACATCGGCTGTGTCTGCATAGAAGCCTGTAAGATATGATGGCGTAAAATTTTTCATTCCACGCACATCGAAAGGAGCAATCTGCTCACTTATATTATCGGAAAATGTTGATGATGCATCGTGGGAAATACCTTTATAGTGAGCATCAATGGTTCCGCTTATATTGTAGGTTTCCTTGATTAAATAATCACCCTGCCTGTAATCGCGCCTTGCTCTTAGTGCAAATGAATTATTCTGCCTGATATGATATGCCCAGTAAGGCATGTATATACCACGAAATTCCTCAACATATCTTGTATCCTTAAGCTCTTTTGGAGCAAAATATGCCTTTTTCATAGTTTTCAGGTATTCTTCCTTGCAGTCCTCCTTTGTCTTAGTAAAAGGAATGATGTAGGACGGCTTTTTCTGCCGTGTCAGATGACCTGTAAGAATCGTTGAGGCACCACAGTAACTGCAAAAATTAGCGGCAGTGTTATCTTCACTTAATATCTCTCCACCACACTGTGGACAGACAAATCTGGTAACCTCATATTCGGTTACATCCTCTGCATCCTGTTCTTTTGTAATTGAATAAGGATCATACAAGCCCATACAATTATCGCATTTAATTTTCTGGGAGGCGATGTCAAATCTTAAACCTCCACCACAATTGGGACATTGATACATATTCTTCCCCTCTCTACTTGTAATAAATAATGCTATAGGCTTTATTATATCATATTCATGATTGAATAAACAGATGTATTTTGTTATACTAACACCCGGTTAAAACAATTAAAGTTTATTGACTAGCGGCATTTTATCATATAAAATTGTACATAACAGAGGTTCGATTATACTGAAAGGATAACAGATTATGGGTGAGATTAATGTTGAATGTATAAATCCTTTCCTTATGGCAGCTATGTCGATTATGCATGATGCCTGCCAGATAGAGATGAAGGTTGGTAAGCCTTATGTCAGGAATACAGATTTTGAGGCTGATTCAGTTATCATTATGATTGGTGTAACCGGTGAGATGCGTGGTCAGGTAATTATTTCAATTACCCTGCAGAATGCATGTGATATAGCAAGTCGTATGATGATGGGAATGCCGGTACCGGAGCTGGATGATATGGCGTTAAGTGCTATAAGTGAGCTGGGCAATATGATAATGGGTAATGCCGCAACGATTCTTTCAACTAAGGGCATAGGTATAGATATTACACCACCTACACTTGGAAGAGGCGAAATTAAGTTTACGCAGATGTATACCAAGAACGTGTGCATTCCACTTAGTGTTGACGGTAACATACTTATGGAGCTTAACATCGCTGTTAAGAATGATAAGTAGTTTTGCCGGACAGCCAGGCTGATTAAGATAATATAGAATAAAATAATATAGAATAGGTAGTAATTATGGAACTTTGGGATATTTATGATGCGGACAAGAAGGTTACGGGCCGCACAATGAAAAGAAATGACTGGTGCTTAAAGGATGGAGAGTATCACCTCACTGTACTTGGTGTTATTAAAAGACCTGATGGGAGATTTCTTATAACACAGCGTGTAATGACAAAGTCATGGGCTCCGGGACACTGGGAAGTTTCAGGTGGAGCGGCACAGGCAGGTGAGAGCTCCCTTGATGCGGTTAAACGAGAGGTTCTTGAAGAGACCGGGATAGATGTTTCCGATGCCAAGGGTGGATATGTCTTTACATATAAGAGAGAGAATCCGGGACAGGGAGATAATTATTTTGTAGATGTTTACCTGTTTGAGAAGGATATAACAGATTCAGATGTACACCTTCAGGAAGAAGAAACTTTAGGCTACAGATTTGCTACTTCTGATGAAATAAAAGAAATTGCAGACCGCAATGAATTTTTACACTACAACAGTATCAAGCAGGTTTTTAATTGACCACGTCTTATACCGGGGATAAAGCGCTACGCGCCAAGATTTATAGAAAGCTGAGGTATACAGATGCTTAAATATCTAAAAAAATATTGGCTATTTGCTATTCTTGCACCTTTATTTATGATTGGCGAGGTTTTGATGGATTTAATTCAGCCCCGTATGATGAGTACAATCATAGATGAAGGTGTTCTTGGTATGTCCAACAATGGTGTTGGCGACCTGAATCTTGTTATTTCAACCGGAATAAAGATGATTGGCTTCGTTATTTTAGGCGGCTTATGTGGTGTTATGAGTGGCGTATTTGCCAATCTTTGCAGCCAGAGATATGGAAATGATGTCAGAAAAGATGCCTTCGGACGTATCATGTCATTTTCTTTTGAGCAGACAGACCGATTTTCCACGGGCTCTCTGATTACAAGGGTAACCAATGACATCACCCAGATTCAGAATCTGATAAGTATGAGTTTAAGAGGATTTATAAGAACATTTATGCTGATTATCG
Source organism: Lachnospira sp. (assembly GCA_051879515.1). Lineage (GTDB taxonomy): Bacteria > Bacillota > Clostridia > Lachnospirales > Lachnospiraceae > Lachnospira. Next base: position 22,107 of record JBJEME010000100.1, on the reverse strand, counting down.
GTGGGACAATAAGCATGTGCATGCTGCATCTTAGCTTCGGAATGGTTATTGCCTGCGCATTGCCGGTGATTATCTTTTGTGTTATTTATTTTATTCTTAAAGCTAACCCTAAATTTACCATATTACAGGAAAAGCTTGATAACCTTAATAACGTATGTCAGGAAAATGTTTCAGGTGCAAGAGTAGTGAAGGCATATGTACAGGAAGAGCATGAGATTAAGCGATTTGGCATGGCTAATTCAGAGCTGGCAGGCACCCAGCTGGATGTTCTTTTACTTTTCTCATACATGACACCAATTATGAATATCATTCTAAATCTTTCTATTGTCGCAATAATTAAGGTTGGCGGTATACAGGTTAGTGCAGGAGCTGTTACACCGGGTAATGTTATGGCGGCAATTACATATGTTTCACAGGTTCTCAATGCAGTAATGAGAATGACTATGATTTTCCAGACTGCATCAAGGGGATATGCATCCGGAAAGCGTGTTAAAGAGATTCTTGACTGTGAACCTTCAATAACGGACGGTTCATTTGATGGAAACACCAATATTTCCGGAAAAGTGGAATTTAAAAATGTATCCTTTGCATATCCTGGTATGGAAGGTGAAAAAATCATAGATAATTTCAATCTTACAATTAACCCGGGGGAAACTATAGGTATTCTTGGAGCCACCGGCTGTGGCAAATCAAGTCTGGTTAATCTTATTCCGAGGTTTTATGACGCTACTGAGGGAGAAGTGTTACTTGATGACGTTAACGTCAGAGAATATAAACTGGCTGCCCTTAGGGATAAGGTGGCATTCGCCCTGCAGAATAGTGAAATATTTGGTATGAGCATTAAAGATAATATCTCTTGGGGAAATCCTGATGCAGGAGAAGATGAAATCAATCATGCGGCAGAAGTGGCCCAGGCTATGGAATTTATAAAGAATAAGCCTGATGGCATGGATACAATGGTAAACCAGGGAGGAACGAGCCTTTCAGGCGGTCAGAAACAGAGAGTTGCAATAAGCAGAGCGGTTCTTAAGAGGGCTGAGATTTTAATATTTGATGATGCCACCAGTGCACTTGATTTGAAGACTGAAGCCCAGTTGTATGACGCACTCAATAAAGAATACAGGGAGGTTACCAAGATTATCATTGCTCAACGAATAGCATCGGTTAAGGATGCTGACAGAATCGCAGTAATTGATAATGGCAGACTTGCTGCGTTGGGTAGTCACAAAGAACTGTTAAGTGACAGCTCTATTTATAGGGATATCTATGACTCTCAGTTAAAGAATGGGGGTGTGGCAGATGGCAGATAATCAAAGCAGACAGACACAGATTAATAATTACAAGGTTCCGGGTATGCGTGGACCACGTGACAGAAACAGTGTTGAAAAGCCAAAGGAAGGAAAAAAGACCCTTAAAAGAATTCTTGGGTATTTCGGAAAAGAAATACCAATGCTGGCAGTCCTTTTCCTGGCTGTGTGTACCGTAGTAATCTGTTCAGTATATGCTCCTAAGCTTCAGAGTAATGCAATTGATTCAATTGCAGATGCAAGATTTTCTGAGCTGGGAGGTATTCTTCTTGCCATGATTTGCGTGTACGCCGTCCACAGCATCTGCACATTTATTCAGGCAAGATTTAGTGCTATATTAAGTCAGCGTATTGTTAAGCGCATGAGAGAAGATTTGTTTGACAGAATTGTAAATCTTCCTGTCAGATATCTTGATAGTCATTCCCATGGTGATATAATGAGCAGGATGACTAATGATATTGAGAATATCTCCAATACTGTCTCACAGTCCTTAAGCTCTCTCTTTTCAGGCGTTCTTACTGTTATTGGAACAGTTTTTATGATGGTTTATCTGTGTCCAAAGCTGGCCTTGTTAGCCTGCACCACAGTAATACTTACAGTTGTTGCCACTAAATTCCTGTCAAAGGCCATGAAAAGTTTTTACAGACGAAGACAGATTCTTTTAGGAGAGCTTAACGGCACAATTGAAGAGATGATTACAGGCTATAAGTCAGTAACGGCTTATAACCGTCAGCAGGCTGTTATGGAACAGTTTGGAAAAACCTCGGATGAACTTACAAGAGTTGGTATAGTGGCAGAGATTCTTGCAGGCTCAATGGGACCTGTTATGAATGTAATTAACAATATAAGTTTTGTGATTATTGCTGCATTTGGCGGATATTTTGCAATTAATGGTATTATATCCATAGGTGTTATCTCAGCATTTATCGTATATGCAAAGCAGTTCGGAAGACCGATTGATGAGATAGCACAGGTGTACGGACAGATTCAGACAGCAATAGCCGGTGCAGAACGTGTATTTGCAATAATAGATGAACCTCTTGAGGATAAATCAGGAGATGTCAATATGGACAATTCCACCGGAGTAATCAGATTTGAGAATGTTAATTTTTCATACGAGAAAGGAAAACAGGTATTGTATGATTTCTCCCTTGAGGTTCCTGCCGGAAGTAAAGTAGCCCTTGTAGGATCAACAGGAAGCGGAAAGACCACAGTGGTAAATCTGCTCATGAGATTTTATGATGTGGACAGCGGAAACATTTTCATAGATAATACTAATATACGGGACATAGATTGCCGTAATTTGAGGAAAAATACTGCCATTGTGCTTCAGGATACGGTTTTATTTGCAGATACTGTCCGTAATAATCTGAAATATTCCAATGAAAATGCAACAGATGAGCAGATTGATGATGCAACTGTCATGAGTAACTGCTATAATATGATTATGCGTCTGCCTAAAAAATACGAAACAAAGCTTGCCGGAAAGGGACAGAATATTTCCCAGGGTCAGAGACAGCTGTTATCAATAGCAAGAGCATTTCTTGCCCAGCCTAAGATTCTTATTCTTGATGAAGCAACTTCAAGTGTAGACACACGAACAGAAAAGAAGATTCAGGATGCCATGGTTAAACTTATGAAGAATCGAACAAGTCTTATTATTGCCCACAGACTTTCAACTATTCAGGACGCAGACTGTATAGTTGTTATGGATAATGGAAGAATAGTTGAGACCGGAAATCATGAGGAACTTCTTGCAAAGAAAGGCAGATACTACACTCTTTACATGACGCAGTTCGCGGGAAATGCTACATAAAATATAAATGTTCTGTTTACTTATGAGCGAAAGAAGACAGAAGTGTGATTCCAATAATAATAATTCGCTCAGAAATGAGGGGTATATGGCTGGTATGCGTACAGAATTGAAAACATCAGTAAAAAACAGTGCCGGAAGATTGTTTGCTACAATTCTATTTGCTCTGCTTCAGATATTATGGCTGATAAGCATGTCTATTTTCCTGAATGGCTACTCAACTCTTGCGACACTTGTTTTTTCTATAATTGCAATAATAATTGTTCTGAAGATGTATGGTGATGACAGTGTCAATTCCTCAATGAAAATGTCATGGATTGTACTCATATTACCTTTTCCGATTCTTGGTCTTGGCGTATATCTTGTATTTGGAAGGTCGTTAGTTACAAAGGGAATGAGAACACGTTTTGCCACAATTGATAAGGAGCTTTCCCCAAAATTTGATTCAAATGATGATATATTAAAAAAGATTGATTCAATGGATACAGGAATTGCAAATCAGTTCAGATATATCAAGAATTATGGCGGATATCCTACTTATGACAATACCGATATAGATTTTTATGCTGATGCGACTCAAGGTTTAGAGGCACAGATACAGGCAATTAAGTCTGCCAAACATTTTATATTTATGGAGTATCATGCCATTGAGTCTGCTGAGGGCTTTAATAAATTAAAAAGTGCTCTTATTGAGAAAGCCCATGAAGGGGTTGAAGTCAGAATCTTTTATGATGATGTTGGAAGCATATTTTTTCTGAACCATGAGTTTATTAAAGAGATGGTGGCGGAAGGTATCCAGTGCAGGGTATTTAATCCTATAAAAATTTTATTTAATATGTTCATGAATAACAGAGATCACAGAAAAATCACTGTTATTGACGGCAAGGTAGGATTTACAGGCGGATATAACCTTGCTGACGAATATTTTAACATAACTCATCCTTATGGGTATTGGAAAGATACAGGAATAAGAATAAGAGGTGAGGCAGTCAGAAGCCTTACAATAATGTTTCTTGGTATGTGGAATTCCATTAAGAAAACAGATACTGACTATGACAAGTATCTGGATATTAAAGACTTCAACTACGAAGCAGAAGTTAAGGATAACTATGTGGCTCCTTATGCCGACTCACCACTTAAGAAAGAACCATTAGCTGAGAATGTATACCTTAACATTTTGAAAAATGCAAAGAGATACGTTTATATCATGACACCATATCTTATCATTACAGATGAGATGAGCAGGGAATTAGGTCTTGCTGCGAAGAGAGGAATAGATGTAAGAATTATAACTCCCGGAATTCCGGACAAGAAAATTGTTTACAGAATGACACGCTCTTATTATCCAAGACTTGTGGCAGACGGTGTTAAAATATACGAATATACACCTGGTTTCTGTCATGCAAAACAGTGGGTTTCAGACGACGAGATATCTGTAGTCGGCACCATAAATGCAGATTACAGAAGTCTGTATCATCATTTTGAAAATGCAGTGCTCACCTATGGACATAAGTCTGCAATGGATGTAAAAAATGACTTCTTAGTGGCATTTAAAGAAAGTGAAGATGTCACTGGGAAATATATTGAAAAAGCGTCAAAGCCAAAATCACTTGGGCAGTGTATTTTAAGAATTATGTCACCATTATTTTAAGGGTATTATTTCAGAAAGTATTTTTTAGTAAGTATTTTTATAAATGATTTACAAAAAGGATAAATGGAGGATTTTTGTGTGAAAGAAGAGCTTGTGACCGTTAAAGTAGACCACCCCTTGGGCAGTACAGATGATGACAACCACTCGATTGTGTATCCCATTAATTGCGGATACATTGACAAGGAAAAATCATTGGAGCTTGCATCATCCCTGGATCGTCAGCCTGCCTATCTTGTGGGCGTTGACACAGCAGTGGATGAATATTCAGGCGTCCTTATTGCTGTGGCAAGAAGAAGGGATGATTCAGAGAATTACTGGATTATAGCACCTGAGAATATTTCATTTACAGTACAGCAGCTGGAGGAAATGGTCTACTTTAATGAGCAGTATTACGACAGTTTTATTGAGATGGTTGACGATGAACTTTGGGACGCATACGATAGGGACGAGAAGTTATTAGGCTATGATTTAAAGCGAAGTATGGCAAAGAACCTCCCTGAAGGTGTGTTTCACATTGTGGTGGATGTGTACACAGTTACAAAAGGCGGAAAGGTACTGGTTACAGAGCGTTCAAGAAACAAAACATATCCACTTAAATGGGAGGTTACGGGAGGCTCTATTCTTAAAGGCGAAACCCCAAGTCAGGGTGCAGTGCGTGAGCTTAAAGAGGAAACCGGAATTGAGAAGAATCCTGAGGATCTGGTAGTTCTGTATCACTATACTGACGAGGCAAAACATTGCATTTACTATGCCTTTATGTGTGTAATTGACAGTGAGATTCACATAAAGCTTCAGGAAGGTGAAACCATGGATTACATGTATTTGTCGTTGCCTGAATTTTATAAATTTGTGGAATCTGACAGGTTTGTGCCTTCCGAACATAAAAGATTTGTTAAATATCAGTCACAGATAAAAGACATAATAGCACAACACATTATTATGGTGGAATAGCTATATTTACAGATTAACGAGGTTATAATGAACATTAAATATGAGCGTCAGTTGAAAAAAGGAATACTGGAAATACTGGTTCTTAAGCTCCTATCAGAAGCTGATAAATACGGTTATCAGCTTATCAGCGAGATGGACGCAAAAAGTAATGGCATGTTCAAGGTCAAGGAAGGTACCTTGTATCCTATTCTTTACCGTCTTGAGGATGAAGGTCTTGTCGTGAGCAAATGGACTGAACCTAAGGACAGGGAAATGAGCAGAAAGTATTATTCCATTACCATGTCCGGAATAGTGGTTCTTGACGACATGAAAAATTTATGGGACAGATTCTCCACAAATGTGGAAAATATTCTTTCAGACTAGAAACGTGTTCATTTTTTAAATCAATCTATGAAAATTGGATTTAATATGTTAGAATAACTCTCGAATTATCTTAATTTAATTAATAGGAGAATGGAACATGGGTGGATTTTTTGGCGTAGCATCAAAAGAAAACTGTATTTTTGACTTGTTCTTCGGGACTGATTATCACTCTCATTTAGGCACAAGACGTGCAGGAATGGCAGTATATGGTGAGGAGGAAGGATTTCACAGATCTATTCACAATATTGAAAATACTCCTTTCCGTACTAAATTTGAGGACGAACTGGGACATTTTAACGGCAATCTGGGTATTGGCTGTATTTCAGATTATGAGGCCCAGCCTGTGCATGTTCGTTCACATCATGGCTCGTTTGCGATTGTGACGGTATCAAAGATTAATAACGCAGATCAGATTGTTTCAGAGATATTAAAGGATAAGGTCCATTTTTTTGAGATGACTAATGGTGAGATTAATTCAACTGAGCTCGTTGCAGCTATTATTAACCAGAAGGAGAATCTTATCGAGGGTATTAAATATGCGCTCGACATTGTGGATGGTTCTTTATCGCTGTTGTTATTATCTCCTAAAGGAATATATGCAGCCCGTGATAAAATGGGCAGGACTCCTGTTATTATTGGACAAAAGGATGGGGCAAGGTGTGCTGCATTTGAGAGCCATTCATTTTTAAATCTTGGATATACCCTGGAAAAGGAACTTGGTCCCGGCGAAATCGTTGTATTTGATGCTGATTCCATGAAGACACTGGCAGCTCCGGGAGACAAGATGAAAATATGTACCTTCCTCTGGGTTTATTACGGATATCCGGCTGCTACATACGAAGGCGTCAATGTAGAGCAAATGCGATATAACTGTGGAAAGCTTCTTGCAAGAAGAGATAATGTGGATGTGGATGTTGTTGCCGGCGTTCCTGACTCAGGAACAGCACATGCAGTCGGGTATGCTAATGAATCAGGCATTCCATTTTCACGGCCATTTATCAAATATACTCCTACATGGCCAAGATCATTTATGCCGACGATTCAGACAAAACGTGACCTTATTGCCCATATGAAGCTTTTGCCCGTGCATGACCTTATTAAGGATAAGAAGCTGCTTTTGATTGATGACTCTATTGTTCGAGGAACACAGCTTAGAGAGACAACTGAATTCTTATATGAAAGCGGTGCAAAGGAGGTTCATATCCGCCCTGCTTGTCCACCTTTACTTTTTGGCTGTAAATATCTTAATTTCTCACGCTCTAAATCTGAGATGGAGCTTATTGCCAGAAGAGTAATAGAAGAATTGGAAGGCGGTGAGGTCTCAAGGGAAACCTTGGAGGAATACGCCGATCCTGATTCAGAGAAATATCAGCAGATGGTTGATGGAATCTGCGAGAAGCTTAACTTTACTTCATTGAGATTCCACAGACTTGACGATATGTTAGAATCAGTGGGAATTGACCCTTCAAAAATGTGCACTTACTGCTGGAATGGAAAAGAGTAGAATTCATAAATTATTCTAAAATATTGTAAAAAATAAATTGTTTTTGTCAAAAAATGATGATAGAATAAATGTAGATTTTTCGTGATTCTATTTATTAAGGAGAAATGGTCTATGTTTAGTCAGTTATTTGGTAAATATTTAGTTGAGAAGAATATTCTTTCTAAGAGCATGCTTGATGATATTAATGGGAAGATGTCTTCTACCAGAGCGAAATTAGGTGTAATTGCTATTTCACAGGGGATGATTTCAGAAGAGCAGGCTGAAACAATAAACAAGCTTCAGACCCAGCGCGATGCCAAGTTTGGTACAATTGCCACAGAGGAAGGAATTCTCACAGATGAACAGGTTGAGAAACTTCTTGAACTTCAGGGAAGTACATATGTTAAATTCGTTCAGCTTGTATCAGAAGCCGGCGGTTATAAGGTAAGCGAGGTTGAACAGTTTGTAGTTGATTTCCAGAAGGAGAACGGATTTGATGATAAGGAGATGCAGGGTCTTAAGGACGACAATTTCGATGACGTAATTCCTGTTTTCGCATTTTCATCTAAACCATATATTACAGATATCTGTTCTCTGGCACTTAGAAATATCACAAGATTTGTTTCCACAGATTTTTATGTTGAGAAGATTAAACATATTAACCTATTGGAATATAGGTGTCTCTGCGGTCAGAAGATAGTTGGCGATGTTAATATTACAATTGCATTTGCAGCAAAGGATGACGGAAAAGGTATCGTTGAAGTTGCTAACGGCTTTACTAAGGAGAATCTCACTTCAGCAGGTATTGAGGCGTATGATGCAGTTGGAGAATTTGTTAACTGTATAAGCGGTCTGTTTGCAACAGCTCTTTCAAAGAAGGATATTAAGACTGAAATATTACCACAGTTCTCATATGAGAATCAGTTTGCCAAGGGAGATGCTTATGCTTTTCCAATTTATATCAATGAAACAGAGCTTATCCTTTATGTTTCTGTTGACGAGAATGTTACAGTTGGTGAGATGCCTGTAATAAGAAAGATGAGCATTAACGAAGGAAGCGAATTATCAGAAGACAGCAAGGGAACAGCAGTTATTGTTGATGATTCAGGAATGTCAAGAAAGATGCTTCGAAGCATTCTTGAGAAAGGCGGATATACTGTTATCGCAGAAGCATCAGATGGTCTTGAAGGTGTACTTGCATACAAGCAGTATAGTCCTGATGTGATTACTCTTGATATTACAATGCCTAATCTTGACGGAGTTGAAGCACTAAGACAAATAAGGGATTATGATCCGGATGCCAACGCCATTATGATTACAGCGGCAGGTCAGCAGAATAAGGTTATTGAGGCTCTTAAGATTGGAGCTAAGAAGTTTATTACTAAGCCTTTTGATCCTGAAGAAATAATTAAAAGTATGAATGAATTATGTCAGTAACATAATTCCGGATGATATTTGATTATGTATTTTAATCGAGAAAAAGATGATACCGGTAAATTCCCCGGTATCATCTTTTTTTAGATGGTGCACCTAATGGTACTTATTATTTTGTCAAGACTATTTTAAGTGCGTCCAGTGTTTCTATTATATTTTCCTCGTATGCATTTTCACCCATATGACCAATTCTTATAATCTGACCCGCAAAGTCGTCAAAACTTCCGGCAAGCATAATATTATAGTCTTTAAGCATCTTCGAGAGTATCTCTGATGCGGTGAAGCCTTCAGGAACACGGATTGCAGTGACAGTGTTTGAAAAACCATTTTCGCCGTATGTTGACAATCCCATTTCAGCGACAAACTGTCTTACCATTTCTGCACACCTTGCATGACGGTTGTAAATGTCAGGGTCATTTTTAATGTTGGTAAGGGCAGCATTAAGACCATATATATCACTTATCGGCATAGTATATGGGAACCACTTTTCCTCGTAATAATTAGTAAATACAAGGATGTTTGCATAGAATGATGCGATAGGTGTTTTTCTATTCTTCATGGTATTCAATGCCGCTTCACTTACTGTCACAAATGACAATCCCGGAGGTGCAGAAACTACTTTCTGTGAGCCGCCACAGACTATATCAATCTGACCTGCATCTACATCAAGAGGTTCACCAAACATTGCAGATACTGAATCAACAACTGTCATGATATTGTATTTGTGGAGTATTCTGCTTAAGTCTTCAACAGGGTTTAACATTCCGCTAGGAGTGTCACAGTGAACCAGCGTGGCATATTTAAAGTCGTGATTTTCCTTAAGGAATTCTTCCAAATCAGCTGCATCTATGGCTTTTGTGTATGGAGTGGTGTAGTAAACAGGTACCCCGCCATACATTTTTACAAAATCTCCAAATCCTCTGCCATATAGTCCATTATCAAGGATAAGGACATTATCTCCCTGTTCAGTGAGTGAAGCACACGCTGCTTCGAGGCCAAGAATACCCTCTCCATCCAGTATATAAGCAGTGTTCTTTGTATGAAGAAGCTCGCTTATAAGGTTACAGGTATTCTTGTAATACTCCACAAAATCAGGATCAATATCCGGATTGGTACATTCAAGACTTCTGGCCATTCTAACATTTTCACGAACCCTTGTTGGTCCGGGTGTCATTATCTTATACATTTTTTACCGCCTTTTTAAGAATCTTAATGATAGGGAATACAATAATCATAGCAGCAACAACCTGTACAATGTTACCAGGAATAGAACTTACAGGTACAAGCCAGTTGTGATAAATAATAGCCTCGGCTATATAATAACCCACAATTTTTACTACAAGTGCAACTAACATTGCAAGTAATATCTTTAAGTTGCTGTTGGTCTTATATGCAATCGCACCTACAAGGTAACCCATAATTCCAACGATAACCAGTGTAAATGGTGCCCATGCGGTCCAGCCGCTTAATAAATCGAAAAGACCCATTCCAATACCGCCTGCAATGGCTCCGGCACGTTTTCCGTAGAGCATTGCTACGATAAAGAGAGGTACATTTCCAAGATGAATTAAACCACCATTTGCCATAAATGGCAAGCGTATGTTGATAAATGCTGTTGCTACATATACAAGTGCTATTGATACAGCGATAATAGCCAAATTTTTAACGTTTTTCATTTTTTTCGCCTTTCGTATTGTTATTGTTTGTCGACATGGCGTTATTCTAGAACCAATCTGGATATAGATAAATATTCAGTTTTGTATTTTTTTATATGGTCAGATTGAACAATTTTAAGAAATCTTAAAATAATCCTTTTTTTTAAAGAGAATACCTACTATAATGCTATATAGAGTATTTTAAGGAGACACTAAAGAAATGACGTTGGCACAGTTATTATACGCAGTAAAAATAGCAGAAACTAAATCCATGAATAAGGCAGCTGCTGAATTGTTTGTTTCCCAACCGGCATTATCCGGGGCAATTCATGAGCTTGAAGATGAGATAGGCTGTCAGTTGTTTTTCAGATCAAACAGAGGAATAGTAGTTACCCCGGAAGGTGAAGAATTCTTAAGCTACGCTCGCCAGATGGTTGAACTGCATAACATGATAGAGGAAAGGTTTATTGAGCGTAAGGAGAATAAAAAGAAATTCAGCGTATCCATGCAGCATTATTCATTTGCCGTGGAGGCATTTATTGAGCTGGGTAACAGATTTTCAATGAATGAGTACGAGCTGGCTGTCCACGAAACAAAGACTTCTGAGGTCATTGATAATGTTAAGAATAACAGAAGTGAATTGGGTATACTATACATTAACGATTTTAATGAGAAAGCTATCCACAAAATATTAGCTGATGATGACCTGGAGTTTGTTCCATTGTTTGACTGCGGTGTATGTGTATATCTGGCTGCCAGTCATCCTTTAGCCAAAAAAGATATAATCAGTTTTGAAGAACTGGCTGATTATCCTTGTCTTTCATTTGAGCAGGGAGATAAGAATTCATTTTATTTTGCAGAAGAAGTGCTTAGTACCCTGGAATACAGACAGATTATAAAGGCAGATGACAGGGCAACCATGCTAAACCTGATGAAAGGAATGAATGGATACACCTTGTGCTCAGGCATTATTTACGGAGATCTGAATGGCGGCAATTTCGTGTCAATTCCCCTTGAGTCAGATGATGTTATGACTATTGGATATATTAAAAGAAAAAATATGCCACTGTCCATGATTGGTGAAGAATATATAGAGATAATTAAAAAATATGGAGGTGAATAAAGTGGATATTAAAGCAGTAATTGATGAAGCAGCTACGAAGCTTGAACGCAATTATAAGAGCCAGGGAATTTTTGAAATAGGTGTCGGTGAGAAGATGCCAAAACGTGCGGAAATTATTGATATAATCAATGAAGTCAGACGTATAATGTTTCCCGGTTTCTTTGGTACAGAGAATATAGCATATGTTAATATGAACAGCTTTGCAGGTAATACCCTGGCAGGAATATACGAAAGACTTTTTAAACAGGTCAGGGTTGCTTTTCTTTTCCATAATAAGTCTGAGAAAACAGAAAAAATAGACAAGCTGGCAGAGGATGTTACTCTTCAGTTCATAGATTCACTTCCTGATATCCAGAATTTACTTCTTAAGGATGTTGAAGCACAGCTTGATGGTGATCCTGCGGCAGGCAGCAAGGAGGATGTTATATTTTCATATCCCGGAATATACGCCATTTTTGTTTATCGCATCGCCCATATTCTTTATGAGCTGAATGTTCCATATATTCCAAGAATTATGACTGAACATGCCCACAGTAAAACAGGAATTGATATTAATCCGGGAGCTAAGATTGGTGAATACTTTTTTATTGATCATGGAACCGGAATTGTTATTGGTGAGACAACAACTATCGGTAATAATGTGAAGATTTATCAGGGAGTTACCTTAGGGGCTTTGTCCACCATGAAGGGGCAGGCTTTGTCTGGCGTTAAGAGACATCCTACAATTGAGGATAACGTGGTTATATATGCCAACACAACAGTTCTTGGTGGGGATACCGTTATAGGAAAGAATTCCGTAATCGCAGGAAATACTTTTGTAACCCAGTCAGTTCCGGAGAATACAAAGGTATCTGCCTACGTTCAGGAATTACAGATTAAGAAAAGATGATTGGGCGTTTCGCAAACGCCTAAAAAAGATTATAAGGAAGGGACTTTATATTATATATGAGTTCCCGTTATCTTTAGAGTTTATAATATCCTCAAGTGTAATGCTTGAAAGATAATCATTAACAACTTTTGATAAGCCTTCGTAAATTGGGAGCGTGACACACTGCTCACATTTCTCACAAAGATTAGGGGTGTTATCCATGCAGCTTACGGGAGCTAAGCTTCCTTCGGCACTTTCAAGTATTTCCATTACAGTTATTTCAGAAGGTGCCTTTGAAAGCATATATCCGCCCATGTGCCCCTTGTTTGAGCTAAGAAGCTTATTTCTGTTCAAAAATGGTATTATCTGCTCAAGGTATTTCTTTGAAATATCCTGGCGCTGGGAAATATCCTTGAGGGCAATATAGCCTTCATTGTAATGCATTGCCAAATCTATCATCATACGAAGTGAATATCTTCCTCTTGTTGAAATCTTCATAGATTATCTCCTTTCTTTGCCGGTCCGGCATACCTGCATATGAGAATACATACAAGATATGCATTATTAAGTAATCTTACAGATACAATATCAGCCTAATAATACCATAGAAATGGTAGGTATTCAATAAAAATGCGGATAATTATTTTTTTGCAAGTTGAAGTTATGATTGTTTTATGTTATTCTAAAAATAGTTGATTTTCGTGAAAAGAGAGGGTAACGATGGATAACACAGTTTTTTGGAAAATAGTAATGAAAACAGAAACATTTGACATAGTTACTGCAGATAAGGACTTTTATTCTTACATGAGAAGAGAAAGACTTTATTTCACGTTTGACAAACTTATTTCCGAGGATAACAGAGAAATCTTTTATAATTTTGTAAAACGCAGAAATACCGGAAAACTGATTCTTGACTTTGACTTATTTGATGGAAGCCGGGAAATGGCATGTGTCAATGTTTCATATAATGAGACCGGTAATGTATTGAAAGTATGTATGGCATTAATTAAAGATTTATTTGACAGTGAACTTTCCAATGAAAAAGAACTTAATATTACTAATAAAATGATTGATTTATACGAAGATATTCTGTTCAGATATTACCCTGATGAAGACAAGCTGATTCTTAGCTTTTATGGTGATGTAAGCAGAAAAGAAGAAACATACACTATAGATGAGTTTGAACATATGCTTATGCACCTTAATCATATGAGTAATAATAAGCTTGTTGGTGAGTTGATTTCATATTTAACAAATGGTGCAAGGGAATATACCTTAAAGTTTAATGGAAAGCTATTTGATAACGGAACAGATGCCAAGCTTACTATTGTAAGGGGAACCAGCATTTATGAAGATGGAAAATATCAGGTTTCCGCAGGTTTTATTCATCAGGGAAGTGATGTTATCGTTGAGGATAAGAAAAAGGTAGAAAGAGATTCCCTTACAGGTGTGCTTACCAAGGGAGAGATTACCAACTACGCCACCAGGTTAGTGGAGGTAGAGAAGCGTCAGAATATCAGCATTGCCATTGCAGATATTGATTATTTTAAGAGAGTAAATGACACATTTGGACATATGGCCGGCGATGATCTGCTAAAAAGTGTCGCATCAATTATAGAAGCTGAGGTCGGAGATTCTGGTGTTGTCGGCCGTTTCGGTGGCGATGAATTTTTCATCATATTCTATGACGCATATGACATGGAAAACTGCAGGGAAATTCTTAGAAGTATCAAGAATACAGTGAATGCAACATATCCGCCAAATGAAGAGAACAAGCCTGCAGTAACCTTATCAATCGGCTGTGCAGCTTATCCAAAGGATGCAGATAATTACGTGGATTTATTCTATCTTGCAGATTTTGCGTTGTACCGTGCAAAGGAAAAAGGCAGAAACAGATATATTATATATAATAAAAATCTTCACGGAACCATTGATGAGATAAAGGCCACTAAGAAGATCACAACAAGAATTAACAGCCGCGGAGACATGTCCATGGGTGATATTTTATGCATAATTATGGATAAGGTATATAATGATTCATCATATACCATTGAGAATCTCCTGGATGACTGCGCAGAGAATTTTGGTTTCCAGAGAATTATGGTATATTCGGGTTCGCCATATTCTGTTAAATATGCAGTTGGTGAAAGTATTCCTAACAAGAGTATTATCGCCAAGACCGAAGTTTATACGAATGATCCTGATTTCTGCAATCTGTATGACGGCAATGAACTTATAATAAATGACATTAAGCAGCTTTGTAATTATGACAATGTTACAAAATGTCTGGTAGAGCAGAGGGTTCTCTCGTTTATTCACATCCGTTTCATAGATAAGGCTGGAAATAACTGTATTCTGTCAATTGAGTCTGTAAGTAAGAGGGTAACATGGAATGAATCACTTATGTCAAATTACAGGCTGATTGCCAGATTACTTGCACAATATGATTTATCATAGATTTATAGGAAAAGATATAAGAATGGCTCAAGCTGAGTAGTCAGCTTGAGCTTTTAACTGTATAGGAATCTTCTCGTTTTCTATACAGTAAAAACACTCCACCAAAAATGCGCAAGAGACTCTTTGTTTTGGTTATCCACAGAACTAAAGAAAATATAGGAAGGACAATATCAGCGCAAATAGTTGAGGCTGATAAGATAGTAATAATGATGATTAGCAATACAAACAGTAATAATAAAGGGGATTATTTACAAAAGACATGGGTTGTCTGCGTTCTGGCTCTCGTCTGCACTTTTCTTTGGGGGAGCGCATCTCCATGTATTAAGATAGGATACGAATTATTTAATATACCGGCACAGGAAACCTGGACTCAGGTACTATTTGCCGGAACAAGATTTGTACTGGCAGGTGTGCTTACAATAGTAATTGGAAGCCTGCTTGGACGTAAAGTGCTGGTTCCAACGAAGTCATCCGCAAAAGGGATAGTGGTGCTGGGTATGTGTCAGACTGTTCTGCAGTATATTTTCTTCTATATAGGACTTGCCCATAACAGTGGAGTTAAATCATCTATAATCAATGGCTCTAATACATTTTTGGTTATTCTGGTTGCCTGTCTTATATTCCGTCAGGAAAAGCTTGATATTAGAAAAGTTTTAGGCTGTATAGTTGGGTTTGCTGGAGTTATTCTTGTTTGTCTGAATGGTGAGCAGATTGATGCAGGTTTTAGCTTTCAGGGAGAGGGAAGTTTGTTTCTCGCGGCTCTTGCATATGCATTTTCATCAAGCTTTATGAAGATATTCTCTAAGAAAGATAATCCTGTAATGCTCAGTGGTTATCAGTTTATATTTGGTGGCTTTGTAATGATTATTATGGGACTTTTACTTGGCGGAAGAATTACGAGAGTTTCCGTGAGTGCAGTAATGATGCTGATTTACCTTGCATTGATATCATCCGTGGCATATTCGTTATGGGGCATACTCCTCAAGCATAATCCTGTTTCAAAGGTGGCTATATTTGGCTTTACTAATCCGGTATTTGGCGTAGTGTTGTCTGCATGGTGGCTTGGAGAGGGCACTAAGGAATTAGGTTTAAAGGCAGTGCTTGCATTAGTGCTGGTTAGTATTGGTATATGTATTGTAAATGTGAAGAAGGAAAAAGGGGATAAATAAGGCATGTTTACTCATGATTCTGGTTGTTATTTCAATCAGGGTCATGAGTTTTTTGCGTTATGTTAAACCTTTTTTGAGTTTACTACGTACATTAATATAACAGGACATATTAGGAGGGGGTTTATGAAGAAGATAGCATTATTATTTAGTGTAATTGCAATATTGTGTTTAGCTGCCTGTGGTAAAAAGGTTGAAAAAGAAGATGAAGTTATTTTTGAACCGGAATACCTTTTAAAAGAGTATGAAACAACTGTTTCTGATAATGGATTAACAATAGTTAATGGATATTATATGTCTGTGTCTACATTTCCTAAGTGTACATTGTTTTTTCCGGTGATTGATGATAAGAAGAACGGCATATATTATATTGATGATCAATTTGTTAAAAACTCCCATCTGTATAATGAATTAGAATCTTTTAGTAAACCGGATGGGACCTACATATTAAGGGGAACTGATAATTATAATTCATCATTTGGAATGAACATTTATTCGGGAAATATTATTCCTGAATTTGCAAGACAGTATTATGAATCTCATATTCCTGACTGGAACCATGAATATGAGCCAAGTCTTGCATTTAGCTACAGTGGTAATGACGATATGTCTACATCAGATTCTATGGTGGATACAGATGTTGGAGCTTTCTCTGTTGCATTGTATGAGGATTTTTATGGATATAGTCCGACATTGACAGTTTCAATTTATGGAGTACCCAATTCTCTTCTTAAAGATAAATTTGGAAGTAAATTTGGTCACAAAGAATTTTTTGCTTTACATGATAAAATGATTGAAGATGGTCTAAAGGCTTATGACTATCTTTGCGAAAAGAAGATTGATAAAACAGATGTTTATTATATAGATTTTACCGAGCTTAATAAAAAAGGTGAATATGCCAATTATGTTGTTACTTACGAAATGGAAGGCTTAGGGGAGTATTATTCATTCTATATATATAGGACCGGTGGCTATAATATATCAAATCAAGGTGAATTTGATAAGTGGAAGAAAGAGCATTCCGGTCAGATGATTAATTAAGGTGATGAAGAGTAGTGGTTTTATCTATGATGATGGTCTTTATAACATGCACCAATGTATTTGCGATCACAAATTTCAGACCACTTATGGATTGTGATGAATATGGTGAAACAATTTTTTGGACAAAGAACTGGTAAAATAAAGTATGAAGAAAAAGATTACAATAATAATTTATTCAATATTGTTAGTGTTCATACTGGTTTCTTGTAATAATTATAAATTACAGAATAATCAGGAAGAGAACGAAAACAAATTTCCTAATTATGAATATAATCAGGAGAAAGCCCAGTCATGGTATGGCAATTCTCAAAGTGCTATTTCTGAAAGCGGTTATTATTACATAATTGATAATATTCTATATTTTTACAATATTAACAGTGATATTAACATGCCTCTGTGTTCACGTGTTAATTGCAGTCATTCTGACGATAAATGTGATGCATATGTTTGTAACGTCAGGACAGAAACAGGAAGTTTTGAGTGCAATTGCCTGGGAAATAAGATTTTATTCTATGATAATCATTTATATTGTATCGAAGTGACAAAAGACAGAGATTATGATTTGTACCAGTACGACTCATCTTTTGAAGACCGAAAGAAATTATTAAACCTTGCATCCGTAAAAAATGAACAACTATCCGTAAGTGATCCACAAGCTTGCATGATTTCAGATGGTTACCTTTATTATTACACAACATATTTGGATCCTGAGTATGCAAATAATGGTTTTATTGCAAAATTTCAATGCAACAGAATTAAACTTGGAGAAAATGAAGTTCGAGAAGTGCTGGGTGAATTTGTTTTTCCTGGGGATTATGCTATGAAAGCGGGAGAATCCAATGGAATGTCTATTTATTTGTCAGAAGACAACATATATTTCTATGCAGGAGGGACAGCCAGATGGTATGCTGCCGATAACAGGGTGCAATACAGAGTAGCAAAATATAATCCTGCTACTGGACAATATAATATGATGTGGACATATTCCGGAAACGATAATAGTGATGTGTTCGGAAAAGATACCGGAAACGTTAATTATATGTCTGGCGGAGAATTTGTTAAAATGGATTCAGAAGGTAATTTTTATATTCTGACTGCAACAGAAAGGAATAATGACCGTATAGTAAAAGTTAATTTTGACTCCAACTCAAGTGAAGTAATATACTCTACACAGCAAGACAAGATATATTCTTTACAGAGTGACGGCAAATATTTGTATTTTTTCGAATCAACATTAGGTCGCAACACAGAATCATATTTTGTATCAACAGATTATGACGGTTCAGTAACATCAAGATACGAAATACTTTATGATGATAAATATTTGTCATATATGGAATCAAAATATAAAATAAATCCGGAATCTGATATGGCAATGCCTGATGCAACCAATATTATTGTTTACGGAGTAGATGAGAGGTTTATCTTATTGGGCTGTAAGGAATCAGGGAATGTTTTTAAAGGCTTAACCTCTTCGGATATATTTAAGTCATCTAAAGACCTTGATACAACATCAGGCGTGGGAGTTATTAATACCCAGGATTATCTTGATGGAAATGAAATTAATATAAAGCAGATATTTCAGTATGAACAATAATTATCAGTTGTGAGTATAGAGGTATATTTTTATAAATAAGGCAGAAGATGTATGAACGAACTTAAGCGAGTTTTCAGTTTTAGAAATATATTATTGATGCTTGTATTGTTACTGGTTAATGCTATATTGATTATCAGTAACGGAGAAGAAACGGAATTAGCACTTGTATATGATAAAATGGTAAATATGGCTAATAGTAATCATGAAAGTACAGAATCATATACAGATGCTGCAACAAATGCGTGGCATCAATATTTTGAAGAGAATAATATAGATAGCAGTGATAATTCTGAAAGAGCCACGCTGGCAAAGCAGGCAAGAAAAAAGCTTATGTCAGAAGCAAAATATATTGATAGCTTTAAGTCAAATATAGAAAAAAAGGAACAGACGGCAGTAGCATATGCTTTATCAGGAACATATAAGGAAAATAGTTTTGAATATAATAATTTATTGAAAACCAGATATGATTTATCATCAGTTGCAGAATCAGATGTCAGGTTAAGTAATGGGATATGGCTTGAAAAATTATTTAAGAACAGGTATATCCATCTTTTATCTTTAGTTTCTGTCATATTTACAGTTTATCTTTTCTTCATGGAAAGAAAAAACGGATTATATAGTATAGTTCACACCTCAGCTAAAGGAAGAGGTAATCTTTTTTTAAAAAGATGCGTTCTGTTATTGGCTCAGTCGTTACTGTTTAATCTCATAGTATATATTGAATCTGCATTCCTGCTGATTAAAATGTATGGTGGTATAGAGGGGATAGGTGATGCGGCAGTAAGCAGTGAATTATTTTTGCTTACTTCGGGGACGCTTACAAGAATTGAGTTTTTAGCATTAATTATTCTGGTATCTGCGCTTACAACCGCTGTGATGGCACTGCTTTTATGGGCGGTTCTGCTGTGTTTTAGCAATGTTAATATTGGCATGTTCTTTTATCTTTTTATATGTGCAGTTGATGTGATTATTTATAATATGGTATCAGCTAAATCTATTTTTAAAGCAATAAAATATATTAACCTATATTATCTGATTTTTCCTAACGAAGCGATTGAGTATTATAACTGGGGCTTTTCTGACGTAATATTCTCGTTGTTATCCACTACAGTATGTTTGTCAGCCGTTCTGGGAGTAATACTGCTGTCTGTAAGTGCTTATAAAAGTATTAAAAAATATTTTAATAATAAGGAAAATCTTATAGAACATATAATGCAGTCAGTATTATCACTAATTATGCGTTTGTTAGAAAATACAAATAATATGGGGAAAGAAATATATAAAATACTCGTTTCTCAGAGAGTGATATTTGTATTACTGATTCTTTTGTATATTGGTGCAGGTATACAGCCGGGAGTTGGTGTTATATATGATGCGAAAAAAAGTTATATGGCTGGTTATTTTGAAAAGGCAGAGGGACTTAGCTATGGTCCGGAACTTATATCAATATATAATGAATACAAGGAAGATTATGAACAGTTTGTTGACAACTTTGATTATACAATAGAAAACGCGGGGGCAGTACTGCAAAACAGAACAGAAATGTTTAATGCCGTTGAACAGAATGTTAATTATATAAAACAATTGAATGAAAATGATGTTAATGTAGTGGTTATTAGTCCATATGCTTACATGGATACAATAGGTTTTAAAGAACAGTATAATCAGGAATTGCTTGCGCTTATAAATGTGATTGCTGCCATTGTAATTTCATGCGGATTTATTTCATATGAAAAGAAGGTTATGATACATAAACTTACATTATCATCTAAAAATCGCAGAAAATGGCTACTGCAAAAGCTTTTCGTACAATGTATGCTGTCATTTCTCTTTTTAATTATTACTTACGTATTATATTATGTGAGACTAAATAAAATCTATGATTATAGAAATATAACAGCTCCGTTAAAAAGTATTATGATATTTGAAGATTTTATTATCAATCCTCCAATTGTGTTATTTGTACTGATTGATTTTATTACTAAAATGCTGATGCTGATTTCTGTGCAGATGATAATAAATGTTGTTTCCATATATTTAAAATACTTATATGGCTATATTGCAGGGGCAGTAATAATTATCCCGCAGTTATTATATATGATTGGATTTGATTATATGCACAGACTGTCAATTGTCAGATACATTTCATTTTTTCCATGCATTTCAGACAGTGGAATTATAACAAATGCGTATTGGATAGTGTTGGTTAGTGCTATTGTTTTTGGAGTAGGTTCATGTCTGTATATCATAAAAGGTGAAACTGTAAATACTAAATACATACATGTCGATGCTTTTTAAAAGCAATAATATAAAGTATAAGAATATATTCTATTAGAAAAATAAATATAATTGGTTAATTTTGACAAAAAAACGGTTAATTTTGACATTTAGGGTTTTAAAATGAATTACTTGCTATAATAAAAATATCAATTTAATAGCATTTAACAGAAAAAATGGAGGTGAGAAAAGAAGACTTAAAAAAGTAAAAAATGTAATGTTAAAGGTTACATTTAAAATTGTAAAATAATTGGAGGTATATTACGATGAAAAAACTAGGTACTAAAGTGAGAAGAGTAGTGGTTTTATCTACTATGATGGTCTTTATGACATGCACCAATGTATTTGCGATTGCAGACTGGAGAACCTTAATGGATTGCGAGTTGACATTAAATAGTGTTAACGGATATAAGGATTGTTTTGCTCAGACTGTTGCCAATAAATCAAGTTATCCGTTTTCATATCTTGATGTCGAAAAGTATTACTATGATGGAGAAGAACGTGATTATTATAAAGAGAGATACGGTGTTGGTGTTGCTGCAATTTATACTTGTGGCTATGAGGATATTGATTGTGTGGTATCAAATCATTATGTTAAGAATTCAGACAGAATAGAAGGAGATAGGGTAAGATTTAGTCAATAATCGGTCCTTTCTCTTAAACTGTATGAAAAACAGTTATTTATCCTGTACAGATTTACCAGGATACAAAAGTATAAAATACAATCATTATGTGAGGAAACTTGCATAAGCACCGTTAGTCCGGCAGGCGGTTTCCTGCCTGCCGGACTTGCGGTGCTTCCGCAAGAGAATATCCAATTTAGTTCAAATTAGATAAGAACCATATATGACTTTATTGGAAGAGGTGTTTTATGAAGAAGATAGCATTATTATTTAGTGTAATTGCAATATTGTGTTTAGC
>JBJEME010000099.1:0-2038 GCA_051879515.1 Lachnospira sp. | reverse complement strand
GAAATATATTTTCCATGGGGTAAAAGACCATGTCATCAGATATGCTTATATTATAATGTTCATCTTGCTGATGATAGCATTCCTTTAGACGGAGTATTTCATGGATATGATGAATTGGATAATGAAAGGATTGATTTGGATTTCTGCTGGGTTCCGTTAGATGAATTAAAGAATGGTGCAAAGGTATATCCTTTAGAACTGACTCCATACATAATTGAACCAAGAAAAGAAATTGTGCATTTTGTTTCAAAGCAGATATAATTGTTAAGATTTCGGCGGTTTTCTATGGAAATGCTAGTTATGACAGCGCGGATAAAACAGCATGTATATGTTAACATGCTATAATTAATATAAATTATTATCAGTGACGGAGAAGATATGAGAAAAATAATTATACTTAGAGGAAACTCAGGAAGTGGAAAAACAAAGTGTATATATTGACTTTTAATTGCAGGCATTATTTCTAGTGCTTGCAATTTTTTTTATTACTCAAGTTATTCAATATTTGTTGTTAAAAGAGATGTAGGGAGTTTAGTAATTCTGCAAAGCTGGATTATCTGTAAGGATATAATTTAGACGGTTCTACTGTTATAGGAATGACAGATGTGGAAGCTAGAAACTGATTATGCCAAACTTCTATATGAACTTGTGATTGAGAGATAGATAAGTCTGTCTCGATTTTCTTTACAGATAATCTTTTTTTTAACTTACGTGGTATAATCTGTTCAAACGTTTAAACAGAAAGAGGTTGGCTTATGATTACCAAGAATGACATATTTAGACTGGAACAGGAATTTAAGGATTGCCAGAAAGCCCTCATTGCTATAGGAGATGAGACAAGACTGCATATCCTAATGATGATGCTTGAGGGAGAATGTAGCGGTAATCGAGTAGTAGACATTACCAAAAAAACGAGTTTATCAAGACCGGCAGTTTCTCATCATATGCAGATATTAAAAGATGCAGGGTTTGTGAAAGTTAGAAAAGAAGGAACAAAGTATTATTATTATCTGGATATGGATGACAATGAGATTGAGCGTCTTTGTAGACTATTTGAGGATGTACGGACAATTTTAAAGAATGCACCGGACAGGAGGGGAGAAGAGTCTTGATAAGAATTCATATGATACGGAAGTCAGACAGCCAGAAATAGAATTATAAAACGGAGGTATAAGATGATGGATTTATTTGAAGCTATGGAGCAGAGACATTCTGTCCGTTCCTACTCTGACAGGAAAATTGAAGGAGAAGTGAAGGAAAAACTGGAACAGAAAATTAATGAATGCAATGAAGAGAGTGGCTTATGCATGCAGCTGGTCTGCAATGAGCCAAAGGCATTTGACGGTTTTATGGCACACTATGGGAAATTTTCAGGCATAACTAATTATATTGCAATGGTTGGACCAAAAGGAAAAGATTTAGAAGAGAAAGTTGGATATTATGGGGAGAAATTAGTGCTGTTTGCGCAGCAACTTGGTTTGAATACCTGTTGGGTGGCTTTGACTTATAGTAAAATAAAGGGTGCTTTTACGGTAAAGCAGGGAGAAAAACTTTGTCTTGTTATTGCAATCGGTTATGGAAATACCAATGGAGTAGCGCATCGTTCAAAAGCGGTTGAAGAAGTGAGTAAAGCAACTGGAAATGCGCCGGAATGGTTTAAGAAAGGAGTGGAAGCATCTCTTCTTGCTCCTACGGCAATGAACCAGCAAAAGTACAAATTCATTTTGGATGGTAACAAAGTATCTGCTGTGTGTGGAAACGGATTTTACACGAAGATTGATTTGGGAATTGCAAAATATCATTTTGAGCTTGGTGCCGGAAAAGATAATTTTATATGGGAGTGATGAGAAACGATGCTATATAAGTTTTTGATTTGTTTTATTGCAGGGATTGGAGCCGGTCTTGGAACAGGGTTTGCCGGAATGAGTGCGGCTGCTGTAATCAGTCCGATGTTGATAACATTTCTTCATATGGAAGCTTATGATGCAGTTGGCATTGCACTGGCAAGTGATGTGCTTGCCAGCGCAGTCAGTGCCTA
>JBJEME010000098.1:0-8709 GCA_051879515.1 Lachnospira sp. | reverse complement strand
ATCTCTTAAAACGGAATTTTGTTTTCATTGCGGAGCTAAGCAGAAAAATATAATGGTCACATTACGGTCACATTACGTTATTAAAAAATGTAGAGGCTGTGAGAAAAAGCAATTCAAGATTTACTTGCTTTTTGAAATGTTCTCTTCTAATATTACAAGTGTACGTTTTGTTAGTTGTTATCCTTCTCGTGAAGGAGCTTTCGTAATCGTTCAATTTCAGCCTTATTTTGTTCAATTTCAGCCTTATTTTGTTCAAGCTCAGTATTCTTCCGCTCAAGCTCGGCATCTTTCTGCTTAAGTTCAGCGTCTTTCTGCTCAATCTCCAGTTTAAACTCATCAATCATATACATGATAGTATTATGATCTAATTCTCTTATCATCTCAGATACCATATTCATCAACCTTTCCGGATCCTGTCTGAAAACAGCAATCTCCTTATACAATTCTATGAATTCAGGATGTTTTTCCAGTAACTTAATTATTTTAGAATATTCAGTTGCGCTTAAAAATGTCAGCCATGCATCCCTTTCTGTATCTATATTGTGAACGGATTCATTAAATGTGTCAAGAGAGATATATATAATATTTGATAGATTAGATACGACTGCTCCGGAACTGTAATGATAAAGAAATTCGTGGAAATACTCTGGCGAAACTGCCTTGAATTCGGTAGAACTGCTCTCCATAAGAATAATAAGATATGTAGGCTTCATGTCCTTATATTGGAAGTCATCCTTTAGCTTACCCCGAAGGTTGTTATACTGGCGCATAATCATATCTGCAGAATAACAGCTGGCCCGCTCTCCCGGGAAAAAGATAACCAATCTTTTGCATCTCAATATTGATAATGCGCCCTTTGGAATCCCTGCAGATGATATCCATAATAACAAGACTGGAGCTCTCATTTAATCTGATACCTTCGTTTGGTAGCAGCTGCTCAATAGTGATATGCTCATCAAGAATGGATGAAATTAACGCTTCAAGTCTTTCAGGACACCTGTCGTAGTCAAAGATATATTTAAATAATACATCACTTGAAATCTTAAGACTTTTGTTTCGTTGCATAAAATCAAGAACCAGCCGTTTATTGTTATTATTAAAACCTGAGAAAATCTTAAAAGCCTCCGGGACCGAC
Organism: Lachnospira sp.; assembly: GCA_051879515.1. Lineage (GTDB taxonomy): Bacteria > Bacillota > Clostridia > Lachnospirales > Lachnospiraceae > Lachnospira. Next base: position 7,574 of record JBJEME010000098.1, on the reverse strand, counting down.
TTTATAAGATTTAATGCTTGCTCCTCACTTATCGGATTTCCAAAGACATCGTTTAATAAGCTTGATTCAGTACTTTCATTAAAATTAAAAGATTCCGTAAGTTCAACAGATTCATTAAATACATTAGACTCATCAGATACATCATATTCTTTCAATACTTCTTTCTCCTCCTGCACTTCGCAAACACCTAATCCTTAATATATTACAGCAAACAATTTATAATATATAAACTATACGAATAATATATAGTCAATTCAATCAAATGTCAACTCCCAAAATATTAATAATAAACAATGTAAAGCATAAAAATTTTTTTGGGCTGATTATATTAATTTTAAAAAATTTCCCGCAACATGCCCGCATAAGGATATTGCATGCGTAAAAGAGAATGATAGTCAATTTGAAATATATATCTGAATATGGTATTTTATTGTAAAAATATTTATATTTTTTCAATTGTCAGTGGGAATAGGAATATGAAAATTTTGTCTCTTAACATGAATATGTTCATTTATGATGTTACGGGTAGTTTTTTTGATTATCTTAATGAAATAAATCCGGATATTGCAGTACTTCAGGAGTGTAGAATTAATAGATTGGACAAGCTGTCATCAAATTATAAGATTCTTTTTACAGAACGTATTCAGGGAATACACATATAGACTACATGTTAGCTAAAAACAACATTGTGAATCTAAATTCAATAGTAATTGATTTTAGAACATTGTCTTTTACAGATCATTGTGGGATTGTTGCCGACATAAGATGAAAAACAACAAAACAGTTATTCACACAAAAAAGTACCTCTTGACTCGTCCCTTAGGGGAGACTATAGCATAACCTTACTAACAAAAAGGAGGTTATGTATGAATTCTTGTATTGAAGTAAAAAACTTAACGAAGTCATTTAACGGAAGAGTAGTTGTAGACGGGCTTTCCTTCCGTGTGGAGAAAGGTGAGGTTTTTGGACTTTTAGGTCATAACGGGGCAGGGAAGAGTACAACTATTGATTTGCTTCTCGGTCTTAAGAAACCGGATTATGGTACCGGAACAATATTCGGAATGTCGCCAATTAAGAACCGCAAGGCAGTATTTCAACGGGTTGGCGTGCAACTTCAATCCTCTAACTATCAAAATAATATCCGTGTGGATGAGCTTTTCAGAGAAATGTCAGCATTATATGAGAAAACGGAGGATTACCGCAGACTACTTAGGCTGTTCTCATTAGAGAAATTTGAAAAGTCATATGTAAACAAGTTGTCGGGGGGAGAAAGACAAAAATTGTCCGTTGCTTTGGCACTTATTAATACACCGGAAATTGTGTTTCTGGATGAACTGACGACAGGTCTCGATACTGCAGCCAGAAGAGAAGTATGGGGACATTTAAAGGAACTGAAAAAGAAGGGAACTACTATTTTTTTGACTACTCATTATATGGAAGAAGCAGAAAGCCTGTGCGACAGAATTTTTCTCATCAAGGATGGCAGTAAGGTTACAGAAGGAACTGTAAAAAATGTAATTGAAAACAGTCCCTATGACAACCTGGAAGAGGCGTATCTTTGGTATATGGGAGAGGAGGTTGCACAATGAAACGATTCTTTAAATTATATGTGATTGAGCAGAAATTAGCGCTTCGTTCCGGGGATATGCTTCTTTTTGGAGTGGCAATGCCGGTAGGAATTATGATATTAATTAATATGATCGCAGGACAGAAACATGCCGTGGAGGGATTAACTTACCTGGAAAGCTCTTTTGCATCGCTTATAGCTGTGGGAATATGTGCAGCTGCATTTATGGGGCTCCCTCTTACAATTGCTGACTATCGTGATAAGAAAATATTGAAACATTTCTTCACTACACCCTGCAGTCCGGTGTGGATTTTGGGAAGTGATATGCTATGTGCAACGGGAACATCCATATTGTCTGCCTTATCAGTAACATTTGTATCCGTTGTATTTCTTGGATATGAAATGAAGGGTAATATACTTGCATTTATTGGTTCATGGCTGTTGACGCTGGTTTCTATGCTTAGCATTGGACTTTTGATGGCAAGCTTATGCAGAACAATAAAATCAGTAAATGCTGTTACTACCTTTGTGTATTTTCCAATGTTGTTTTTATCCGGCGCAACCATACCATATGAACTGTTTCCAAGAGGATTACAGAAGGTTTCTGATGTTTTGCCGCTGACACAGGGGATTAAGCTTATGAAAGCGGTTTCTATGGGAGTAAGTTTAGAAGATGTATGGATAATTGTTTTACTGCTGGTGGGAATTACTTTGATTTGTTCAGTAGTTTCAGTCAAGGCATTTAGATGGGAATAGCTAAAAAATATTAAAATGTGTAATGCATGACATTTAGACTTGTATTTGTGAGGGTGGTATGGTAAAATTTAGGCGAGAAATTCAAGAACTATGCAAATGGTGTACCACCCTGCATTGCGCCAACAATACAGGGCAAGGATGGTAGTTAGAGTACCACACGATACAGACAAAGTCTGCGATACACGCAAGGTTATTTTACAGTAAATACGAGTTGTTTACAAGTAAATAAATTGTGATATGGCAGATGAAGTCACAGCCTTCAGATATATTATATTACAGGGTGTTAAGTGTGGATGCATACATACTTACACCCTGTTCTTGATTTCTCACATGGATATTCCACAGGCAGAGTAATTCTGCCCTGGGATATCCGCATGTGAGAAATCGGAGTTGTAGCAGACTGCGATTTTAGTGGTCTGCTTTTTTTGAATTTTTCGGACAATAATATATTCTGAAAGGATGATTAGAAATGAAGAGAGTAAAGAAAGTTTTAGGGGCATTGCTGTGCGGCATTATGCTTGCAGCAGCTTTGCCGGTAACATCTAAGGCGGAAACGGTAACGGACAAGAAGCTTCTTGATGTGCAGGTTGACAACGTTGAAAAAAAGTATATGGCTGACGAGGACCATACGATATTGTGTGAATTTATGAAATATGACACGGTATCTGAAAAAGTAAATGTAAACATCTATAATGAGAACTCAGAAATATATATTGATTACGACAATTCAACAGTATCACCTGAATGTGTTGTTTCAGACAGAGTAATGTATGCAGAAGATGATGTAAATCATTATTTTCCTTATTACGAAGCGGATAAGGTGGGAGTATACATGATAGAAGCTCTGGGAGTAAAGGCTGGTCGTGATGACAACGATAAACTTGCTATTCAAAGTGCAGATAAGTTGGGAGTATCGTTTACTGGTGGATTTGTACCAGTTTCTTATTATCTTGATTTTAAGATTATTGATAATAAATTCTGTATTAATGGGGCATATTCTTTTATGCCTAGTAATTTTAATAAAGTGTTACCAACTACATTAACATGTGATGAGAAGATTGCAGACAATGTTTCCAGTGGTGCATATTGCGGTGGCTTTGATGCTCATAGCAGTGTTAAAGAGTTTATAGAGAATAATGGTAATACAGGCGCTGTATCAGTGGAAGGCTATGACTTACTGATATACAGATATTATTATGCGACAGACTATCAGGGAAACGAGAATAATAAGTGGGGTTATACTGATGTATACTTCTTACCGGAAGGACAGCAGACCGCATTTAAGCTTGAAGACAAGAAAGATGAGGAACCACAGCAGCCAGAGGAAACTTATACAAAAGAACTCGCAAAAGATGCAGAAGTAATTTCTGATACAGATTTTGCCGCAGTTCTTGCAGAAAATGCCGCAAAGGATGTAGTAATCAAGAATGCAGATGGTGTGACATTTACATTTGCAAAGGGAACAATGAGTGCTGTTGATGGTAAGACAGCATATGATTTTGGAACAAATGTAATTACAGATTACAGCAAGGTTAAAGACCTTTCATCAGAGGTTACAAAGGATAATTTTGTACTTCAGATTGACTATAATTATTCAGGACAGCTGCCTGCAAAAGCAAGTATTACATTTAATGTAGGAAGCGACCTTGCAGGAAAGACATTGTATTATTACCTTTATAACACAGATAAAACCTATAAGATTGTACAGAGTGTTGTTGTGGCACAAGACGGCTCTGTAACTGTAAAGCAGGATCATTGTTCAACATATGTTCTTACAAATGCTGAACTAGTGACAGAAACACCGTCAGATGATACACCTGCTACAGGTGACAGCACAAACTATGCTTTATATATTATGCTTGCTGTTGTTTCGTTGGGAGCTGTAGCTTTAGTAAGCAGAAAAAGAGTGTCAGAGAGAGCATAACGAGTCTGTAAAGTGCCGATTATTAAGTAAATAGAATATGATTTTTCAACAGGTGCCTTGATTTTAAGGCATCTGTTTTTTTCTTGCTTCACAGTCGAAACAGGGGTATGCTTAAGACTAAGCAATAGAAAAATGTTAGGACGGACAAATTATGGCAAAGATAGTCGGGAACAATAATCCCCTCTTTGATAGTATATAGTTGTCGGGCGGACGCAGGCGAAGCCTGTGAATCTTAGCTTGCTGAATACCAAAATGAAATGGAGAAGAAGTAGTATGGGCTGGATGGAAGCGATTAGTGAAGCAGTACAATATGTAGAGAATCATATAACGGACGAGCTCACCGTTGATATGATAGCGGATCATGTGGGTATTTCCTCATTTTATTTCCAGAAAGGGTTTGCCCTGCTTTGCGGTTTTTCAATCTCAGAGTATATCCGCAACAGACGGCTGTCACTTGCAGGTCATGACCTGATAACGGGAGATGAAAGAATTATTGAAATAGCCATGAAGTATGGATATGATTCTCCTGACAGCTTTACTAAGGCATTTTCACGGTTCCATGGAGTAACTCCTACATCAGCACGTAAGGATAAGGTTATGCTGAAATCTTTCGCTCCGCTCAAGGTAAAACTATCATTAGAAGGAGGATATCTCATGGATTACAGAATTGAGAAGAAGGAATCATTTACAGTCATCGCAAATGCCAGGACATTTTCTTATGAAGGTGCAAAGGAAGTGGTGCCGGAGTTCTGGAAGGAACATTTTCAGGCAGGAAAAGGAAAGGTGGTTTGTGGTCAATACGGTATCAACATTGATGAGGCAATGGGAAATGATACATTTGAGTATCTGATTGCAGAAAGGTATACGGAAGGAACAGCTGTGCCGGAGGGATTTATTACAAGAACTATACCGGAGTTTACATGGGCAGTCTTTCCATGCATAGGTCCAATGCCGGACGCTCTTCAGGATGTAAATACCAAGATTTTTGCCGAGTGGCTTCCACCTCTTAAGGATTATGAATTTGCAGCAGGATACTGTGTGGAGATGTATGATGATCCTGCAAAGTATCCAAAGGGAACGCTGGATGAGAAGTATTATTGTGAAATCTGGATTCCTGTGAAGAAAAAGTAATTAGGGTGAGCAAATGATGTTTTTTCAATGGAGATATAGTTAATTGGGTACTTGACAAGAAGGACTATATTTTATAGACTAGTGGTTGATAAAATATAGACTTGGAGGGTGTCAACATGAAAAGACATAAGCTAAAAAGGGTGGCAGCATTATTTGTGGCTGCCATTCTTTTAATGGTAACCGTTAATATAAGCGGTATCACCAATTTGATGGAGGCGAAGGCAGATACTGTCAATGTAGTTCCTGATGAGAATCTGCGAATTAAACTCAATAAACTCATGGATAAGGGTGAGGTAACAGATGACATTACTGCAGAACAGCTTGCAACAATTGACAAATATGTATGGCTTGACAGTAGTGTAACGAACTTAGAGGGGCTTCAGTATTGTACTAACATGACCGGTTTTGCATTATATGACTGTGAAGCAGATGTTTCACCGATACTTAATGCAACAGAAAAGTTTTTGAATTGTACAATAATTTCTTACATAGTGGACAATGTTGAATCATTTCCGGATTTTGCCAGTGTAATGCCAAATGTTACTGAGGTTATTATTCATCCATACGAGTATTCTAATATTTCCAATATTGACAACATAAAAAATTTCACCAAATTAACTACACTGGAAATAAGCAGCTGCAGAGCACTTACAGTGTTACCTGATTTGTCAGGATTAACTCAGCTTGAAAAGCTTTCTATTACTAATACAAAAAACCTGGGTGATATTTCCGGTCTGGCAGGTGCAGTAAGTATTAAGGATCTGAATATTACATACAACTATGCTTTAAGTGATATTTCAGTTCTTTCAGGTCTTAATAATCTTGAAAGCCTGCATTTGGAGATATGTGTGAAATTATCTGAAGGACTTTCGGGCATATGCGTAAATAAGCCATATCTTAAAAAGCTTTACATAGATGATTGTTTCGATAGTGTTAGTGCTGAAGAAAAAACATCATTTTTAAACGCATTGTCACAGGTTACAGCTTTGGAAGACCTTACATTATCCCGTTCTTCTTTAACCAACAGTGATATGTATGCATTAAATACACTTGGCAATTTAAAGAGACTTGACATAAGTGATAATCTGTTTTTCGGAAATTTTGAATTTATAGACAATTTTTCTACTAATAATACAGAAATAACAGATTTTATCGCTCTCTTGAACAGTATTGACGACCAGGTAGCATTAAGGTATTTTACACAGACTAATTTTCCAAGTCTTGAAAAGATTTCACTAAACGGCTGCGAAGTTCTGGATTTCTCGTGGGTAAGTAATATTCCTACCCTGGATAGTGTATATAATGCATCAACTCTTCAGAGCTTAGAGTATTATTATAATAAGAGCATCAGTAAATACCTGAATCTTTATGAGGGGACCACACAATTTGAAATAGATAATCCGGTAAAGGATGAGAACGGCAATCCAATTGCACCTGTTACATCTGATAATGTAAGTTATAATGCTGACACCGGAAAGATTATAATTAATTGTGACCTTTCTCAGACTACAAAATTTTCACTTAAGTGGGACAGTCAGATTACAATGCCAACAGGCAGTACATCAAGGATCAAGCCATCATTGTATGTGGTAGTAAATCCATTTTCCGGAATGTATATAACAAGTCAGCCTGTGGGAGCAACAGTTACTGAAGGTCAGAATGTTACTTTAAGCGTGGCAGTTGCTGATACATACGGAACAGTTACGTATAAGTGGTTTAAGGATGGTGTGGAGATTGCAGGAAGCAATTCGCCAACATTAAGCTTAACATCAGCGGCTCTTAGTGATTCCGGAACATATCGTGTAGAGATTACGGATGACTATAAATTATTAGTAAGTAGTAATGCCGTTCTTGCAGTAAATGAGGCGGCACCGGAGCCAGAACCGGAGCCAGAACCGGAGCCGGAACCGGAGCCAGAACCGGAGCCGGAGCCAACACCGGAACCGGAGCCGGAGCCTGTGCCAGAGCCGGAGCCAGCACCAGAGCCAGAACCAGCACCAGAATCGGTTAATACAGGTGATTCAGGTTATTCATTGGCATACCTTATGATTATGTTTGCTTCAATGATTGCTTTATGTGTATTTGTTTCAAACAAGTCTAAGGGAAAGAGCAACTTGAAAGATTGTTGATTATTGAATGGTGTGATATAATGAGCGTTAGCGAGTCAGAGGGAGCTTGCTCACTCTTGACGAGCGG
>JBJEME010000097.1:0-2150 GCA_051879515.1 Lachnospira sp. | reverse complement strand
AATGGAAGTTCTTCTGGGACATCAGAATCGATATCAGGGATGCGTTTGATATATCTGTCTATGATACCATCAGGAATAGGAATGTCCCTTTCAATCAGCATGGCAAGGAGTTTTTGGATGTCCTTCTTTTGCTGTTCCAGTGTCTCAAGTGCATTATCATAATCAGCTCTGAGAAAATCAAGTTGAACGAAAAAATCATCATCCATTTCAATGTTACGATTCTTGTGTTTACTCATAGAACTTCCTCTTTTCTTAAAGATTTTCGTATTTTAGAATTCGAGCTTGAATTTTATCATCCATAGCAAGTTGATTTCTGACAAGCGCCCAGTTAGAAACAGGACGTCCATTCCATTTTTTGTATAATTCTGTAATTCGTAAATACAATGCTTTTCTAACGGCATCTTCACCAGGAAATGAGCCTTTCTTTGTTACCTTGCGAAGGCTGGAGTTAACCGACTCAATTGCATTTGTAGTGTACATTACTTTCCGGACAGCACTTCCATAATTAAAAAGCTGCTCGACATGTTGCCAGTTTCGAGCCCATACATCAACTGCTCCGGGGTATTGATTCCAAGCCTGTTTAAAACGTTCGAATTCTGCTTCGGCAGCTTTTAAGCTCACAGCTCCATAAACTTTCTTTAACTGTGCTGTATAAGCTTTATAGTCTTTGGAAGGTATGTATTTAATAGAATTTCGAATAAGGTGTACGATACAGCGCTGAACTACCGTATCCTTGAAGATAGATCTTGCGCCTTCTTCAAGACCTGATACGCCATCCATACTAATGAATAGTACATCTTCAACACCACGTGCTTTCAATTCATCAAAAATCTGCATCCAGTAATGCTTTCCCTCTGCCTCACCAATCCAGAGACCTAAGATGTCTTTCATACCATTTACATCATATCCAAGGATAACATAAACAGCGCAGTTTTTTGTTTCCATTTCCTTACGGATGGAAACATAGAGGCAGTCCACAAACAGGAAAGTATAAAACTTTTTCAGAGGACGATTCTGCCATTCCTCAGCTGTTTCGATAACACGATCTGTGATATTGGAAATAGTTTCATGTGAGATTTCGAACCCATAGATATCCTCAATTGTATCAGCTATATCACGCTGGCTCATACCTTTGGCATACATAGACATAACCTTATCTTCAATGCCACTGACATCTCTGGTTCTTTTGGGAATTACCTGTGGTTCAAAAGTAGCCTGACGGTCACGGGGAACATCAACCGGAATCTCTCCATAGGCAGTTTTTACATTTTTAGATATATATCCATTTCTGCGATTATCCGTATTCTTATAACCATGATCATTTGCTTCATAACCCAGATGGGAATCCATCTCTCCTTGAAGCATTGCTTCAAACATCGGACCAAAAATATCCTTAATAGCCTCTTGCATATCTTCTTTAGTCTGAGGTTGATATTGTTCTAAGATTGCCTGCGCAATAGCAGCGCCTTTTGTATTACGTTTCTTTCTTGGTGCCATAAGTGCTGTACTCATCCTTCTTCATTCCTTTCAGTCAGTGTATCGCACTTTAACATAAAAATAAAGTGCGTAAGTTTTGTTACCGGTAACTTACACACTTTATATTACACTCTCGATATTCTATTTTCTTTTAACGGATATGCTACTTTACCTCTTAATTCTCCATCCAGACAATGTACATCCAGTCTTGTATTTATCAAGCCTAAATTACCAACCCCAAAATTACAATTTTCTCAACTCATCCATCATAGCCGGGCGATTTCTATATTTTACTTTCCAGTCATCAACGATTATGTCTACAAGCTTTGTTCCACCCTTAATATGCTGCATTTTTCGCAGTAATGATACCAGATAAGAATAATGTTTTCGATCACTTGTATGTACTGCCATCTTATTTACTTCATCCTTGTATTTTTGCAGTATTTGTTCCGGATATTCCTTTTTCAGAACATTTTCATACTCCTGCAAAGCATACAATCCGGGACTATTTGATACATACATCAGTAACCTGTCATACAATTTTTCTTCCTTATACAATCTTTCAACATGTGCATATGCTGGAAGTTTTTTGAATATTTCTTCTCTTTTTTCAAGCCATTCTTCTGCTGTATATTGTTTCTTTAATTCTCTATACAGTTCCAAATCACCTGCTT
>JBJEME010000096.1:0-2194 GCA_051879515.1 Lachnospira sp. | reverse complement strand
TACCTACATTCCCTTTAATATAATATCTATATTCACTCTATATTTATCCTTCACTTGTTTTAAGCATCTTCCATTTTTTACATATTTTTTAAACGCTCCATCGTATGTATACATCCCACTCTCGCAGGATGCCGGTAATCCTTATGCTACCTTCTCAAACCGTTTCAGCAATCTTCTCGCATAAGCCTCATAATGACTATATGAAGACTACCTATCGGTATTTGAATAATCTGTATACACAGTGGAAGAAGCCAGAGAAGGCGATAGAGTATAGGGATAAATTTTTTTGGGTGAAACAGAAGATTTCTAGGTCAGAATAGCATTGGATGAGCTGTTGCATAATTTGCAACAACTGCTAAAAAAATCTTGATTTCCCATCATTTATAGCTTATAGTAAATATGGTTTGCTACGGAAACTTGCGATGCCCGTAGCCCGTGGATATTCATGCGTGAACTCCACTGCATAAGAGATTTTTAGCAAAAGTTGAGGTTTGCCCTAAATTGTGGGGCAAATCTCATTTTTTGTTATTCAATTAATGACGCAATATTTGAATCTTTTATTTTATTTCCATTACCAACAGTTACTCGATTGTCGTTATAAATAACAACCACCATTCTTTCAGAAATTTTATGTAATTCTTCTTCCGATTTTCCAGAAACATCTATATCCAAAGAATCAAGATTCCCAAATTCTTTTTCTAATATCATAAATATATCCAGCAATTTATTTTCTACAACTGAAAAAATGTTCTGTACAAATTGAGAACCAATCACTACTCTTGCAGAAATAATATTCATATAAGGATCATTATTGCATTTAGCAATTATAGGAAAAAATTCTGCTGGCAATGTTGCTCCTAATTGCCTTTCTTCATCATCAGTACTCTCTAATACTTTTTTTAATGCATCCACTCCCTCATGAAAAGGAACATTCAATATTTTATCTCTAATTTCATCTGGCATTTTCCCTAATGGCAGAGACACATTATTCCACTTCATATGATTAGCCATTGAGCCCTTAAAGTAACTTCCCATCAAATTTCCTTGAACAACTCTATATTCTGGAACTTCTGCATCACTCGGATAGCCTGCAATTTCACAATTAACCCATTCTAATAATTTATCATTTCCTAATTCAAGAAGTAATACTTTTGCTCTTTTCAAAGCTGTCATCGTATCAACTGAACTGTTTGCTAAATCTAGAATAATTTTACTCTTAGCCATTAAAACACTCCTTCTATCCACTTAACGATTTCTGACCAAAACGAAAACAACAACACAACTCCTGCAGCAAGCGAAATTAAAAAACTACAAATAACGGGATGTTTTTCAAAAAATGACTTCTTTTCTTCACTTGAATCATTTGTAATTGCATTTGCAATCTTGGAGTTACTAATTTTATTTCCATCTCCAATATTAATGCTATTATTATTCACAGTATCTATATTATATATCACTTTTTCGTGCATCATCGCTTCATATTCTGCAAGACGTTCATTGTATGTTCTGGCTGAATTACTGATATTAATGCGATATGGTTTATTTGATGCCCAACTGACATTAACAAATCCTTCTTCTCTTAATTCTTTTAGAATACCGCGAAGTTCCTCATCTTCTTTTCCTGATGCTCTTTCAAATCGCTCACACAGCATCTGAACTGAATTATCTGCTTGCAATATTTCATCTAAAAGTTTCTTAGAATTAGAAGGAAGTTTTTTAAACTCCATAGAATAACACCTCCTCTATAAATTTACCTTTCTCTTAATCTCTCCCACCAGCTCATGCACCGTTGTACACGGACACATCTCTGATGGCTTTGTCTTACCTTCTCTTTTACACTGCTCCAGCTTCTGCTGTGCTATCTGAATTGCCTTTTCTTCGTCACCGGTTTTACAGAGTTTTCCATACATCTGCTCATCAGCCTTGGAATACTTCTGTCCGGTCTTTGCTTCATATACTCGTCCGAAGTCTGAGCAACATGTCCATGAATCTTGGATTGCAGGCATGGAACCAAAGTAGGCATACATCCATATTTCAAAACATGGATTGGACCAGCCCACTTGTATTCCCTTATCCTCTGCCTCTTTTATAATCTCATCAAAACCTTGCACTTGGTCTCTGTCAAACACAATCCAAGGGATACGATATTGTGCATCATAAGCAGTGAGTTCCAGACATTTATCAATCATGGCAC
>JBJEME010000095.1:0-2219 GCA_051879515.1 Lachnospira sp. | reverse complement strand
ATGTTGATAGTGATGATATGCTATCTAATGACCATGTAGAATATCTTGTCAAGTTAAGAAATAAATACAATGCTGACTTTGTTCAATGTGAGATGATAAAGTTTAGAGATGAAAAGCAAATATTAACTTTAAAAAATCAGAAAGAAAATCAAGTAAGGATTGAGGAAGAACTGTACAATGTGAAGGAGGCCTTAAAACAATTTTCTTATCAAAAAAAATTTACACCAGCACCATGGGGAAAACTTATCAAAAAAGAGTTGATGAATGGGTTGGAGTTCCCTGTTGGAGTAGGGTATGAGGATATGGCCGTTATGTTTAGGGTAATAGGTGTAGCCAAGAAATTAGTGTATAGTTCAAAGATTTGTTATTATTACCGTCAACATCAAAATTCTACCATGCATACAAAGTTTTCGGATAAGAAGGTAGATAGAATCAGAATCGCAGAGCAATTTTTTGATTACATAAAGCAGAACTATCCAGACAATATTGTGGCAGCACATACCAGATATGATTTGGCACAGCTTCAGTTGTTAATGGAACTCCCATTTGATAGAAAATATTGTGATATAAAGAAAGCAGCATATGATAATTTGAAAAAAACGAGAAAGGTAATGCTTCAGGATAGGGAATCTCCAAATAGACTTAAGTTTATGGTAAGAGCTAGCTACATGGGACCTACAATCTTGATGTTGCTGGGAAGAATTTATATGATTGTGACGAATAGATAGAATTAGAATGAGGAGTGCGCCAGTTCGGCGCTTGAAATATAAGTGGGTGAAATACCCACCCTGGTAAAGCCTAGCGAGCAGCCAGTACTTAGCCTTGGAGCCGAAGCCGTGAGGTGAGGTTTAAGCGTAGGCAAAGGAGCATAAGAGCCGCAATGCGAAAGCGTGAAGCTAATCAGCCCCGTAAGTAATAAAGAGTGGAAGTCGATGTATTTCCTTATACCGCAGACAGCAATTAACATTCGTTATCGCAAGAATGTTAAGGTTCCACCGGGGTCCAAGGGCGTGGCGAGTATGCGAGGTAGTTCAAGCGTACCTGGGAGGTCTGTGTATCTCTGTAACAACAGTAAAACTAAACGAAGTCTTGTAAATGGAGTGAGGTCTACGGATGCACAGAAGTCGGACTGACTCATAGTAGCGATGAAATCTGTGAAAGCAGACGGAGCGAAGGGGTCAGCAAATCAACAATCACCGAAAGAGAAACATGTAGGGCACAGGAGGCTCAGTAAAGCATGGAACATGAACTGAAAGGGATAAGGTATCAGTCTGAGAAATATGCAAAACTGACAACGCTTATCAACCGTGTCAACGAAGAAAGTTTGAAAGAAGCTCACTGCCAGCAGAAAACGGGAAAGGCAGTAGGCATAGACGGAATGACAAAGGAAGAATACGGAAGAAATCTGGACGAAAACATTGATGAGTTGATAGGACGGATGAAGAATTTTAAATATATTCCACAGCCAGTACGTCGCACCTACATTCCAAAACCTAATGGGAAAATGCGTCCACTAGGAATTCCTGCATATGAAGACAGACTGGTACAGAGTGTGATGGCAGAGATATTAAATGATGTCTACGAGCCACGATTTCTAGATTGTTCCTATGGATTCAGACCGAATCGAGGAGCGCACGATGTTGTGAAATATATCAACCAGACCATTATGACCAAGAAAGTGAATTATGTTCTTGACGCGGACATCAAAGGATTCTTCGACAACCTTGACCAGAAGTGGCTTATGAAGTTTCTGGAGCATGATATTGCAGATAAGAACTTTCTGCGATATGTAAGCAGATTTCTCAAATCTGGAATCATGGAAAATGAAACAATACTGGAAAGCGACAAGGGAACACCGCAGGGAGGACAGATTTCGCCAATACTTGCAAACGTATATTTACACTACGTGCTTGACCAATGGTTCGAGTTAGTGCTAAAGAAATACGCAAAAGGTGAAATATATTATGTTCGATATGCAGATGATTTTCTGATGCTGTTTCAATATGAAGAAGAAGCGGTCAGAGTACTTGAATTACTACGAACACGGCTTGCTAAATTCGGACTGGAAGTGGCAGAGGATAAGACCAGAATCTTGCCGATTGGGCGCTTCAAAGGGACGAAGGAAGATTTCGACTTTCTGGGATTCACATTCTTTAATACAAAGACAAGGGGCGGAAAATACCGTCTGGGAGTAAGAACCAGTAAGAAGAAACTGAAAA
>JBJEME010000094.1:0-42548 GCA_051879515.1 Lachnospira sp. | reverse complement strand
ATTTCGTCATGTATCGAGGTCTGCAAAGAATTCACTTACATCATGATAACCTTTTACGGTCGGATCCTTTGCAATCCTTTCTGCCTCCAGCATGGCAGAGACGGTTTCTTTATTTGGAGTTCCTTCTGTTATTTTGAAAGGAATTCCCCGCTCGCGTAGAGACTGTCTAACGAAAATATTAAAGGCAGTGCTAAGATTCATGCCGAGTTCTTCATATAGTTCTTCTGCAGCAGCTTTGAGATTACTGTCCATGCGAATGCTGATATTGCAAGTAGTTGATTTAGCCATGATATCACTTCCCTTTCTGTTGATACTTATATTATATGCTGTTTGCACAAAAATATCAATACAATGCACGAAAAAATAAAGAGAAGGATTCAGTACCAATACATCTGTATCATTAAAAGGTATCTGTATCTTAGAGTGGGCGGCAAAGGTGGCTTATGAATGGATTTAACATATTGGTATATGGTCATAACCAAGTGCTTTTGCCTTTGCATTAGCGGATATTATTTTGAAGGTAGAGGGTATATTTCCGAAGGATCAAAACTGTTTAAGAATGTCGATGGAAACAATGATGTTTTATGCACACACAGATGTGTAAAGAAGGGAAGGTAGAAATGATAATTACAGAGGAAATTTTAAGAAATCTGGAATTAAAGAGAGAAAAATTAAGCCCAGAAAGATATGACGAGATAGATGCAATGAAGATAAAAAATCCATATTATCCATCAGGCAATTATTTACCAGGTAAGTATTATAAAGCAGAGCGTGATGGAAGTTATATATGTGCATTGGATGGTCGAATTGCCTATACATGGGGACATGCATTTGGAGCATTGCCAATTACATACAGGGAGTGTATAGATACATATGATGATATATATCTTCTTTTTATTGATGATGAATATTTTGAATTGATATTTGAGTTTGATTCACAGGAACATTATAACAATGAAGAAAATAACAAGGAAATATATAGATATAGGTACATTTTAAAGGGAAATGAATCTTTAGCAAATCGACCAGATAAAAAGGAAATAATATATTTAATTGGCAAATTGATATGTGGTTTCAAGAATTTAGCTCAAAATAAATACGGTAGATATTTTGAAGCAGATATAGTGTATGAAGGAGAAGAATATAAATGGATGTATTAGAAAGAATAAAAGAGGCAATTTATGCACATATAGATGTGTAAAGAAGGGAAGGTAGAAATGATAATTACAGAGGAAATATTAAGAAATTTAGAATTAAAAAAAGGAATATTAAGTACGGAAAGATGTGATGAGATAGATGCAATGAAGATAAAAAATCCATACTATCCATCATGTGATTATTTATCAGGTGAGTATTATGAAGCAGAGCGTAATGAAACTTATATATGTGCATTGGATGGTCGAATTGCCTATACATGGGCCAGCGTATTTGGACCATTGCCAATTACATTCAGGGAGCATACAAACACATATGATGATATATATCTTCTTTTTATTGATAATGAATATTTTGAATTGATATTTGAATTTGATTCACAGGAACATTATAATGATGAAGAAAATAACGCTGAGAAATCTGTAAATAAGTTATATGACAATTGGGTAATGATTCCAATAGTTTTAAATGATTGTATAGAGGCAACAGAACTTTATAAAAATCAAGCACAGGCAATATTAGAGGAGGCTATACATGGATGAAGTGGTAGGTAATGTATATGGAGAGGTTTTGGGAGAAACATTTACTTTTGCAACGAAAGAGTATTTTGATGGTGATTATGTAAAGATTAAGGGGGGCTTAGCGAATTCAGCGGAATTGGTAGGTGAAATTGTTAGTAGGGGAATAAGCAATAAATATTTATCTTCACCTGAGGTTGTAAGATTTTTAGACGATAATATAGATATAAATAGATATACTATATATACATACACAGTTTCAAGTATGGGTGTTGTTGATAATGGAAAATTGATAGAGAAAAGGATACCGGCGATTCCAGGGGAAAAAGTGTTTAGAGCTGAGTCTAGATTAGTAGAGATAGTATATGGTTTGGAGAAAGGAGATTATAAAGTCGGATATCTTAAAAAAATGCCTTCTTGTGCTATAAAATTGTGTACAGAACAGTTGTTTAATCCGCATTTATTTATAGTTGGGAAAACTGGTTCTGGGAAATCTTTTTTTACAAAAAATTTTTTATCTTTGGTTAACGAAGATGTTTTGATTTTTGCACCTTCAGATGAATATAGTGATATGAATTTGCAAACAAAGTGTAAAAAGTATACTGATTATGTTCTAGATTTGAATTTGGATATTATTAGCTATTATGTAAATTTGAATGCTTCAGAAGAAATGATATTAAAAAATATTATTTTTGAAACAAAAAAAGTATATACTGTTCAGGAAATGATAGATTTGATAAAGGACTATTATAGGGATAAGAGAAAAAATAGGACAGGACAAATGGTTCTGGATATTGTGGAAAGTAAGCAAGAAGATGTAGAATTACCAACATATGCAAATACACTAGTGGGAAAATTAAAGAAAATATTAAATCTTAAATTTTCTGCCAATTCAAAGGAAAGACAGTTGTTTGAGGGAAATATAATTTTTGATATGGAAGGATATAGCCAGCTTGAGCAGGAATGTATACTAAATTATTATTTATTTAAATTATCACAAAAATGTATGAGAACAAAGCCTGAAAATCGTAAGAAGCATATTGTGGTTATTGAAGAATCACATAATTATGTTCCAAGTACAAAAAGTACACTATGCAAAGAGACTATAGTTCGGCTCGCTAGAGAGGGAAGAAAATATGGTATTTCACTATGCTTTATTACACAACGTCCTAGATTTTTTGATCAGACTGCACTGTCGCAGAGTGGAAATAAGATAATTTTTTCTTTGCCAAATCAAGATGATATTAAACATATAACAGAAGAGGTGCCAATTTATAGGTCGGATTTACTGAACGTAATTCAAAATCAAAGAGTAGGAGAATGTGTAATAGTTGGAGATGCATATAATGAAATTTTACAAGTAAAGATAGAATTTTAGGTATTTATGTTGCATGACTCTAATAATTTTTACAGAACCAAATATAAGATTGCTTTGTACGAATATTAATATTTATAGCTGGTACATTTCGGGTACAAAAAATTTATTTTAGAAAGTAATATTGTACGGTTAGGTAAAAAAAGTATTTGTTAATGTGAAAAATATCAATTAAATTAATAAACGAGGGAGAAGCGAAATGTGTGTATGGATAGAAGATGCAGATGCGATTGAAATAACGGATAAGTCATTAAATGTAGTTTATCAAAATGAAAGAGTTGGGCGGTTTATTAATTCACCTAAAATGCTTGGAATATCTAGTATAAAAGGTCAGGGAAAGACATTTTTACTAAAAGTAAAACGTAATATGGCTACAGATTGGAGCATTGCCAATTACATTCAGGGAGTGTATAGATACATATGATGATATATATCTTCTTTTTATTGATAACGAATATTTTGAATTGATATTTGAATTTGAATCACAGGAACATTATAACAATGAAGAAAATAACAAGGAAATATATAGATATAGGTACATTTTAAAGGGAAATGAATCTTTAGCAAATCGACCAGATAAAAAGGAAATAATATATTTAATTGGCAAATTGATATGTGGTTTCAAGAATTTAGCTCAAAATAAATACGGTAGATATTTTGAAGCAGATATAGTGTATGAAGGAGAAGAATATAAATGGATGTATTAGAAAGAATAAAAGAGGCAATTTATGCACATATAGATGTGTAAAGAAGGGAAGGTAGAAATGATAATTACAGAGGAAATATTAAGAAATTTAGAATTAAAAAAAGGAATATTACGTACGGAAAGATGCGATGAGATAGATGCAATGAAGATAAAAAATCCTTACTATCCATCAGGTAATTATGTGCCAGGTGAGTATTATAAAGCAGAGCGCAATGACAGTTATATATATGCATTGGATGGTCGTATTGCCTATACATGGGGACGTGTATTTGGACCATTGCCAATTACATTCAGGGAGTGTATAGATACATATGATGACATATATCTTCTTTTTATTGATAATGAGTATTTTGAATTGATATTTGAATTTGATTCGCAGGAACATTATAACGATGAAGATAATAACAAGGAAGTATATCGATATAGATATATTTTAAAAGAAAATAAATCTTTATCAAACAGACCAGATAAAAATGAAATAATACATTTAATTGGTAAGTTGAAATGCTGTTCACAGAACTTACGTCGATATAGGTTGTTTGGTACATATTTTGAAGCAGATATTGTGTATGAAGGAGAAGAGTATAAATGGATGGATTAGAAAGAATAAAAGAGGCAATTAGAAATTAAGGAGAGCTAAGAAATTTAAAATTTAAGGATTCGGTTAATGTAAATATTGAGTTTTAGAAAATGCAGAAAAAAACACGACAAGTCGGAATCGTAGTGATTCCGACTTGTTTTATAGGCAGGCTTCAACAATTGCCTTAGTTACTTCCGGTTTGTTCATAGAATAGAGGTGGACGCCGTCCACACCATTATCAAGAAGATCTCTTACCTGCTTAATAGCAAAGTCAATTCCGGCTTTCTTAAGGTCTTCCGGGTTATCAGAATACCTTGCGACTATATCAGAAAAATCCTTTGGAATCGAGGTCCCTGAAAGAGAGATAATTGTTCCAATCTGCTTTGCAGATGTTACTGGCATAACGCCGGCATGAACAGGAACGTTAATGCCAGCAAGTGGCGCTCTTTCAAGAAATCTATAGAATACGCTGTTATCCATAAAAAGCTGACTGATCAGTTCATCGCAGCCCGCATCAATCTTTCTTCTGAGATTCAATAAATCCTCTTCAAATGTTGCTGATTCGAAGTGTTTTTCCGGATAGCAGGCTCCATAAACCTTGAAATTAGAATTATGAATCTTAATGTGACTTACAAGCTCATTTGCGTGAGCAAATTCCATTGAGTTAAATTGTTCGTCTGTCATAGCGGCAGGTCTGTCGCCGCGAAGAGCTAAGATTCTATTAATTCCTGTCTTCTCTAAATCAAGTAAAACCTTGTCTATATCAGCCTTGGTATTGCCCACGCAGGTAAGGTGTGCGATGGCAGGCAAATGCTTCTCGTTCTGAATGTATGAAGCGGTCTCCAGAGTTTTTCCAGCCTGGCTTCCACCAGCCCCATAGGTTACTGATATAAATTCTGGGTTTAGCAAACTAAGCTCATCAATAACTGAAAAAATTCCGCTAAAATCTACATCTTTCTTTGGTGGAAAAATCTCCACTGATATTTTGTCTGTATATTTGCTCATAATAGTCTCCTATAGTTATTAATACAATGATTCCAGATACGAATCAATAGTCCAGCAGTTCGATAGGAACAGCATCTGCCATCGCTTTGTAGGCAGCTGTGCTTGGATGTAAGTGATCACCACTGTCAAATCCTTCGCGGAATCGTTCGGGGAAGTCCTTATCTCTGACAGCCGCATCAAAGTCTATGCATCCGTCCAGCGTTGAATTGCCAGCTAAATTTCTGAGCCAGTCATTGAACTGATTTTTCAGTGTTTCTCTAAAGTCTGCGTAGGTGCGCCAACCGTAGATGGGAAGGAGCGTTCCACCCCAAACCTTAAGACCAAGTGCTCTAGACGGATTGATGTAGAAATTGGTGAAACCCTCGCACATATCCTCAAGTGTTGGCATATCACTCCAAGGTCTGAATACGTTGACATCAGTGCCGACCGGATGAATTATATCGTTAATGCCGTGCTGAAGAATGATTGAATCAGCACCAGCGGTATTTACCTCGATTGGGAATCTTGTTTCGCCCTTCAGTCCGTATGCTGCATAAGTAATGCAATCGTACTGACGAAGGATTCGAGTACCACTAACAGCGCGTCTAATAATTGAGACATTTCTATAACCGTTGTCCCATGCGCGGACAGCCAAGTCATCAGGCCAGTCCTGTGCAGTAATAGAATCACCGAAACATATTAAGGCATGGTTCTTTTCTTCAGTAAATACATCGATTGTGTTGAGGAAATAAAACCAATTGGTATTTCTTGTGAAATTAAGCGGTAATTCAGCAAAAGCCAGATAGTTCCCGTAACTATAGAAGCCCTTTGAGAGCTGTCCTGTTATAAGAGTGCCAGCGTTCATCTGAGTGTAATTTTCCAGATATATGCTTACGGAGATTTTTTGCCCTGCAGTTACAGTCATTGAAACCTCATCACTGGTAACTTCCATTCCGGGCTCTATCACAAATGCTTCTTTTCCGCCAACACTTATGGCTAAACTACTGGATACATCTATACAGCGGTCACTAGTGCTGTTAGCTATGCTGGCGCGAAGTGTTACAGCTTCAGTACCTGTAAGGTTTGAGAATCTGAATCTTAATTTACTGCCGTTAAAGCACATTCGAATTGGATAGCGAAGTGTTAAATTTTTAGTATATGTTGTGGCTACCTGATCTGTGATTGAAGTTGCATTCCCCCAACAGGCAACCCATTTAGAATATTCTTTCATAGGTGTCTCCAAAATTTTTTATAATTATATTTTTAGGCATAAGCAAGGTTAAAGTCAACATTTAATTTTGAAATTTTGGCATATATTTTCTCAGACTCCTCCTTGATATATCCATCCAGTATATCTGCAAACATTTGAAATAATAATTTATAACAACTATTATAATAATTGAATTATTATGATAAAATAAATCATGAGAAGATTGATTGTTATGGAGTTAATATATGAAAAATAGTGAGACAAAGGGAAGATTGGCAGCCTTATTTCCAATATGTGTGTTTTTGGTCTTGTATCTGGGATTGGGAATAACCAATGAATATATATTAAATATTGAGATGGGCTTCTACAATGTCCCCATTGTAGTAATATTCATGGTATCGTTATTGGTGGCTTGTCTTCAGAATAAAAAGCTTAGCTTTGAAAGAAAGATAGAATTGATGGCATCTGGTGTAGGGGACAAAAATATTATGCTGATGTTGTTAATTTTTATAGAGGCAGGTATCTTTGTAGGTGTCGTGGGTAGAAGCTCTGCACAGAGCGTGGCATATTTTATGCTCTCTATCATTCCGGCTAACTATGCAATGGCAGTTCTCTTTATTGTTGCATGTCTGGTATCGATAGCTATGGGAACTTCTGTCGGCACCATTACATTAATAACACCTATAGGTATAGCTTTGGCATCTGCCGCAGGCTTTTCCATACCTTTATCTATAGCATCTGTGATGGGTGGAGCGATGTTCGGAGATAATCTGTCATTTATATCAGACACAACTATAGCAGCCTGTAAAGGTCAGGGCTGTGAGATGAAGGACAAGTTCAGGGAAAATTTTTTTATAGCTCTTCCTGCTGCCGTTGCATCACTGGCTGTTATACTGCTTGTGTCTATAAAGAAGGATACTGTTTCATTTGAGGTTGGTTCCTACAATTTAGTTCAGACTATTCCATATATTCTGGTTTTGATAGGTGGAATTATTGGTATAAATGTATTTGTGGTATTGCTGATAGGTATTATATCAGGATCTGTTATCATGCTGGCGACAGGCGCGGTTGATTCAGTGGAGCTTCTCTCCAATATGGGAGACGGAGCCTCAGGGATGTTTGAAACTGCCATGGTAGCGGTTTTAGTTTCGGCACTATGTGCACTTATTAAAGAATATGGCGGCTTTACAGCACTGTTAAATGGATTATATAGAACATTCAAAGGATATAAGGGCGGTCTTCTCGGAATAGGAGTTCTTGTAATGCTTCTTGATATAGCTACTGCCAACAATACGGTTGCAATTGTAATGGCAAATCCTATAGCTAAGGAGATGTCAGAAAAGTACAGCATTACACCACGAAAGACAGCATCCATACTGGATACCTTCTCATGTATCGCTCAGGGTATAATACCGTATGGAGCACAGATGCTTGTGGCTCTTGCTGCAGCAAATGAGTTGGGATGCAGCATATCTGCACCTCTGGTCATGAAATACCTGTATTATCCATATTTGTTGCTGCTTAGCTCTGTAGCATTTATATTTCTGGGCAGAAAGAAAAATGCCACTATGCCATGAAGGAGATAATATAATGATTTTTGAAACTGACAGATTAATAATAAGACCTTGGAAATTAGATGACGCAGAAAGCCTATATGAATATGCAAAGAATCCTTTGGTTGGACCTATTGCAGGCTGGCCGGTTCATACAAGCGTTGATAATAGTAAAGAGATTATACAAACAGTACTGTCGGCAGATGAAACCTATGCCGTATGTCTAAAAGAAGACAATAGAGCAATTGGCAGTATTGGTCTCATACCTCCGGCACAGTCACATACAAAAGTAGCTGATGATGAGGTTGAAATCGGATATTGGATTGGAGTCCCATTTTGGGGAAAGGGTCTGATTCCTGAGGCTGTAAGAAAATTGCAGGAGCACGCATTTAATAATCTTGGCGTAAGTGCTATGTGGTGTGGATATTATGATGGAAATGAGAAATCAAAAAAATGTCAGGAAAAATGTGGCTTCATATTTCATCACACAGAGAATAATAAGCAGTGCACATTAATGGGAGATGTTCGTACAGAACATTTTACGAGAATTACGAAAAAACAATGGCAGGATATGAAACAATGTATCTGATATCTGTTTATTTTGATGAACAATCTAATAAGACTTTACAACGCTATATTAATATGGTTTCTAAGATTACTAAGAACACATTTATGACTGACAACAATGTACCACCACATTTGACTATTCTGGCGATTGAGGCGAGAGGTGTGGAGGTATTGATGCCCGCATTTGAAAGCTTGGAAGGGTGTGTTGGGGCAGGTTCCATTAAGTTCGTGTCAGTTGGACAACTGCTGCCATATGTGATGTATGTAACGCCAGTATTGAATGAATATTTGATGAATGCTCAGAGTAAGGTGTATGATGCGTTTAAGGACATTCCGGATACTTCTGTTGGAAGATTCTATAAGCCTTTAAGCTGGTTGCCACATGTGACAATTGGGAAAAAGCTTGATAAAGATCAGATGCTTAAAGCATTTGAGATTATGAGGGATAATTTTGTTCCATTTGACGCCGTTGTTACGCAGATAGGGCTTGCTAAGGTTAATCCACATGAAGATGTGATGAGGTTTCGGTTGTAAATATAAATCCAGGGCAGGTTAAATATTGGAATTATGCGAAATAATATTCTCATACATTTGTGTAATATATTCCTGAAGACATGAATATGATACACGACTGACAAGAGGTAATGATATGTTAGAGGTAATGAATAAAGAAAGTACATGGCAGCCACCAAAAATTTCGCAAAATGATTTGATAGATATCTTCAATAACAATACTAATCATAATATCAGACAGGGTGAACACTTTATTATTTTTAAAATGTCACCATATATTGACTCTGTTTACGTGTCTTACGATGAAGACAAAATAAGCATAATAAAAAGATTCACCTTTGCTGAGGGACCATACCCAATCGTTACGTGTTTTAGATCATATCTATAATTGTTTTAAGCAAAATACTATTAAAGAAATGCTATATAAATCTGGTCTTGATGAGCTGGCACAACACGTCCACGAAATTGATGAAGTTAATCTACTCTCAAGAAAACCCTCTGATATCTATGATGATATAAGTATTAGAAGCTTGCGTGCCCTTAATTGTTATGATGGAGCATTGCTTTTAAACGAAGAAAAATATAGAAAAGTCATTTTAGGTTGCTGAAATTGAGTACTATCTGATAGCAGAAAAGGAGGATTTAAACAAGCAGATTCGCCGTTCTAACAGAAAGCGAAATCAAGATTGGCAGGAGCGTAATCATGGATATGTCGTACGATATCCTCAGACAATAAACGATTTTTGTAAAGAAGCAATTTATGATACGATTAGTTCAAAGGTTCGAGACAACATCTAAAATATTTATAGATAGCTGTCTATTTCTTAATCGTAATTCGGCAAAACGGAGATATTCCGAATAAAAATGAGATTTCTAAGAAAAATAAATATTATCATTATGGCAATAGATAATATTTACTGCCGAAATGCTATTGACTTTTGTGCAGGATTATAATAACATAAAGATAGCAAAACGGCAGTAATATCAAAATTATGCCGAAATGATAAGAGGTGACTAATATGTTTGAAGATAGAATGATGGCATACTATTTGAAATTGCTAGAGAATAAACCAACTTTTTCCAGAACTGATCTATTGGAAACTATGAAAGGAAATAACAATGAAATAAGTGAAGCTTCCTTCAAAGTGAAATTACAAAAAATGCTTAAAGAAGGAGCAATTGTTCGCGTGGGTAGGAATAAATATTGTGTGCCCAAAGATGGCTTCGGAGTTTATTCCTATGAGTATTCTGATAAAGCAAAGGAAGTGGCGGAACTTTTACAAGAAAAGTTTCCATATCTTGACTACACTATTATGGATTATGTGCAGTTAAATGAATTTGTTAATCATCAGCTAGCTCACAATGTGATTTATGTCTCAGTTGAGGAAGATTTAGGCGATTTTGTCTTTGATACATTGAAGGAGAAGTATCCTGGTAAAGTGTTAATCAATCCTACTCCGGAAATATATCATCAGTATTGGTATGAGGGGATGATTGTTATTGGAAAACTTGTTTCAGAAGCTCCGATGGGACAAAAGGAAAAATGGAATACAAGGATAGAGAAACTTCTTGTGGATGTATTAACAAGTCCTATTTTATTGAGTAGCATCAGTGAATCAGAGTTGACCAATATATATGAAGCAGCTTTTGGGAAATACGCAGTTGATGAAAGTTGTATGTTCCGGTATGCAAAGCGCAGAGGTGCAGAAAAGAAAATACGTAAATTTATTAAGGAAAATACAAATGTACAATTAAGAGTGGGGTAAACAAATGCTTGCAAGGGAGAATTTTACGGAAAAGCACATAAGAGCATTACAAAGTAATAGCAAAAGAGATCCGATTCTAATTGAAAGAACAGTATATGCTTTTGGATTGCTGGAAGCGATTGTTAGAGTTGGAATGCCTTTTATTTTTAAAGGTGGTACGTGCTTGATGCTTTTGCTGGAGCACCCACAGAGATTATCTACGGATATTGATATTATTGTAGAGCCAGAAACCAATGTGGAAGAGTATATCAAGAGAGCTGCAAAAATATTTCCTTTTGTAAGATACGAAGAGCAACGACGTATTGGTAAAAATAATACTGAAAAGCGTCATTACAAATTTACATATGACTCCCCAGTTAATGGAAAAGAACTATACATTCTGTTGGATGTACTATATGAAGAGAATCATTATGAACGTATTGTGGAACGTAAAATACAAAATGAACTATTAATTACAGAACCGGAATATATGAAAGTGAAAGTACCAAGCATAGAGTGTATTTTGGGTGACAAGTTAACCGCATTTGCACCGCATACAACAGGGATTCCTCTAGGCGATGGAAAAGATATGGAAGTAATGAAGCAACTGTATGATGTGAGTACATTAATAGATGAGATGGTTAACTTTGATGAGGTTAAGAAGACATATCAGAAAGTTGTACAATCAGAAATCGCCTACAGAGGAATTGACGTAAATTCAAAGGAATGCTTACGTGATACCTTTGAGGCAGCACTTTGTATTGCATCCAGAGGAAAATATCTTCCAGAAGAGTATCCATTATATGTTGCAGGAATTAGGAATTTGAGAGGACATATTTATTCAGAAAACTATAGTCCGTAAATTGCGGTTGGGAGAGCTGTAAAAACAGCTTACATAGCGGTTTGCCTGATTGAAGACGAACCTTTTGAAAGGGTTGTGGATTTTAAGGAATATATTAATGAGAAATTAACACAATCCGAATTGATGGTGGTTAAGTATCTGAGAAAAGTTAATCCTGAAGCGTATGCGTATATGATTAAGGTGGATAGGATAATACTTAATATACAAACAAAGAAAGTGTGTACCTATGGAAATTAATAACAGATGTGTAAAATGTGGTGCCTGTAAATATGCATGTAAAGAAGGCGCCATATATGACGCCGACAACAAATATGAGATTGATAGTACTAAATGCAATAATTGTGGAAAATGTATAGACAAATGTCCGGTTTTTGCAATTAAGTAATGCTAAGTATAGCGAGGTTGTTTATGAAAAAAATTATGATAGTAGAAGATGACAAAGCCATATCAGTTGAACTAAAGGAGCTTCTTGATAATTCAGGGTACGAAGCTAGTGAGCTTAGTGATTTTAGGAATGCGTGTGATGAAATTATCGCATCAGCTCCGGATCTGGTATTGCTTGACATTAATATTCCATACATGAATGGCGAAATGCTGTTAAAGCAGTTAAGAAGCCAATCTGATGTGCCTGTGATTATGGTCACCAGCAGAGATTCTGAGGCAGATGAGGTTCTGTCAATGAGCTACGGAGCAGATGATTATATTACGAAGCCATACAATCCAACAATCCTTCTTTTAAGAATCAATGCCCTCTTCAAAAGACTTGACAGTAAGTCAGATAATTCAAAGATTACATACCGAGGAATGGAGATTTTTGCCCATAAGGGCGTAATAACCTTTAATAATGGTAAAGACGAAATTACACTTTCAAAAAATGAAATGACAATTTTTATGTATCTGTTATCTAACAGGGACCGAATTGTCTCAAGAGACGAGTTAATGACTGAGCTGTGGAATAATGAGGAATATCTCAATGACAACGCACTTACCGTAAATATAAGCAGACTGCGGGCAAGATTTAAAGAGATGGGATTAGATGATGTTATTGAGACCAGAAAGGGACAGGGCTATATTCTTTCATGAAATTCGGAAAATATCTTATAGACAAATTATATTTTATAGTCATATTTTTATTAGCGCTTACTTTAAGCGTGCTTATCCTTACGGCTTTCAAAGCTCCTCTGCCGCTTATAATAACTGAAGCCTTCATACTGGTAACATCCTTTGTTGTTGTGCTTTTGATTGATTTTTTCAGGAAAAGACAATTCTATAATGATTTGATTAGCATCCAAGAATCCCTTGATGAGAAATATTTTTCCCTTGAAACCCTGAAAAGACCGGATTTCCTTGAAGGCCAGCTTCTTTTCGACGTTGTCGGTGATATGGAGCGCTCCATGAGTGAAAATGTGAAAAAACACCGGCTAGGAATGGAAAGCTTTAAAGAATACGTTGAAATGTGGATTCATGAGATAAAGCTCCCTATCGCTTCACTCACTTTAATGTTTCATAATCACACGGAAAATGTATCTGATGATATGGCGAGCCGCATGAATACTCAGCTTCGACGCATCAACAACTATATAGAGCAGATTCTTTATTATGTGAGAAGTGAAAATGCTGAAAAAGATTACATAATAACTGATGTCAGGCTTTCAAAAATAATTGGAGCAGTTGCATTAAAAAACAAGGATGATTTGCTGGAAAATAATATTACATTTAACGTAGAAAACGCTGACATGATTGTTCTCACAGATTCCAAATGGATGGAATTTATGCTTAATCAGATAGTAAGCAACAGCATAAAATATCAGGATAAATCAAAGTCTGAGGCCTGTATCAAGATAAAGGCGACCGAAAATAAAAAGTGTGTTGTCCTTGAGATAGAGGATAATGGAATCGGGATAGCAGAATCAGATTTACCAAGAGTATTTGACAAGTCCTTTACAGGTGAGAATGGTCGTGAGTACTCGAAAGCTACCGGAATGGGGCTTTATATAGTAAAGAAGCTGTGTGACAAAATGGGACACCGTATCAGCATACAATCACAAAAGGGTGAATACACAAGAGTAACAATTACATTTTTTAAAAATGATTTCTACAAAGAGCTTTTGTAAGCCTTCCGCCTATGTTACAAAATTGTAATGTTCCGTAATATTGAACAGACGACGAAAGATTAGCCACATGGTAAAACATAACTAATCTAAAAGAAAGGAAACTTAAATTATGGAAACAATACTTAAAATTGATAACATTGAAAAGTATTATGGAAACAAATCGAGTCTTACAAAGGCAATTGACAATATTTCTTTTGAGGTTGAGAAGGGTGAATTTGTTTCCATAATGGGAGCAAGCGGTTCAGGAAAAACTACTCTTTTAAACTGCATTTCCACACTTGATAAGGTAACAACAGGAAAAATATATGTGGGCGACTGTGAGATTACTAAGCTTAAGGGAAATAAGCTTAACAAGTTCAGAAGAGAAGAGCTGGGCTTTATTTTTCAGGATTTTAATCTGTTAGATACGCTTACGGCATTTGAAAATATTGCGCTTGCCTTATCTATTCAAAATGTTCCTGCCAAAGAGATTGATAAGAAGGTAAAAAAGCTTGCAGGTGAGCTGGGGATTCTGGATGTATTAAACAAATATCCATATCAGATGTCCGGTGGACAAAAACAGCGTGTAGCCAGTGCGAGAGCAATTATTACCAATCCAAAGCTCGTGCTTGCTGATGAACCTACGGGCGCACTTGATTCCAAGTCATCAAAAATGCTCCTGGAAAGCTTTAGCTATCTTAACACAGAGCTGCAGGCGACAATCCTCATGGTAACACATGATGCTTTCACTGCAAGCTATGCCAAAAGAGTGATATTTATCAAGGACGGCAAAATTTTTAACGAGATAAACAGAGGCGACTCTTCCCGTAAAGAATTTTTTGATAAAATCATTGATGTTGTGACTTTGTTAGGAGGCGATCTTAACAATGCTCTTTAAAATATCTGTAAATAACATCAAGAAAAGCTTCAAGGATTATGCCGTCTACTTTTTTACACTTATTCTTGGTGTTGCTATTTTTTATGTATTTAATTCAATAAACAGCCAGACCGTTATGCTGGATGTACGGCAGTCTGTGTATGAAATTATCAAATTGATGACAAGTATACTCTCCGCAGTAAGTGTATTTGTATCCTTCATCTTGGGATTTCTGATTATATATGCCAGCAGATTCCTTATTAAGAGGAGAAACAAGGAATTTGGAATTTATCTCACACTGGGTATGAGTAAAACAAAAATTTCAGCCATTTTATTTTTTGAAACACTGCTGATTGGCGTAATCTCTCTTGGCATCGGTCTTCTTCTGGGTGTAATTTTATCGCAGTTTATGAGTATTCTGGTTGCAAATATGTTTGATGCGAATATGACAAAATTCAAATTTGTATTTTCATCAGAAGCCTGTGTAAAGACATTAATATATTTTGCAATAATGTATTTACTTGTAATGATTTTCAACACCTTTAACGTAAGCCGTTGCAAGCTTATTGACCTGCTTAATGCCGGAAAAAAGACTGAGAAGATAACAATGAAAAACCCAATTCTTTGCACAATTGTTTTTATAATTGGTGTTGGAGTTTTGTCATACGCATACTGGATGGTTACAAGCGGAACAAAAGCTCTTAATACAATGAATTATATATGGATTCCAATTGCCATGGGCTGTGTTTCAACCTTCCTTATATTCTGGTCAGTTTCAGGGTTCCTTATAAAAATATTTACAAGCGTAAAAAATGTGTATTACAAGGGTGTAAACAGCTTCGTGTTAAGGCAGTTCTGCAGTAAAATTAACACAACCGTTTTTTCAACGACTATAATCTGCCTTATGCTCTTTATTACCATAAGCGTGTTGTCTGCCGCTCTTTCAATGAAGAATTCCATGTCAAGGGATTTAAAAGAAATGTGTCCTGTTGATATACAATTTTATAAAGATTCTGAAAATGTTGTTAATCGTTTTTATGAATCAGTAGAAACATTGACCGATGATGACAGGGCAAGAATAGAAGATTCCAAATTGGGAATAATAGAAACCTTGAAAAAAAATGGATTCGACACAGATTCATATTTTAAAGATATCACGACATACTACGTGTATGATGTTGGCCTTTCTGAATATGATACATTTGGCGAATTAGCTGATACTATTGCAGGACAATATGGTGAATTTGTATTTTGGGGCGAAGCCAATATAATGACAGTAGATGATTACAATCGAATTGCAAAGATGTACGGCAACGAAACCTATGAACTTTCAGACAATGAATATATGATTGTGGCAGACTATCCTACTACTGTAGACATTAGAAACAGGGCACTTAAGAAAGGCACTACTATTGATATCAACGGTAAAACATTTAAGCCGAAATATAGCGAATGTAAAAATGGCTTTGTACAGATTTCCTCACAACACATAAATGAGGGAATATTCTTAGTCCCAGCTTCGGCGGTAAGAGAAGACCAGATTGAGCAGGTGGCGCTAAATGCAAACTATAATGCTGATTCCAAAGAAGAAAGATATGCCATTGAAGACAGTATTTCAGAAGCATTAAAAGACGTTAGCTATAAAACAAGTTTTATAGCCTATAATTCAAAGATTGATATCGCTGACAGCAGCGTAGGTCTTGGTGCTCTGGTTACATTTATCGCACTATATCTTGGAATCATTTTCCTGATAAGCAGTGCAGCAATTCTTGCCCTAAAAGAATTATCTGACAGCGCCGACAACAAGGAACGCTACGAGATGATAAGAAAAATAGGTGTTGATGAAAAGATGATAGATATGGCGTTACTCAAGCAGATTGGCATATTCTTCGCATTTCCACTTATTCTTGCACTTATTCATTCAATCTTTGGAATCAAATTCATTAACATTATTCTTGCTATGATGGGAATGAGCTCAATGATGACCTCAATCGGTCTGACATTTGTGTTTGTGGCAGCAATCTATGGCTCATATTTTCTGATAACATATTTCTGCAGTAGAAGCATTATTAAAGGATGAGCGGTGAGATTGTACGAATAGATAATTGGAATAAAATGAATTAAACCAATTTTCTATGTAATTATAACAAGTTTATTTATATTTAAAACAAATAATTATTGTTTTTATAACAAGTTCGTGATATTATTTTGCTGTGTGGGAGGTGTTTTTATGAAGTTCAGCGAAGATAGAAAACAAACTATCAAAAATTATATTTTAGAAAAAATAGTGCAAAAATCTACTTCAATATCAAAAACAGTTGCTGAAACATTTAATGTAAACGCAACTACTGTTCATGCATATATAAACGAGCTTGTCGCTGACAATATTATTAAAAAGGTTAAACGAGGCGAATACGAATTAGTAAGTCATGACTATATATATATGTTATCCAGAAAAAATGGCGATTTAGATACTGATACCTATGCATTTGATGCGTGTTTTCACGATCACATAAAAGGATTTGAAACAAATGTACAAAATATCTGGGCATATACTTTTAGTGAAATGATTAATAATGTAATGGATCATTCCATGGCTGAGAATGTAAAAATAATCGTGATACAAAATTATTTAACAACAAGTGTTATGATTATTGATAATGGTATTGGTATTTTTAAGAAAATACAAGAGCATTTTCATTTGCCATCAATTGACGAGGCTATCTGCGAATTGTTTAAGGGCAAGTTAACAACTGATAAAGAAAATCATTCAGGTGAAGGAATTTTCTTTAGCTCGAAGTTAATGGATGAGTTTTTTATTGCATCCAGTGGAAAGATATTTTCCAATAACAAATATGATGATAGCAAAATCAGTGATTTTGTCCTAGGCAATCAAAAAGGAACATGCGTTTTTATGGCATTATCAAATTATAGTCATAAAACTGCAAAAGAAGTGTTTGATGCATATGCCAATATGGATGGCAGATTTGTTAAAACAATAATACCGCTAAAGAATATATTTGATTCAGCACCGGTATCACGTTCACAAGCTAAACGAGTATGTAATCGTCTGGATAAATTTAAAGAGGTCATTGTAGATTTTGAGGATATACCTTGGATTGGACAAGGATTTGCTCATCAGCTGTTTGTCGTTTTTGCTAATAATAATCCTGATATAATAATAACCCCGATTAATATGAATGAAGATATAACAAAAATGTATAATCATGTAAGAATGTCAAGCTAGAAATCCAAGTAAACTGGGCTGTCGCACTAAGAAAATTAGTGCGTGGCCCTTTTTTATACAATAGAATTCGGGTGTCAAAAGCCCAATTTAAATTCTTGCTTTCGCAAAGCGGAGCAAGTCCCTCAAGTATTGAGGGAAGGTTGAACATAATGAAATAAAATAAATAATATAGCCAGTAACAATACCATTACTCTGAGCAGAGTTAGGTAATTCTTTAATTTGCAGGATATAGTTAATTTATAAATTGCGTAAAAAGCTATAAGCACACTTACCACAAATGTACCAATATCAAGAATCATCAAATTATAGCCAAGAATTCCGGTATAAACATAGAAAATCACCGGTATTAATAAAGTTCCCAGCAATATCCCGAAGCTTGTCGCAGACATGACGCATGGATATTCATTTTTCAACTGATTATTCATAAATAGAGAATGTATCAAAATCGGGAAAAAGATTAGTTTCATATGTTCCCACACTGATTCGTTAACCGGAGCGATTAATCCCACAATAGGGTTATTTCCTGACCATTCATATACAAAATGCATGAGTGTTCCAATGATTAGAGTAAAGACTATTCCAATAATTGTATAACGCTTTAGTTTATTCAATAATATCACCCCCCAACTTATTTATATGGAATAAGTGGAGAAATATGCATCCTTGTCTGTATCTATACAGTGAACAGATTAAATAAAAGCATCAATACCTCTTCTCCTTATATTTACATCCTTTTTTCAATTTTGCGATAGTGGATTTTACAAAGCTTTTTTATATTTATGGCGTTGTTAAGCTATATGTTTTGGGCGAAGACAGATAGTTCTAATTAATAATGCAGAAAGCTTTTGAGATACCCGGAAGTTCTTATGCTAATAGTCGCTCAGGAATGAGGAAGAATATGATAAGAAGAAAACGAAGTAGTCAAATGAAGATTAAGAGAAAAAGAATTGTTGCAGGTGGAATGATAGCCGTTATGGCAGCATTTAATGTTTTAGGCTTTATCTCACCAATAAGTGCCGGTGAGCAACAGCAGACAAGTAAAACAGCAAATGAGATCTTCAATAAAGAAGGTCTATGGCTAACTGAAATTTATCAGAATGATGTCGACCGCAGTACTAAGAATAACAAAAGAGAAACCAGCGGTTATGAGAGCATTAACCTCTACACAAGTACAACAGATTTAATGGAATTTGTTGAAATTACAAGTACATACGATTCTGATATTAGTTTTAATGACACTTATGAATTATATTATAATGATACACCATTAACAGTTACAACAATGGATAATAATGCTGATATTGTTATAAAGCCGGGTGCAAAGGTTGTATTGTGGAATTACAGAAGTGATGTCACAACAACGATTCCGACAGAAGAAGAGTTCAGAAACGATTTAAGAATCCCCAATAATGCCGTGGTACTCAAGGTTACAAGTGGTGTGAACTGGGCAGTAACATCTACATTTTCATTGAAAACTAAATCGGATGGTAAAGTGATATCAACATTTACTGCTACAGATAAAGTTGATACAATGGATGGATTTTCAGTTGAATTAAAGATTCCTGATATGGGAAGTGAGATGGAAGTTTACCGCGAAATGACTGAACCATCAGCAGGATATGTCTATTCAGGTCAGGTAAACGGACTGTTACAGGCAGAAGTACCGGATTTAGAAATTGCAGAGGGAGTCTACATTACAGAGATTAGACCTAACGATGTAAGCAGAGAAAGTGTGTATGGTACGGCTGATGATTATATGGAATGTGTTGAAGTTGTTAATACAACCAACAAAGATATAGATTTAAATAAAGACTATCAGGTAATGTACTTTGTAAAAGAAGGTAGCAGAAAAGTACTGCCATTACACCATTACGATGAAACACAGGAATCAAACATTGGTTCATCTGAAGGCTGCATTATTCCGGCTGGAAAAACAGCAGTTTTGTGGTGTTATAGAATAAAAAGTCTGACCGGCTACACACATTTTCCTACAGAGCAGGAGTTTCGTGAGGCATATGGCATCAGTTCAGATGTTCCTGTATATATTTTCACTAACCAGAACGGAATGAACAATACAAATCGTGGTGTTGAGATATATAAGAAACAGGAAGATAACACAAAAAAACTGGTCTCATATTATTGCTATGTCGGAAATAGTGACTGTAAGGATAATAAATCAGCAGAGCTTATGGTAAACCCTGAGGGGCCGGAAATGCTTATAAAGACAGCTAATGCCGCAACATCTATGGGAGTGGTAAGTTCCGACCAGTATACTTACATAAAAGATGATGGCTCCTCATTAAAATTAAGTCTTAATGATGTTGTTCCTGATTCAGTTATGCAGGGTGATGAAATAAGAGTCAATTTCAAGTATGAAGTTACCGGCAATCTCCCTCGTACAGGAATTACTACATATTACAGATTTGATGGAACGGGAAAATGGTACAGCAATACGGAGGTTAACAGAAGAGTCCCTAATCTCTATGAAGTGTTAATTTCTGCTGATGAATTATTTTCACATGATTATGTTGAATTCTATGTAAATGCACGAAACAGATATCGCAGCACATTAAGCGATATTTATAAAGTTAATATAGACAAATTGGACGTTGTGGATGGTATCAGAACTAACCTTTCAGATAAAGAAGAGGTCAGCGGAACAGTATCAATAACAGCTAACGATGGCAGTGATAATTCTTCGTCAAAGATTTATATTGACGGTGTGGAGCAAGTAACAAAGCCTATGCTGGAGGATGGAGCTTATTTTACATTCCATACTGACGGCAGAGACAGCTATTTTAGAAATGCTGTTACAACGACAGACAATGATATTATAGCATCAATTGCAAAATGGCAGAATCAGATATTGGATGGACAGGCTCTTCACATAGACAACAGCTATTTTACATATAATGAACAGAATAATTCCTACGATGCAACATTTCGCTTCTGGGCAGGTACTTATGGTACAACGGTTGACGAATACCTTCTTCCTGATGCAAATAGAGAGGATTTTACAGTTACACAGTTAGCCCTGAAATTAATTAACGGAAATATATATTATCCGACTGCCATTGGACCTGATGATGAATCAACAAAAGCCAAGACAAATTTAAGTACTGATTATAATGCTGTACATTCTGTCGGCGATTCATCAGGCTGGTGTCCTTATATGGACGTAAGTTTTTCAATTCCAACTTCTGAAGTTACAGCAGTTGGTGTAGAAGTAGACACCACAAGGCTTTCTGATGGAGAGCACACAATAAAGGTCACAAACGGTACAAGTGAAAAGGAAGTAACATTTATTGTTGATAATACTGCACCTGTCATAGATACCGGTGTGGAAAGTAACAGCAAATTGACAGGCAATATTACATTAAATCCAATTGTAACAGAAGCTAATACATTAAGTGAACTGATTGTAACTCTTGATGGAGAGCAGATTAACACATCATATGAGACATCAGCATATAATCTGGGAGACGGACAGCATACTATTACAGTTTATGCAAAGGATGCTGCCGGTAATGAAGTCTCAAAATCAACATCATTTATAGTTGAAGGCGCAACAATTACTGTTGCTACAGGCGGAGCATCCGATATAACAGATTCAAGTGCATCCCTTTATCTGACACTCCAAAATGTCAATTCTGATACAATTGCAACATTTTATAAAGCAGAGAAAGTTGACACTAACAGCATAACAACTAATACTGTTGATGGAATTCTTCCATATATTCAGTACACAATTAATGTGAAAAATGTAAAAGAGAATGACACTGTAATAGCAAATTGGGATGGCGAGGCATCTAACAGTGACGGTACTCATGCCAGTAAAATGTATGTTTTAAACACAGAAACAAATACATGGGACGAGATTGCACAAGCAGATGAAAACGGTTCAATTAAGGGAGCTTCTTTTGCAACGGCAAATCATGTTAAAGATGGAATTGCAACAATCATTGTACAGTGTAGCGCAGATTCATCCCTGCCTGAATTGGATACAGCGACAGATGGCGCATCAGACATAAATAAGGACTGGGATGGTACAGATGTTCCGAAGGATTATGATTTCTGTTTCGCATGGGAGACAGATACTCAGTATTACGCAGAGGAATGGCCTGACAATTACAATAACATTAATAACTGGATTGTAAATAATGCAGCCCAGCTGAAGATAAAGTATGTTATTCATACAGGTGATATTGTAGATGACATTGATATGAAGTATCAGTGGGAAAATGCAGACAAATCAATGAGCATTCTTGATAAGGCAGGTATGCCTTATGGTGTACTTGGCGGTAATCATGATGTGGCAGCGGGCATAGCTGATTATTCAAACTATTATAAATATTTTGGAGAAAATCGCTTTAATACTCAGCCTACCTATGGAGGCTCATATAAGAACAATAGAGGTCATTATGATTTAATTAGTGAAAAAGGTCAGGACTTTATCGTATTGTACATGAGCTGGAATATTTATCAGGATGAAATTGACTGGATGAATGAAATATTACAGAAATACAGCGACAGAAAAGCAATTCTGTGTTTCCATACATATACCAATGTAAAGAAGAGTTCAGACACTTATCTTGATTATTATGGACAGTTAATCAAGCAGCAGGTAGTTGCAAAGAACCCTAATGTATTTGCAGTTTTAAACGGACATTATCATGGTGCGTCATATGAGACAGCAATGTTTGACGACAATGGAGACGGTCAGTATGACAGAACAGTATATCAGATTTGTACAGACTATCAGTCAGGTTTTGAAGGTGGTAGTGAATATATTAAATTCCTCTATTTTGACCTGGACAACAATAAGATATATATGAATTCTTATTCTCCATATCTGGATGATTACAACTTCTATGATACAGAGCTTCACACATTAAATGTTGAGGGTGCCTCCGCAACAGATGTTGACAAGATGATACTGGACGTAGAGTTTAACACCGATAAACAGAGTATTCTTCAGAAGAGTTTCCAAGCATATGTATTGACCGATGAAGCAATTGGAACAGCTGAAGTAGATAAGACCACCAAGACAGCCACAGTTAAGATTAACAATCTTAAGGATAATACCGATTATGTTTGGTATGCTGTTGTTAATAATACATCTTCAGGTGTTACCTCAACAAATGTTTATCAATTTACAACGGCATCAAAAACCAGCAACAGTGCTGAAGACAATAGCGGAACTTTTATTACTGACAAGTCTGATATCGTAAAAACCGGTGATAATAGTTTTGTATGGATTATAACCTGGTTAGGTGTTGCGGTTACTGCCGGTGCAGGAATAATTATTGTTATTAAGAAACAAAAGGCTTAAAAAATTACCGTTCGTGTCGCTAAAACTACCGTTCATGCTATATTTTCCTATAAAAGGTAAAATAATGATACAATGCCTTCATAAGTTATACATGTAGAAAAATGTAATACTTGTGAAAGTTTATGCCAAGGAGGAAAAGCAGACATGGACACATCTAATTTCAATCAGGGAGTGACTCCTAACATTGGTACCCCTAGTTTCAATCAGGGAGTCACTCCCAACATCAATGTCCCTAACTTCAATCAAGGGATGAATCCCAATATCAGCACGCCTGACTACAATCAGGGAGCGAACTTTAACTATGGTCAGGGCATGCCCCCTGCCAAACCAAAAAAACGCTTTAATAAGCTGTTTTTGATTATTCCTATTGCTGTTTTGGTAACAGTTGCAATTGTTCTTTCTGTATTCGCAGTAATAAAAAACAATAAAAAGTCTTTATTTACTGCAGTGATGGAGACACAGTCATTATTTCATGATGGACTTGCACCTGCCCGGGATGAAAGTGGAAAATATGGTTTCATAAATAAGAAAGGCAAATTTGCAATTAAGGCCCAGTATGACGAGGTATCCACTTTTAGTGATGGTTATGCTGTTGTAAGAGTCGGCGAACAGTATGGTGTAATTAACTCCAAAGGAAAGTACGTGTTTAATCTTCAAAATGAGTATAGAATTTTTTCATTTGTTGGAGACAAAGCAATTATACTTAAATTTGATGATAACAATGAGCCAAAGTATGGAGCAATAAACAATAAAGGAAAGCTAGTAATTCAGCCTACTTACAGTTTCCTTTATCCTTTAGACAAAGACTCAAAATATTTTGTTTTTAGCAATAAAGGTAATTTGTCTCAGGGTATATTGGACGATAAAGAAAAGATTATTGTAGCACCTCAGTATGATACAATTAGTGTCGATTATGCCAAATATACAGACAGTTCAGATTTGATAGCAGTTTCATTAAATGACAAGTATGGATTTATCAATCACAAAGGAAATGTCATTGTTCCTTTGGTTTATGATAGAGTTACCGTTTTTGACGATGCTGGATACTGTCTTGTAGAGCAAAATGATAAATGGGGTTTCATTGACAAAAAAGGTAATTTTGCCATTCAATGTATATATGACAGCGCATTACCATTTTTTAACGGATATGCTGTAGTTGAACAGAACGAAAAGTATGGTGTAATTGACAAAAAGGGCAAAATGATTATTCCATGCATGTATGATTCTATATCACCATTCTCTGACGGACTTGCAGCAGCGGAGCAAAATGGCAAATACGGTTATATAAATACAAAGGGTGAAGCTGTAATTCCATTTATTTACGATAGTGCAGATGTATTTATTGATGGCACAGCCCAGGTTTCAAATGAAGACACATGCATACTTATTGATAAGAAAGGTAATATCGTTACAAGCTTTGCTCAATATGAAAAAGCTTATGAATATACTGATTATTATGTTGTCCTCAATTCGACAAAGACATACTCAATTGTTGACAAAAAAGGAAAGGTGATTAATTCGGCACCACTATTATCAATAGACTCATACGATAAAATCTGCCAATATGATGACTGCTATTCAACAGTATATGATAACAGTGACTATTGCATAATTCATACGAAGTAATTGAGAGGTACATACAAATATGGCAAAAGATCAGGTATATTTTATTCTAACAGAGAATTTATATAATTCTAAATCGGGTTTATGCATTAAAGCCGGCCGATTATTTTTAAACAGTCAGATTGGTAAAAACTGTATTAATCTTTGCTTTGCAAACTACGGAAACAAGCCAATATCATCTATTACTACCGAGATTACTCTGGCTGATAATAATGGTATAGTAACTGACCAGTTTTCCTACGAGTATCGCTGCAATATTCCTTGTGGCGGTACAGGTTGTGACAGAGAACTGATATATTTACAAAATGCTGATTCCAGAAAAATGCAGATTGTTATTACAAATATCGTATATACAGACAATACTGCTTATACGGAACGTATCAGCCAGTTTGATGTTCTTCCCGGTGCTATGCCTGGGACTACATCATTTGAAGGCTATAACAATAATTATACTCAGCATTTTAATGGTGTTTCAAGCTTCCAACAGGTAAACAATCAGCCAAACAGTCCACAGAGGCAAAAAAAGCCGGGAAAATCTTCTGTTGGCAGGGTTATTCTAAATATTGTCGCAGTATTGCTATGTATTGTAATGTTCGTTTCCATAGTATTGTTCAGCGCATCTTTGGCAA
Source organism: Lachnospira sp. (assembly GCA_051879515.1). Lineage (GTDB taxonomy): Bacteria > Bacillota > Clostridia > Lachnospirales > Lachnospiraceae > Lachnospira. Next base: position 16,979 of record JBJEME010000094.1, on the reverse strand, counting down.
TTGCCAACATCTGTTCTGATGAAAATGTAAGAAACGCAGTGCAGCAGATTGATATTGCCAAGCTAAATGCTTCAGACCTTGGTATTACTTATGTTGATGAGTCACTTGACAAATATTTCTATGATACTTTTATAGAAAAGAACAAAGAAAGCTTTAAATATGAAAGCTTTAAACGGGGAATTAAAGGATATCAGGATGATTATGTCACTCAGGAAACAATTACATCAATGTTACAGAGTGAATATCTGAAAAGCTATATAATAACAAAAGCTATTCAGGCAAAGAACGCCATATTATTTGAAGGGTCACAGCCATCTGTCAGCAAAAAAGAGCTTATAGAAGAACTAAAGAAAGATCCTGAAATTAATACTTATGCAATCGCCTTTGTTGAAATGTATTTTGATGAAAGCAATATAAATGAAATCAACGGTAAGCTGGGTGAGTTTGTATTATCAATCTCTATCCTTAAAATAGAGTTCATAAGCGTAGCAATTATTGTGGTATTATCTTTGATTATCATTTTGTTATGTTTTATGAAAAGATTCAGCAAGGGCGTGACAATGGTGGGAGCCACTTATCTCATCGCAGGACTTATACTTTTAATAGTTAAACCTGTTATAGGCATTTTTGTCAATATTACAATTCCCGGAGTAAATATGCTTTTGTCAAGTATAACAAACACTATATTTGTAGTTGGTGCAATATTTGCTGGTATTGGTCTTGTAATGCTGACAACAGGAATAATTACATGGAAAATCTCATCAAAAAAGGCATCAAATTAATGTTAAATTGATTTTTTGTGGATATCTTTGTATAATAAAGCAGTATTTTATTTCATGGGCGTCTGCGGTCCAGACTGCAGACGCTTTTTATGTGTTCTCACCAACAGAAATTATTTAATATGGCAGGAAAAAACATATGGATATAGCAATATGTGATGATGATGTACAGCAGCTTGAAGAAATAAGGCAACTACTAATGAAATGTCATAATATCGGTTTTATTGAGACATTTTCCAACATAGAATCTTTCATGAAATCCATAACTGACGGTGTTAATTATGATATGGTATTTATGGATATTGTGTGGAGAAAATCAAAGAATGGTATTGATTATGCCAACTGGCTTTACAGGATATCTCCAAGAACCAAGATTGTATTTGTCACAGGATATTCTCAACAATATATTGAAGCTGTATTTATGAAAGACACTAATATTACCGGATATTTGGAGAAACCTGTTAAGCTTGAAAGCTTAAAATGTATTCTCGAAAAAGGAAACAGAGACATTAGTAATTACAAGACAGAGGCTATCGCAATAAAGCAGAAAGGAAAGCTCATATCTTTACCTTACAAGGAAATATGCTATCTTGAAAGCATAAAGCATAATGTTATTTTTCACATGATAAATGAGGATATTTCTGTGTATGACTCATTAAAAAATATTATGGATATTCTTCCCTCGAACTTTTTTCAATGTCATAAAAGCTTTGTTGTAAATTTTGACCATGTCAAAATGATTAAAGAAAAAGAAGCAGTGCTTGAATGTTGTGGTATTGAAAGAAATGTAGTAATCAGCAGGCAGAAAAAGAAATCAATGGAGAACGCCTTTTTTAACTATTTATGGGAAGATGCAAGGTAAATTAAGATGTTAAATATAATAGAGTGTTTTATAATAATTCTTTCTGTCAAACCTATTTATTTTTTAGTTGAATATCTGCTGGATCGTAAAAAAAAGCTTTCAAAAATATTACTTAACGGATTAGTAATTGTTGCGGCTACATCCGTCATTGATATTTCTTTAATTGTATTTTTTATTAAGAATAATGATTTACGTGATATTGCACATTTACCGGTAATGACAGTTACATTTCTGACATGGTTTATTGTACAGATAATATTTGTTTACATTTTTATGTTTATTAAAAGGTTTAGAAATTCCGGTAAGATTTCCTGGCTGTCAATAATCATTTTGCTTTTCCCTGTTTTTCAATTATCTCTGGCTATATTTCTTGATTATGTATGGCAATACGATAGTAATAATATCATTGTAATGGTATGCATATTATTAGCTGTATTCTCTGATGCGCTACTGTTGTATGTTGTATATACCATGGAGAATGTTGACATCATAAAAAATGATATTGAAATGAAGAAAAAAGAACTGCTTCTACTGGAAACAATGCGTGCAGAAACCACCAACGATGAACAACGTCTTTTAAAGCTGAAAGAATCCTACCAAAAGCAGCTAAACGACATTTATAAGGAATATTCGGACAATTCAAAAAAAGAAGTATGCGCAGAACATATTGACGAGCTTGAAAAACAGATTAAGCTTTCCAAAAACAGTATGTGTCATAACATTATTGTCAACACAATTCTTATGGAAAAAGAAGAGATATGCAGAAACAATAATATTAAATTCACCTGCAATGTAAATATCGGTGATAATATTGGCATCTCCAACTTTCACCTGTGCAGCATTTTTAACAACCTGTTAAACAATGCAATTGAAGCCTGTGAAAGGCTTAAAACAGAGCAGCGTTATATTGATATCAGAAGCTACATTAAGAATAATTATTTAAATATTGTAGTGATAAACAGTGCCAGTCCCAACGAGAAAAAAGAAACAAAGAAAGGGCATGGATACGGTCTTAGAATTCTTGAGGATATTGCAATTCATTACAACGGAAGGTTCCGGTATGAGTTAAAAAATAAAGAATTTAAATCTACAATGTCTTTAATGATAAACGATAATTATGATAAAAATGATGCACCTGCGTCATAGAGGAGCTGTATGTCGGAAAATGTGATTTTTTTTATAAACTATCTGTTATATTCTTTAAATAATCTTGCACTAATTATTGCAAGTACATATCTGCTTACCCCAAAGTATTCAAGAATAAAAGTTGTTATAATTTGGGTTATTGTTGAATCAATTGGCGGAACGCTTAAATTTTTCACGCCTTTGTATTCAAACGAAGACATGATTTGGGGATATATAAATACAATTACATATTTGTGCTGTGCTTATATTATGTGCAAAGAAGGAATTATAGCATGCATTATAACATTTGGCAGTCTCGACATGATAAATGTCTTAAGTTCAATTATTTGGATGATGTCGCCATACACTGACTCTACTAACTGGGAAATAGGTACAACTATTGCATATCTCATATGTTTGCCTGTAAGTATACTCGGTTTTTTCCTAATAATCTGGGAAAAAAAGATTTTAATAGATAAATCCTATAATTATATGAGTAAAAGTATGGCACTACTGCTGTTTATTGTAGTTTTATATTACACAATATACACTTATCTTCCAATGAAATTCATAGGAAGTATGAATATAATTATGCGTTGTTGTCTGATTGCCTTGGAATTCGGCGGCCTGCTATTTTATACAATTATTATGTATATGATATTTAAGAAGGGGGAGGCTCAGGCACATCTTAAGCATTATGAGTTGCTTCAACTGAAAAGAAACATGGAAGAAGATTCATATGAGCAGCTTCTCAAACGTATAGATACAATGGAAAAAATCAGACATGATTTCTATGGACAGCTCTCAACTGCCCGGTATATCATCAGTCAGGACTCAGAAAAAGGGATGAAAATGATTGAGGAGCTGGGAATACAAATTGATAATATGGACAAAGAAATAGAAGGATAAAATCCGATGACGAAATTAGATGAAATAAAATGTATGGCGTTTTGTTTATTGATTACATTAATCATAAAATTATTATATCTTGTAGTTGAATACCTTAATGAGAAAGAAAGAGCACTCATATCACGTATTATGGTAAGCACAAGGAATGCTTTAATTACCTCAGTTGTTGACATAATAATTATTGTGTTTGCATTTTCAAGATATCAGAATCCCTCATATGAACTGTATCTTTTTTCAATGAGAGCCGTTTCAATCTGGGGCACAATTCAGATAATTGGTATGTACATTTATCTTTATTTTATAAAAAGAAAACGTGTTCCGGAAATATCAAGAATTGGGTTGGTATCATCACTTTTTCCCGTAATCAATCTATTTATTATACCTTATATGTCGGTGGAGGTTATCACCGGGGATTACATTGTATGGGTCATTACCTTGCTGGGAATTGCCTGTGATACAGCTCTTTTGATTGTTATATATACAATGTATGACACAAATGTTTTGGAGCAGACCATATCAATACACGAAAAAGAATTATCATTGATGTCTGATGTTCATGAAGAGGCTCAGACAGATGAATTGCGACTTCTAAGCCTCAAGGCGGAGTACCAGAATGAATTAGACAACATTTACAGGATGTATTGTGACTCTTATGAAAGCAATGACTGTAATGAATATATTGATAAGCTGGAAAGAAAAATCAGGAGCACTAAGGACAGTAAATGCTATAACATAATAGTAAATACGATTCTAATGGAATTTGAAGAAAGATGCAGTACAGAAGGTATACATTTTAACTGTGATGTTCATCTTGGAGAGAATACCGGTATCTCAAACCTGCACCTTTGCAGTGTATTTACAAATATGCTTAAAAATGCTGTTGAGGGATGTATAAGGTCAGGTAGTAACGAAAAGTACATTGATATTGCCTGTTATCAAAAAGGAAATTATCTTAATGTATCTGTTAAAAACAGTGCCGGTGATAATGCAAAGATACAAACCTCAAGAAAAGGTCACGGATATTGACTTAGAATTCTTGAGGATGTAGCAGGTATATATAACGGCAAATTCAAATGTGAACTGGTTAATAATGAGTTTAGAGCCGTTATATCCATGCTTATGAATAATAACGAAGGAGAAAGCCCAAAGATATGAACATAACTCCGATTTTTGTAATTAATTATATTTTATATATGCTTAACTCTATGATAACAGTAGTTATTTATACATATCTGTTAACAACAAAATATTCAAGAATAAAAACAATCTTTATATTTACAGGGTTTATGATGATTGGTGGAACTGCCAAATTCCTGATGCCACTTAATTCTGATGGAGATATATTTTTTGCAATATTCAATTCAGCTATGATGATACTATTGTCATATTTTTTATGTAAAGAAGGTATATTGGCATGTTTATTAACCTATTGCTGTGTGGATATGGCTCTGGTTATTGAGAGTCTGCTATGGATGATATCACCTTATGCAGAATGTACCAACTGGGAAATAGGAACTGCTATTGGATATATTATCGTTACTCCTATGATTATTGTTGAAGGCGTGCTTCTTGTAATGGCAAAGCGTTATTTAATAGATAAGAGTATTCCCCTCGTCAATTCTAAAACAATAATACTTCTGTTGCTTATGTCCACTTATTATGTGATGTATACGTATGTGCCTATAAGAACCCCTATTAAAATAGGATTAACTTACGGTAAGGTTACAACAGTGATGGAAATTATTGCCGCAGGACTGTTTCTGCTCATATTGTATATGATTTTCAAAAAGGGTATGGAACAGCAGCTCTTAAAAAGATGTCAGGAGCTTGAACAAATCCGGGCAAAGGAGCAGGAAGCGTATGAGAATTTACTGAAACGCACCGAAAAGATGGAAAAAATAAGACATGATTTCTATGAGCAGCTTACAACCGCCAGATACATCATCAACCAGGATAAAGAAAAAGGTATGACGATGCTGGCAGAATTAGACGAAAGGCTGGCAGAGTGGAAAAATAACGGATAATTCATATAATATTGAGTCTGATATTCAGGAACAGGTCGTACGGCCTGTTCTTTTTTTACCGTTCGTGCCGCCAAATCAACCATTTGTGCTGAATCAAACTGCACATTATTAAATAATGGTAAAATACGTACAGTAAGTGCATTATATGAAGAAAGCTGTCCATATGATTGTAAACGTGAAGATAATACAAAAGGTGAGGAGTGATGAGTATGAACAAAAAGATATTAAAAAGGCTTTGGAGTTGTTTCATTATTGCAATAATGTTATTTAATCTTTCAGCCTGCACAGCTGCTAAAGATGGTCAAAATGACAAGGCACAAAATGAAAATGTTGAAGAAAACAGTGCACAAACTGATTCTGAGGGAGAGATTTCAATTGATGATTTAAAAGAAGATGATGAGATACATTTTTCAGATTTTCTGGTGGAACGTTGCGTTAGAAAAACACTTAATAAAAGCTGGGATGATAAAGTAACAAAGGCAGATGCTGCCAGCATTACATCCCTTGTTATATCTCCAATATATGATCCTACTTTGGGAATGAATTTTGGTGCTGGCATATCAAGATTAAATTTTTACGAAGGATATATTGATCTGTGTGACTTAAGATACCTTACGGGTCTTGAGATACTTAAAATTGATAATCTTGTGGATTATGACATGGTGGTAAACGTTGACAGCATAACAAATTGTAAAAATTTAAAAAGAATATATATGCAATGGAATCCTACTTCACACAATCTCTATTCAGGAGCTGGATATGGCTACAGATACTGGGCAGACATAATATCAGAGCTTCCGGCATTAGAGTACATGGATTTAGGAATATATGTGGATTCACACATGAAACAAATAATGTTGTCAAAATCATCCAATAAGCAGATAACCTTTTTTAACGGAAATAATGATTGTTATGCACAAAAAGTGCTTAACACAGACTATTGGCGTTTTTATAATCCAATAAAAATTACTGATATTGCAAATTACACAAGTGCAATGAAATACCAGTACTATGGAAATAATGATGACACAGACGTCAGGGCTTACATTCCATTATTAAAGATATCATCAGAAGATGAATTAAATAATACTATTGATACTTTAAGTGAGGATACTGAAGATTTAAGTCTTGTACTTTGGAAAGGGTGCAGTGAATTCGATTTTAGTCTGCTCTCTAAATTTAAGAATCTGACCACACTTACAATTGCTAAAGAAGGAGCATATATATATTATACTGGCGGTAGAACAGGTTATGAATATGTTGAAATGAAGAATACTGATAAATTAGCAGAGTTACCATATTTACAGGCTGTTAATTTGTGTGCCTGCAAAGGTGACATTTCATATATTCAAAATGTGACTAATCTAAGAGAGCTTACACTTTATGCATGTAATGTAACAGGAATCAAAGCTATAGGAAAGACAAAGAGACTTACGGAATTAAGGCTGTTTCAAACAGATTGTGAAAATATAAAAAATGAATTAAGTTCTGAAGACGAATATAACCTGGATAATTTGAAATTATTCAAAGTAAACGGGAAACCGGAACAGATAACATCATACCTGGAAGCATTGGAGTGTATGCCAAAGCTTCAAACCATTTGTTCATCAATGGATATCTCTGACCTGAGTATGCTAAATAAATGCACTAAACTTGAAAATATACGGATAGAAGGTATATCAGCAGATTATGTATATGATCTGAAGGATATAGCATCACTTACAGAATTAAAGACTATTTGTATACCATATAGTCAGGCGACTAATATATCAGAAATCATCAATAATCCTAAGCTGGTGTCTGTGGTCATACCTAATGGACATAAAGGTATGACCGGTACCGAACTAAATGCATTACTTCAAAGTGCAGCAGCCAATAACAAACTGTCAATGATTTCATTAATTCTTACAGATTATTACAACAGTGAAAATCTTGCAAAGTTTAATAAAGAAACAGTAAAAAAGCTATATGATAATGGAATAAGTGACGATTTTGTGCAACGAAAGATTACTTTTAGAGCAGAAATTAAGGAAAAAACATTTGAACAGGCCTGGTCACAAATTTATAAAAATTAAACTGCACATTATTTTATACTGATAAATATGTACAGAACAATCATAGGAGGAAATGCATATGTATTGCTCAAAATGCGGAAATGAACTAAAAGATAACAGTATATTATGTGAAAGGTGCGGCACACCTACCGGCTATTCAGGCTCACAGATGGCACAGCAACAACCGCCATATCAGCAGCCACCATATCAGCAGCAATATGGACAGCCTTATACACACCCCTATAACCAGCCATATACACAGCCTTATAACCAGGCATATGCGCCACCAAATGTACATCAGATACATGTCACAAAGCATCAGACATCTACCCTGTGCAAGGTGTTTTTAATAATTTTATCGATTATTTCTATAATATTATGCTTTATGCCATGGGTTAATTTCAATTACTGGTTTGATTCAGAACATATAACTATTTTTGACGCAACCATGTATTTTATAAAATTGGATGATATGTCATATAGTGATGACCTGTCAGCATGCTGCCTTGGATTTCTGGCTGCCACTATTGCAGTAGTAGTAGCCATTATCATGTTTGTAGCTTCAATCTTTAACGTTGCCACAGAAAACACATCAGCCAAAACAACAGTAACCGTGGCAAATGTTTCAGGATTGATAGGAAGTATTATTGCTTTTATTGTTATGTATTATATCAGTGAAAATACATATAGCATCCTGGATATTGAACCTGCACCATTTTTTCTGTGTTTTTTCTGTATAATCCAGCTTATTATTTCTAAAAACATACGGGATGATGTAAGCATAACAAGGACTAAAATGATTATCAATGAACCGTATCTGTCTGATGAACAGCTTAGAAACATAGGAAAATGGAGGTGTGCATTTTGCAAAACAGTAAATGCATCATATATTGGGAGCTGTTCATGCGGTCATAAACGCGAAGAAAGCGTGCGATAAAACATAAAGGAGATAACACAATGATAAAGAAAATAAATTTAAGAATAATTGTGCTTGCATTAACAACAATGCTTACTGTGTGCGGTTGCGGCAGTAATGATTCTGCCACACAGCATCCGGTAAATGCCACAACTGAAAGTACTAAGGCAGCTAAAGAAGAAACCAGCTCTAAAACACAGGAAAGTACAACAAAAGCCACAACAGCAGCTCAAAATGCAAAGCTTCCTGATGTTGTGGGAAAAAGCCTTGATAACGCAAAAGCATTACTTGAAAGTGCCGGCTTTAAGGTTCGTGTAAACGAAGAATATAGTGATACAGTAGGAAAGAATATGATAATAAGCCAGAGTCCTACAGTTGACAATAATCTTAATCTTAAAGAGGGCGACACCGTAACAATTGCTGTCAGTCTTGGAAAGAAAGTAAAGGAAGTTCAGTATCTTGATACAATAGTTTATTCAAGCTTTATCTCAGAAAGTACAGGGTCTAAGATGTCAGCATATTCAGGAAAAGATATATGGGGAAATGAGTGCACCAGAGCGATTAAGTTTGTATGCGATAATAACAAAAATAATTATTCTAATCCGAACGGAACGCAGACAGTTAAGGCCATATATACCCTGGATGAGACCAGAACATCCTTTTCATGTAAGCTTTCGCCATTATCTATTAATAACAGATACGCAACTGACATTAATTATATTCACGTTAATCTGTATAAGGATGATACTGTGCTATATTCCATGGATATATCAAAGGACAGTAAGATGTTAGAATTATCTTATGATTTAACCGGTGCTTCCACCTTTACAATAGAATTACAATATGAAACAAAAGCCAATGATAATTATTCAAACGGTTCCATAATTCTCTCAGAGGCAAGATTCGAATAATATCCTGCCAATCATTTGATAAACAATGTATCTGCCACGCACCGATTTTCAGACAGATGTGTGGCAGATTAAGGGAATAAGTATAAACAGAGGAAATTATATGAGGCGCAAATGTCTGTTATTATTAATAGCATTGATAGTAATTTCAATATGTGGCTGCAAAGACGAAAATAATGCCACTAATAATGATAATAAAAACAATAATGATAGTAATATGGTTTTGGAAACTACAACTGACTCATCCAAACACGAAACTGAAGGTGAAACTGTCTCTTCAAAAGAGCAGCATGAGAGCACAAGCAGTTCAGTTGCCCATCCTGAAAGCAGCGAGCCAGTCACTTCACAATTCACATTTAGGTATGCCGGAAACGGAAGTGAAGCATGGATAACAGGATGGTCAGGAAATGCCACTGATATTGTATTGCCTACAAAGACAGAGTGGGATACCCCGGTAATTTCTGTTGAAAAAAACACTTTCAGCAATTGTACAACACTCAATACCATATACATTCCCAATTCACTTTTTGTTAACACGGCTGCCTTTACCGGATGCTCCAATCTTACAGCCGTAAATGTTGAGGATGGAAATAAGCATATTCGCTCCATTGACGGAGTTCTCTTTGAAAATAATACTTTGGTATATTATCCTCCAAACAAGGCAGACAGAACGTATATTATTCCTGAGGGAATAACATCTGTGTCAAAAGACGCCTTTGTAGGCTCACGAAATATAAAAACTCTTGTTTATCCGTCAACTATGACTGAAATAGACTTAACTACTCTGAACGACAATACCAGCATAGAAAATGTAGAAATTCCCGCCAATGCTACAAAAGTATATGGAGATATATACGGTGAAGGCAATGGTATCGCCGTTTATAATATTAATGTTTCAGAATCAAATCAGACGTATAGTTCTATAAATGGGATTTTGTTAAGTAAGGATAAAACAAAACTTATTTTATTTCCAAGAAAAAGAACGGAAGTTGAAATACCTGACACTGTCCGGGAAATTAGTTCATTTTCATTTTGCGGATGTAATTATATTACAAGCATAACAATTCCTGAAAATGTGACAAAGATTGATAAATGGGCATTTTATAGGTGTAAAGACCTTGACAGTGTAACAATAAAACCGGGTACAGTAAGTATCGAACAATGTGCATTTGCAATGTGTCCTGCATTAAAGAGGATATACATCCCTGACAGTGTTACTAATATCGGCTCGTTTGCCATAGGTTACCATGCGGTATATAATAGCGAATGTTTTGGGAAATATTCTGACTTGGTTATATGCGGAAGAGAGGGAAGTGCTGCCGAAAAATATGCCAAGGATAATGATTTTAAATTTGAGAAAATATATTGATAAATGAATTCATTGAAATGTGCCAAAGCAGATATAGAGAATAGCAAGAGGTATAAATTCTATTTATTTTTTCTCTTAAGCATAAACAATTTCATAATTATGCCGATAAACATTATACATGGATGGCATCTTATTTCAATGGATTGATTGAAATAGGGTGCCTTTTAAATTTTAGCTCGGACCTTTTTGGAGAGCAGAGTAGTTGTGAATGCTTAAGCGACTACAGAAAGGGGAAATATATGGAAGTAAACAATCAGATAGCAGGTAATTATAATTATGGATATTCATCTTTTGCTAAAGCAAAAACCGACCCTTCCGACTGGAATTCTGCTTTAGCAAAATCAACATCTGAAATGGAGAAGAAATCAACAGATGAAAAAATGAATGATTCTGATTATTTAGAGATGCTTAAAAATACAATTATTAAGAATCATAAACTGACAAAAGCGGATTTACAGGAACAAGACTGGCGTGATCTGCCGGACGATGAGTGGGATAAGCTTCTTGAGGGAATAGATAACTATATTGAAGATTATAAAGAAGATTTAAAAAAATTACGGGAAATTCAGAATAAAGCCGCTCAAATAGCAGCGAGCAAAGCGCCATCCGGACAAAAAGCCCTTGCAGCAGCAAATGCGGCATTGCAGGCAGCAGCAAATGGATTTTCTTCTGATGTAAGCACTGAGCAGGATTCAAAATGGCTGGAAGAGAACAGCTGGACATATGATCTTGAGACAGAGGATCAGACTATCCTTACCAAGGCTAAGCTGTCAAATGAAAGAGCTGACAATGCTTTAACAAAAACACAGGAAATACTGCTTACAGGCGACACTACTACCGGCGTGAGTGAAATCGGCAATACAAGAGAATGTGCAAGCGTCAATGATGAAGATGGTGAGAAAACCTGGACAATTACAGCATTTGGTCCGGATGGAATAATCTGCAACCAATGCCGTGGCGGTGTAACAAAGGAACTTTGGCGAATAGATTATAAAAACAGTGGTGATGCTCAAAAGGTATGGGACTTTCTGGATAGATTAAATAAAAATGTAGATTTAAAGTTTGCAGGTTCTATGCAGTTTTGGGAGGACTTTTTAGCCGGGCGTGTAAACTCAGGCAGTGCTTTTTAGCGCTAACAAAAACATATTGCTCTCATTTCATTGTATTCAAAAATGAGAGCAATAAAATTTAGCAAATATACCAGAGTAATTATAAGCTGCCATTCTTTTCTTCAAGCAGCTTCCGTAATCGTTCAATCTCAGCATCTTTCTGTTCAAGCTCAGCATCTTTCTGCTCAAGCTCTAGTTTAAACTCATCAATCATATACATAATAGTATTATGATCTAATTCCCTTATCATCTCAGATACCATATTCACCAACCTTTCCGGATCCTGTCTGAAAACGGCAATCTCCTTATACAATTCTATGAATTCAGGATGCTTCTCAAGCAACTTAATGATTTTAGAATAATCAGTTGCACTTAAAAATGTCAGCCATGCATCCCTTTCTGTATCTATATTGTGAACGGATTCATTAATTGTGTCAAGAGAGATATTAGCTCAAACTCTTTAAAAAACTGTTAAATTGATTTTTTGTGGATATCTTTGTATAATTAAAGTAACAATACAAATGATTCTTGAAAAAAATTTAATAGGAGGTATCTACGATGGAAAGAAAAGTGACATTTGCACAGTACGGATGCGGAAAGATGGCTAAATATCTTATCAGATACGGCATTGAAAAAGGTGGCGAGCTGGTTGCTGCATTTGATATGAACCCGGCACTTATAGGAAAAGATGCAGCTGAAATTGTAGGAGATGACTACCCTGTTACCGGAATAAAGGTTTCGGGCGCAGACGAGGCTGACAGCATACTTGGCTCATTAAAGCCTGATGTGTGCATTATTGCAACCAGAAGCACAATTGCTGAGCTTGAAGACATTTTTACAATATGTGCGAAGTATGGGATTAATGCAATTACTACATGTGAGGAAGCTTTATTCCCATGGAACTCTAATCCAAAGCTTACAAAGAAGTTAGATGAGCTTGCAAAGCAAGGCGGTTGCACACTTACAGGTGTAGGCTACTGCGATTTGGTTTGGGGAACAATGGTAACAAACCTTGCCGGTTCTTCTCAAAACATAAAAGAAATCCATGGTGTAAGCTCATATAATGTTGAGGAGTATGGAATTGCACTTGCTGAAGGTCATGGTGCAGGATTTACCAAAGAAAGATTTGAGGCTGAGATTTCCAACATTAATGAAATGCCATCAGATGAATTAAAAGAGCTGATTGAAAGCGGTCAGTATGTTCCTTCATATATGTGGAACCAGAATGGATGGCTTTGCAGCAAAATGAACCTTCACATCACCTCACAGACCCAGAAATGCTACCCTACAAGCTATGATAAAGACCTTTATTCATCAACACTTGGGGCAACAATAAAAGCAGGAGACCCAACCGGTATGGAGGCTGTTGTTACCACCACCACTGAGGAAGGCATTACATTTGTGACAAAATGTGTCGGAAAGGTATATGCGCCGGAAGATTTCGACTGCAACGACTGGACATTTATCGGAGAACCGGAAACAACCGTATCATGTAACCGCCCGGCAACAGTTGAAATGACCTGTGCGACACTTATCAATAGAATTCCTCAGCTCATCGATGCACCAGCCGGATATGTTACAACAGACCAGTATCCATACAATGAATATTGTGTCCATCCGCTCAACACATACGTAAAGAGTAAATAAACCAGCATTTTATTTCATGTAGCTGTCGCTTTAACGGATAATCGTTCGTTACGCGGCAGCTTCATTTTTATTGCATTTATTATTACTTTGGCAAAAATAATACTTATTTTGCCATTAAAAACACATCTAACTAAGCCGTTTGCTCTGGTCTAAGATTTATATAAAAAAGTTACACCTTTCCTATAACTTGAAATTTGAATTTATATTTTTTCGTATATATGTTATCCTTATGATATATTAATACATGATAGCAATAATCGGCATTTGCGAAACTTTAATTCTATATCGACCAGTTATGCAATTTTACTATATTGCAAGCCGGACTATTTGCAAACGCCGGTGCTTAGCGGCTTATGCTTAGCCGCTTACGCACCGTTGCGATTTGCAACGAAGCAAAAGCGTGTCCGGCGGTAATATAGTAAAATTTCATAACGTCCGTTGTTAGTTACAGAGTTTCGCAAACACCCGGATACTAATAAACATAGGGGGATTACATAATGGCATATTCGCGAAGAGAAATAAAATATGCTAAAGAAAATTTCAATCAAGTCTTACACACTACCATCGACCCGGAAGGTCCCAGTGTTGTAAGAATCCACCTGATTCCTCCGCATTTTGACGGAAAGAATACCGGCAACAGTGTGGCAATCATAAACGGGCAGGATATTATTCCGGTCAACATGGCTTGGAGTGTGGTTTTAAGTGAATTCATCAAGGAGTTAAATCCATATGATGGTGTAGAGATATCTGACGAGGATATCAAAAAAATAGGTGCAGCCACAGTAAAGCGTGTACATAAAGTCTATCCATTTGTCGGCAAAAAGCGAATAACTAACGACATTTTCCACATCATCAATACCTTCAAGCAGATTGCCTATCGTGAAAAGGCAGATGAAGAGATTGGATATATGAGTTTAGGAGAATACGCACCATTTATGCGTGCGCCTCACAGAATGGATCTTATGGTAAGTGCCATGACCAAAGAAGGCATCTGGCATTGTAACCAGAAGTGTGTTCATTGTTATGCAGCAGGTCAGTCTGAGGCTGAACAGAGGGAGCTTTCCACAGCCGAATGGAAAGAAATAATTGACAAATGCCGTATCGCCGGAATTCCACAGCTTACCTTTACCGGTGGAGAACCTACTATGCGAGACGATCTGGTGGAGCTGATTGAACATTCAAAATGGTTTATAACACGACTAAACACTAACGGAATTCTTCTTACCAAAGAACTGTGTCAAAAACTTAAAGCTGCCTCATTAGACAGTTTACAGATTACATTTTATTCAGAAATTAAAGAAATACACAACAACCTTGTAGGCGCATGCAGATATGATGACACTGTTTCAGGCATAGAAAATGCTCTTGAAGCGGGCATTAGCGTTAGCATTAATACACCATTGTGCAGCCTGAATAAAGATTACGTTGATACACTTAAATTCCTACACGATAAAGGTGTGCGTTATGTTACATGTTCAGGTCTGATAACCACAGGAAACGCAGCTACTGAACAATCTCAGGAATTGCAGTTATCCTCGGATGAACTGAAGACCATTTTAAAAGATGCAGTAGATTATTGTTTTGCAAATGGAATGGAAATAAGCTTTACATCCCCTGGCTGGATAGAAGAAGCATTTTTTGATGAACTGGGAATTACTACACCTAGTTGTGGAGCAGCACTCTCCAATATGGCTATTACTCCCGGTGGAGATGTTGTGCCTTGTCAAAGCTGGTTGTCCGGTGATGTTCTTGGAAATATGCTTAAAGACTCATGGGAAGAAGTATGGAATAGTGATGAGTGTCAGAAACGGCGTGATTACTCTGCGAAAATGCTGGGTGAATGCCCATTAAGGAGGGTTCGTCATGAATAAAGCGATGAAAAACTTATTAAAAATGTTACTTTGCACAGTGATCTTTACATTTTTGATACTATTAGTTTCTGACGGAACCGCCACATATGCGGCAGAACCAACTGATGAAATCACTAATTACGAAATAACTGTAGATGTCAATGAGGATGCCACATTGAATATAAGATATCATATTGAGTGGAAGGTATTAGAATCTGACAAGGCAGGTCCTTTAACCTGGGTAGAAATCGGTACTCCAAATAAGCATTTTAATAATTACTATCCGATTAGTGATAATATTTCTTCAATGAAAATGAACACATCTTCCGGCTGCTATGCTGATATTTATTTCGATAAAGAATACAGGGAAGGTGAAACTGTTTCCTTTGATTTTTGTGTTGTACAGGATTATATGTATGAAGTTAATAACCCAACCGAAGGGCAGACTAAATACACATTCACACCCGGATGGTTTGATGAAATAGCTGTTAAAAATTTAAAAATCAAGTGGAGCTGCAATCAGGCAGAAAGCTGGAGCCCAAGCTCATTTATGGATAACGGATATCTTGAATGGACTACCTCATTAAAAGCCGGCGATAAATTCACAGTTTCCGTTGTGTATCCTAACACAGCATATGCTTTTGATGAAACAAAAACTGTTGAGAAAGATGAATATTATACAGACGATGGTTCTGCTGCTGTTTTCATATTTTTATTCTATGTTTTAATGATTGGTTTCATTATTGCAATTGTAGTTTTGGCTTCAAATAATAACTATAAAAAATCAGCTAATCTCGGTTCCTCATATGAAACAAAAATCAACCGCACCAAAATTGTGTATTGGCCTAGCTGCCCGGGGTGTGGTGGAATGCGTAAAGAAAACGAGGATGTCTGCAGCTACTGCGGCAGAGATATGATAAAAAGCAAGGAAGTAATAGAAGAGAAGAAAGTCAAAAAGGAAGATAGAGAGGCCCTGCATTATAAGGCCAATGGAACATACCACTATTCATCTGATCCTTATACATTTGTCAGAGTTCATACAGTGAGAGTCCCACGACCTAGACCTGTAACTCACACGCACAGTTCGTGTGCCCATAGTTCGTGCGCCTGTGCGTGTGCATGTGCCTGCGCATGTGCCGGTGGTGGAAGAGCCGGCTGCTCAACAAAGGATTTTTATAAAGGTGCAATAAAATTGAAACATATTAAGAAACTCTGATTTGTAGCGTTTCTGACCTTTCTCGATAAGAGAAACAGTAAGAAGAAATAAAAATGCCTATCCTGTCCAGCCCTCAGGATAGGCGAAGGTTCGTAAGAACCAAAACCCTACTGGGGGCATCCACTTTGGAGTGTGGTGCTCTTCCTTTCTCATGTATTATCATACTTATTATATTATTTCAACACTTTCAGATATACTTATTTATTTTTAA
>JBJEME010000093.1:0-2264 GCA_051879515.1 Lachnospira sp. | reverse complement strand
TTATCTTTTTGGCAGAACCATCGGAGTAGCGGATGATGTTCAGTCCCTTTTGTGGCTCATTATGCATTCGTCCTTCAAGGTCATAGTAACCGGCAATTTTAATATTTTTGTTATTAGCAACACCATTTATGGCAGTTACAACATCTGTTGGTGTAAAAAAGACCCATTCGCCATATGTTGTATTCGTTTCTATGTCGTGATAAAATGCACGGTATTTATATTCATTCCCGTTTATTACATTAGATGTTTGTGCGGAGAATGATGTGTTTATAAGATCTGAATAGATATAATCAGAGGCTATCAAATCAGGATAATTAGCATCCCTATATTCAAAACCAACAGTTCCAGTATCCATTCCTCCAATGACTTCTCCACGAAATGTGACAGCAGTATCTAAAAGTGGAGTAAGAGTCTGAACTAGTACACTCAATGTTTTGAAAGTAGAAACTTGACTATATGTATAGGCACTATTATATATTATATATGCTCTGCAATCATAATATGTGTTTGGGGAAAGTCCTGATAGTATGCATTCAAAATCGCCTTCATTACTACTTTTAACAATTGTCTTGGAATAATTGTTTTCAGACGATTTTTTATATTCTATTGTTACATCTGTCGATATCCCAACATTTATTTTTCCCTTTAATACCATTTGGTTTCTGTCAATGGTGGTGTCATCATTAAAAACTATCGCAATAGATTGCGTTGAAAAACTTAATTGGTTTCCATACAGGTTCTCACCATTTGTAGTTAACACAAAGGCTTGATAATAGTACATCGTACTTGGAGAAAGAAACTCTAATTTATATTCAAACTCTTGACCATTTGTATAAACCACATGGAAATTTGTTTCGTCTTCTGCTTTCCACAAAAAGCCTTGTGATTTTATGGATGTTGAACCTGCCTGGAAGTTTCCTTTTAGTACAGCAGAAGTTGCTGTTATGCTTGTTGCTTCCTGGGTTTCTATAATCATAGGCGAAGTGGTAAATTCTCTGTTGTTAAAATAGACTGTAGAGTTATTTGTCGTTACAAATGCACGTACCTCATAGATTGCTGACAACTCCAAATTTGAAACTTCTATGGAAAATACGTCAGAGGCATATACCTTAGCATATGACAAATCACTTTTTTTCTTGTATTCAAATCCCTTCCGTATTATTGCCGATGATACAATGTCAGCTGGAATAGCTGTGAATGTAGCGTTATTTTGACTTATGTTTTCTACCTGAATATTAGCTGCAAACCCGTTTAAAAGAAATGGAATATTATCATTTTGAGAAACAGAGTTAGCCCAAAAACATAACTCAGCGTTAGAAAAAGAAGACACATTTTTGTTTAATAAATCTGTAAAAGCATAGGAGGAGTTATTAAGTTGAGTATCACCTAACTTTAAACCATCATTAACAATATGTGGGGCAGTAATGGTCTTTGAGGAAGAATAATAAGCATTTTCAACAGTTCCTGAATTATAAGCGGTGATGCCACCACCGAAGGCATTTGTCCCATCTGTTTTTCCTAATCTTACTACTTCTGCCTCAATAATAGCAATGCTTACAGAATTATTTATAGTTCCCGTATTATATCCACATATTCCTCCAGAATACCCATAAGGCAATCCCCAGCTACCTTTCCACGTGCTAGAATCAAAGCCCACAACTGTGTATATATCTCCATAGTTGAAGCAATTTATAATTTCACTTTCGTTTTGGCCAGCAATACCACCTGCACAATTCTGTCTTGCACGATAATCATAAACACTTGGTTTTGCAGAGATATTGCCTTTGTTTAAGCAATTAATTATAGAGCCTTTGTTGATTGCGCAGATACCACCGGCTTTGTGGTTATATCCATTACTCGCACCACTACTTTTATTATAGGCGCTGACAACACACTCTACATTACAGTCAATAATACTGCCATTGTTTTCTACACATATACCTCCAGCAGAAATCGCACCATACCCTCTTGAGGCTAATAAGATGGTACCTTGTAATTCTATGCCTTTAATATTTCCTCTGTTATTGATAATAAAAGCTTTTTCTGCGCCAAATTTTTCATCATAATAGTCAATCTTCAAATTTGCTATTTTGTGAAAACCTCCATTGAACGTACCATTGAATGTTGATATAGGGTCCCATTCATAATCCACAAGGTCAACATCTGCTTTCAAATTAATGGTCTTGCCGGCAAATGATGTCCCATTATTACAGAGATAAGCAAGACCAGCCAATTCCTTAGCTGTATTTATCTCAAAAGAAACA
>JBJEME010000092.1:0-42893 GCA_051879515.1 Lachnospira sp. | reverse complement strand
GGAGGAGTAGCCATGAATATTGCTGGACTTTCAATGAATCTGTCAACTAATAATGTTACCAATGATGTATCCGTCCTTATGCTGAAGAAGAGTCTTGACACTCTTGAGGTCAGCGGTGATGGTCTTAAGAAGATGATGGAAGCATCTGTTACTCCTAATCTTGGACAGAATATTGATTATTCCATTTAACATTGTTAAACATTTATATTTAAAGAAAAAGCAGTTGTGAATCCGTCCTATTACATGACTTTTCACAGCTGCTTTTTTCTTGATTATACCATTCTCAAATTGTTGGGTGCTATTTGACCCTGGCATTAGAAAATTTCAATCATAATCATATACACCATCGCCATGACAAATGTTGCCACTGCCGGAATTGTAATAAAACTCTTCCAGTTTCCTTTTGGCATAGGTTGTCTAAGATACATCATAAAAGGTTGCAAACGTCCGTTTCTTTTAGCCATTTTCTTAATACAGAGCCATGCCAGAAGCAAAAATGCTACAGCCATAATCGCCATTGAGCTAATCTGAACAACATACGCGATAATCTGGCCAATCACCGGAATTTCTTCCACAGTCTCCGCCGACTGCTCCTGTGCGTTCATAAGCTTGTCATATATTCCCAGCAGCTTATATAGCTTAACCATTAGAACAGAATATGTGTTAACTGCAAAATGGGCACAGACTGAAGACCACAGTGAGCCTGTTGCCTCAACCATGACAGACATCACGATTCCCATTACAAATGCGTAGCAGAACTGATTGATATTAAGGTGAAACATTCCAAACACCAGTCCAGACATCACAGCCGCGCCGATAAGTCCGTTTCTTCTGTAAGTGGTAAAATACAAACCTCTGAACACAAATTCCTCAACTAATGAAGGAATAACAGCCATCAATAATATCTGTTCAAAAAATGGCATATTAAACAGAGTTTCCGAAGATTCCTGCAGATAGTTGTTAGAAAACAGCATTGATACTGCATTAATAAATATTACAGCCGGGATAAGAAGATATCCGGTAAGAATCGACAGCCCCACATCTCCCGGCTTAAGTCTGCGAATAGGCATCTGTTTAAAAATATTTATGCGCATCAAAGCTATGTATATCAGCACAAGAAACAAAATAACCGCTTCACTTAAAACATAGTCGACCCACTCCGGATAGCCGGGTACCACACTATTGAGCAATGTAAAAGATATCATAACCAATGCCATATATGATATGATAAATATCGGCAGAAATACATTTACTTTCTTTATTTCCATGCTATTGCTTCTACCTCAAGTAATACGTCCTTTGGAAGTCTTGCTACCTCTACACATGAACGTGCAGGAAATGGCTCTTTAAAATATTTCTTATATATTTCGTTAATCTTTCCAAAATCATTCATTTCCTTAATAAACACTGTTGTTTTAACAATATTCTCAACCTTAGAACCTGCTGCCTCAACAAGATTACAGAGATTCTTAAATGCCTGCTCAGCCTGAGCCTCAACACCACCCTGGGCAATTTCGCCAGTTTCAGGTATTACAGGAATAACACCTGATGTATATACCATATTATTAATTTCAATTGCCTGTGAGTATGGTCCAATTGCACTTGGAGCCTTGTCTGTACTAATAACCTTCTGCATTATTAAATCCTCCTCATATACTATAAAAATGAGGTGCGATAACGCACCTCACTTATTTTAAACCATAATCAGCGACCATTCAAGTCCAAATACACTATTCGCCCTTAAACACGCTAAAACGCCTTTAACACTGACTATTTTTATTTAACTGCTTCTATTGAATCGGATTTTATGACAATCTTTCCCTCTTTCAGAAGTCTTCCCACTCCTCGTTTAAAAGCATTCTTACTCATGTTAAATCTGCTTTTGATAAGCTCCGGATCTGATTTGTCAGTAAATGGAATACTTCCGCCACTCTTCTTTATCTCTTCAAATATAATGTGGGAATCCTCATCCATCTGGATGTATGCCTTCTGTTTCAGGCTTACCACAAGCTTTCCATCATCTCTTACTCTTGTAACCCTGCCGTGAACGACATCACCTATTTTTAACTTCTCGTAAACATCGTTGGCAGGAATAAAGCCCTGATACTTGTCTTCTATAGCAAGATATACTCTGTAATCAGGTGCGATGCCAACCACTGTAGCAGTAACTGCACTGTCCTTAACAAGTCCCTCTGCCACAGTCAGATACTGATTGACTCTCATCGTAGCCGCAAGTCTTCCGCTTCTGTCAACATAAAGTGCAACAAGATACTCATCGCCTGTATTTACATGTGTTGTCTGCTCTTTGTATGGCATTAATAAATCCTTTTCCAGTCCCCAGTCAAGAAACGCTCCTATATTGCTTGTCTGTGAAACCTTAAGCCTTGCCAGCTTCCCCAACGTAACCTTAGGTGTCCTTGTAGTAGCAATCAGACGATCACTTGAATCCTTATAAACAAAAACAGTAAGAGCATCGCCTATCTCAATATCATCAGGAACCTGCTTAATTGGAAGAAGGACCTTCTCATCCTCTGTTCCCAGATACACGCCAAAATCTGTTGTTTTTACCACATTTAAGCATTGCTGCTTTCCAAGTTCAATCATCCTTTTGTGCTGTCCTTTCTTTAATTTCCCATTTTACGGAGTATTTTTATTTAATAGGAAATTCGGAGGAATTTCCTATTAAATAAAAAACCCTCGCATTCAATGCGAGGGAACTAGCTGGGCTCGAGGGATTCGAACCCCCGGAATGCTGGAATCAGAATCCAGTGCCTTACCACTTGGCGAGAGCCCAATGTCATAACGACTTGATTATTATATACGAGCTTCTTTTAAAATGCAAGTATTTTTTATAAAAATTTAAGTTGACCTTCAATATGGCATACTCTACAATTAAACGGTAGTCACAAAACCATGGCTGGGATGTTTCGCAAACACCCGGTGAATATAACTATTGAAAGGAGCAGCACTTCGCTGATTATTTATGAACAAAAAGAACATTTCACTTATACTTGTCGGTATTATTCTCATTTCCATGCGGTTCTTTATCAGTATAGGAGGGATGAGAATCGACGTTGCCCATGATACAGTTGGTTTTATATTAATAATAATGGGACTTGCCGGAATTAAATCCAGAAACTCAATGTTTAAGAAAGCATTTATTCTGTCAATAGCAGGATGTGCAGCGTCCATTCTTGGACAATTTATCAACTGCGTTTCATGGACCGGCGGTGAAGCAACTATGTATTCTATCTCAATCGGACTTACTGTTATATTTGCAATCTACTTCAGCTATTATTTTAATGAGGCTCTTGTGCTCGAATCAAAGGTTCAGTCCAAAGAGGCTGTTACCCGCAGTTACCGCATTTCATGGATGGCACTTGCCATTGTGACTTTCGGACATTTTATTATATTTAAGTCAGAGATAACCGGTTTTGCAATACTCGCCCAGGCTCTTGTTGGCGTATGTGTTTTATACTACTGCATCACTGTATTTACAACAGTCGGTCAGTTGTGTGAGGGATAATCTTAATTATAATTAGCAATTTTATTTCAATCATTAATGATATTACCCCCTTACAGTTTATATTATTTTTTATTAAACTATTTTAGTTGACTTATTCTTGAATCAGTGTTTCAATATTGTTGTTGGGAGGAATTGATTAACTATGAAAAAGCTCGAAATTATTATCAGACCTGAGAGGTTAGATGATTTAAAGGCAATTTTGAATAGCAATGGTGCCCACGGTCTTATGATTACCAACATTATGGGATATGGTAGTCAGAGAGGTCATAAACAGGTTTATAACGGTGTTGATTTTGGCGGCAATCTGCTTCCTAAAGTCAAGGTGGAATCGATTGTGTCAGATGAGACAGCAGAATTAGTTATTGACCAGGTAATTGACCAGATTAATACCGGTGCTTATGGCGATGGCAAGATATTTGTTTACGAAGTTGCAGACGCCATCAGAATCAGAACCGGAGAACATGGTGAAGATGCCCTCTAGCATCTTTTGAAATTGAATGAAATTAAATATTAAACATTATGTCAGATTATCAACGGGGATAATTATGCAGGTATTATGCATAGTTATCCCCTTTTTTGTACATTAATTCCGCTATCTGTATTCCATAACCGTACAGATAACAGAGGTACGCGGAATTACCCGATCCGCGTACCTCGCCCCTTCTTTTTGTCTGTTATTTACAGATTTTCTGCAACTCATCTATTCTTTCAACTGCAGTAGTTGCCACTACATTGTTCACAAACAAAACAGTATCAATTCCGTATTCATCTACAGTCTCACTCACAGTTTTATTGTAATATCTGTAGTCCATTACGTAAACATTCTGGTAACTCTCTGAAAGATATGGAATCATCGCATTTCCAAAAGACTCCTTCACCACAAGAATGTTAGAACCATCTGTCAGATTAGGATTAGTCACTATTGTAAAAGGATTATCTCCCCCAATAAAGGCACTATATTTGTTGTAAAGCTGAAAACTGCTTGTATCAGTAACAATATTATAATCCTGCCATTGGCCCTGCCTCGTCAAAAACTTAAGCCTGTTATTGGAAAATGGCCTGTAAGCCGTTAGCTTATCAGGATTATCTGCCAGTGCAGAAACCTTACTCTGCGTATAAAATGATCCTGTAAAATCGCCACAATCCACCGTTTCAAATTTATCAAGTGACACTGCCGTTTTCCCTGTCTGAGCCATAAATGCAGTATATGCATAATATGCCCCAAGTGCCGTCCAGTGATGGTCGGTTCTGAAATAAATGTACTCATCCCTGTGACTTCTCATAAGATCATAAATATAGCTCTTTCCCACATTGCCGTTCATCTTGCTGAACATATAAAGAATTGCCTTTTTCTGGTTGCTGCTTGAAATGCTGTTTCTGGTTGCATCATCCAGGGTAATATCTATGCTTGTGGGAACCAGCATATCATACACTTTCGCTTTGCCTTCCACAGCTTTTGCAGCACTGTTAATAGCTTCAGCATAACTATCCGCCAGATTAAGAACAAATGAATAATACTCATATCCGCTGTCGCCTACAATAAACAAAGAGCCAAACTGCTCACCTTTATTTGCAGCTTGAGAGCCATCTGTGGAGTCAACATCTGTTCCAATATCTGACGAATCTACAACTATATCATCTATCTGACTGTCACCATCGTAAGGCTTATCAACCGAAGAATTGTCCGTTGTATTACCACCGGTATTCCCGCTTCCATCCCCCGGATTACCCGGCGTCTGACCCTCACCTATTCCTAACAGGTAGTCAAATTCATTTTCATCAAACTCAACATCCGGAATATCATCACCTGGAACCACTTCTCCATTAATAACAGTAGTTCTGAAGCCATACATATTAGTAAGTTTATCGTTGCAGCCCATAAGCACGTCACGCGCAGGAAATGTGTCCGCAAACCATGTGTCAATCTGCTCAAAATAAGCCCCGCTTAGAAATTCATCTACAGAAAATGAAGGAAATCTGCTAAGTGTTCTCTTCTCGACCTCAGATTCTG
Source organism: Lachnospira sp. (assembly GCA_051879515.1). Taxonomy (GTDB): domain Bacteria; phylum Bacillota; class Clostridia; order Lachnospirales; family Lachnospiraceae; genus Lachnospira. Next base: position 37,356 of record JBJEME010000092.1, on the reverse strand, counting down.
TTGGCCGGATAGGAATAATAAGCGATATCACTGCACCTATAACAATAGCTGCAAGAAACAGCACAATCTTATAAATTGACGCCTTTTTCATCATGTACCGACGGTACCTTTCGCTATTCTTGTCAACCGAATCTTTTATTCTATATTTTGAATTATTTTTCTTATTCATCTCTTTATCCATAATTCACCAAAAATCATTTGTCTCATAAATCAATATCAGTTACACATTATTTAAAATCTGAAATAAATAAACGGATTATAGCTGTTTCCTATAAGTGCCACTGTTGATAAGAACAACAGCACGAGAGGAATAATAATATTCATGACATTATAAATGTAAGTATACTGCACACGGTTATGTATTGCCGCATCCTTCAGCCTTCCGGCGCACCATTTACATAGAGGTGTGCAGGCGATAATTGCAATGATAATAAAGATAAAATTATTAAGCAGCATTGTATTAGTTTCCATGTTGGTAAATGCATTGCCATTCATACCAAACATTGCCTTAAACGTCGCTTTTATCATTGCAAAGTCTGTAAATCTGAAAATAATCCATCCAAAATAAACCACAAGAAGTGTATATATGGTACCGATTATGCGTGAAGCTGTCTTAGAAAGCTTGGCAAACACCTTTAAAAGCACCAGTTTCTCAAATGTTAAGAACAGGAAGAAATACAGACCCCAAAGCACAAAATTCATGGATGCTCCGTGCCATAAACCAGTCAGTGCCCACACAATAAACATGTTGACAATCTGCCTTGGAAGACCTTTCCTGTTTCCTCCAAGGGGAATATATACATAATCCTTAAAAAATGTGCTTAAGGATATATGCCATCTTCTCCAGAAATCCGTTACCGAGCAGGCCGTGTACGGATAATTGAAATTCTCCTTATACCTAAAACCTGTCATTTTGCCAAGACCTATCGCCATATCCGAATATGCAGAGAAATCAAGGTATATTTCCAGCATGTACAAAAGTGCTCCTGTCCAGGCAGACAACACTGTTACATGACCAATTCCAGAAACTGATTCCGGAAGAAACGAATTCAGCATGGATGCACAGCTGTTGGCAAGAAGTGTTTTCTTTGCAAGACCTGATACAAACCTGGTGATTCCTTCGTTCATATCAGAAATATCAGTTTTTCTTTCTTTGAGACTTTCGGAAATATCCTTATATCTTACTATCGGTCCCGCTATGCACTGATGAAACAGGGATGTATATAAGAGAACATTTTTAAAGCTGTGATCTGCCTTGATATCATGTCTGTAAACATCCGTAACATAGGAAATAAGCTGAAATGTGTAAAATGAAATACCCACCGGAAGAACCACCTGCGAAATAACATCGGGAACTCCTGTAATATAGTGGGCCAGCTCACACACAAATCCAAGATACTTAAAATATCCTAACACTAACAGGCTTAACGCCACATCAACGCCAAGCCAGACATTTGCCATTCTTTTTCCATCATTTTTTTCAATCAGCAATGCACCAGCATAATTTATAGTTGCCATAACCATAAGCACCAGCAGATATTTAGGTGATGTCCAGCCATAAAACAACAATGAAAATGCAAGAACACAATTATTCTTCTTCCTTATATCCGAAATCATTGCATAGCACAGCAAATTAATCGGAAGAAAAATGTATATAAACAACAGGCTCGAAAAAACCATTGAATTTATCCCCTAATTCGTTATTCCGTAAAATTATCCTCCGAATCTTTGTCTTCTGCCAAAGATTCCACCGTTTCTGATATCTCTTTGGTCCCCGCATTCTCCGGCGTCTGTGATTCTTCAGCCTTTACCTCAAACGGCTTAAATATTCTTACCATAATAAAAGAATCCACGTAAATGATAAGCGGAACCGTTAAAATAATAGCTGTCCAGTATATACTTGTAAAATAAATCAGTCCGTATGTCGCTATCATCATTATAAATGTCTGTGGCAGATGGTGTACACAGATAATCAAAGCATTTTTTATGGTACTGAAAATCTTGTTATCAAACTTTGCAAGTACGGCATAAACATAGAGTGCCTCTGCAGCCCAGATAAGACCAATTCCTGCGATAGCATAAACAAGAACTGCACCAAGCTTTGATCCTAATACATATCCCCAGTAATAGCTTGCCCTCAAATCAAAATACAGGAATACCCCCACAGCAACAATAATAATTTCGATAATAACCGCCTGAACAAAATTCCGTTTAAAAGATTTAAAGAAATCCTTAAAAACATAATTCTCCTCATCCTTAACCAGCTTCATTCCTGCATAAAAAGCCGCCGTAAGCGACGGTCCTATGGTAATTACGGGCACACAGCATATACCCATAATAACCGCCAGTATTATAAAATCACCCATCTTAGACAGTGCCTTAAACAGTTTACCATTTATATCAAATACTCCCATAACCAATTAACCTTTCCAAAAACATTCAACCATAATGATTATATGTGCTATGAATATAAAAAGCAAAGAAATTTTGATGTTTATTTCTTAAATGTTTATAAAAGCGGTTCTTTTTTTAATTTTAATATGCTAAACTATACCCACATTGGCGCATACTAATTGATATTACCATTGTTGAAGGGAGAAGAACATGGCAGAAGGAAATAATATCCATGACGAAGTAAAAGCTCAACGAAAGAAATTTAAGACGCTTTCTTTTACGGAGAAAGTAGGATATATATGGCAGTATTACAAACTTCCGATTTTTTCAATTATTCTTGTAACCCTTGCCGTTATTTCATTTGTCGTCGCATACAGAAGAAATAATTATGATACTGTTTTTTATGTGGCTGTGGTGGACGGATATATAGAGAATTCCTCCGATGACACCGACGCTCTGACTACCGGATTTACTGAATATCTCGGAATTGACGGCAAGAAAGAACAGGCCGATTTCGATTATGGTTATACATTTGTATACGACGAATTAGGTCTGGATAAGGCAGGCGATGTAAGTGTAAACAAAATATATACGCTTGCTTACACCTCTAATCTTGACGGTCTTCTTGCCTCCTATGACTATATGTGGATTTATTCCACAGATTCCGGCTTATTCTTAAGCGATTTGAGAGCACTTCTTTCTGAAGAGGAGATGGAGACTCTTGAAGATATGGAAGATGTAATTATCTACTATGAAAGACAGGATGGTGAGAAAATTCCATTTGCAGTTGATCTTACCAAGTCAGATGTAATCAGTGCAAGCGGGCTTCAGATGGAGCATCCAAGCTATGGAGTAATCGCATCTGCACCTAATGCTGACAACGCCACAGATTTTATCAGGTATGCATTTAATCTTTAAACCGGTTATCACGATCCTGTAATATAAGCAACATTTTATAACAGATTCTTCTTATAAATATTCATCCCGTCCGCACATTCTGCCACAAGCCTGAATCCAAGCTTTGTTGAAAGATTAATGGACGGGATATTTTCTTTGTTTATGCAGGAATAGATGCAGGGAAGTTCAAGAATATCCCTTGCATAGTCCAGAACCCCCGTGCAAACCTCATACGCAATACCTTTTCCTTGCCATCCAAAAGATACCAGATACCCCAGTTCCTGCACATTTTCCCCGTCAATAGTTCTGTTTTCTATGCCTATTCTTGCCACCAGTTCACCGGTTTCTTTTATAAAACACAGCCACAGTCCGTAATCAAAGAATCCATACATATTTTCTATATATTTTCTGGTAAATTCCTCTTCCTCTGCTCTTTCATACAACTGTTCAATGTATGGACAGTCCTTAAGCGTATCATACATTTCATAGCAGGCATCAAGATCATCCACAGTCATCTCCCTGACAATCAGCCTTTCCGTCTCAAATATGGTGATCGGCATCTTATTCTTTCTGCAATAAACCTTGTTTACCAGTGAAAATGTTATATCCTCCGGCTCATAGACAATAAATGTCGCGCATCCTCTGTAAGCTTCTCCCAGTCCTATGTCCACGCCCGGTACATCGCCACAGTCACTGATAATAACATCAAAATCATTATTGATGACACTCTCCTGCCTTAGATTATTCCATGTTGTTATATCAAAATTCACACAATCCACACCTGATATTCTCAGCCTGTCAGACACGCAGCCGGAAATATTCCCTGATTCCGTTATAATACTTACTTTCATAATTGACTTTTCCTCAACTGATAATTACAATTGATTTTACCACAGCCTGACAGTGCTGTGTCATTAATTTTATTACGGAGGCTAATATGGCACAGAATCCAATAGTAACATTTACAATGGAAAACGGTGACGTGATGAAGGCTGAGCTTTACCCTGAAATTGCGCCAAACACCGTTAATAACTTTATCAATCTTATTCAGAAGGGCTTTTATGATGGTCTTATTTTTCACAGAATCATTGCCGGATTTATGATTCAGGGCGGTGATCCTGAAGGTTCCGGAATGGGTGGTCCGGGATACTCAATCAAGGGCGAGTTTAATGATAATGGTTTCAAAAATGATTTAAAGCACACTAAAGGCGTTCTTTCTATGGCACGTTCGATGCGTCCTGATTCAGCAGGATCACAGTTTTTTATCATGCACGAGAATGCTCCACACCTTGATGGTCAGTATGCTGCATTTGGAAAGCTTATTGAAGGCACTGACGTGCTCGACCGTATTGCTACAGTTGGCACAGACTGGAGTGACAGACCTGTTGTTCCTCAGGTTATGAAGACTGTAACAGTTGATACATTCGGTGTGGATTATCCTGCTCCTGAGACTGTTTAAGCTGCGGCAGACTTATATTATACCAAAACTGCCCTTTACAGTTTAATTCCATAGAACGAGACGAGTAATCTCCATTCATGTAAGAGTACAAAAAAGACAACATATAGTTCATGTAGATTGAGGTGCTTTGAGCCCGCCGGTACTTAATGAGCGCGTAGCGCGAATTTAGTATACGCTGTGAGGCGAAAGCCGCAAGGGCATGCCCAAACTGCAGAACTATATGTTGTTTTTGACGTAGAAAAAGAAGCGCCGCACTAATTTTCTTAATGCGACAGCCCCTTGTATTAAAAATGGCCTCCGCCGTGTCCGCTGTGGCCGCCGCCACCGCCACCACCATGGCTTCCGCCATTATTAGTCTGTATGTGATGTTTTACCACAGTCGTATTGACAAATATATCTCTTCTGTCATTAACCCTGAACTGATGGTTCTTTGTATATGTTGTATCTGCAACCGTCATATGTGCCTTCGCATTATACATCATTATAAGCACCGCAATAACAGCTACCACCAGTGAAATAGCCAGCTTTATATACCATTTGTAAAACAGCTTGTAGACAATACTATCGTTAAGCTTATTATTTATATGCTTGACAAAATATTTGCAGGCACCGTAGTAATCTCCATCTGACAAATACTCAGCCGCATCATCGCTAATCTTACGATAAACACCGTCGGTTACATTTACCCTTGCTTTGCCCGTAGCGCAGAATCTGTAGGCTCTTGAAACCATATCTATACCGAAGACAACCGCACTGTATTCCTTGTCATCATACCGATAATTACCGTATTTTTCCTTGATGAGATTCTCCATGTACTCATCAAACACGCCATAATCATGTCCCTTTCTTGTAGTGACAATAATCATGTCGATACCGCAGTCCTTTGAGACCTTGTTGCAGAGCTTATTTAGCTTAGCCTCCTCACTGTCGGAGATAATACCTGCATCATCAATAACATATTGTATATCCTGTGCAGCTTCCACTTCAACCTCTGAACAGTTCAAAGCTGAAACCAGCATAACCACTGACATAATAAGCATCACCACTGCTGCTGTAATTCTTGTCACTTTACCTGATAAGATATTTGATTTAATCATAATAATAACAAACCTCCTATCATTGTAATTAAAAATGTTCCTGCGCATATTGCCGCGCCATACGCAAATGCCTTGGCAATACTTATTGGTCTTTCGGCCACTATTTTACCGGTCTGTCCGTTTATCATGAACTGATAATTTTTACCCTTATACCTGTAACTTAAATTCCATACCGGCAGCAAAGAATATTCACTTCCCCTGGAATTCATATCAATATGATTGCTAAGAACCGTAACTGACGAATATCCTGTGATTGTATCCCTTGCTAAATTAGTTATGTATCTGTCGGCTCTTGTATGTGCCCGGCTTTCTATTTCATCAGGCGTAAAGTTGTATCTTTCTGACAAAAATCCTGACAGGTATGGCATGGAAAACGGCACCATGGCACTGTAGTCATATGGCTCTAATTTATCCATATCATCATCAGGCATCTGCTTTGAAGCATCTGCCGGAATTCTCTCAAAATCTGCAGAAATATCTCTATGTATGTGAAAATGATCTGTGTACACATACTCCGTATCACCTTTTCTTGTGGTTCTTACCCTCTCTGCCTTAGCCTCCATCTGCGTCCTTGCAGCGTAGCTATACAGCCAGAAAGGCACATAAACGCCGCTTATCTTCTCTATTGTGGAAGCTCTTTTTAGTTCAGAAGGTGTGAGAGGTCCTTTCTTTACCCACTTGCGGTACATATCAACAGCCTGCTCCCTGTTAATCTTAAACGGGATAATTGTTTCCGGCTGGAATTCCCCTGAAAGTCTGTCTTCAACCAGTGTAGGATTCCCGCAGAAGGAACAAAATGTTGCAGATGTATATTCATCCGCCACCAGCTCTGCTCCACAGCTCTGACAGTGATAAATCTTCATATTATCCATATTCTGAGAGAACTGTTCTCTTGTCTTTTGTTCATCATTCTGACCACTGTCTGCGCTTGTTTCATATCCGCAGCTCACACATTTTAACATTCCTGAAGTGCTGTCAAATTCCATAACAGAGCCACAGGACGGGCACTTGTATGTGATTGGCATATTAATTCTCCTCCCATATCCTTAAAGAAATCGCGTTCATATTTTGTTCATATATAATTCAATAAGAATTAACATTATGAACATCATTTCTTCACTTTTCTTAAATATACTTATAAATGTAATAACAAATGATAATTACTTTCGAATTTTCATAAATCGAGTTGTTTTAATAATTGTAACAGCTCTCCTCCCTCTTTAGTCGCCTGCAGGATTGCAGGCGATTTTCATGTGTGCTGACAACAGTTGTCGGATAACACACAACCGGAAGGCTGTTAACATGACCGGACTTATAAAAGCACAAAGGAAAGAACCATAAGCACTCCGCCAATTATCATAAGTATTTTCCCTATTTTCATCTCTTTGGTATTCTTTTTTTCATTTTCCAGTTTCTTATCTCTGTCATCAAAGAATAGACTAAACTGATGTTTTGCTGACAGGAAAAATGTCGCTCCTATAATCAGTATGACTAATCCCACCAGAAATGACATAAATCCGATAAATGGTAAATAAGCTTTCAATGGTAAATAAGCTTTCATAATCCCTCCTTAAACCAACATAATACATTTCTTATTATATAACAAAATACTTTGTCTTTCCACATTAATAGTTCTACTGATATCTTCCTGCCAATAAATATTTTCTTAATCCCTTTTCAATTTCCGACAAACGGAGTATAATAAAAATATATTTCAGACTAAAGAAGTCAAAAGCGTGAAAGTTGAGGAGGTATCGTTTATGTTAGTTTCAGCAAAAGAAATGTTGGACAAGGCACGCGCAGGTAAATATGCCGTAGGTCAGTTCAATATCAATAATCTTGAATGGACAAAGTCAATTCTTCTTACAGCTCAGGAGATGAACTCACCTGTTATTCTTGGTGTTTCAGAAGGTGCAGGCAAATATATGACAGGTTTTACGACTGTCGCTGCAATGGTAAAGGCCATGGATGAAGCCCTTGGAATCACAGTACCTGTTGCTCTCCACCTTGACCATGGTACATACGAAGGCTGCTATAAGTGCATTAAAGCCGGTTTTACATCAATTATGTTCGACGGTTCTCATTATCCAATTGAGGAGAACATTGCCAAAACTAAAGAATTGGTTGCAGTTGCCCACAATCTTGGTTTATCAATTGAGGCTGAGGTTGGTTCAATCGGCGGCGAAGAGGATGGAGTTGTAGGTATGGGTGAATGCGCAGACCCTAATGAGTGTAAATCTATCGCTGATTTAGGAGTAGATATGCTCGCAGCCGGAATTGGTAACATTCATGGTAAATACCCTGCTAACTGGCCAGGATTAAGCTTTGAAACTCTTGCTGCTGTTAACGAGAAGGTTGGGGAGATGCCACTGGTTCTTCACGGAGGTACCGGAATTCCTGAAGATATGATTAAGAAGGCTATTTCTCTCGGCGTTGCCAAGATCAATGTTAATACAGAGTGTCAGCTCTCATTTGCAGCTGCCACAAGAAAATATGTTGAGGCAGGCAAGGATCTTGAAGGTAAGGGATTTGATCCAAGAAAGCTTCTGGCTCCTGGAGCTGAAGCCATCAAAGAAACTGTCCGCGAGAAGATTAACCTGTTTGGTTCAGCAGGCAAAGCATGATTTTCATTAACAATTCATAGCATTATTCGGTCAGATTATTACAGTCTGACCGGATTTTTGTTTTTATTATAATTCTTATATGGAGGTTCCTAATTTGAGTACAAAAAAAATAACACGCAAAGACATCATCAGAATAGTAATACTAATCGTTGCAGCTGCATTGTTTATTTTTTCTGCTGTCAAACTTATACTAATCTTTCTTGAGTACAAAGAAGGTGCAGATATTTACAAGGCAATTGACAGCGAAGTAATAAACGAGGATTCACAGACAGTAGTAATTGTTGGTGACAACGATGATGACCGCCACGAGATAGCAGTAGATTTTACTTATGATCATGAAGCATTGAAGGCCATTAATCCTGATGGTGTCGGTTATTTATACATACCTTCCGTTGATATCCGTCTTCCAATCGTTAAACCTACTAACAACTGGTACTATCTTACACATGCGTTCGATAAAACCGAAAACAGCGGTGGAGCTCCATTTATTGATTACCGTATAAATGGTGGTCTTGATGCAACCAACCTGATAATATACGGACACAATATGTCCAACGGAGGTATGTTCCATAATTTATCAAAATACAGTGACAGCGAGTTTTATAAAAAAGACAACAATAACATGATTTACATTTACTCAGAGAATACAATAAGGGAATATAAGATTTTCGCATATTACATAACGCCATCAGGAAGTGATACATATAGCTTTAATTTTTCTAGCACAAGCGGTCTTCGTGAATATGCCCAGAAGATGAAAGCTAAATCTGCCTACGAAACAGGTGTTGATGTGTCAAATGCGACGCAGGTCTTAACGCTTTCCACATGTGTCAGCAGTTACACTGATAAAAGGATTATTATCCAGGCTGTCTTAACCGGAACTGCCACAATGGATTAAAAAATTAAATTAATTTAATATTTTTTAAAAAATCACTTGCATTATTATGCAATTTGAGTTATTTTAATTAAAGGCAAGTGATTGCCATCAATTTAATAGGTAGAACAAAGGTGTTCCAATTATATAGAGTTATTTATATAAGTGGGGCACTTTTTTAGTTTTACTATATGAATACTAATTGTATTAAAGGAAGGATGAGAAGTTATGAGTGAAAAGTTTAATGTAGCTGATATCTTTGGCGAGAACGTATTTAACGATACTGTTATGAAAGAGCGTCTTCCAAAGAATGTTTACAAGAACCTCAAGTTGACTATGGAGGGAGCACAGGAATTATCATTATCAGATGCTGATGTGATTGCTAATGCAATGAAGGATTGGGCTATTGAAAAAGGTGCTACTCATTACACACACTGGTTCCAGCCTTTGACAGGAACAACTGCTGAAAAGCATGATTCATTTATTTCAGCACCAAAGGAGAATGGTAAAGTTCTTATGGAATTCTCCGGCAAGGAATTAATTAAAGGTGAACCTGATGCATCATCATTCCCTTCCGGCGGTCTTAGAGCAACATTTGAAGCAAGAGGATATACAGCATGGGATTGCACATCACCTGCATTTGTACGTGAGGGGGCTCAGGGTGCTACTCTTTGTATTCCTACAGCATTCTGTTCATACACAGGAGAGGCTCTTGATCAGAAAACTCCTCTTCTTCGTTCAATGGATGCTGTCAACGAGCAGGCACTTCGTTTATTAAGAATATTAGGAAATACTACATCAAAGAAGGTTACTCCTTCAGTTGGTGCTGAGCAGGAATATTTCATTGTAGACAGAGAGAAATATTTACAGAGAAAGGATCTTATCTTCTCAGGCCGTACATTATTTGGTGCTATGCCACCTAAGGGTCAGGAGCTTGATGACCACTACTTTGGTTCAATCCGTGAAAGAATCGCCGCTTTCATGAAGGATGTTAATGAGGAATTATGGAAGCTCGGTGTTACAGCCAAGACTCAGCATAACGAGGTTGCTCCTGCACAGCACGAGCTTGCTCCTATCTATGCACAGTGCAATATCGCAACAGATAACAACCAGTTAATGATGGAGGTTATGAAGAAGGTTGCTTACAGACATGGTCTTGTATGTCTTCTTCATGAGAAGCCATTTGCCGGTGTAAACGGTTCAGGTAAGCACAACAACTGGTCTATCACAACAGATGATGGAATCAACTTACTTGATCCTGGTAAGACTCCACATGAGAATATCCAGTTCTTACTTGTACTTGGTGCAATTATGAAGGCTGTTGATACTCATGCAGATCTTCTCCGTGAGGCAGCTTCTGACGTTGGTAACGACCACAGACTTGGTGCTAACGAGGCTCCTCCAGCTATTATCTCTATGTTCCTCGGTGAGCAGTTAGAGGACGTTGTAATGCAGTTAATCGACAAGGGTGATGCAACAAGCTCTATCCAGAAGGGCAAGTTAAAGACAGGTGCATCTGCTCTTCCTGATTTAAATAAAGATGCTACAGACAGAAACAGAACATCACCATTTGCATTTACAGGAAATAAATTTGAGTTCCGTATGGTTGGTTCTTCAGACTCTATCGCTCCTGCCAATGTTGTTCTTAACACAATTACAGCAGAAGCCTTCAAGGAAATTGCTGATGAGCTTGAGAAGGCAGATGACCTTAAGATGGCTGTTCATGATCTTATCAAGAAGCTCTTCACAGAGCATCACAGAATTGTATTTAACGGCAACGGCTACTCAGATGAATGGGTTGAGGAGGCTGCAAGACGTGGTCTTCCTAATATCAAGTCAATGGTTGAGGCTGTCAGCGCTCTTACAAAACCAGAGACAATCAAGTTGTATGAGAGCTTTGGTGTATTTACAGAGAGTGAGTTACATTCAAGAGCAGAAATCAAGTATGAAGCTTACTCAAAGGCAATCAATATTGAAGCAAAGACTATGCTTGATATGGCTGGCAAGGAGATTATTCCTGCAGTTGTTTCTTACTCAACAGAGCTTGCCAACTCAGTTCTTTCAGTTAAAGAGGCTGGTGCAGATGCTTCTGTTCAGGCAGAGCTTCTCTCAGATGTATCAGGCTACTTAAAGGAAATGAAGGATGCCACAAAGGTTCTTGCTGAATCAGTTGCAGAGGCTGCAACAAAAGAGGGCAAGGAGCAGGCTGAATTCTTCAGAGATGTTGTAAAGGTTAATATGGATGCCTTAAGAGCACCTGCTGATAAGCTTGAAATGATTGTTGACAAGGAATTCTGGCCATTCCCAAGCTACAGTGAATTGTTGTTTGAGGTGTAATTGGTTATAAATTAGAGCGGCGCCTTCAAAGACTAAAAAAAGAGGCGCCGCTCTAATTTCTTAATACAAAAGTCTTTCCTCCACCGGATTATCCAGCACCTCTGACTTATATTTTCTCATGTAATACTTTGCAAGTGTAAGATTATTGTCCAGATAATTGCCACAGTCTCTTGGCGAATAGCCTGGAATCGGGGTATTATCATCGTAATTAAGCACATAATCTGCTCCTCTTCTCAACACATCCAGTATATCCTTCGACTCCAAATCCCCTGCAAATATCACATAAAATCCGGTTCTGCAGCCCATCGGTCCAAAATATATTGTTTTCGATGCCCATTCATCATCATTTCTTAAAAATGTAGCAAATAAATGCTCAATTGTATGGATTCCCGGTGTGTCCATAGGCGGCTCCACATTTGGTCGTGTAAATCTTAAATCAAATGTGGTAATTGTCTCCTGTCCTACCTTATCTTTTCTTGAAACATAAACTCCCGTCAACAAATCCAAGTGATTTACGTTAAAGCTTGCTATCTTTTCCATATTCCTTCTCCTTATTCCTCTTATTCCTCTTATTCCTCTTATTCCTCTTATTCCTCTTATTCCTCTTATTCTTCTTTATTCTTCATCAGCTGTCAAATGTAGTTCAGGCGATTGCGAAGCTTGCTTTTTCACTGAACAGTTGTGCAATTTTACTGTATTGCAAGCCGTACTATTTGCAAACGCCGGTGCTTAGCGGCTGTGTTTTAGCCGCTTACGCACCGCTGCGTTGAAACTAAGCGCAAGCGTGTGCGGCGGCAATATATAAAATAGCACAACGTCCGGTTATAACTTAACACCATAACCATTTCACATCTGATGCCTTACCACCTTATATTCATCATTACTCTGATAGTATGGACACTGTTTGTAGGATGAGCCTAAAAGTCTGGCATAATCATCCTCATCCATATCCACATCACAGACATACTCCTGCATCTCCTCATCAAATACGAGATTATTACAATAGTCGCAATTATACTGTTCTGACATTTTTCAAAGCCTCCAATTAATATATCTTCAGGATTAGTCACCTGATATCACGGATAAATCCCGACATCATACACCCTCCGGCAGCTCCCGCCTGTATGACCTGCACTATTCTTTCTTCGTTAATACCGCCAATTGCATAAACCGGAAGCTTAGTCCTACTGCAGATATCACTTAAAAAATCAAGTCCTGCGCCTGCAAGACCGGGCTTACAGGCTGTCTCAAATATGGTCCCTGCAAATAAATAGGTCACTCCACATTTATGTGCTTCCTCCAGCTGTTCAATCGAATGAACTGTGGTTCCTATTGCATCCCATTTGCGCAAAAAATCCATGTCCGTTTTTTTCAATTTCATCAGAGCATCAAGAGGCAGATGTATCTTTCTATGTCCTAACCGTTGTGCAACGCTCTCATATTTGTGCAATATAACATCAACTCTGCCAGCCCCTGCAATATCAAGAACAATCCGCGCCAGCTTCTCATATTCCATATCAGTCAGATCCTTCTCCCTAAGAACAATCGCCTTTGGCTTACAGCTTACCACGTCTGATATGTAATCCTCAAAGCTGTTGTAACAGACTGCAGCTGATTTTCTGTCTGTTATCGCAATAATATCTTTATATTTACTTTCACTGTCTTTCATCCGGTTCTCCTATAAGTTCTTGCTTCCACACTTTGGACATACCGCTCCGTCAGAATATCTAAAGCCACATCGCACGCATATTTTCATTTCATGCTTTTCCTTTGCAAGGTACTCCACATTGTGGGAATCAGGCTTTTCCTTTAAGTATTTTATAAAGCCATCCAGCTTACTGATAACCTCTTCCATTTCCTTTTTGGGAAGCTTTATTACATTTGCAATTTTGTATTTATAGCCCTTCTGGCTTTGAACATAGATGCCTTTATTAAACACCCCATATTCCGCATACACCTGCTTTACATCCGAAATATCTATGCTTCCGCCCATGCTGCTCAGATTATATGCAATTCTGTCAGGAGTAACTACAAATCCTTTTTTGCCATTACCGGCTTTGGTAGAATCATACATAAGCAACGGAAATTCATATTCCGCCCCTGAGGCATACTCAAATACAGCATTATGGAATAAGATTGCATCCGTATCCTCACACGTATCTTTGCTCATTCTCCTAACGTCATACACCACAAAACCGGGAACTGTCATGCCTTCTATCTGCGTATCTCTCTTAAGCTTTCTGACAAGCTTTCCGCACTCATCCTTTTTCATCTGGATAAGTCTTCTTCTGATTCTTTCAATGGCATTTTCCTGAAGTTCAGGCAACAGATTCTCAGCCTTTATGTCATTTATAAGGTCTAACCCCTGTTCAAAATCCATATTTTCCAGGCGTTCACACATCCTGTCTATCTTTTCCTGATCCAGACTGCTTACCTTTTCCATCATTTTCTGTATGACAGGTCGTTTGGCAGTTTCTGAGAAATCACTGTCTTCCTCTAACTGCTGACACGTGCTGTAAATGCTGTTTCTTCCGTTTTTAACAGATTTTGCCACAATGCTAAGCAATTCCTGCTGCTCTGATCCAGCCCAGCGTTCCCTTAACTTTTTCAAATAAAATCTGCTCTTATCGGTGTCAAATTCCTCAAGCTGTTTCTTTAATTTTACATATATCTCTTTTGAAATCTTTTCGGGAATCTGTGAAAATAATAAATCAAGCTTCCCATCCATAAGGGAGTCAAGCTGTGAAGCAATGCGTTTTTCAAAAGTTTCAAGCTCACGTGTACTTTCTGCCTGTGAATGACCATTTCTAATTTCCATGTTTATAAGGCTGTTAATGGCATTTCTGGTATTAGCCAGCTTTTTAGCTGAAAAGGTTTTTATTAATTCCTCAAATTCATCACGCCGGTTTCTCTTTGCCAGATTAACAGCAATACTTACGTCATCATCAAAATTTCGGGTACTGTCAACCTGCTTTGCTGACCAGTTCCTGCCCTCATCATCTTTTCCTGCCGGTATTGCCTGCTGTTCGTCACTCTGTGCATTTACTTTACTTCCATGACCTTCTTTGTTTTGCTTTTCCCCACAGGTTTCTGTCTGTTCTTCGCTTTGCTTTTCCCCACAGGTTTCTGCCTGTTCTTCGCTCTGCTTTTCCATCTGCTCTTTTTCTTTCTTTTTAGCATATTGTGCCTTTTGAAATTCCATGGCATCTAACATTAAGATAGAGCGCAGCTTACCTGCCGGCAGGGCATTGATATCCATGCCCCTCCTTGCCATCTCTGCCTGGGCTCGTTTAACTATAAGATCCTGCTCTTCAGGTATGAAAAATCCCGAATCTGCACAATCAGCCACTGTGATAAGCTCCGAATCAGTGGTCTCATCAATCATTCCCAGCATTTTTCTAAGTATCTCATTGACAGGAGTTCTTTTATATTCTTCCTCCTCAGATTCCTTTTCCTCTGTCATCCAGTTGAATTTGGGATTAGAAAATCTGCCGCCGTTATCTCCTGCCAGCCTTAGAAAATCATAATATGCATCCTCATCCCCATCAAAATCGAGAAAGTACTCATTTCCCTCAATCACCAGCAAATCCGGCTTTGGTGTCAGAAATTCGAGACACTCATGACACGTGTAGCATCGTGTCATGTACATAGTGCCATCCCTGGTTTCGATTATTTTTTCTTCACCTTCTTTATATACAGTCATATACAGGTTATTGCCACACTGGGGACATACATAAGCCGACTTGTAGAAATTCATTCCCATCCGATCATTGTCACGGTCTTCCGGTTTAAGCTTTTTCTTATCTATTGCCATAACCATATTTTTCCAGATAAGCTTATGCCACAGTCCAAGCTTGTTTTCCTCAGTATCCTGTTTTTTCAGTTTATCATTTATGTCCTGCTCTAATTCCGTATCATCCTCTTCATCGCTTAAATAATTCACAATTATCCGAAATACATCTTCAAATGTAATCTGGATTGAATCTTTATAAAACTTACACCTGACATCATTCGCCTCAACTGACACAGATACTTCCTGTAATATAGAGTTAAAAAGGGCATTTAACTGTTCATAATCTTTCTCTACTCTCATGCCCTTTATTAAACCCCATTTGCCAAATACATATAAAAGAATGTTGGTGGCATTCTCCGCAATCTTATCTGCCGGCATATCCACAGGATCTTTCAGAGTTCCTTCTTCCAGGACGGTCTCGATAATCTTTCTGTTATCAAAATTAAACAGCAGTGCATTTTGCTTTCCGGGTAGAACAACAGTGTTGTTATTAATGGCAATCTGCCTGTTCCACTCAATACTCTGCCCGGAAACACTTATCATCTTACTTATAATTGCTTTAATTTTATCACCCACGTTAAAAACTATCATACTGCACCCTCAATCTCTCATAGATTAATAGTCTCGTTCATACTTCCCGTTCTATAACCTGTCAAATCCATCGTCACATAAGAAAAGCCCAGTTTCTTAAATTCATCTGTTATCCGGTGTCTCGTTTCTTGGCAAATCAGTTTCTCCATATCTGCTTCTTCCACTTCAATTCTTGCCATCAGACCGTGTATTCTCACTCTCACCTGCTTAAAGCCCATATCGTATAGAAGCTGTTCTGCCATATCCACCATATGCAGCTTGCCTACGCTTATCACTTCTCCATACACAAATCTTGTGGCAAGACATGCAAAGGATGGCTTAGAGTGTGTAGAAATCCCCAATTCTCTTGATAATTCCCTTATCTCATTCTTTGATAATCCCACCTTTTTTAACGGACTCAGCGCTCCAAGCTCAGCAATTGCCCTTAAACCAGGTCTGTAATCATTATCATCATCAGCATTGGATCCCTCACAAACTACACTTATTCCATTATCTCTGGCACATTTGAAAATATTCCTGAATATTTCCTTTTTACATATATAACATCTATCCACCGGATTTTGCACAAATCCTTCTATATTTAAAGAATCGATCATCACGCAAAAATTTCTGATTTGTTCAATCCTGCAAAATTCTGCTGCCTCATCGTTTTCTCTTTTTGGAAAGACTTCCGATTCCGCAGTTATAGCAATACATTTATCTCCCAGACAATCATGTGCCACCCTCAACAGGAAAGTAGAATCCACACCTCCGGAGAATGCAACCGCCACACTTCCAAGAGCAGTTATGTCTTGTTTAAGTAATTCATATTTTCTATGAAGCTCGTCCATTAAAGCCTCCCCTCTATAAAGAAAAACAAACTGGACTGACGAGCTAACCCCCTGTCAGTCCAGTTTAACATTCTACATCATGTTCTTTTTTCTGAAGAACTCATCAACATACGAAACTATTTCATCCTGTCTCATTGTCTTTAAAAGGTATCCATCCGGTTTAAGCTTCAATACCTGCTTAACACTGTCTATATCACCCTTAGCAGTGAGAAAAATAACCGGGATATTGCTTGTAGCTGCTTCTGCATGAATCATTTCCAAAAACTGTGGCCCGGAACAGATAGGCATTTCATAATCGAGTAGAATCAAATCCGGTTTATTGGCAGCCAGAAAATTAATAGCCATAGCTGCTGAACTTGCAATAGAAACCTTATATTTACCAATAAGCCAGCTCTTAACTGTTCTAAGCATTGTGCCGGAATCATCCACTACAAGAATATGTTTCTTATTATCATCTGAATGCTCTTTCTCAATATCAGACTTTATGCGTTCCACCAATTCTTTAACATTAATAGGTCTCTCATAAACTGCAAAAATCAATGGTTCAGGAATAATCTTTTTAACTGCCTCTATTTCTTCAGGGAAGCCGATAATACTAATCTTTTTGTCATTTTCCATACAATAATCTTTGATAAATACCATTACAGACGGTACCGTTTCAATATATTCTCCACCGTAAATACAAATTAAATCTACGCCGGGAAGATTATTTGTAATGTCTTTAACATTTGCCGATGCAAAACACGAATCAAAACCATGATCTTTTAATGTAGTTTCGATAGACTTAAATATAAACGAATTGGATGTTTCACCAATAAATAGCGGTTTATATTTTAACATCTTATTCCTCCTACAAAAAATATCCTACGCTATTACAATTATACCATATTGTAAAATTGATACAAGCGGTTTTATTCGATTTTTAACAGATTTTACATCCCTTTTGCTTTTTACATAAAAATAGAAGCAACAATAACAATAATACCTAAAATAATTCTGTAGTAACCAAATATTTTAAAGTCATGCTTTTTAATATATCCCATGAGAAATTTGATAACAACAACTGAAACAATAAATGCCACAAGAGTTCCTATCAGAAGAATCCCAACTTCAAGACCTGTAATTGCGACACCCTCCATTGCATATTTTACAATCTTAAGAAGACTTGCACCAAACATAACCGGTACTGCCAGGAAAAATGTAAATTCTGCTGCAACCTCTCTTGAAACGCCGATAATGAGCGCACCTATTATAGTTGCTCCCGAACGGGATGTTCCCGGAAATACTGCTGCAATAAGCTGAAACAAACCAATTATAAGGGCAGCCTTGTATGACAACTCTGCAATACTGTTAATCTGTGGTTTCTTTCCCTTCTGGACAGTTTCTATAATAATGAAAGCAATACCAACCACTATAAGTGCAATGGCAACCGGTACAGGATGATAAAATAACTCATCAATCTTATCATCAAACAAAAGTCCTACAACCGCAGCCGGGATACAGGCTATGATAATCTTTATCCACATGGCAAATGCGCCTTTTTTCCAGCCCGGTTTCTTAACTGTCTGTTTCTCACCATTCTCCGCCACAATGCTCTTTTTCTTCATCTTAAATGGCCAAAGCTTATTCCAGAACAGCAACACAACAGCCATAATTGCACCAAGCTGTATAACCACCTGGAACATACTGTAAAACTCATCAGTCACATCAAGTTTAACAATTTCATCAAGCAGAATCATATGTCCCGTACTGCTTATCGGAAGCCATTCCGTAATTCCTTCCACAATACCAAAAAGAATAGCCTTTAATATTTCTAAAAATGCCATAATAATCTCCCATACTTTCTTATTTTATTATAGGTGTTTGCGAAAGTATTATACCATTATACTATTACCTTGTCACACCTTTTATGTTCCTGAATAAGAAAAATCTAAGTAAAATCGTGTGATAATTTAACATTATAAAATAATGTGACATATATATTGACATTCTAACTTTCATGTTGTATTATCAACAATGCAAGATGTAGTTTTCAATACTACATCACACAGTTATTTGTTCTTGAACAAGGGCATGTAGCTTATAAAGAATCGTTCAGAAATGAGGAGTTATTATGGACAGACCAATTAATCATACAGTAGAAATGGACCTGGTTCCATTTAAGATAACAGAATTTCATATTAAGGATTTCTGGAGCTCGATGACACATTTTATCGGATTAATAATGAGCTTTTCCGGATCTTTGTTTCTCATAAACAGGGCAATGTTATTCCATTCATGGATCTACGTATTTTCGATGATTATTTTTAGTGCGGGGCTTATGCTTTTATATGGTGCCAGCACAGCATATCACACATTTGATATTTCACCGGTAGTAAACAGAAGACTAAAGAAGCTTGACCACATGATGATTTCTGTTCTCATTGCAGCAAGCTACACTCCGGTATGTCTTTTGTCTCTCCCTAAGAAGATGGGAATAATCCTTCTTTCAGTTATATGGGGGCTGGCAATTACAGGCATTGTGATCAAAGCGCTTTGGGTTTACTGCCCTAAGTGGATTTCATCAATACTCTACATTGGTATGGGATGGGCTTGTCTGTTTGTCCTTCCAATGCTTTACAAAACCCTTTCATTGTCAGGTTTTATGTGGCTGCTTGTGGGTGGCATATTATATACCATCGGTGGTGTAATATATGCAGTCAAATTTCCTTCATTTAACAGAAAGCATGTCAACTTTGGAACACATGAGATTTTTCATTTATTTGTAATGGCCGGCAGCCTCTGCCATTTCGTATTTATGTACAGTGAAATATTGGCCATGTAATCTTAAATTATCACGAAATATAATTATAATGAAAAAAGAGCCGCTTTAACGACCTTCAATCGATTAAAGCAGCTCTTTTTAACAATCATACTATAAACGGATATCTTAGAACCATCCCTTATGACCTAATACATAAGTATTCTGGAACTCCTCATCCTGCTTTGTAAGGTAAAGAATACCTTCAACTAATCCGATAATACCCATAACAGAAGCACCGATACCACATGTAAGCAATGAAACCAACAACATGATAACAGCCTCTTTAGTATAACCAAGATAGAACTTATGAATTCCTAATGAGCCTAAAAAGATTCCAAGTAAACCTGCAACTAACTTATCCTTCCTTTCCATGAAAAGAAACCTCCTTAAGTGTAAAAAAATATCATAGTTATTCTAACATACATATTTATATAATACAACATTTTTATTAAATAAATTTAATAATTTGTTAACAAAAAATTTATAATCAGCTTAAGGTAAGTATAAAATACAAATCTCTCATATTTTTATTAAGTAATGATGTTTCCTGTCCGATATACACAATATGTGGTATATTTAATTATTCGGAGGCCGTTATAATGGTTATTGCACATAATATTAGCTCAATAAATGCTAATACATACCTAAATAACATCGGAAAATATAAAGCAAATACTACCAATAAGCTTTCATCTGGTTACCGGATAAACATTGCCGCAGACGATGCTGCCGGTCTCACAATCTCAGAGAAAATGCGCTGGCAGATAAGAGGTTTAAACAAAGCCTCTAATAATATCCAGGATGGTGTCTCTTTATTGCAGGTGGCAGATGGTGCGCTGGGAGAAGTAAATGATATTTTAAATCGAATGCGCGAGTTATCTGTGCAAGCCGCCAATGACACAAACACTACCTCAGACCGTGCCGCAATTCAAAATGAAATCAACGAACTTATAAATGAATTAAACCGTATTGGGGATACCACTGAGTTTAACACGCAGAAATTATTTACGGGCGGAGAAGAAGAGATATTAGGCCCTAATGGTTCTCCTATTTCAATCGATAATATTCCTTTTAGTGATTTTCAGATGGCAGATGTCTCTTTGACAGATGGTCCAATTTCCGGAATAAGCGGATTTATGCTAGAACTTAATGCAAAGCTTAACGATGGATATAAGGGTGTACAGAATACATCGTGGAATCTTATTTTTGGTAATGGTTCAACATCTCATTCCGGCATCCGGGTAACTTACGAAAATCAGGGTACTCCCGTTGAATATACAGCCGATCTAAACATTAGAACAACATCTTCATATAGCTATGATTCATCAACAAAAACTGGTAGCCGTGTATTTTCAATTGATGCCGGAAACGGTGCCACATTTGACATAACACAGAAAATAAGCCTCGGTGCCAACGATGGCAATTCCCAGTACTATTCAATCAGCTATGAAGTTGCCAACACAGGCTCAAAGGACGCAAAGATTGATTTTCTTTTTAATGCTGACACAGCCTACAACAACAATGATATATGTGAAAGTTATTATATAGGAAATGGTAATCGTATTGATAATTTCTCTCTTTATACCGATTCGTCTGTTACCGGAACAGAATATACAAGCCAGTCCCCAGATATGGTTAAACCTCTGAGCAGTCTTAATCTCTCAGACGGAATATCAATTATAGACGTAGAACATGCGCTTCCGTTTTCAGTAAATATTATTCCTGATAATATTGATACTTTATCAATTGGTAATTATTATAACCATACAGGAAACTGGAATTATTACTCTAACCTCGGACAATATCTTGGTGGTAATACTCATCAACGCGATATAGCATTGAGTTTTATATGGTCGAACAAGGATATAAATCCCGGCGATGCACAAACATTCTCACTCAAATATGGAATAAAATCGGCAAAAAATGATACCAATATTCCGGCAGATATTGTATATCAGAAGGGTTCCAAGATAAAAACTGACACCAAAAAATTATGGATTCAGTCCGGTGCCCTTGATAAAAGCGGATTATTTATTGAAATTGGAGAAATGAACAGTTCTGTGCTTGGCATTTCTTCTATTTCTGTTGATACATATGAGCATGCAAGTACTACCATTGAAAAGATTGATCAGGCCATTGAAAAAATCAACACCCAAAGGTCAAAAATCGGTGCTCAGCAGAACAGGCTTACCCACGCTATGAATGTTGATAATAACACATCTGAAAACACACAGGCAGCCGAATCAAGGATCAGAGACACTGATATTGCTGATGAAATGGTTAATTATTCTAAATACAATATTTTAGAGCAATCAGGAATATCAGTTCTTTCTCAGTCAAATCATTCTATGGAAACTATTCTTTCTCTTCTTCAGTAAACACAAGCCTATACAGTATATCAGTACTGCATAGGCTTTATTATTTTGCATCAGTTTTTTCTTGCTTTCACTTTATTCAGATTTATAATCAGCACTGATAAAGCTGCAATCCCCAGAGTAATCATAAGAATTATTGAAGTTACATGTTTATCTCCTGTATTTACTGTTTCTTCAGACTCGACTGTTTCATCATCTCTTGTGAAGCTTTCTGAATATTCAACGATTTTTCCTTCTGTGGATTCCTCCTCTGTTGTAGTTTCAGCCTCCGTTGTAGTTTCAGCCTCCGTTGTAGTTTCAGCCTCCGTTGTAGTTTCAGCCTCCGTTGTGGTTTCAGCCTCTGTTGTAGTTTCAGCCTCCGTTGTAGTTTCAGCCTCTGTTGTCGGTTCCTGTTTATCAGGAATAAAATACGATGGCACAAAATGTACTTCATTATTTACCTGTATATTGTTTGCTATAATTCTTCCGTTATGGTCCGCTGTTGTTTTGATATCCGCATTCGGTGCAAGAATTGTCCCTGACGTCTCACCAAGAATCACCTCTCCGCTGTAATCTCCAAAATTAAAAATAAGCTCATCTGTTGAATCATATGCATTAAATCCCGTCTTGGCAGAAAGGACAAAACATTCTGTGTCTTTCTCCAAATTTATATTTATAACTAAGGTTGAATTAAGTGTATTAAAATTCTGGTCGGAATTAACCTGATCTCCAATAAATAAAGTCTTTCCTGAATAGGATTCATCTAAATTCAACACATTTTTAGTGTTATCCGTCACCTTAATCTTTGTATTCCCACTGTCAACAAGCTCCGCATTTTGGTCCTTCGATAATTTAAGCGCGCTACTTAGCTCTCTCACATAAGACATAACCGTATCCACACTGAAATCCTTTGGCAAATCGTAATCCTCACCATTGTAAGAATCAGCTATACACCTTATATTTCTGCACTGGCTGTTGGTGCCAACATTATATACATTATTATTTTCCTTATCTTTAACATACATCAGATTATTATCGCAGAAAGGATCATACTTATCTCCATTAAGATACAGGTATGAAGCAAATACCTGACCTCCACTAAAGTCAAAATCCTCCTCAATGCAGCTTACTCCAATCCCCTGGTCATACTGGTTATTAAGCATATCTGAACCCGACCTGTCATAACCAAATGTACCTCCACTGTAATTCTTCGTCAGGATATTTGACGGGCAGTGTGATGAAACCTGCACACTTTCCCCTCCAATAATTCCAAAATACTGTGCATATCCCAATTCATGTACATTATCCGCCCCGGTAAATGAATGTGCTTTTGTATTGTCAGAAAATAAAACCATTCCTGTAGCTGTTGTAGTAATCACGCATATTACAATTGCAAATGCTCTTTTAATATTACTGATTACTCTTTTATTCAAGCTTTAATCCCCTTTCTTTTTTACTTGACACACTATATTATTATCCGGTTTTGGAAAAAATAACCTGACATTGCAGACGATTTTGGCGTTTTTTAAGACATTACACCCACATAGAACTTTCCAATTGCACAAAAAAAAGCACCCCATGCCGCTGGCTTAACTTGCCATACAGCATGAGGTGTTTCTTTATCACTTCAAATCTATGTAATTATTTCGTGTATTTTTTATCTATTTTGATAACGGCATTGTAATTGTGCCATTTTTCTGAAATCAAAGCTGCTATATCCTTTGCAACTTCATCATCCTTCTTTTTGTAACCTTGAGGAACAACGGCATCAAAGATAAGATTTGTGTGCGTAGTACCTTCAACCATGCGGAAATCATGAATTGTAATTACCTCGTCGTATGATTTGACAAGTGAAGCAACCTCTTTACGAAGACTCATCAGCTTCTCACTGTTCACCGCTATCGGGTCCATATGAATTACCGCATCGCAATAAAATTTTTCTTTTAATTCCTCTTCAATATTATCGATTTCATCATGAATATCATAAATATCCAGATTCCCTGGAACTTCTGCATGTAACGAAATCATAAGCCTGCCGGGACCGTAATCATGAACCACCATATCATGTATTCCGCTAACCATTTCGTGGGCTCTTACTGTATGCTCAACTTCTTTTACAAAATCCTCATCAGGTGCCTCTCCAAGCAACGGACTAAGGGTATCCTTCATTGCGGAGAATCCGGCAAATAAGATAAACACTGCAACCACAACTCCTGACCAGCCATCAAGGTTAACGCCTGTAAAATGATATATAATCATTGATATAAGAACTACTGATGTGGCAATACAATCACTTAAGCTGTCTGTGGCAGTTGCCCTCATGGCAGCCGAATTAATCTTATTTCCCACAGACCTGTTATACAGGGACATATAGACCTTTACAAGTATTGATGCAACAAGAACAGCAATAATAACAATGCTTACTTCCATTTCTTCAGGATGCAGAATCTTGCTCACAGAAGATTTTAACAGTTCCAAGCCCATGAGCATAATAAGTAAAGATACTCCAAGGCCGGAAATATACTCTATTCTTCCATGACCAAATGGATGATCCGGGTCCGGCTTCTTGCCTGCAAGCTGGAAACCTATCAGTGTAATCACACTTGAGCCGGCATCTGAAAGGTTATTAAGTGCATCCGCCGTAATTGAAATAGAACCGCTTATAGTTCCTACAAGGTATTTGCCTACAAATAATACAATGTTAAGGCAGATTCCCAACACACCTGTCAGAAAGCCATAGGCTTTCCTCACCAGGGGATTATCATATTCATGATTATTCTTTATAAATAAGCTACTGAGTAATGTAACCATTTACTATTTCCTCCTTGCCATATTGTGTAATAGCATAAATTCTTACATATTCTACCAGAATATGACAATTATTGATAGACTTTTTTCAAAAAGGTACCAAAAAAGATATCAAAAGAACCTTCAAAGCATGGTTTGCAAAAGTTCTGAGATTGCAGCCTTTGTTGCGAGTCCTTCTGAAAATGCAGTGGCACCTCCTGCAGCGGTTCCCAGCTTTAATGCATATTCGTAATCACCTTTTATTATGCCTGTTATAAAGCCTGCCACCATTGAATCTCCTGCTCCTACAGAATTAATCACGGTTCCCTTACATGCACCACACCTGTGCATTCTGCCTAATTCATCTATCAGCATGGCTCCGTCACCTGCCATTGAAACAAGCACATTTACTGCGCCCATATCTTTAAGCCTTCTTGCATGCTCTTCGATTTCCTCAGCATTCTTTAACTCCACTCCAAACATTTCTCCAAGCTCGTAGTTATTGGGTTTTACCAGATATGGTTTGAATTTCAGGACATTTAACAACAAATCTTTTGTGGCATCAACAACTACTCTGATGTTCTTTCCGGAGAGTCTTTCAAATATCTTCTGATAGATATCCGATGGCAGTGAAGCCGGTATGCTTCCCGCCAATATAAGCATATCTCCTGCTTTCAGACCGTCAAGCTTATTAAAAAGACTCCCAATTGCATTATCATCAATGTCGGGACCCTGACCGTTAATTTCCGTTTCTTCGCATGATTTTATCTTTACATTTATCCGGGAATTTCCCTTCTTAAGATGTACAAAATCAGTATCTATTCCCATATCGCCAAGACCATTTTCGATTGCCTCACCTGTAAAACCGGCAATAAATCCCAAAGCCTTTGAGCTGATGCCAAGCTCCTTTAACACGACGGACACGTTAATCCCTTTTCCGCCGAAATACATCTCTTCCCTGTGTGAGCGGTTCGTTTTCCCCGGTTTCATTTCATCTATATGTACAACATAGTCAATGGCAGGGTTGAAAGTAACAGTGTATATCAATGAATTATCCCTCCTCTTTTAATGAATCACAGTTAGGTGTTTGCAAATCATCTAAGCCATACGGTATTAATTAAAAATATTCACACCTGCTTGCTTTTTCATATGAATATTTCAATTTACACTAATAATATCACAAAATAAGGATATATAATTGAAAAAAAGAAAAAAGCATGGAAAATATTGGTTAAGCTCCTTTGTGCGTAACGCACAATGAAGTTTAATCAACTTTTCCATGCACCTTTTTTACGTAATCTCAGATTATCTTTTACCGCGATTTTGCCTCTTTTATAAAGATTTCCTGACTGTTTATCTTTTCCTGTATAGCCGTTGTGTCATTCTTTAATGATTCAGATTCACATTCAGGTTCAAATTCAGTCACGGCTTCTGTGTTTCCGCTTTCCGCCATTCTTTCCAATTCTGACACTTTAACATAAGAGCCGTCTTCAATCTGTTCATGCGCCTTTACATTATCACTAAGCATTATATTAAATATATGCTCTATTCTCTCCTTAATTCCGTTGTCGAGAATCTCGACCGCCACCTCTACACGCCTTAATGTACTTCTTGTCATAAAGTCAGCTGAGCTTATATATATTTTTCGGTCTTTATCTGCTCCGAAAATATATATCCTTGCATGTTCAAGGAAACGTCCAACAATGCTTATTATCCTGATATTATCCGTCATTCCGGGCTGTTTGCTCCTTAAGCAGTTGATTCCTCTTATTATCATATCAATCTTTACGCCTGCCTGTGATGCTTTTATAAGTGCCTCCATGATAGACTTATCAGTAAGTGAATTAATCTTGATTCCTATATATGCGGGCTGTCCGTTCATTGCCTTTTCGGTTTCATTTTCTATATACTCGATAATCTTATTCTGAAAACAATTTGGCGCAACTAAGAGATTGTCCGCATGGTCAACCTTCTCACCCAGTGAAAGGGCTGCAAATACACTGTTAATCTGTTTGCCGATGTTATAATCCGCCGTTATCAGCGACAAATCTGTATACAGTTTTGCCGTCTTTTCGTTGTAGTTACCGGTTCCAATCTGGGAAATAAATTCTATTCCACTCTCAGTTTTTCTTGTAATCAGACATAGCTTTGAATGTACCTTCAGATTTTCAAAACCATAAATGATATGACAGCCTGCCTCCTCAAGGCGTTTTGACCATTCAATATTATTCTCCTCGTCAAATCTTGCCTTAAGCTCCACAAGCACATCAACCTGTTTTCCATTCTCGCATGCTTCTATAAGAGCCTCCGCGATCTTGCTGTGCTTGGCAAGACGGTACAGAGTCATCTTTATCGAAATAACACTCTCGTCTCTTGCCGCTTCATAAAGCATGTTTGTAAAAGGCTTTATGCTCTCGTATGGGAAGAACAAAAGTGCATCATGCTTTTCAATCTGCGGAATAACAGGCTCCTTATCATTAACCATCCGTGAAGGCTGAGGGCTGTACTTTTCATATAAAAGCTTCGGATTATCTGACAAAACATCCGTAAGCTTTCCAAAGAATCCGAAATCAAGAGGGCTTTTACTTAAAAATACCTGATTTGGCTTAATATCCAATTCCTCACAGAGAGTATTCACCGTTTTCTTATCAAGCTCCCGTGAGCATTCCAGCTTTACCGGAGACAGCTTTCTCCTCATCTTGACTGCTTCAGACACATGCTCACAATAATTCAAATCTTCATCATATACCTGCTCAATATCTATATCTGCATTTCTTATTATCCTGATTACCGATTTTTCCAATATCCTGTACTTTTTAAATACTCTTGGAATAAAATGTAATATCAGTTCCTCCGCCAGCATAAATGTATTATCTCTTCCCGGTATGGCTATCAGTCTGTCAAATGCCTGGCTGTTACAAGGTATAATGCCTATCTTCTCCTTCTCAGACTTGCCCTCAAGAACTGCAAGTACATATATTTCTTTGCTTGTAAGAAATGGAAAAGGCTGCTTTTTTCCCACTACGATAGGCGACAGTAACGGAAGAATTTCATTTTCAAAATATCCCAGCAAATAATTGCTTTCATCCTCCTTAAGTGCGGCAAAATTAATAAGTGAAACACCCTCCGCCTGTACATCCTTCATGAGACAGTCGTAGGCTTCATCCCGCTTTTTAGTGAGCGTACTTACCTGTTTTAATATTGCCATAAGCTGCTGGTATGGAGTCATATTTGTCTTATTATCACGTTTATCTGTAAATGCCAGCATCTGTTCATGTATTGAACCTACTCTTACCATAAAAAATTCATCCAGATTTGCTGAGAAAATAGACAGAAAGTTCATTCTCTCACAAAGGGGATTGTCAGTATCCAGAGCCTCCTTCAGCACTCTTTCATTGAATTTCAGCCATGACAGCTCCCTGTTTTCAAAGCATTTTCTTCCCATATTATTACACCTCTTTCGTTAAAACATGTCTTATAAGATAACCTTCCCTCACACCATACATTGAAACCTGCACAATTCCAAGGCCATAATACTTCATAACCACGCACAATATTACGAGTCCGGTCACAATTGTATGCAGTCTGTCCGGAGCAGTCTTTATGATTTTATCAGTCATGTAGTGCCTTTTGTCGATGTATGATCTAAGAAGCTTCTTTAACTTGCCTATTTCCATGATTCTGTTGGTTTCGTCCTTGTTGTATTCTTCATTATAGAGCCTTAATATTGCTCTTATGCTTCCTCCTACACCATATGTACAGTCACCTGTATTGTTGATTTTTTCTGACTTTTTAAGAAGCATTTTTACACGGGATTTAATTGCCTTAATCTCATTTCTGTCAGGTATAATATTTTTTACAAATTCTTTGTATGTGTTAAGCGAGCCTATGCTTACAGACACTGCATTAAGTATGTTATCCTGTTCAAATGAAACAAGCTCAGTGCTTCCGCCACCGATATCCACCACCATTCCTTTCTTAAAGCTGTCTGCCTCTCTCACACCGGCGAAATCGCATATAGCCTCCTCTTTTCCCGATATAATCTCCACTTCAAAACCGGTTGCATTTTTTATTCGAGTCAC
Organism: Lachnospira sp.; assembly: GCA_051879515.1. Lineage (GTDB taxonomy): Bacteria > Bacillota > Clostridia > Lachnospirales > Lachnospiraceae > Lachnospira. The sequence goes on along the minus strand of JBJEME010000092.1, from coordinate 8,434 downwards.
TATTTCCTCACTGTTTACTGTGTTTCTTATTGCAGCTGTTGCAAGAAAATGTACACTTTCAAGCTCCATATGCTGGATAACGGGCCTGAAATTATCCAGTGTTCTTATTACCCTTTCTATACCCTCATCGGTCATCCGCCCTTCACTGTCAATATATCCTGCCAGTCCGGCAACCTCCTTTTTATGCATGACACAGTTAAAACTGCTACCCTGTATTTCATAGCATGAAAGCCTTATTGTATTAGAACCAATGTCTACTATTCCGACCATAAAAAATACCATACCTTTCCAAAAATATAAAATAGTACAAACATATCTACATTAACTATAGATATTATTTGTAAAGCCCACTATCATATTTTTGTAAAGATATGGTAAAAAATTGGCTAATAATACAAAAAGAGGACATATCATCTAATTACTTAGTGTGATATGTCCTCTAATATTATTATTGTTATTACCGCTAGTCCAAATAACAGTTAATTATCTGGCAAGCTTCTTCTTTGCGCCAAAGGCTGCAACCATTGATAAGCAAGCAAGTAATAAGTAAAGTGCAATTGGAGCTGTATCTCCTGTTGTTGGTGTTGAACCGCCAGATGATGAACCTGAGCCTGAACCTGAACCTGACTCGCCTGAGCCTGAACCTGACTCGCCTGAGCCTGACTCACCTGAGCCCTGTGCAACATAGTCAACAACAAATGGGCTTAAACTGCTTGTAACAAATGATATTGTATCATCAGAAACTGTTACATCAAGCTTCTCAATAGTATTATCGTCCTTAAGGTGATATACAACAACATCATATTTTGTATAATCGATGTCAGCATCCTTCTTAAGGATTACCTTGATTGAACCATTTGAAAGCTTAACAATGCTTCCGTCTTCTTTCTTTAATGAGAGATCAATAATCTGAGCTTTATCTGTCAACTTAAATTCTGAGTTAGCAATTGCTGCCTTAACTGCTGCTATCTGTTCAGATGTAGCAGCTGACTCAACCAATATAACAGTTCCTGTTCTTAAATTATTGCCATCCTTATCAACAAATGTCGCATCATCAGATGTAACTACGTCAGCAAGATTACTATCTGCAGGTACAGTTACCTCAACAGGTGTAAATCCATAATATACAGGTTTCCAGTTATTAAGAACAGTGCTAACTGCAGTTTTGGTAGCAGTATCTATATAATCTGCAACAGCCTCTGCTGTCTGGTTCTCAGCCTTACTGAAACTACCATTAGAAACAAATGATGTTTCTCCTGATAAGTTTCCATATTCCTTGAAGATTGCTGTTGAACCATCTCCTGAGTTCATCTCACCCCAGCCGGCAGCATTAATCAAACCATTAGTCTGTGTATTGATGAATGAACAGTTAGAATTAGCACCCCATGTTCTTCCGTAGTAACCTAATACACCGGTAGCCTCTTTATCGTCTGTTGTAACCTTACAATTTCTAAATACGTATGGGCTTGTCTTTGGAGCTGTAATATAACCAACCTTGGCATTATTCGAACTATCACCCTTGAATGTCTTCCACTGTAACTCGCAATTATCAAATACAGCTGAGAACTCACCACATATATAATCAGTATTACCACCAATTACACAATTATTAAAGTAAGCATGGTAGTTATAGTTTGTACTTCCATTTCTTCCCAGAGTATCCTGAGATGAAAGAATCTTACAGTTATAACATTCAATATTATCTGCACCAATATAGAATGCATTAGATCTTTCCTTATACTTATATGATGTAACATCTGCACCTTCAGCAAGTCTGTCTACTGTAAGAAGAGTTCCTGCAATATCTGTCTTCTCTGCTTCTGTTAATTCATAATTATAAGTATTCTTAAAAGTTGTATCCTCCGCAATAAAGTTATTTCCATTAGCAAAGAATACTCCACCCCAAAGCTGTTCATTAACCTTAGAGCTTGAATACTTGTCTCTTGCAAGACGTTCATTGTAAAGACCTGTAACCGGATCTACAGAATAGTATAATGTACCCACACCATAATACCATGAAATAGTATGACCATTACCCTTAAGTGTTACATATGGAGCCTGCATATTAACCTGCTCAAAGATATCAGCAGTAAGTGTAATTGTTACTCTTCCTGCTTCCCCTTCAGGTCTGTTCTGCATAGCAAGAATAGCATCTGAAGCAGCATTCAATGAATCATAGTCACCAGGAACACTAATCTCACTCTTAAACTCAACTATCGGTGAAACTTCAATCTTAGTTAAATATGTCTTTTCTGAAAATTCAACTGTCACATCTCCATTTACCATAACTTCAAAGCTATCTATTGTTGATGTGCTATTTGAAGTAATAGACTTTTCATCGCCATTAATTGTGAATTTTCCAGAATAATATCCACTAACAATAACCTTTGCATTCACTGAAACAGGAATTGTAAGAGAACTACCAGCCTGAGCCACACAATGAGGCTTACCTGTCTCTACAGCTATGTTACCTGCTGTTTTAAGAGTTTCAATATCAGCATAGCCGTATGTTCTCTTTGAAGCTGGATCTGCAACTTCAACATAAACTTCGTTTACATTATTACCACCTTCTTTAACAGATACTCTATCGTATGTCTTGCCACCATTTGTAGTAACTACACTTGTAGTATACTCACCCGGCTTCATTGTACAAGTGTACGAATCACCTGTTATTGTTGCTGTATATTCAGTACCATTTGCATTGTTCTTAAATGTAAGACCTGTAACCTTTGAAGGATCTGTTCCTGTTATCTTACCTGTAAGAGTTTCATCAGGAACATTGTTAAGTTTAATATCGATAAGCTCATCACCTACAGTAAATGTTTCCTTACCGTTAACCAATGGCTTAACACCACCGTCAGTTGAAATAAGCTTATATGTATGCCCCTTTAAAAGATTAAGAGATGTAGTATCCTTTGTGAATTCAATCTCATCTCCACCAAGTTGAGCATCTACCACTGATAACTTTAATGATGAATCTAATGTAGCGTCTACATTAGTTACCTTGATTGATGCACTGACCGGTTCGTCAACAACATACCTATAACCGGCATAGAACATGTTATTAGTTGAGCCTGTTGTAGACATTACATATACATGTCCCGGTAATACCACAAATGAATATTCTGTAATACCAGCAGAGGTATCAACATATCCAATCTTAGTTCCGTCTGCATTAAAGTCATGAATTCTTAAATATGCTGTAGTGTTAAAGTAAACTGTCATCATACCCTTAGCTGCCGGTGCAAACATTGTTAATGTACCATCACCCTCCTTTGGAAGAGTTGGTATATTGTTAGCATCACTATGTCTCTTACCAGCCTTGTATGAACCATATGTCTTATCATTGACTGTAACATCTTTGCCATCAACTTTTGTATACTGAGTAGCACCTTCGCCAACTAATGTAAGCACACTGTCAGCATACTTATATTCACCGGTAGCAACAACACCACTAGCGTCTACCTTCTCATCAAACCAGAATGTGAAGTTCTCTGCATTACCTGCTGCAGCAAGGTTATCTGCTGTAATAGCATGTAAGTATGCTTCACCTGCTGCTTCACATTCGATAGTGATAGTTGTAGCTTCACCTGTATATTCGATAGTTGCAGTATCACCATCGGTTGTAGCCTTACCTGCTGTAGTAGTAAGTACTTCACCATTTGCTGTAGCATTAAAACCTGTACCTTTTCCATACTGGCATAACTTTAATGTAATAATTGCATCTCCGGCAACCTTAACCTCAATCTTGTCACCGTTATACAATGCGGCACCATGTGTTGCATCATGCCAGTACGCCTTGTCTTCAGGTGATATTACTTTGAATACTCCATCATCAGATGCATAATCATTAAGTTTTGTAACACCTGTAAGTGTTGCAAAATTCAATGTATACGACTCACCAACCTTTGGAGCATCTGATGGGTCTGGATCCGTTGTTCCAGAACCCTTTGTTTCTTTTAAAGTGATAGACTTAATCTTAATCTCACCTGAATCACCATTACTTGTACCTTCTGCATAAACCTTATTTGTATCAGGTGTTATAAGCAGATATCCATCTGTAACAGCCGCACTTGATAAAGTTTTTGTTGCTGTGGCAGAAGATGTAGCAACGTTTGCGCTTTCTGTAGCATTACCAAGCACATAGAATCTATCACTATTAGTACTTGCTAATGTAATTGTAATCTCAATAGAAGTTGTATCAGTATCTACCGGAATACCAAGCACTGCGTTTATAGGTGTGGAATAAACCTTAGTAGTACCGTCAGAAGCATAAACATAGTTATACTTCTGTGCTGATAGTCCTCCACTACTTTTCTTAACACTTGCAGTTTCACCTGAAATCAATTTGATACCACACACAGTGTCTCCCGCACCCAAATTCACATTGGATGTATTAGTCGATGTTGAAAAGTCCCATGTTGTAGTACGGACATTGTCAACCCACTCGCCAACGTCATATGTTACACCTGTTGCATCACTTGTCTTATCAGCAGCATCTACAACAAGCCATCTGTTTGGCATCAACCCAATTAACATAAGAGCTACCATAGCAGTCGCCATGACTCTCTTAGCCTTTAGCATTATGCCTCTTTTCATAAATAATCCTCCTTACCTATAATATAGATAATTATAATTTAACACATTTTGGAAAAAATAACTTCCTCTTTTTTTACATCATAATTACAGATTACAGTTTTTTTTATATTTTCAACACAAAATCACATTATTTTCTCTTGCTTTATTTTTGATTGGGATGTACTCTAAAATTATAATATTATCATAACTAATTTTGCTTTACATTGGAGGGAAAATGCAGAAAAACAGCCACTTTGTCATCAATCGAACAATACATCCGCTTAATCACAGGATGCCTACACCACACTATCATCCCTATTACGAATTATTATACATTATCAATGGAAATTGCAATATTTTAATCAATAATAACATGTACTCTATCCGCTCCGGAACTATTGCCTTGATTCCATCTAACATTTTACATAAAACGTCATATTATGGAGATATAAGACCTGAAAGAATATATGTAGAATTCACAAAAGATTACGTTACCGATATATTAAATCTGTCAGATAATATTCTTTTTTCTGTTGGAGGGAAGCTAATTTTTCTTCCTTTTAGTGTCCGGGATGAGATAAATCTTGATTTTAATCAAATTTTAGACGAATATAACTCTGATTACTATTTAAAGGAATATATGCTTAAGTCTATGTTTGAAGAGCTCATCATAAAGTTGCTAAGATATTTTAAGGAATTTAAGATATATGAGCTAACGGATTTGGTCGAACCGCCCGATCTTACGATGCAAATGGTTATGGACTACATTTCCAATCATTACCTTGAACACATAACTCTTGATGACCTGGCTAGCATATCGCACCTTAACCCTGCATATCTTTCCAAAAAGTTTAAAGACGTCAACGGCATCGGGTTCAAAGAGTATATAAATACGCTCAGAATACACCATGCAGAGGAGCTTCTAATGAATTCTGATATGAGCATTGTTGAGGTTGCGCTGAGTTGTGGTTACGATAACAGCAACTACTTTGGAGATATCTTCAAGAAACTTAAAGGTATATCTCCATCTCAATTCAGAAAGAGCAGATAATAGTTAGAACGCATATTAATGAGTTAGAGTTAACGGGAACAATTAGAAAATTATCGGGACAGAATCAGGTGAGTTATGATTATGAAAAAGATAACAGTCTATGCACTGTGTGTGATGATAGTTATAAATATATGTGCATGCAGCAAATCAACAAATGTAAACAATGATTCCTGTCAAATATCACAAAAAGACAGTAATGAGAATGAAACCACCGCTTGGTATGAAACAGAAAGTTCTGTTATAGTCCCTGATGAGACAGAACCTGACGTCGAATATAACACTGAATATGGCACTGATTATTACACTGAATATTACACGAAATCCGACACTGAATATAAGACGTTGCCAGAAACACCTTATGAGACTCAGAGTCAGCAGTTTCAGGAAACAAGCACACAAAAGCAGGGTGAAACAGAGGGCATTATAGGGCAATCACCGATAAAACCTGCAATGTACCAGAGCATGTTGGGAAAAGGTATGGATGTAGACTGGTGTAAGACCGAGCAGGGAAAGAAATATTATAACAACAAGTCAGTTACTGATTTTAAAAATGCAGGTGTAAACCATGTGCGGATTCGCATTAAAGACAGTGCTGATGAAAAACTGTTTGATGTATTAGACAGAGTTATAGATGATTGTATCTCTGAGAATGTTATACCTATTATTGCATATCAGGCTGATGAATTTAAAAATGAGCCTACGCAGGAAAATATTAATAATGTTGTAAGCTGGTGGGATACAGTTGCAAAAAGATACAAAGATAAGTCATTTTTATTATCCTTTGACTTGCTGATAGAGGCAACAGATGCTGTTAACAACCAGCCTGATACACTTAATAATATTTACGAGCAGTTAGTGACAGCAATACGTCAATCTAATCCCGAAAGAATAATTATGATATCGCCAAGACTCCGGTCTGATGCTGCATATCTTAGTGAACTTGCCATACCGACACAGCATAATGGTTATCTCATGGCAGAGTGGCATTTTTATGCTTCCGGTCCATCAAAAGAAAATGAGAAAAAATTGTGGACCACCGGCACTGATGCGGAGAAAAAGCTTATAACAGACAAAATCAATCTGGCATTAGAATGGCAGAAGGATACCGGCATACCAACATGGGTTGGTGCCTGGATGCCCGGAAACTATAACAATGGAAATGACTATTCTGTTGATGAACAGGTTGTTTTTGCCAAATTTATGTCAGAGTCACTTGATAAAGCCGGGATACCATTTGCAGTTAATTCTGATACCAAATTTTACGATAGACAAACCTGTCTGTGGATTGAAGAAATGCAACCGGTGTTTAGGGCAATTTATGGATGAGCTGTGGCTTGTTACCAATTCAAAATGCGTGATTTATCTGCATAAAGTTCACTTTATTATACAAGCTTGCAGACATCAACCCATTTTTCAAACCCAGAGTACTGTTCTATTTCCGAGATTGTAAGTTCAATCGCACTATTGGAACTTCCACATGCGGGAAAGACCGTTTGAAATCTCTTCATGCTCTCATCCAGATACACTTTTACACCCTCGTTTATCCCAAAGGAGCACACTCCTCCTACACTATGTCCGATTAGTGGCTCTACTTCTTCAAAAGAAAGCATTTTCGCTTTGGTGCCAAAGGTTGCCTTGTATTTTGCATTATCAATCTTAGTATCTCCGGCTGTTACAATCAGAACAGTATCTTAGAACTACCTGTAAGCTCAATTATTTCATGCGGTAATTGACCTTTTTTCACAAAAACAATGAACCTCGGTAAAAATTCGCTTTTCACCGAGGTAAACTTTATATTTATCATTATTTTCCATTTACAGACGAATAATCCTCATATAGACCAACACATTTATCGGTATTATTTTAGCTTATTTTCTTATCTCAGTATAGCTATTGGCTACTTCATCAAGCACGCTCATGAGCTTTCGCTCTGTTTCAGTGCCTGAATATGCTTTAGGATAAACCATACACAGACCGTTATTCTTCCAAGCCCCGTCGCAACGGTCCATTCCGTAGAAATACATAATATGATTAAAATAATTCATCTTCGCCTTAAAGTAGAATTTACCATTAAGAGGGGTTAAATCCATAGCTCCTGTAAATGAGCCTTTTTCCTTGAACTGAGCCACTGCATTATATATATCATCATCAAGCTGTACTGCAATGTATGGATATGCACCTTCCTCTCCGTATTCAGCATTAGTCGCGTAGGTGTATAACATTTCCACTTCGCCTGCGTGAGACTCTGCACTTTTAAATGAATCATTGATTTTAAAAGATACTTCGTATGTGTTATCGTCTCCGTATGCATATTCCTGCACAGTTCGGGAAGTAGCTGCAATTGCGATGCTGTTTCCGCCAGCCATATTCATTGAAGCACCAGCATTGCTAACATTGCCTGAATTATCAGAAGGTGCAGCTTTCCCCTTGATCTCCATAATATTGTCTACATTGTTTACAACTTTATCAGCCACCTTAATTATGTCCCCAATTTTGTCAAAAAATCCCATTATATTCTCCTCCAGCTTTAGCATTTTTATTATACCATATTATAATCCATAACATAATGTAAACAATCCCAAAAAGGTAATTATAAATAGGACTCCCGACACAAAAATGACTATATCTGTTTATCCGGAGCTAATAGCAGCTTATCTATTACCGGATGAATCATGCTTGTTTCTATTATTATATTTATGGCACAAAGCTTCTTTCCTGCATCCTTACTAGAAGCACCACAATGATATGCCTGTTCTGTAGGCAAGCCATAATCCAAAACAATCAATCTGTCATGGCAGTCTGCAT
>JBJEME010000091.1:0-2275 GCA_051879515.1 Lachnospira sp. | reverse complement strand
TTTTAGCATATAAATATATAAAAGTCAATCTTGTATTTTCCGCTGGAATGGATATAATATAAGTAAGAAAGTGAATGCTTTCTATTGGGGTTACGAAGCCCAACAAAATCGTATTAATAGAGGTTACGAAGCCTATCAAAATCGTATTAATAGAGGTTACGAAGCCTATCAAAATCGTATTAATAAAAGGAACAGGCTATGCTTGTTCCTTTTATTGTTTAGGAGATATTACATGAAATGGATAAATGTTAATGAAAAATACTTGGATTATTTGAGAGCCTTTGAGGGACGTATTCCACGTACTGATTATGGCTCAGATAAGTATAAGCCATTTTTTGGCATTTTATTTGAAACAGAAGATTTTTACTATATTACACAGGTGTCTCATGCACAACCCAGACATCAAAAAATGAAAAAGCAACCAGATTTCTTTAAAATATATGATCCGCAGGCATTGTCGAGATTAATAGCGGTTGTAAATCTGAATTATATGTTTCCAATTCCAAAGAATGAGGTGACTCCTTTTGTTAAGAAGGATATCGGTACATATAGAACTTTTAAGTCAGAAGAAGAGAAAAGCAAGTACATTGACTTATTAGATTCTGAAATGAAAATGATTAATACCATGAATTTATCTGATGCAGCAAAGGACTTATATGAAAAGAAGTATACATTTCCTGAATCCAAAGTGGCTCAAAGATGCTTGGATTACAAGGCATTAGAGGAACATGCAAAGAAGTGGAAAAGTGAAGAATAAAATAGATAAGGCACTGTAGGATATAGAAACTACAGTGCCTTATTTTACAGTACATTTAATCTTTCTTATAAAAATCACATTCGTATCCATCTGCTCGAAGGAGAAGACCTTCGATCCAAGGTGGTGTTCTTCCCATCTGTTCGCATATTACATCAAGCGAAACATCCTTACTACATTCAATAATCAGTTCATCATGCACATGACCAACTATGAAACAGTGGGAGAGAGTTCTCATAGCGTAAGCAAGAATATCTCTGCTTACAGCCTGCACGATGTTCTCGACAAATTTTGGACCGTAACTTTCAATACGAGTCCACTTATTATTGTTGATGCCCTCGTATGTTACAGAATCAGAACCGAATTGATTCACACCCATTCGAGGTTTTACATAGCAGAGCTTTCTGCCGGATGGTAAGACGATGAAAAGCATACCACTTTTGTAATAGAACTTGAGTCCGTGGGTCTCGGCAGCAGATTTGTATATGACAGCCTGTTTGACTGCACTATCAACTGACCACCAAAAATTAGTGATGTTTTGGTTGGAGTCCCTCCATGCATTTACAAGTGGCTGGAGTTCTTCTTCAGCAAGTCCCATTTCGATTGCACCCATCGATGTAAGTGCGCCGACTGAACCACCATAGCCGAGTGCTAATTCTGCAATTTTGCCTTTTTGACGAAGGTGGCTGTTTACACCGTGTTTTTCAACGGGAACTTTGAACATCTGACTGGCACTAGCACAGTAGATATCTTTACCTTCCTTGAATACATCAATGCGCCATTGTTCACCTGCGAGGAATGAAAGTACCCTTGCTTCGATAGCAGAGAAGTCTGCAACAATGTATTTGTATCCCGGCCTTGGAACAAATGCAGTTCTTATGAGTTCGGAGAGAACTCCCGGAACATTGTCATATAATAATTCCAATGCCTCGAAGTTTCCATCTCTTACAAGATTTCTTGCTTCTTCAAGATCTGACATATGGTTCTGTGGAAGGTTCTGCAGCTGTATGCCTCTGCCAGCCCATCTGCCTGAACGATTGGCACCATAAAACATAAAGCACCCTCTTGCACGATTATCATCACAAGCCATATTCTGCATGGCTGTGTATTTTTTTACAGATGATTTGGCAAGCTGCTGACGGCATTCAAGCACTTCAGACACTTTCTTATCAGCATCGGATAGCAGTTCCTTTACAGCCTTTTTATCAAGACTTTCAGTTTCGATTCCATAATCGGAGAGCCATGTTTTCATTTGCTGTACACTGTTTGGGTTTTCAAGACCAGTCAGTGCTACAAGACGGCTCATAAGATAGTCCTTTGTTTTGGAATCAATATCAATCGCATTTTTCACAAACTGCATATCAACACCAATACCTCTGTCATTGATTTCCTGGTCAAGATGATATTCATCCCAGATAAATTCTGGAACAGGGAACTTTGACAGTTTTTCTTTTATTGCGAGTTCAACTTCAACATCCCTTTTATTATAGGACTTAAATATGTCCCATTTGTCCGGGGCAT
>JBJEME010000090.1:0-2354 GCA_051879515.1 Lachnospira sp. | reverse complement strand
CTCTATAAAATATGTCAAAAATCGCTAATTTAATCCGTCGTGGAATTGGTAAAATAAAAACCTGTTGTGCATATCTCTATCATCTTTTTGAGGGACGAGAGAAACATATATCTTACGGTAGAGAAAATAAAGATAAGGTGTTCTATGTAGTTGGACAGGATGATTTCGGTGGCGGACTATTTTGGATTGTTAATAAGGCTATTATGCATATTGCGTATGCAGTTGAGAAAGGCTGGGTACCTGTAGTTGATTATAAAACTCACAAAACACAATATACTCTTGATAAAACATGCCCATGTGCAAATTTTTGGGAATTATTTTTTGAACAACCTTGTGGATATTCATTAGATGATATAAATAGGAGTAGGTATATTGTTCTTCAAAAAAAGTCTCCTGCTCCTAAAAAGTATTACTTAATGGGGCAAACGGAATTTTATGATGATAAAGATAGAATACTATACTTTAGAAATTATTTCAAAAGATATATTCGTTTTAACGAGGCTACATCTACATATTTGAATGACAAATATCACCAATTGTTTATAAATAAGGGACCTATCGTAGGAGTATTGTGTAGAGGAACTGATTATGTGATAAAACGTCCCAAAGGGCATTTTGTTCAACCCGACCCCAATATGATGATTGAAGATGTTCTGAAAATACAGAAACAATTTGGTTGTAAGTATGTTTTTTTAGCAACGGAAGATGCTGATATCTTTCAAAATTTTGTAGATGTTTTTGGTGAAAGATTATTGAGTATTCCACAAAAAAGAATAAGTAAATCCAATATGGATAAGGAGCATTTTTTATCAACGCAATCGGATTGGATAGAAAATGATCATCCCATTGAAAAAGCACGTGCTTATCTGACTTCGATGTATTTGTTGTCAAGGTGTGATTGTTTCTTAAGTGGAAGAACCGGTGGAGCAAAGGCGGTATTATTAATGACTAATGGCTTCCGATATCAAAAAATATACAATTTGGGGTTTTATTAAATTTGGTAGATTTGTAACAAAGGATAAATGTAATGAGGAAACTCTACTTTTTCATCTATGTATATTTATGAATTTAGTGTTGGTGCAATGAGATAACAATAGACGCATATGCTAAGAAAAATTTTAATAGAGAAAACTTACATTTTATTACTTATTGTTTTAATGGGTTTTTGGGGAGCACTGAATATACAACAACAGGATGCTGGTAGTATAAATTTAGTTGATTCTCCGTTGTTGAAACTTGTACATGGATTGATATTTGTGTTGGTAAGTGGATATCTTTTGGTTAATTATAAGTATGCACATTTTGGGCGTATGGGTGTGCTTTTGCTAATTCTTTGCCTCTATATGGCGGTAGCACGCATAGTAATACTACCGTTTACCGCAAATGTATTTTCTTATATCTACCAACCTATGCGGGATATTACGGTTGTCCTACTCTTCCTGTTTGCTGCCACTATTGCTTGCAAATCTGACGAATTGCGTGATTTCTTCTCAAGATGGATTATCTTAGGTATGCTCATTATTGCCTTTTTTGTACTTAAAAATTGGCAACTCCAAAATGTTGGTGGTGAATATAGTGTTGGAGGAAATGCTTATTGGATTCTTTTTTTGGCGCCGATAGTGTTGTATTCATCTGAAAAGTGGACTATGTATGTGGGCATTATTTTGGTATTTATAAGTATATTTACTACTTTTAAGCGTGGTGGCATTTTGGCTTTGGGATTAGGATTATGTGCCTATTTATTGGTGAAAGAGGTCTTAATTGGAAAAAAGATTAGTAAATTAATGTATTTTTGTTTATCTTTAGCCCTCATCGTAGTTGCATTTGTCGTGTTAGACAATATGTTTGATAATATATTATTAGAACGGTTCCTAAACATTAAGAACGATGGCGGTAGCAACCGAGACCAAGTCTGGGCAACCACATGGCAGATGATTCAGCAAAGCGATTTTGAGCATCTTCTCTTCGGGCATGGTTATAATACAGTTGTAACCGACTCCCCTTTAGGCTTGTCTGCCCATAACGATTTCCTCGAATGCATCTACGATTTTGGCTTATTTGGTAGCCTTTTCTATTGGATGTTGCACATCTCATTCATTAAACAGATTTTCCGTAATATCCGATTGCGCAATACCGAGGCAGCCATTATGGCTTTTGCATATACTTTTTTCCTGGTATTATCACTAATATCTCACGTCCTAATTTATCCATGGTTGGCCTTTATGGGCATGTCGTGGGGTATGGGATGCGCTAGCGAACGAAAAGCATTATCCATATGAAAATAGGAGTTCTCGCATACCAATCTGCTTGCAATTTCGGAGCCAACCTCCAGTTGCTTTCCACGGTCGGTTATC
>JBJEME010000089.1:0-2420 GCA_051879515.1 Lachnospira sp. | reverse complement strand
TAAATTATTGTTTATTATAGTAGAAAAGAGGTGAATCTGTATGAAAGATTATGCAATCCTTACGAACAGAGGAGAGTACTCGATATTTCAATTTAATAATCAGATAATCCGTTTTGCAACATCTGATAGGCTCGAGAAATATACCAAAGTTATAGAGTGGGATAAAGGATATATTGTTGTGATGGCAAAATATAAGGACCTTGAAGAGGTCGAGGAATATATTGATTTGGTGCCTATACTAGAAATGCTATATTATGATGTTGACGAGTTTTTAAAACCAATTAAGGAGGTGAAAATCGACTATGCAGCTTGATGTAAAAGAAATTGCAGATAAAGCAGATATGATTATAAATGGTTATGCCTTTACAAAAGAGGGAGAGTATGTTCGTGTTTTGAATCTTAATTGCATAAATCATGCCGCAGCAATGTACGGTGGAAAGATTGTAGATACCAATATGGACGATATTGAGAATCAAATTGTTATGGACTATTACGAGCAGAATAAGCAGTTTATGGAGGATTAGAATGCCAAAATATTATGAATTTAAGGTTTGTGGATATTACTTGTATTATACAGCCAGCTGCGTGATAGAAGCTATGCATGTTCATGCCAGTGATAGAAAATTAACGGAAGCAGGTTCTGCAAAGTTCTTTGTAATGAATAATGGTGATACAACTGTTGAAAGACAGGGACAGTTAAGTGATCGGGAAATTAGGAAAATCAGAGAATTTATAAAGAAACACTATAAAGAAATGTATTTTAAGTGGCAAGAAATCGCAAATACTGGATACTACGGAGAATAAAATAGAAATACCTTTGGCGGTAAGGCGATAAAAGAACAACCGCCCGTAGATGTTCTGTTGGAATGGAGGATATCTATGAAACAGAAATTGATGAATAACATTCTGCAGGGAATGTTAGGAACATTAAACAATGCACAGATGAAACGATTAAAACAGGTTTTAGAAACAGCACTTGACCGTTACTTTGAGGGTGATGATACACAAGATGCATCTAAAATGGATGAGGTCAACAAGAAAATGTTAGATGCATTTATAGATGCAAAACGAATTGAGGGGTGTTCTGAAAAATCGTTGCAATATTACAAAAATACTATCGATAAAATGTTTGTTTCAATAAACAAGGGGATTCAAGAGATTGAGACAGATGATATTCGTAATTATCTTACTAACTATCAGTTGGAGCATGGATCAAGTAAAGTTACAATTGATAATATGCGTAGAATATTCTCGAGTTTATTCTCGTGGTTAGAGGACGAGGATTATATATTAAAAAGCCCTGTCCGAAGGATACATAAAGTAAAATCGACAACAGTTATTAAGGAAACATATACAGATGAAGCATTAGAATTATTAAGGGATAATTGTACAGAACTACGGGATTTGGCGATGATTGACATGTTGGCTTCAACGGGCATGCGTGTAGGTGAAATGGTGCTTTTAAATCGAAATGATATTGATTTTAATGAAAGGGAATGCATTGTATTTGGTAAGGGCAGTAAAGAAAGAGTTGTCTATTTTGATGCTCGCACAAAGATACATTTACAAAATTATTTGGAAAGCAGAAAAGACGATAATCCGGCCCTGTTTGTGTCATTGAAATCACCTCACGAAAGACTGAAAATCGGAGGAGTTGAGGTTCGACTGCGTGAATTTGGAAAAAAGTTAGGTTTGCAAAAGGTGCATCCACACAAGTTTAGGCGTACACTTGCAACTATGGCAATAGATAAAGGAATGCCCATTGAGCAACTTCAGCAGCTCTTGGGACATAGCAAGATAGATACGACCCTGCAGTATGCAATGGTTAAGCAGAGCAATGTCAAAATTGCTCACCGAAAATACATTGGATAGAGAGGATAAAGATCATGGATAAATGGAAAACAATAAAAGTCGGTGATATTGGTCGAGTAATTACTGGAAAAACGCCCAAAACATCCAACAGTTCATATTATGGTGGGGATATACCATTTCTAACCCCTTCTGATGATATGTCTGTAAAATATGTTAGAGAAACAAAAAAAAATATCACAGAGGAAGGAAGATTGACTGTAAAGAACGCAACACTTCCGGCAAATGCTGTTTGTGTAAGTTGTATTGGTTCTGATTTGGGAAAAGTTGTAATAACTACTGAAGAAACAGTTACAAATCAGCAGATAAATTCCGTTGTTGTTGATGAGAACAAATACGATGTCAATTATATTTACTATGCAATGGTGGAACTTGGAAAAATCCTTAATTTTCACAGCAAAACCTCAACTGCTGTACCTATTGTAAATAAAAGTAGTTTCTCACAGTATGAGTTGATATGTCCACCATTAAGTGTCCAGAAAAAAATAGGTAGCTTGCTATCAAGTATAGACGATAAAATTGAAGAAAATGAGAGAATAAACAATAATTTA
>JBJEME010000088.1:0-48450 GCA_051879515.1 Lachnospira sp. | reverse complement strand
TTTACGTATTAACAAAGGACGAGGGTGGTCGTCATACACCATTCTTCAACAACTATCGTCCACAGTTCTACTTCAGAACAACAGACGTTACAGGTGTTTGCGAGCTTCCTGCTGGTACAGAGATGTGCATGCCTGGTGATAACGTAGAGATGACAGTAGAGCTTATCCACAACGTAGCTATGGAGCAGGGTCTTCGTTTCGCTATCCGTGAGGGTGGTAGAACAGTTGGTTCTGGTGCCGTTGCAACTATCGTTGAGTAATCTTTGATTTAGTATCATAGAAACTTGAATACAAGCCGCAATTTCTTATTTTATGAGGAGTTGCGGTTTTCTGTATGTTACATGAGAAATGCAAGAAAGCCGCCAAAACCAAGGGATTGATCTTGCTAAGGACCTTTGGTATTAGTGGCTTTTCTTATGTGGCGAATGTCACGACCGAGCCTTTAGGCGAGGTTGCATTTCTCAACGGAAGATGGTCGAACATAGAAAAAGCCCTTTTTAAGTTCTTCACTCAAAATGCATCAGGATTGATTGCATATTTAGATACACAGATAAAAGAGATACATACAAAGGAGGCATTATGGCAGCAATCACAATTGTATCAATATTTGTGTCATTGATATTATTAAAAATAGATATTGATAAGAGACAGAAACAAGAAGCTTCTGACAGAATAGAAAGAAAAAGTCTTGCATTTTTGGGAATGATATATGGATTGATTCTTGGAATAATGCTGCTTATGATCTTGTGGAGATTGGTTGCCACTACATTTTTTAGTATTGGACCATTTATTATTCTTGGAACAATCCTTGGAAGTAAAATAACTAAGGCAGATGATGACAAAAATGATAAAAGCTTAAGATATAAGAGATTCAAGAAAATTGGAATTATATCTGCTGTTTTCATGAGTGTCGCTTGTGTTGTATTTTTTTGGATTAAGGTTATTCCGGGAAAAGACAGAATAACGTGTGAGAATCTTCCAAAGGAGCTGTATGTATATTCAGAAGATAATTATTGCGCATACCAGTCAGGATCAGACTGCTCCTGTTATTCAGCGGCATATATATTGAGGAATCAGGGAATTGAAATTGAAGGAGTAGATTTATACAGGGAATTTGATAAATTTTTTGGGTATGTCGCAGCGCACAATATCGTTGATAAGCTGAAAGAGTATGATATAAAAGCACATGCTTATCACGGAGATATTGACACATTAAAATGCAGATTGAATGAGGGAAAGCCGGTTATTGCACTTGTCACAATTAACATAGACAGACCCAATGGATTACACTATTTTGCTGTTGTCGGGTATGATGAAGAATACATATATGTAGCCGATTCAACAGGGGCAAATACAAATATATATGATAAAACGCAGTACAATAGAAAGTTAACATATGAGCAGTTTGAAGACATATGGAAAACAAGTATTTATCCAGTAAACAATGTATATATTACGGTTGAATGATATAAATGATTGTATCAACATTAGTATTGGCAGCTTAGATTAAGCTGTTAACTGCGATGGTTATTCCCAATATCATCAACCATTTCCTCAAAAACAGTACATCCCCTGCGTGTTGTTTCCTTTGTGCGGTAAAGTGCCTTGTCAGCATTCTGATATATTGATTCATTATAACCTGATTCTGAAAATGTTACTCCGGCACTAATGGAAAATGGTGGTAATCCGTCCATTCCTGATGAAATTTCCTTGTTAACCTGCTCTATAATCCGTTTCACCAGATTAGCCTTTGTATATACTAACCGGTTCATAATAATAGCAAATTCATCACCGCCAATGCGGAAAATCTTGTCAACAGTTCGCATTTTTTCATTAAGGACTGTTATTAGACAGCGCAATACATCATCACCTACATCATGTCCATAAGTATCATTAATCAATTTGAATTTATCAATATCCAAAAGTACAAGTGCGAAAGGCATGTCAGACTCTTCCAGTAATTTGGTAACTCTGTTAAATGCAGTGCGATTAAGTGTTCCGGTAAGTTCGTCATGCTCCATCTTATACTGCATCCATTCTTCCCTGCATTTTTGTTCGGTTATGTCTTGTAAGGCAAAAACAACCTTTTCCAACATCCCATCCACGCTGTATTTTGCAGGTGCCATAATAATCCTGCCCCAGTTAACCTTTGTTCCGTGAAATTCACAGGACAGCATATCTGTGGTTTTCATACGCTGCTCAATTGTATCAGGGTTCATAAATTCATGAACACTCTCAGCATATTCATCTTCCACTAAGTGCATGACAAATGTATCAAGAAATACCTTATATGGAATTGAGCCGTCTTTATACTGCTGCTTTATTGCATCAGAATGCTTAATTGGTTGCGCTGTTCTGTTTACTACGTCAATCATGAAGCTGGCTTTATAGAAGCTGCTCAGTGCTGCAATCATCTGCTGATGCTCTTCTCCTTCCTTCTTCATCTGCGTAATATCCTTGACGAGTACTACGAAACGTTCCAAATGTCCGTTTTCGTCAAGGGAAACAACGGAAAAATCAAGTCGAAACCATGTATTGTTTCCATTAACCTCTCGTTCCAAATCAATAGAAAAAGAACTCTGCTCTGTATGCAGAAATGACTCCATATATTCCTGCTCTGTTCTCCTTAAGAATTCTTCTCGATATTCAGGTTTAATTATGGATGCATAAAATTGTCTTATCCAGTCCCATTCTCCCTCTTCAGGGATAACATTACTCAACACTCTGGTTATACGGAATGCTTCATACCTTTTAGTTTTATAGTCAACTATGAATTCAGACAGATTGCTGGAACGAATTCCTTCCATAAATAGCTGATATTTGTGATTTATCCTTTCCTGATGATAAAACCATCCTAGCTCCTGACCAAGATATAACCACGTCGATTCTATTACTGCAAATGTGGATAAATCCGGATTCATTACACTCATACATGCCGGCATTCTGTCTTTTGCATATAGTGGAATAATAAGAAAGGTATGAATCCCCTGCTTTACCATTCTTTCATATTCCTGTGGCATGCTTTCCTTGATACACTCTCTGTCTTTAATTAAAACAACTTTTCTTGACTTTAGCTTTTCAATCCAATTATCCAGACCTCTTTCCTGAATTGGCTGTATTATCTCATCATCTGCAAAAGAATCACATGCTTTCCACTGATATATTTTATTTACGCAATCCTGCGCCGTCTTTAATTCATAAATGCAGACCATGTCTGCATGGGTATACATACCAACTTCTTTTATTGTATAACTTATAATATCCTGAATGCTGTCATCTATGTTCACACCTGTCAACAAGTCAGCAATAAAAGCCTTTGTCTGCAGTTCTAACAGTTCATTTTTCTCCATAGTGCACTCCAATCATATGTTAGGTTTCTTTGGCGATAATGCATACAAATGAAACTTCTTCTTATTATAGCACGATTTATTTATTAAAGGAAATAATATAATAATTAAAATAATATAATGTAAATAAGAATGATTATTGCCATATTCTTAGGTGAACACACATGATAATAAAGAGTTACTTGGAGTAGGAAATTTAATGTGATATAATGAGCGCAAGCGAGTCAGAGGGAGCTAGCTCACTCATGACGAGCGACGAATGGCGTTCACGAGCTATGCTTGTGATATAATGAGCGTTAGCGAGCTGGAGCAAGCGAAGCTTGTTCATAGCGAGCGGCGAATGGCGATCACAGGCTTTGCCTGTGATATAATGAGCGCAAGAATCAATAAGGAAAACAATAATTATATGAATGAAAAGGATGCGAAGGAAAATGAGCAGAAGGACAAAAGAGTCTCTTCATCGATGTGGAATCCGTGGAGGGGATGTATAAAATGCAGTGAAGGATGTCTGCATTGTTACATCCATAAGGCAGATTATAAAAAAGGTATCAACACAAATGATATAGTAAAAACAAAAGATTATTATAAGCCGCTGGAAAGGCTTAAGAATGGTGCGTATAAGATGAAACCGGGAATGGTATATCTTTGCTTTTCGACTGACTTTTTTATTGAAGAGGCAGACGGATGGCGTGATGAATGCTGGCAGATGATAAAGGAAAGACAGGACTGTACATTTTTATTTCTGACAAAGAGAATAGACCGGTTCAAAAGCTGTATTCCGATGGATTGGGGTGATGGCTATGAAAATGTGGTTATCTGCTGTACTGTGGAGAACCAGAAAAGTGCGGATTATAAGCTATCATTATTTAAAGAACTGCCAATAAAGCACAAATGTATCACGGCACAGCCCCTTATTGAAAATATAGAGATAGAAGATTATCTCGATGGAATAGAGCTGGTAGTTGTGGGAGGAGAATCAGACATAAATGCAAGACCGCTTAATTATGACTGGGTACTGAATATCAGGAATCAGTGTATAAACAAAAATGTAAGCTTTGAATTCAGACAATGTGGCACCCATTTTATTAAAGATAATAAAAAATATAAACTTCAAACTAAGGATTTGGCTAAGCAGGCAAGGTTGGCCGGCATTAATTACAACAAAAGATAAGACTTGTATTTTATGGTACTAAGTATCATAATGAATGTGTATTTATTATTCAGCAGGAATATATGAGGAAAAATTTCCAGGAGGATATTGTCAATGGAATATAAAAAAAGTTATCTGGGATTTGTTTTGTGGATGATTGCTTTTATTGCAGTTGATATAGGCTCCGGCTTTATCAAATTGCCAACAGTACATATGACTGTTGCCTTATTTGATAATATAATGATTGTGGGAATATTTGTCCTCTCATTTATTATATACAAGACGGAAGCAGTATACTGGTATAACGGAACGGAGTATGAGGATGCAAGGGATGCGGGCAGTGAACGCAGAAAGAAATTTGCTTTAGAACATATGAAACGTTTTGGATGTTTTGCGGCAGGCTTTTTAATTTACAGCATAGCATCGTTGCTTCTGGATATACCCTATGGATTTGATATTATAGTAGCTGTTATAGGGATTGTGGCAGCGGCCATAAGTACGATTAACATAAAACTTTAGATAAAAGTGACGAAGAAATGAGGCTATTGTATGCTGTATATAATGCGACATGGTAAAACAGACTGGAATGAAAGAAAAAAGCTTCAGGGAAGAACTGATATTCCCTTAAATGAAGAGGGAATGGCAATGGCTAAGGCCGCCGCTGACGAATATAAGGATATTCATTTTGATGTATGTTACTGCTCGCCGCTTAAACGGGCGCAGCAGACAGCAGGGCTGGTTCTTGAAGGTAGAAATATTCCAATAATTACAGATGACCGGCTTGTAGAGATGAGTTTTGGAGAATATGAGGGGATTGAGAACAGCTTCGCGATACCTGACTGCCCAATCAATGTTTTTTTCAGAAATCCGGAAAAATATACTACTCCTGTTGAGGGTGCTGAAAGCATGGATGAAATGTTTAAAAGAACCGGTGAGTTTCTTTCACAGGTGGTATATCCTGATTTAGAGCAGGGAAAAGATATTCTTATTGTCGGACATGGAGCCATGAACTCCAGCATAGTATGTCAGGTTAAAAACCTTCCACTTGAAAAGTTCTGGAGCGAAGGAATCAAAAACTGCAAATTGATGAGATTATTATAGAATAGTAATAACGGAGAAATATAGATGGCAAAAAAAGAAGAAAAGACAAATGTATGCAGAGTGCTTGACAGCAAAAAGGCAGTATATGAATATCACAGCTTTGATACAGATGAGACTAACGGAGTAGCATTGGCAGAGCTCTTAGGACAGGATAAGCACAGGGTATTTAAGACGCTTGTCACAGTCGGCAAGTCGAAGGCTTATTATGTGTTTGTAATTCCCGTATGCGATGAGCTGGATTTAAAGAAAGCGGCAAAAGTGGTAGGAGAAAAAAGCATAGAAATGCTTCCACAAAAAGAACTCCTCCCGCTTACAGGATATGTCCATGGTGGCTGCTCGCCGATAGGAATGAAGAAGTTCTTTAAGACAACCTTTCACCATACCGCAAATGATTATGATTCAATTTACTTCAGTGCAGGAAAGATAGGCTGTCAGATAAACATATCACTCAAAGAACTTCATAAAGTGATAAAATATGAATGTGCAGACATAACAGTAGGTACATAAACAGGTAATTGCTAAGCACCGTAGATTTAAACCGGACGTTGTGAAATTTTAATATATTGCCGCCGGACACGCTGTCGCTTCGTTGCAAATCGCAGCGGTGCGTAAGCGGCTAAAGGACAGCCGCTAAGCACCGGCGTTTGCAAATAGTCCGGCTTGCAATATATTAAAATTTCACAACTGTTTGGTGAAAAACAGGGTTTGCAATTAACTGATAAATATACATAAAAAAGGAGAATAATATGCTTTCAGATGACGCAACAATATTGAACATTAAACACGAGCTTCTTTATGAGGTGGCAAAGCTTGCATTTGCAGGAGAATTTGACGAGAAGAAGGATGAGCTTCCTTACAAGCTGTATCCGGGACCAAAGGCACATTTCAGATGCTGTGTATATAAGGAAAGAGAACTTACAAGACAGCGTATCAGACTTGCAGAAGGTAAAACTCCCACAGAGAGTGACAAGCCGGGAGCTGATAACATTATTCAGGTTATTGAAGCTGCCTGTGCCGACTGTCCGTTATCACACTATATAGTTACTGATAACTGCAGAAAATGTATGATGAAGGCATGTCAGCAGTCATGTAAATTTGGCGCAATAAGCATGGGACGCGACAGAGCATATATTGATCCTGACAAATGTAAGGAGTGCGGTCAGTGCGCAAAGGCATGCCCTTACAATGCCATTGCTGACTTGATTCGCCCATGCAAGAAAATCTGTCCTACTAATGCCATAACAATGAATGATGATGGAATATGTGTAATTGACGAGAAAAAATGTATCAGATGCGGTCAGTGTATCCACGCCTGTCCATTTGGTGCCATTGGCTCAAAGACGGATATTGTTGATGTTATCAAAGCCATGCTTGCAGGTAAAAAGGTTGTTGCCATGGTTGCACCGGCTGTCGAAGGACAGTTTGGAAACGATATCACAATGTCTAGTATCCGTACTGCATGCAAAAAGATTGGATTTGATGACATGATTGAGGTCGGACTTGGCGGTGATATGACCGCAGGTGCAGAGGCGAAGGAGTGGCTTGAAGCTGCAAAAGAGGGAAAGAAGATGACAACCTCATGCTGTCCTGCATTTGTAAACATGATTAAATCCCAGTTTCCTGAGCTGATACCACACATTTCAACAACCATTTCTCCTATGTTTGCTGTGTCACGTATGTTGAAGGCAAAGGATCCTGAGACAGTTACAGTATTTATCGGACCATGTATCGCTAAAAAGAGTGAGAAGGCAGATAAGACCCATGAGGGAAATGCAGATTACGTTCTTACTATTGGTGAATTCAGGGCAATGCTTAAAGCAAAGGATGTTGTTCTTGAACCGGAGGCTAATGATACACAGCAGGCCAGCATATATGGCAAGCGTTTTGGAAATGGCGGAGGAGTTGCCGCCGCTGTTGTTAAATGCATGGAGGAGCTTGGTGAAGATCCATACAAGTATGAGATTGAAAAATGCTCCGGTGCAATAGAATGTAAAAAAGCACTTACATTGTTGAAAGCCGGCAAGCTTTCTGCAGACTTTGTTGAAGGCATGATGTGTGAAGGCGGATGTGTAGGCGGTCCAAGCAGACACCAGTCATTAAAAAACAGCGCGCTTGTTGCAAAGGACAGGGATAAGCTGCTTTCAGAGGCTGATGGAAGAGGCGTTTATGAGAATTTGAAAAACTATGACATGGACTCATTTTCAATGCATAAAGAGTAAAATGAAGAATTAAATATAAATTATTTCGGCAGGGGTTAATTATTTATTATTCCCTGCCGATTTACATGATAAGTGTAATTGGCCAAAAAGGATTTTGGCTTTTCTATGTTACGTCATTAGTCATGGATGATAAAGGAGGCGTACAACATGAGTATTAGTCTATGTGGCACTAATGTGCTTAGTTATGTAAAAACCCCGGGATTAAACAATAAGAATAGCGGGCTGTATAATGAGTCGAAGGTAAACCTGAAACAGGAAAAAGAAAAAGACCTCTTAAGAATAATCAGGACAAATGATGATGCTTCAAAGAATGCGGATAATTATGCTATAAACGGAATAGTAAATGATAGCAGAACATATGCGGATTCATTGGCATCACAACGTAGCTCAAAGCAGAACACCGGTCTTATCCTTAAGAAAATGAATTACGATTTTAAAGGAATTTCTGTCCAGATAATGAGGAGCAAGACCTCTGTAAATGCAAAACAAGTGGCAGGAAAGGCAAGAAGAGAGGTAATCCGCCTGAAAAGGCAGCTTGCCAGCGGGGAATATGACGATGATGAGCTTCGCATTGCAATAACACACGCCCAGGCGATGGAACGCGTGGCAAAGAAAAAGGCTAAGCATCTTTTTGAGGAAGAAATGGTAAAGGTTACAGGCGGGGCGTGTCTTGGTGACATGGAAGAACAGACCAGGGAAGCATCAGACGAAATGTCGAATGAAGGTTTTTCAGAGGATTTAATCAGTGAAGCGGATGCTGAAATCAGAAATGGATTAGAGGAACAGCTTATTGAAATCGGAAACGGATTAGAGGAACAGCTTAGTGAAACCAGAGACGGACTAGAGGAACTGCTTGGTGAAATAGGAGATGGATTAGAGGAGCTGCTTAGTGAAACCGGAGACGGACTTGAAGAATTGCTTAGTGAAATCGATGATGGCATGAAGGAAATACTTGAAGAAACCGGGCTTGAGGAACTTACCGAAACAGTGACGATGGGAAAAGAAATGGATCCTGCCGATTATAAAATGCTTAAGAAAAAGCACAGAGCTGAGGAGATGAAAGCCATAGCAAAGGCGGATGGTGAATTTCTTAAGGAAACATTTAATCATTATCAGGAAATAAACATATTATTATAATTATAGGGATTTAAAATTTTCTTAAAACTAATTCCATATAATGTGCTATAATGTTCGAAAAGGACAGAGTTAACAATATAAACTAACGAGGTAGTACATTATGAATATTTTTAAGAAAGTATATTGTCGCAGTTTTCAGACAGTTTTTAAGATCGCAATTCCATTTCTTCCGTACAGGAAACCTAAAATTGTGGGTAAGTTAAGCGATATTCCGGAGGTTCTTGGTAAGAATAACTGCAATAGACCGTTGATTGTAACCGACCCGGGCATTGCCAAGCTTCGACTTTTGGATCAGCTTACCAGAGCATTAGGTAACGCTGATATAGAATACTATATTTTTGATAAAACGGTTGCCAATCCCACAACGGAAACAGTGGAGGAGGCCCTTGAAATATATAAAGAAAATGAGTGCGACTGTATTATTGGATTTGGCGGAGGCTCAAGCATGGACTGCGCCAAGGCAGTTGGAGTAAGGGTGGCTAAACCTAATACACCGCTTTCTAAGCAGGCTGGTATTCTTAAAGTGGGAAAGAAGCTTCCTCTCATTATAGCAATTCCTACAACTGCAGGAACAGGTAGTGAAACAACCCTGGCAGCAGTTATTGTTGATGCAGAAACGCGTCATAAGTATGCCATAAATGATTTCCCTTTAATTCCACGTTATGCAGTGCTTGATCCTAATGTGACTCTGACACTTCCGCCATCCGTGACCGCAACAACCGGTCTTGATGCACTTACCCATGCAGTGGAAGCCTACATTGGCAATTCTACAACCTACGGAACAAGAAAAGATGCTCTTATGGCAGTTGAACTTATATTTGGAAACTTAAGTAAGGCGGTTGAGAACGGAGCCAATGTGTCAGCCAGAAGAAACATGCTCAAAGCAGCATATTATGCGGGCTGTGCATTTACTAAATCATATGTGGGATATGTTCATGCAGTTGCTCATTCCTTAGGAGGAGAGTACAATGTTTCCCATGGCCTTGCCAATGCAATTATTCTTCCTATGGTTCTTGAAAGCTATGGAGAAACTATTCATAAAAAACTTCATAAATTAGCAATTGCTGCAGGTGTTGCAGATAAAGATACTCCAAGCGATGTGGCTGCTAATGCGTTTATTCAGGCTATTAAAGATATGAAGACAGAGTTTGGAATAGGAGAAAGAATTCCGGAGATTGTCGAGGAGGATATTCCTAAGCTGGCAGCTTATGCAGACAAGGAGGCTAATCCTCTTTACCCGGTTCCTGTGCTGATGGATGCAAAAGAATTAGAAGAATTCTATTATAAGCTTATGCCATAAAATGCGAATGGAGATTGAATACATGACAGCAGACGAGATAAAAATACTTGTTGACAGACAGAGAGAATATTTTCTTACAGGTGAAACACTTAATGTTAAATTTAGACTCGATAATCTTCGACATTTAAGAGATGTTATTATCAAATATGAAAATGAAATATATGAAGCAATAAAAAGCGATTTGGGGAAAAGCCGGTTTGAAAGCTACATGTGCGAGGTTGGCCTTACCTTAAGCGAGATAACGTATATGCTTAAGCATACAAAGCATTTTTCAAAGGAAAAGAGAGTTAGAACACCTCTGGCACAGTTTCATTCAAGAAGCTTCAAAAAGCCGTCACCCTATGGAGTAACACTTATTATGAGTCCATGGAACTATCCATTTCTTCTTACGATGGAACCTTTGGTGGATGCGCTGGCAGCGGGCAATACCGCAGTAATTAAGCCAAGTGCCTACTCTCCTGCTACAAGTGATGTAATGGCAAAGATTGTCAAAGAAGCCTTTGACAGTAAATATGTTGCCGTGGTTACAGGCGGAAGGGCTGAGAATACCTGCCTTTTAAATGAACATTTTGATTACATTTTCTTTACAGGAAGCCAGGCAGTGGGAAGGGAGGTTATGTCACATGCCGCCAGATATCTTACTCCTGTTACTCTTGAGCTTGGTGGGAAAAGTCCGTGTATTGTCACTGAACATGCCAACATTAAGCTGGCAGCCAAAAGAATTGTGTTTGGAAAGTATTTAAATTGCGGACAGACCTGTGTCGCTCCGGATTATATTTATGTTCATGAGAAGGTTAAGGATGAATTTGTGTCAGCAGTTAAGGATGAACTTCAAAGGCAGTATGGAAGTGATGTATTTACAGAACCCTTTAAAAATGCTGATTATGGCAAGATAATCAATGAGAAACATCTGGACAGGCTTACAAAGCTGATTGACAAGGATAAGGTTGTAGCAGGCGGATTTGTGAACAAAGAAACCTGCCAGTTTGCACCTACAGTGATGGATAATGTGACATTCGAGGATGCGGTGATGCAGGAGGAAATATTTGGACCGATTATGCCTGTACTTACCTTCAAAAACCTTGAAAGCGCAGTGGAAAAGATTAACTCTATGCAGCATCCGCTTGCATTATACATATTTACTGATGATAAGAGGGAATCCGGGTATGTGACAGCTCACTGTGGATATGGTGGAGGTTGTATAAACGATACAATAATTCATCTTGCCACGTCCAATATGGGCTTCGGAGGCTTTGGAGAGAGTGGAATGGGCTCTTATCATGGCAAGGACGGATTTGATACATTTTCTCATTACAAGAGCATAGTTGACAAAAAAACATGGCTGGATCTGCCTATGCGCTATCAGCCATACAAAAGCATTAACGATAAGCTTATTCATATGTTTTTAAAATAACCTCGTGAATTGGAGGGGACAGTATGAGGTATACATATTTAAGAATAAAGAATTTCAAATCAATACGTGATATGGAGATTGCTGATATTGATAATGCATTGATTCTTGTTGGGCGTAATAATACGGGAAAGTCTGTGGCGCTTGATGCAATACGGGCAATTTCCGGGGATTACAGGGTCAAGGAGGCGGATTTTCACAGCCAGTCAGGAAATATTACAATAAGTGCAAGGCTGCGCCTTTATGAGGAGGATTTAGAGAATCTTCACAGCCGGGGACTGGTAAGTAACTTTAAGAATTACGAGTACTGGATTTCAGATTTTTGCAGGAAGCTGCCATCCTATGATGCACAGACCGGGCTTCTGACCTTTGAATATGTATATGGAAGAAATGGGAAAATCTGTTTCAGGGATGGAATAAGCAAAAACAATGAATATATTTCTTTGGTTGTCCCAAAGATTTATTTTGTGGATCATTTCCGTTCAAATGTGGATTTGAAACACGATTTGATTGAACTTGGACAGGATTCGGGACTGGGAAGACTCCAGGAAAATGAATGCATTTTTGACAGTACCAGAAAATGTAACCAGTGCTTTGAATGTATCGGACTTATTAATAAAAAGAAACCGGAAGACTTGACGTTACTGGAGACAGCGAGACTTTTGCAGTATAAGCTTGTTAGTGTTAATCTCAATGATTTTGCGTCGAAGGTTAACGAGAGCTTTGAGAAAAATGGAGCTTTATCGGAGAGGGTCAGGTACGAGCTTAAGTTTGATTCCGATGAAGTGTTTAACATTGTTACAATGATAAGTAACAAGGACCGTGGAATTGAGCAGGAAATAAACGAGTTAGGGGAAGGCTTGCGAAGCATTTATATACTATCCCTTCTTGAAACTTATGCGGGAACAGATAATATTGTTCCACACATAATTATGATTGAGGAGCCTGAAATGTTTCTGCATCCACAGCTTAAGAAACTTGCAAGCCGGGTGTTATACAGGCTATCAAAGAAGAATCAGGTGATATTTTCCACCCATGAGCCGGAGATGCTGTTTAACTTCAATTCAAAACAGATAAAACAGGTAGTGCTGGATAACAGCTACAGCACCAACATAAAGAAACATACAAATGTAGATGAAATTCTGGATGATTTGGGCTTTACCGCCAATGACCTTCTTAATGTAAGCTTTGTTTTTATTGTGGAGGGAAAACAGGACAGGAGCAGACTTCCAATATTGCTAAAGCATTATTACTCTGAGATTGTAACTGATGATGGTGAGCTTAAGAGAGTATCCATTATTGCAACAAACAGCTGTACCAACATAAAAACATACGCTAATCTTAAGTATATTAATTCATTGTATTTAAAAGACCAGTTTATGCTTATCAGGGATGGAGACGGAAAGGATTCACAGGAGCTTTGCAATCAGCTTACTGGGTATTATAAGGAACGTTTAAAGCATGATAAGGGGAAACTTCCAAGGGTTACTGAGGATAATGTGCTGATTCTTAAGTATTATTCATTTGAGAATTATTTTTTGTTTCCTGAGGTTATGGCAAAGATTGGTGTTGTGGAAAGCGTTGACGAATTTTACGACATTTTGTGGGCAAAATATAAGGAATATCTTTACAAGCTTTCAAGCACAAAAAATATGCTGGAAAAGTGTAAATTTAAGATAAACTCCAGAAATGATCTGATAGAGCATATTGAAGATATAAGAATATATGTCCGGGGTCATAATTTGTTTGACATATTTTATGGAAGATATAAAAAGAATGAAAATGAGATTCTGACAAAATATATAGAGGAGGCACCACCGGAGGTGTTTGGAGACATTCTTGACAAGATTAATAATGTCGTATTTTTTCAATCAAAGAAAAAGGTATAATAAACATGTTTAATACAGGAAGATATGTGACAAAGAATATAATCACGGCAGTGCTTGCGATAGTGGTTCTTTTTTCAGGAACAATTCTGGATGGCTGTTCTTTTAAAGACTTCAATACCAGCGGTGAAACAATTAAGGTGGTAAAGTCTGAACAGGCATTTGGAACCATTATGACCATAACCTTATTCGGAAAAGACAAGACGCATCTGGAGAATATTGAGAATAAGGCATTTGAAGAAATCGGACGTCTGGAGAATGTTTTTTCAGCAAAGCTTAGCAATAGTGAATTATCATTGTTGAATTCTAAGGCTTATGAGGAAACGGTTTCGATTTCTGATGAGCTGTTTTATGTTTTAGATAAAGCACTGGAGTATAATATACTTTCAAATGGTGCTCTTGATGTAAGTATCGGGAATATTGTTGATATGTGGGCAATTGGTACTGAAAATGAAAGAGTTCCGGAAGAGTCTGAATTAAAGGATTATATTGGAATAAATGGCTGTGAATATGTTGAATTGAATGAATCGGACAAAACAGTCCACTTTCTTGACAGTAGGGTAAAGCTGGATCTTGGTGCTGTCGCAAAGGGTTATGCGGCTGATGTGGTTAAAAAATATATTTTGGAAATGGATTCGCAGGCTTATGGTATATTGAATTTTGGCGGAAATGTTATGACTATAAAAGAAAAAGAGAACAATGAAGCCTGGGTTATAGGAATAACTAATCCATTTAGAACAGATGGAGCGTATTTTACCCTTAATATTAAGGATAAATGTGTGGTTACATCAGGTGATTATGAAAGGTATTTTGAGGAAAATGGCGTAAGATACCATCATATTCTTGATTCCAGAACAGGATATCCTGCACAGAATGATATTGCAAGTGCAAGTATTATCGGGGAGAATTCCCTTGAGTGTGACGCGTTGTCGACGGCGTGCTTTATTCTTGGCGTAGATAAGGGAATGGAACTTATAGACAGTATAGATTCGGTTGAAGCTGTGTTTATCGATAAAGAAGGACAATGCCATACAAGTAAGGGTATTGACAGTTATTCCTTTAACCTTCTCGCAGAATAAAAGTTTTGTTTATTGATTGGATTAAGTGATGAAATGTAAGAATAAAGAAATGCAGAGAGCTGTAATATTGTGCGCAATTATTTTCCTTCTGGTCTTGGGAAGTATAGCTTCAATATTTCTTGTAAAGACAAGAAATGACGGAAAGCTCATGGCGTACATTTACAGAGATAATGAAATAATATATACTGTTAATCTGTCAGAGGTAAAGGAAAGTTACCGCGTGACATTTGAGTATAATGACGGAGACTATAATGTTGTTGAGATAAGACCGGGAAGCATAGGCATAGTGGAAGCCACATGTCCGGATCATCTGTGCATGAACATGGGTTTTATTTCAGACGAACTGATGCCTGTCACCTGCCTGCCTAATCATCTTGTGATAAGAGTGCAGTATGAAGGTGGGGATGATAATGATAATACCGGAAACGGTTTGGACGGCATAGCATATTAGCGGTTAGCATTGAAAAAGGTCTTAATATTATCTGGAGAAAAAATGGGCAATAAAAAAAGTATATCGCACAAAACTAATATAAAAAAGCTGACTCTGCTGGCGATGTTTACAACAATTGCACTGACAATATTTGTGGTTGAATCGGCGATTCCTACGTTTATACCAGTTCCCGGTGTTAAGCTGGGGTTAGCCAATATAGTGACATTGTTTGTTATTAAAAGAATGTCTGTGAAAGATGCAGCCAGTGTATTGTTTATGAGAGTGGTTCTTGCAACTATATTTGCAGGACAGGCGGTTTCCTTAATTTACAGCATGAGCGGAGGCGTAATGTGTCTTATGGTCATGGCTTTGATAAATAAGCTTCTTTCAGGCAAATACATTTTTATCACCAGTATATTTGGTGCTGTTGCTCACAATACAGGACAGCTTCTTGCCGCTTTGTTTGTGCTTGGAATGAGTGGAATTCTGGCGTATATGCCGTTTCTTATGATAAGCGGAGTAGTTACAGGTTTGTTTACCGGCCTGATTTGTTATTTTGCCGACAGGTATGTCCCTTTAAGCTTTACACAACAATAGGACATGAATTAGAAATATTATCTAATTTCATTTTTTAAGATTATTTTTAACCCTTTGTGGAAGACTATTCATATAACAGTGTCTGACATAATTGCTTTGTTGCATGAGTGAGTAAGACGGAACGGAGAAGATATGAATAAGAGTTTTGCAAAGGGTTTTTGTTATAGCAAATTAGTTTTGATTTTCTTTCTTAGTGCATTGATAGGTGACGGAATAGAAACATTATATGTTTATCTTGAATCAGGGGAAATAACCAGCAGGAGCAGTGTTGTATACGGAACCTTCAGTCTGGTCTGGGGAATCGGAGGAGTGCTTGCTACACTGATTCTGGCACCATTAAAAAAAAGAAGTATTATAAGCGTGTTTGCCGTAGGCTTTGTTTTTGGTGCGATTTATGAATACCTGTGCAGTTTTATTACCGAGAAAATGTATGGAATTGTGTTCTGGGACTACAGTGAAATGCACTACAATCTTGAAGGAAGAATAAATCTTGTTTTTTGCATATGCTGGGGGATAGCGGCTGTGGTCTGGATAAAATACGCATATCCTTTATTAAATATGGGAATTGAGAATATTTCCGTGAAGCTTGGGTCAATTCTTACTCTGGCAATAACGATATTTATGGTTCTGGATATTGCAATTTCGGGAATTGCCCTCAACAGATTTGTGGAGCGCAGTAATGGTGTTCCGGCAAGTAATTCTGTTGATGTTTTTGTCGACAGACAGTATCCGGATGAATTTATAGAAAAGGTTTATCCCACAGTTCAGATTGTGGAATAAAATATTTTTGGGAAAGCTGCCCTGATATTGCAAGGCGGGGCTGTCGCATTAAGAAATTAGTGCGGCGCCACCTTTTTTAGTCTTTGAAGGCGCCGCAATCTACATTTCATAATACGAGCAAAAGCCGGTTAAACATTTTCCATTATCAGACTGAACTCCAGCGGCCTGATGCACCGCAAGGCAATACTAATCCGTTAGTTGATACAGGAAGTCCCACCTCATCTGAACTGCAATGACCTCCCGGAATCTTTAAAGGATCAAGCTCGCAGGAAACCATATAAGTAAGTACTCCGGCCTGAAGTCCGGTGGTGTAGGAGTTAATCAGGAAGAAAAGCGGATTATCACTGAGAAGCTGTGCGCAAAGCTTAACCAGTGAATGAATCGAATCTTCTATCTTCCAGATTTCGCCCTTTGGACCCCGGCCGTAGGAAGGAGGATCCATAATAATTGCGTCATAGTGATTCCCGCGTCTTATTTCACGCTCAACAAATTTAACACAGTCGTCAACAATCCAGCGAATTGGTTTGTCAGACAATCCTGAGGAAGCGGCATTTTCTTTGGCCCATCCTACCATTCCCTTTGAAGCATCCACATGTGTAACGCTGGCTCCGGCTGCTGCACATGCAAGTGTTGCACCGCCTGTGTAGGCAAATAGGTTTAATACTTTAATTGTCCTTCCCGGATTATTTGTTTTTTCGCTGGCGATTATCTGTGAAAACCAGTCCCAGTTTGCAGCCTGTTCAGGGAATACACCTGTGTGTTTGAAACTGAATGGCTTAAGATTAAAGGTGAGCTCCTTTCCTATAGGCAGAGTATAGTTAATGCTCCACTGCTCAGGAAGATTAAAGAATTCCCATTCTCCTCCACCCTTTGAGCTTCTATGATAGTGACCATTCATATTGCGCCAGCCGGAATGGGTCTTTTTGGTGTCCCATATTACCTGTGGGTCCGGGCGGACAAGAATATAATCGCCCCAGCGCTCAAGCTTTTCCCCGTTAGAGGTATCTATTACTTCATAATCTTTCCAATTATCTGCAACATACATATTATTTCTCCATCTAAATCTTAATTTGTTTTAAATTCGCTCCAATTATAGCATGAAGGTGTAGCAGTCATCAAGCGTGTGTGTTATATTATAAATGTGCGCAATGGGTGGCTTTTCTTGGGCTCTGCCAGGTAACTGTTGTGTGTTAATGCGCATATTATATTTTCAGAGATTGGAGATTAGCTTGAAGAATATAACTAAGTATAATAAGAAGAACATTACAAATGATATTATAGCCGGAATTATTGTGGCATTAGTGTCAATCCCAATATCAATGGGATATGCACAGATTGCAGGACTGCCTGCGGTATATGGATTATATGCATCAATATTACCGGTATTTATATACGGGCTGGTTACTTCCTCTCCGCAGTTTGTGTTCGGTGTCGATGCTACGCCTGCTGCTCTTGTCGGTGGAATGCTGGCATCCATGGCTATTGCGTCAGGTTCTGAGGAGGCGATGGCACTTGTTCCTGTTATTACTGTTATTGTAGCAGTCTGGCTGTTTATATTTTATATAGTAAAGGCCGGACGTATTGTAAATTATATTTCCACTCCGGTTATGGGTGGATTTATAAGCGGCATTGGCATGACAATTATTCTTATGCAGGTGCCTAAACTGTTTGGCGGTAATCCGGGAACAGGAGAACTGTTTGTCCTTCTTTATAATATTTATAAGGAACTTGATAATTTTAATTTATTGTCACTGATTCTTGGAGTCGGAACAGTAATTATTATTATGGCTGCCAAAAAAATTTCGCCTAAGTTTCCAATGTCAGTCGTGATGCTGGTACTGGGGGTTGTTTCAACAGCAGTATTCCATATTGACGAGTATGGTGTTAAGCTTCTGCCACAGGTGGATGCCGGACTGCCAAAGTTTGTGATGCCTGACTTTTCACTGCTTACGAATAATACGGTTGAGATAATTATTTTGTCCTTCAGTATTGCTCTTGTTATTGTGGCGCAGACACTGCTTGCCACCAATAATTATGCCAACAGGTATGGATATAAAATTAATAATAACCGTGAAGTGTTAAGCTATGCTCTTGCTAATGTTGCCTCGGCTGCATTGGGTGGCTGTCCGTTAAACGGAAGCGTTTCAAGAACAGGAATTGCAGATCAGTTTGGCTGCAAATCACAGCTTATGTCCATAACAGCTGCATTTACAATGCTGATTATTGTTCTGGTGGGAACACCAATCCTTAAGTATATGCCGGTTCCGGTTCTTACAGGTATAGTTATCGCGGCACTTATTGGCATTCTGGAATTTAAACTTTCCAAAAAGTTGTTTAAGGCAAACCGGACAGAGTTTTTCATTTTTATGGCGGCATTCTGGGGTGTCTTGATATTTGGCACCATTTACGGAGTTGTAATAGGCGTTATCCTTTCTTTTGTTGCAGTTATAATAAGGGCAGTTGTACCTCCTAAGTCTTTCCTTGGTGTGATTCCGGGACATGAGGGCTTTTATAATCTCAATAGAAACCGTAACGCTCATCCGATAGAGGGTACTCTTATTTACAGATTTAGCGGAACATTGTTTTTTGCTAACATAAATACCTTCCAGGAGGATATAGAAA
Organism: Lachnospira sp.; assembly: GCA_051879515.1. Classification (GTDB taxonomy): domain Bacteria; phylum Bacillota; class Clostridia; order Lachnospirales; family Lachnospiraceae; genus Lachnospira. Next base: position 29,391 of record JBJEME010000088.1, on the reverse strand, counting down.
ATGCAGTGACTCCCGATATAAAAAGAGTGATTGTTGATGCCAGTGGAATAGGAAATGTTGATATTACCGCAGCGGAAAGACTGGTTTCTTTATATAGAAGACTTCAGGCAAAGGGAATCAGATTTTATATTACAGAGCATGTTGGAAATGTTAATGACCAGTTAAGAACACTGGGGGCAGCCTGTCTTGTGGAGGAGGGTGTTGTGAGAAGAACGATTACTCTGGCTCTTCGAGATTCAGGCGTGGAACGCCCGTATAAGCTGTCAGGGGTGGATAATGCTGAGGTTATTGCTGAGATACTGGAGGATAATGAACACCTGGCTGAGATGGAATGGGCGTTTGGAGCGGATGCAGACATGTGGCTGGAGAAGCTCGCCGCTGAGGTTGTTGAGAATTTTACAGAGGAAACGTCAGAACGTGTTCTGGAAGGTGCAGAAGCACATACCTCATGGGGAAGAATCGGATTGTTTGACGAGGATGAATTCCTTGAACATCTGGAAATACATCTGCATGAGATTGCCGAACGAACAGGCAGGTCACCACAGGAGCTTGAAAGACTTATTGAGAGACGCCGTATGAAGGTTGAGCAGAAGCTGGAGAAGCTTAATCCTACTGCATTGCATTTCCTTCAGGCTCACAGAGCAGAGGTGATGGAACATATGAAGGAGACTAATCCTGAACTGTATGAAAAACTTATGAAAATTAAATCAGAAATTGATGAAGACAGGTAGCATAATAATATGAATATTTTGAATGTTGAGAGAGTAAGTAAGATATATGGAGAGAAAGAACTGTTTCGCTCCATCACGCTTGGGATAAACAAAGGGGATAAGATAGGTTTAATCGGTGTCAACGGAACAGGAAAGTCGAGCCTTTTAAAAATTGTTGCAGGGCTTGATGAGCCTGACGAAGGAAAAATTGTTAAAGGCAGTGGAGTTACAGTGTCATATCTTGCACAGTCACCGGATTTTCAGGATAATGAAACTGTTATTGAGTATGTTTTAAGGGGAAAGCAGCATGCAAGCGTGGCAGAGGCGAAGGAAATACTCAATAAGCTTGATGTGGGATTGTTTGATATGCCCATGTCTATACTATCGGGTGGACAGAAGAAGCGAGTGGCTTTGGCAAAGACATTAGTTGAGCCGGCTGAGGTACTGATACTTGATGAGCCTACCAATCATCTTGATAATAATATGATTGAGTGGCTGGAGAATTACATAAAAGGCTTCAAGGGTGAACTGTTGATGGTTACTCATGACAGGTATTTTCTGGACAATGTGACCAACAGGATTGTGGAGCTTGATCATGGCAGTTTATATGGATACGATACTAATTATTCCGGATTTTTGGAATTAAAAACACAAAGAGAACAGATGGAGAGGGCGACTGAGGCTAAAAGACAAAATATTCTTAGAAAAGAGCTTGCATGGATACGTCGGGGCTGTCAGGCACGTTCAACAAAGCAGCAGGCCAGAATAGACCGTTATGAGGATATGAAGGAGGCCTCGCGCGAGGCAAGGCAGAAGTTTGAAAAAGACGAACTGTCCATGGGGTCTGTCAGCACAAGGCTCGGGAAGAAAACAATTGAGCTGAATGGTATATGTAAGAAATATGGCGAAACTACCTATATTAATGATTTTACATATATATTCTTAAGAGATGACAGAATAGGAATTGTTGGGCAGAATGGCTGTGGGAAATCAACTCTCATGAAGATTATAACGGGTCAGGAACAACCCGATTCCGGTAGCGTGGAGACAGGTGAAACTGTCAGGATAGGGTATTTCATGCAGGAAAATGAACCGCTGGATGATAATCAGACAGTGCTGGAGTTCGTAAGAAGCATCGGAGAATATGTGAATACCGTTGATGGTAAGGCGACAGCTTCGCAAATGTGCGAGAAATTTCTATTTGGACCTAAACAGCAGTGGACACCAATTCGTAAACTCTCCGGAGGAGAAAAAAGAAGACTGTATTTACTAAGTGTACTTATGAGTTCTCCAAATGTACTCATTCTTGATGAGCCAACTAACGATCTGGATATTGAAACATTGGAGATACTTGAGGATTATCTTGACGGATTTGCAGGAATTATAATTACAGTTTCACATGACCGTTATTTCCTTGACCGTGTTGTTGACAGAATATTTGCATTTGAGAGTAATGGGCACATTAAACAGTATGAAGGAGGATATTCAGACTATAAAGAAAAATGTGTTTCTTCTATATTATATGGAAACACTCCTGAGAATAGCATCAGGGCAAAAGATAGCGGCACTGAGACTGATAAGCCCAAAGGAAAGACAGCATACGTCAAGGACAGAAGTAACCAGATAAAGTTTACATATGCTGAGCAGAAGGAATATGAATCTATTGACACTGATATAGAGAATCTGGAGAGTGAGATTTCAAGACTGGATGATGATATTGCAGAGTGTGCTACACAGTATTCTAAGCTTAATGATTTGATGAAGCAGAAAGCCTTGCTTGAACAACAATTGGAATTAAAGATGGAAAGGTGGGTATATCTTAATGACCTGGCGGAAAAGATTGCTCTGTCAAAGGCTTAGTATTGGAAAATTCTGTAGAAATATGTTGAAAGAGAATATGGTTTGTGATAATATTCTTATCGTATTATTAAAAAAATATAAACTTATAGAGGAGGATTTATCATGTTTTGTCCTAATTGCGGAACAAAAAATGAGGATGACGCTGTTTTCTGTGGAAACTGCGGTACATCTTTAGCAGTTAATCAGGATACATCTGCACCTGAGGCTGTAGCAGAAACTGTTACTGAAACTGTTGCAGAGACTGTTACTGAGGCTACTGCTGAAACTGCCAAGCAGGTTGAGCCAGTTGATGAGCCGGTTGTAACACCACAGCCTGACTTCAGTGCACAGGCACCACAGTATAACACACAGCCTGATTTCAGCGCACAGGCACCACAGTTTAACGCACAGCCGGATTTCGGTGCACAGGCACCACAGTTTAATGCACAGCCTGCACCTAAGAAAGAGAAGAAGGCAGGAAGTTCAACTAATATTTTAAAGATTATTATTCCAATCGCAGCAGCAGTTGTTGTATTGATTGCATTAGTCTGCACATTTGTTGGCATTGGAAAGAGCAAGACTGATTATAAGAAGACTGCAAAGACATTTGTTGAGAACTATGTTAAGGGTGACTGGGAAGCAGTATACGATTCTATGGATGTTCCGGCAAGTGCATTTGTGTCAAAGGAAACTTTTGTGACAGCAATGTCTTCACAGACACCTTCAACACTTATGTCAAGCACATACACAGATACATTTTCACAGACATCTGCAATGTATGAAGGCAAGGCAGTTTTGGTTATGTACACAACACCAGAAGGCAGTAGCAGTCTTACTCTTAATTTGAAGCCACAGCAGAAGAAGAAAATGTTGTTCTTCACTGAATATAAAGTTGATGCGTCAGATTTTCTTGTTAAAGATTGCATTGTTAAGGTTCCTAGTGATATGAAGGCCAGTGTTAATGGCATAGAGCTGAACTCTAATTATATTGATAAGGATAGTGAATATAGCAGTACTACAATGACAACTTATAAGCTTCCATATCTTTTCTCTGGATCTGCTACAATTAAGCTTTCAGCAGATGGTATGGAAGATATCGAAGTAAAGGATGTTATTTTTGATGAGAATGAAGATGTGTGGACATCTTCTGATTACATTGCAATGAATGTAAAGGTGTCTGTTCCAACCGGTGGATTCACTCTTTCTGTTGACGGTGAGGAAGTCAGCACAGATCTCATTGATGATAGCTATAGTTATAATTCTTCTGTATATTATGTTCTTCCATTCCTCAAGATTGGTGAGCACACATTTAAGGTATCAGGTGATATCATTGATGACTATGAATATAAGACAAATGTTTCATACGACGGATATTCAGTATATATCGGTTCATCTAACATGAAGTTATCCTCAACAGTCAGCTCTACAGTATGCAAGCAGGCAGAAGAAGACTTTAAGAAGATTACTGATGCCGCTGCTGCAGGCAATGATATGAGTACATTTAGCGACAGACTTTATGATTCACCATACAACAATTACAATAGCATTAAGAATTATCTGACAAAGGGTTACACATACAGTAACCTTAAGTCAAGTATGACAACAAAGAGTTACTCATATGATTATTCATCTAAGCTTCCAATGGTAACAGTAAAGCTTGAATATGTTGAGACAACTAAATCAGGTTCTACATACAATGAATATGGAAATATAGAATATGTATATTCAAATGGAAAATGGATGATAAATGAATTCTATTTCTACTTCTAATTAAGCAGTATAATTTGCTTTGGAAAGAGGCGCTTCATGCGCCTCTTTTACAATGTCAGCAGATAAATTAATTGTACTCAAAAAAAAACAAAAAAATTTGTTGCATTTATTAAATTTATAATGTATATTATTACTTGCTGTGACATTGATAGCGATGAAGCGTGAGGTTGCTGCATATTATGCAGGTTTTTCCGTGGAGCGAATGTCAATGCCGGAACAAGTTCCGGCGAATAATCTGGCGACAAGTCACTGTACCTATAATCATCTGTTTGATACAGAAATGACACGTTGGTTTGGAAATGAGAATTTTCGATACGCGTGGGAGTGTGTACAGTCACCGCTTGTCGTACTTAAATTAGAAAGTGCGAAGGAGGCGACTTTTTTTATGGCAAATCAGGTAATCAGAATTACACTGAAGGCTTATGATCATCAGTTAATCGATCAGTCAGCAAAGAAAATCATTGAAACTGCTAAGAAAACAGGAGCACAGGTTAGTGGTCCGGTACCTCTTCCAACAAAGAAGGAAGTTGTTACAATTCTTAGAGCTGTTCACAAGTACAAGGATTCAAGAGAGCAGTTTGAGCAGAGAACACACAAGAGATTGATCGATGTTATCTCACCATCACAGAAGACTGTAGATGCATTATCTAAGTTAGAGATGCCAGCTGGTGTATTCATCAATCTTAAGGTAATGAAGTAATCATTATCAATTTTTTCATTATTAAAGCAATAATCCTAAGGGTTTAATATAGAAGTAACAAGCCGGTGGTGCAGGTTCCACTTATATTAGCTGTTCTAGGATGACAAGATGCGCTGTGTATCATACATATTCATCTTGTCCGCTGTAGATTAAACAGGAGGAAAATCAATGAAGAAAGCAATTTTAGCTACAAAAGTCGGAATGACTCAAATCTTCAATGAAGACGGTGTGTTAACACCTGTAACTGTTCTTCAGGCAGGTCCTTGTGTTGTAACACAAGTAAAAACTGTTGAGAACGACGGTTACGATGCAGTTCAGGTAGGTTTTGCTGATATTAAGGAAAAACTTATCAGCAAGCCGGTTAAGGGACAATTTGATAAGGCAGAGGTTCCTTACAAGAGATTCGTAAGAGAGTTCAGATTTGAGAACTCTTCAGAATACTCAGTAAAGGATGAAATCAAAGCAGATATCTTCGCTGTAGGCGATAAGATTGACGCAACTGCTATTTCAAAGGGAAAAGGTTTCCAGGGCGCAATCAAGAGATTAGGTCAGTCAAGAGGACCTATGGCTCATGGTTCTAAATTCCACAGACATCAGGGTTCAAATGGATCAGCAACAACACCTGGTAGAGTATTCAAGGGAAAAGGAATGCCTGGACATATGGGTTCAAAGAGAATCACAATCCAGAATCTCGAAGTAGTAAAAGTTGATGTTGAAAACAGTATTATCTTAGTTAAGGGTGCTGTACCTGGACCTAAGAAATCATTAGTAACACTGAAAGAAACAGTAAAGACTGCTAAGTAGTTTTTGCTAGGGAAGGAGGACCACACAGATGGCAAACGTATCTGTTTACAATATTGAAGGCAAGGAAGTTGGTTCAATCGAATTAAACGATGCTGTATTTGGAGTAGAGGTTAATGAGAATCTTGTTCATATGGCAGTAGTAAACCAGCTCGCAAACAATCGTCAGGGAACTCAGAGTGCTAAGACACGTTCAGAAGTTTCAGGTGGCGGAAGAAAACCTTGGAGACAGAAGGGAACCGGTCATGCAAGACAGGGTTCTACAAGATCTCCACAGTGGACTGGCGGTGGTGTTGTATTTGCACCAAAGCCAAGAGATTATTCATTCAAGATGAACAAGAAGGAGAAGAGAGGCGCTCTTCTTTCAGCATTATCATCAAAGGTAGCTGACAGCCAGATTATCGTTCTTGATTCATTCGAGCTTGATGAAGTTAAGACAAAAAAATTTGTTCAGGTTATGGACAACTTAAAGGTTAACAAGGCTTTAGTTGTTCTTGAGGGAGAGAATAAGAATGTTGTTCTTTCCGGTAGAAATGTTCCAACAGTTAAGGTTACAGCAACAAATGAAATTAACACATACGATGTTCTTAAGTATGACACACTTGTTGTTACTAAGGCTGCTGTTGAGAAATTAGAGGAGGTGTATGCATAATGGCAAACATTCAGTATTATGATGTAATCCTCAAGCCGGTTATCACAGAGAAATCTATGACAGATATGGCTGACAAGAAGTATACATTTCTTGTTCATACAGATGCTAACAAGTCTATGATTAAGGAAGCAGTTGAGAAGATGTTTGAAGGAACAAAGGTTGCTTCAGTTAACACAATGAACTGCAATGGTAAGACAAAGAGAAGAGGCAGAACAGTTGGACAGACAGCTAAGACAAAGAAGGCTGTTGTACAGTTAACTGCTGACAGCAAAGATATCGAAATCTTTGAGGGTCTTTAATTTATAAAAGCATTTAAGCGTGTAGAAAACAATATTACACATACTCGAAAGGAGAGAATATAATGGGAATCAAAACATATAACCCATATACACCTTCCAGAAGAAACATGACTGGATCTGATTTCTCAGAAATCACAAAGTCAACTCCTGAGAAGTCATTGCTCGCTTCAAAGAGCAAGACAGCTGGTCGTAATAACCAGGGTAAGATTACTGTAAGACACCACGGTGGTGGAAACAGACAGAAATACAGAATTATCGATTTTAAGAGAAATAAAGAAGGCGTTCCTGCTAAGGTTATCGGAATTGAGTACGATCCAAACAGAACAGCTAATATCGCTCTTATCTGCTATGCAGATGGCGAGAAGTCATACATCCTTGCTCCTCAGGGACTTACAGATGGTATGACAGTAATGAACGGTGCTAACGCTGAAGTCAGAGTAGGTAACTGCTTACCACTTTCAGAGATTCCAGTTGGTACACAGGTTCATAACATTGAGTTATATCCAGGTAAGGGTGGACAGCTCGTTCGTTCTGCCGGAAACTCAGCTCAGCTTATGGCTAAGGAAGGCAAGTATGCAACACTTAGATTACCATCAGGCGAAATGAGAATGGTTCCAATTATCTGCCGTGCAACAATCGGTGTTGTAGGTAATGGAGATCACAACCTTATTAATCTTGGTAAGGCTGGTCGTAAGAGACATATGGGTATCAGACCTACAGTTCGTGGTTCTGTTATGAACCCTAATGACCATCCACACGGTGGTGGTGAAGGTAGAGCACCAGTTGGTCGTCCATCTCCAATGACTCCTTGGGGTAAGCCTGCTATGGGTCTTAAGACTCGTAAGAAGAAGAAAGCTTCTAACAAGCTTATCGTAAGAAGAAGAGACGGAAAGGCAATCAAGTAATTATTAAACATTTTGAAGATTTATAAGGAGGTTTCAACCTATGGCTCGTTCACTTAAAAAAGGACCATTTGCGGACGAAAGCTTACTTAAAAAAGTAGATGCTTTAAATGCTGCAAACGACAAGCAGGTTATTAAGACATGGTCTCGTCGTTCAACTATTTTCCCTCAGTTCGTAGGTCATACAATCGCAGTTCATGACGGAAGAAAGCATGTTCCTGTATATGTTACAGAGGATATGGTTGGTCATAAGCTTGGTGAGTTTGTTGCTACAAGAACTTACAGAGGACATGGCAAAGACGAGAAGAAGAGTAGATAATTGATCATTTGAAAGGAGGTTTAATCAATGGCAAACGGACATAGATCCCAGATTAAACGTGAAAGAAACGCTGTTAAGGACACAAGACCAAGCGCAAAGATTTCTTACGCAAGAGTATCTGTTCAGAAGGCATGTTTCGTATTAGATGCTATCAGAGGCAAGAGCCTTGAGGAAGCGCTTGCAATTGTTATGTACAATCCAAGATATGCTTCAACAGTATTAGAGAAATTATTAAAGTCAGCAGCTGCTAACGCTGAGAATAATAACGGAATGGACCCAAGCAAGTTATACGTTGAGGAGTGTTATGCTAATAAGGCTCCTACAATGAAGAGAGTTCATCCAAGAGCACAGGGTAGAGCTTACAGAATCGAGAAGAGAATGAGCCATATCACTGTAGTATTAAATGAAAGATAATTACATTTCCTAAAGAATAGAAAGGAGATTTTATGGGACAGAAAGTTAATCCTCATGGTTTGAGAGTCGGCGTTATCAAAGACTGGGACTCAAAGTGGTATGCAGAAGATAATTTTGCAGAGAACCTTGTAGAAGATTATAACATTAGAAAATTCCTTAAGAATAAGTTATATGCTGCAGGAATTTCAAAGATCGAGACAGAGAGAGCTTCAGACAGATTGAAGATCGTTATTCACACAGCTAAACCAGGTGTTGTTATCGGTAAGGGTGGTGCTGAAATCGAGAACTTAAAGAAGCAGGTTGAGAAGTTATCTTCAGCTAAGAAGATCAGCATTGATATCAAGGAAATTAAGAGACCAGATAAGGATGCTCAGTTAGTAGCAGAGAATATTGCTCAGCAGTTAGAGAACCGTGTTTCTTTTAGAAGAGCTATGAAATCATGCATGGGCAGAACAATGAAGCAGGGTGCTAAGGGTATTAAGACAGCTTGTTCAGGACGTCTTGGTGGTGCTGATATGGCTCGTACAGAGTTCTACAGCGAGGGTACAATTCCTCTTCAGACACTTCGTGCAGATATCGATTATGGTTTTGCTGAGGCAAATACTACTTATGGTAAAGTTGGTGTTAAGGTATGGATCTATGAAGGAGAAGTACTTCCAGCTAAGACTAAGGCAAATGTAGAAAAGGAAGGGAGCGATAAGTAATGTTACTACCTAAGAGAGTTAAACATCGTAGACAGTTCCGTGGTTCTATGGCAGGTAAGGCTACAAGAGGCAATAAGATTTCTAACGGTGAATTCGGTATTGTTGCAACAGAACCATGTTGGATCAAGTCAAATCAGATAGAAGCTGCCCGTATTGCTATGACAAGATACATTAAGCGTGGTGGTAAGGTATTCATTAAGATTTTCCCAGATAAGCCGGTTACTGGTAAGCCTATCGGTGTTCGTATGGGTAAAGGTAAAGGTAACTTAGAGTGCTGGGTAGCAGTAGTTAAACCTGGACGTGTAATGTTTGAAATCTCAGGCGTGCCTGAAGAGACAGCAAGAGAAGCTTTAAGACTTGCTACACACAAGCTTCCTTGTAAGTGTAAGATTGTTTCACGTGCAGACTTAGAAGGCGGTGATAACAGTGAAAATTAATAAATATGTAGAAGATTTAAAGGCAAAATCAGCTGCAGAATTAAATGAAGAATTAGTAGCTGCTAAGAAGGAACTTTTTAATTTGAGATTCCAGAACGCAACAAATCAGTTGGATAATACAAGCAGAATCAAGGAAGTTCGTAAGAACATTGCCAGAATCCAGACTGTAATTGCACAGAAGAATGCATAAAATTGTTGCATGTTGAACATTTTTATTTCCTAAGAAAGGAGAATAACTGTGGAAGAGAGAAATTTGAGAAAGACTCGTACAGGTAAGGTTATAAGCAATAAGATGGATAAGACAATCGTTGTTGCAGTAGAAGACAACGTAAAGCATCCACTTTACAATAAGATTGTTAAGAGAACTTACAAGTTAAAGGCACATGATGAGAACAATGAATGTTTAATCGGTGATGTTGTTAAGGTAATGGAAACCAGACCTTTATCTAAGGATAAGAGATGGAGATTGGTTGAGATTATCAGCAGAGCTAAATAATAGTGTTAATTCGATATTACTGAAAGGGGTAGTATTATGGTACAACAGGAAACCAGACTTAAGGTTGCTGATAACACAGGTGCTAAGGAAATTCTTTGCATCAGAGTTATGGGCGGATCTACAAGAAGATATGCAAATATCGGTGATGTAATTGTCGCTTCTGTTAAAGAGGCAACACCAGGCGGCGTTGTTAAAAAGGGTGACGTTGTTAAGGCCGTTGTCGTACGTTCTGTAAAGGGCGCTCGTCGTAAAGACGGTTCATATATTAAATTTGATGAGAATGCTGCAGTAATTATCAAGGATGACATGACTCCTAAGGGAACACGTATCTTTGGACCAGTAGCAAGAGAGCTTAGAGATAAGAAGTTTATGAAGATCGTATCTCTTGCTCCAGAAGTATTATAGGAGGTGCCACAATGTCAGCTGTAAGAATTAAAAAGGGTGATACTGTTAAGGTTATCGCAGGAAAAGACAAGGGCAAAGAGGGCAAGGTAATGTCTGTTAATGCCAAGAACCATACAGCATTAGTTGAGGGTGTTAACATGGTTACAAAGCATGCTAAGCCAAGTGCAGCTAATCAGCAGGGTGGAATTCTCCATCAGGAAGCACCAATCGATATCTCTAACATCATGTTAGTTATTAAGGGTCAGACAACAAAGATTGGTTATGACTTCAAGGATGGTAAGAAAGTTCGTGTTGCTAAGGCAACTGGCGAAGTGATTGATTAATAGAGGAAGGAGGCAATAATTTTGAGTAGACTTAGAGAATTATATGATAATGAAATCACTGCTAAGATGATTGAAAAGTTTGGCTATAAGAATCCAATGCAGGTTCCTAAGATTGATAAGATCGTTATTAACATGGGCGTTGGTGAGGCTAAAGAAAATTCAAAGCTTCTTGATGCAGCAGTAAAAGAGCTTGAGACTATTTCTGGTCAGAAGGCAGTTCTTACAAGAGCTAAGAATTCAATTGCTAACTTCAAGTTAAGAGAAGGCCAGGCTATTGGATGTAAGGTTACATTACGTGGCGAGAAGATGTACGAGTTCCTTGACAGATTAGTAAATCTTGCATTACCACGTGTACGTGACTTCAGAGGCGTAAGTGCTGATTCATTTGATGGAAGAGGTAACTATGCATTAGGTATTAAAGAGCAGATCATCTTCCCTGAGATTGAGTATGATAAGATTGATAAGGTTAGAGGTATGGATGTAATTATTACAACTACAGCTAAGACTGATGAAGAAGCTCGTGAGCTGTTGACATTGTTCAACATGCCATTCAGAAAGTAATTATAGGAGGGAAATTCAATGGCTAAGACTTCAATGAAGGTTAAGCAGCAGAGAACACCTAAGTTCTCTACAAGAGCATATACTCGTTGTACAATTTGTGGTCGTCCACATTCTGTTTTAAAGAAATACGGAATTTGCAGAATTTGCTTCCGTGAATTAGCTTATAAGGGTCAGATCCCTGGAGTTAAGAAGGCTTCTTGGTAAGATTTAGAAGTCTGATAAGTGCATAAAGATAAGATACGGCATTAAGCCGTATCAATCGATGCATAACAATTGACGTAGTCCTGTAAATCAGGAAACCAGTGAATTATTTAAGGAGGACATTTTAAATGACAGATCCAATTGCAGATATGCTTACAAGAATTCGTAATGCAAATACAGCAAAGCATGACACAGTTGATGTACCATCATCTAAGATGAAGCTTTCAATTGCTAAGATTCTTTTAGACGAGGGATATATTAAGTCATATGAGCTCGTTGAAAACGGCAATTTCAATGATATCCATATCACATTAAAGTATGGTAAGGATAAGAATGAAAAGATTATCTCTGGACTTCAGAGAGTTTCTAAGCCAGGTCTTAGAGTTTATGCTAACAAGGAAGAGCTTCCAAAGGTTCTTGGTGGCCTTGGTACAGCAATTATCTCTACAAACAAGGGTGTTGTTACAGATAAGGAAGCTAGAAAACTTGGTGTTGGCGGAGAAGTTCTTTGCTTTATCTGGTAAGATAATTTTAATGATAGATAACCACTCACTAGAAAACATATCCTATATTTAACTATGTTTTCTTCAAAAAAATTAGGAGGTGCACGGCATGTCACGTATAGGAAGAATGCCTATCGCTATCCCAGCAGGTGTTACTGTTGAGATTGCAGAAAATAACAAAGTGACCGTAAAGGGTCCTAAGGGAACTCTTGAGAGAGTTTTACCTGCAGAGATGGAAATCAAGCAGGAAGGTTCAGAAATCGTTGTTACAAGACCAAACGATTTAAAGAAGATGAAATCATTACATGGTCTTACAAGAACTCTTATCAATAACATGGTTATTGGTGTTACTAATGGCTATGAGAAGAAGCTTGAAATCAACGGTGTTGGTTACAGAGCTCAGAAGCAGGGTAAGAAGTTAGTATTGTCTCTTGGTTATTCTCATCCGGTTGAGATGGACGACCCAGAGGGTGTTGAGACTGTAGTTGATGGAAATACAATCCTTGTAAAGGGTATCAATAAAGAAAAAGTTGGCCAGTACGCAGCTGAAATCAGAGCTAAGAGAGGACCAGAGCCATACAAGGGCAAGGGTATTAAGTATTCTGACGAAGTTATTAGACGTAAGGTTGGTAAGACTGGTAAGAAATAATTAAAGGAGTGAATGTTATGGTTAGTAAGAAGTCAAGAACAGTAGTTCGTGAACAGAAGCATAGAAGATTACGTAATCGTTTCAGTGGTACAGCAGAAAGACCACGTTTAGCTGTGTTCAGAAGCAATAATCATATGTACGCTCAGATTATTGACGACACAGTTGGTAAGACACTTGTTTCAGCTTCAACATTAGATGCTGATGTAAAGGCTGAGTGTGACAAGACTAATAACGTTGAGGCTGCTACAGTTGTTGGTAAGGTAGTTGCTAAGAAGGCATTAGAAAAGGGTATTACAACTGTCGTTTATGATCGTGGCGGTTTTATTTATGCAGGTAAAGTTAAGGCATTAGCAGAGGCAGCTCGTGAAGCTGGCCTTGATTTCTAAGCGGAAGGGAGATTACAGAATGAAGCGTACAATAATTGATGCTAGTCAGTTAGAATTAAAAGATAACGTAGTAGCAATCAAGCGTGTAACAAAGGTTGTAAAGGGTGGACGTAACATGCGTTTTGCAGCTTTGGTTGTTGTCGGTGATGGCAACGGACACGTTGGTGCAGGCGTTGGTAAAGCAGCTGAAGTTCCTGAAGCAATCCGCAAAGGAAAAGAAGATGCAATGAAACATATGGTTGAAGTTCCAATTGATGAGAACGGATCAGTTCCACATGATTTTATCGGAAAATTTGGTGGTGCAACAGTATTATTGAAGAGAGCTCCAGAGGGTACTGGTACTATTGCCGGTGGTCCAGCTCGTTCAGTACTTGAGCTTGCAGGCATTAAGAACATCCGTACAAAGTCACTTGGTTCAAACAATAAACAGAATGTTGTATTAGCAACAATCCAGGGACTTCAGTCAATGAAGACTCCAGAAGAAGTTGCAAGACTTCGTGGTAAGTCAATCAGCGAAATCGTTGGCTAATATACACTAAATGAGTTTTTAGTCGGAAAGACAGATGGAGGTTTAAAATGGCTGATAAGAAGTTAAGAATAACTTTAGTAAAGTCTCCAATCGGTGCTGTTCCAAAGCATAGAAAAACAGTTGAGGCTATGGGTCTTACAAAAATGCATAAGACAGTAGAGCTTCCTGATAATGCTGCTACAAGAGGACAGATTCAGCAGATTGGTTATATGTTAAAGGTAGAAGAAATCTAATTATTAATACGGATAAGGAGGTGCAATGATGGATTTATCTAATTTGAGACCTGCAGAGGGTTCAGTACAGAGTGATAATTTCAGAAGAGGTCGTGGACATGGTTCAGGTAACGGTAAGACAGCCGGCAAGGGCCATAAGGGACAGAAGGCTCGTTCAGGAGCACCAAGACCAGGATTTGAAGGTGGTCAGATGCCATTGTATAGAAGAATTCCTAAGAGAGGTTTCACTAACAGAAACAGCAAGGAATTCGTTGCAATCAATGTTTACATGTTAGAGAGATTTGATAATGGAACAGAGGTTACAGTTGACACTTTAATCGAGTCTGGTATTGTTAAGAATCCTAAAGACGGTATCAAGATCCTCGCTAAGGGTGAGCTCACAAAGAAGCTTAATGTTAAGGTTAATGCTTACAGTGCAGCTGCTAAGGAGAAGATCGAAGCTCTCGGTGGAACCTGCGAGGTGATTTAATGATTAAAACACTGGTAGGCGCTTTTAAGAATAAAGACATAAGAAAAAAGATTCTTTATACTCTTATGATTCTTGTTGTTGTTAGAGTTGGAAGTCTTCTTCCAATCCCTAGCGTTGATACAGAATATTTTAGTTCCTTACTTAGTGGTATCAATTCAGGTGATTTAAGTTATCTTAGTGCATTTACAGGTGGTTCTTTTGAAAGAATGTCTGTATTTGCATTGAGCATAACACCTTATATTACATCTTCAATTATTATGCAGCTCCTCACAATTGCAATTCCAAAGCTTGAGGAAATGCAGAAAGAGGGCGAAGATGGAAGAAAGAAAATCGCAGCAATAACAAGATATGTTACAGTAGGACTTTCACTTGTTGAAAGTATTGCAATGGCAGTTGGATTTGGTCGTTCAGGTCTTATTAAAGATTCTAAGGACTGGAGTACACTCCATTACGTAACAGTATTGATTATGGTAATTTTGACACTCACAGCCGGTTCGGCAATACTTATGTGGCTGGGCGAGAGAATCACGGAAAATGGTGTTGGAAATGGTATTTCAGTAGTTCTTCTTATCAATATTATTTCAGGTATGCCAAGTGATTTCGCAACACTTTACAGCTCATATATTAAGACACAGACACCAGCAAAGGGAGTACTTGTTGCAGCAGCTATTATTGCTCTTATTGTAATAATGGTTCTTCTTGTTTGTATCTTACAGGGTGGTGAAAGAAGAATTCCGGTTCAGTATTCGCAGAAGGTAAGTGGAAGAAGAACTCTCGGTGGACAATCTACACACATTCCGTTGAAGATTAATACAGCCGGAGTTATGCCAGTAATTTTCGCATCATCATTGATGCAGTTCCCATCAATAATTGCACAGTTATTTGGAAAGTCATATGAATGGACCAGATACTTAAGCTCAAATTATTGGTGCAGGATAAGCTATCCAAAGTATTCATTGGGATTGATTTTATATGTATTCTTACTTATTGTATTTGCATATTTCTATACATCAATCACATTTAATCCAATTCAGATAGCTGATAATTTGAAGAAAGCCGGTGGCGTAGTACCTGGAATTACTCCTGGTAAGTCAACAAGCGAGTACTTAAACAGAATCCTTAATTACGTTGTATTTATTGGAGCAGTTGGACTTCTCATAGTTGCTTTGGTTCCAATTATGTGTACAGGATTCTTTAATGTAAGTCTTTCATTTGGTGGAACATCAATAATCATTGTTGTTGGTGTTGTACTTGAGACATTAAAGCAGATAGAGTCTATGATGGTAAATCGTTACTACAAAGGATTCTTAAGCGAATAACATTTGTTGCAAATGTGTAAAAGATAATGGCTTGCCTGGCAGAATGCCGGGCGAGTCTTTTGTGTATTAAGAAACACACTGTATAAAGCTTCACATATGGAGGAAAAAATAATGAAAATAATTATGTTAGGTGCACCGGGTGCCGGTAAGGGTACACAGGCAAAAAGAATTGCAGCAGAGTATAAGATTCCTCATATCTCAACAGGAGATATTTTTAGAGCAAATATTAAGAATAATACAGAGCTTGGACAGAAGGCTAAGACATATATGGACAAAGGAGAGCTTGTTCCGGATGAATTAGTGGTAGATCTGATAATGGATAGATTTAAAGAAGCTGACTGCGCTAATGGATATGTACTTGATGGATTCCCAAGAACAATTCCACAGGCAGAAGCTTTGGATAAAGCATTAAAGGCCAATGGCGAAAGCGTTGACTTCGCAGTTAATGTTGAGGTGCCGGATGACAATATTATTAACAGAATGTCAGGCAGAAGAGCATGTGTAGGTTGTGGAGCAACATATCACATCCAGTTTAATCCAACAAAGGTTGAAGGCGTATGTGATACCTGCGGCGAGAAGCTTATATTAAGAGATGACGATAAACCGGAAACAGTAAAGAACAGACTTTCAGTATATCATGAGCAGACACAGCCTCTTATTGATTACTATTCATCAAAGGGAGTTCTTGCAGAGGTTGACGGAACATTATCTATGGATGAAGTATTTGCAGCAATAGTTAATATTTTAGGAAAGTAGTGAGTAATATGTCTGTATCAGTTAAATCTAAGCGTGAAATTGAATTAATGAGAGAAGCCGGTAAAATACTTGGAACGGTGCTTAATGAGCTTGGCAAGGAAATTAAACCCGGTATCAGCACTCACAGAATTAATCAGTTGGGCGAGGAAATGATAAGAAGTTACGGATGTATTCCTTCTTTCTTAGGATATGAAGGTTTCCCGGCATCCATCTGCACATCGGTTAATGAGCAGATTGTTCATGGAATTCCGTCTAAGAAAACAATTCTTAAAGACGGAGACATAATAAGTCTGGATGCCGGAGTTATTTACAAAGGATACCAGTCTGACGCAGCAAGAACATTTGCTGTCGGAGAAATAAGCAATGAAGCCAGACAATTAATGGAAGTTACTAAACAGAGCTTCTTTGAGGGAATAAAATTTGCCAAAGAAGGCTGTCACCTTTATGAGATTTCAAATGCAATAGCTGATTATAATGAGTCTCATGGATATGGAGTTATTCGTGACCTGGTAGGCCATGGAATTGGAACGGAGCTTCATGAAGAACCACAGATTCCTAATTTCCGTCAGGAAAGAAGAGGAATGAAACTGTATGAGGGAATGACATTAGCCATCGAGCCAATGGTTGCCATGGGCGGTTATGAATTGGAGTGGCTTGATGACGGGTGGACTTGTCTTACAAAGGACAGATCTCTTACAGCACATTATGAGAATACAGTACTTATAACGAAAGACGGTCCGGAAATTCTTTCGCTGGTTGAAGAATAAATGCAAAATACGGGGTGCAGTATGAATAAAGAAGATATTACAGCTTGTTTCGCAAGATCAACAGCAGGACATGATAAAGGAACTGTATATTCAATATTAAAATATGATGGACAGTATGTATATCTGTCAGATGGCAGATTGAAAAAAAACGATTGTCTTAAGAAAAAGAAAATGAAGCATATCCAGATAATCAGAAAAATGGATAAAACAATTGCAGATGAATTGAAGGATAATAAAATACCATCCAATGAGCAGATTAAATTTGCAATAAAACAGTTATTAAAGGAAATCTAAAATAGTAAAAGTAAAGGAGAACAGATTATGTCAAAGGCAGATGTTATTGAAATTGAGGGAACTGTAGTTGAGAAATTACCAAATGCATTTTTTAAAGTAGAACTTGAGAATGGACATCAGATTCTTGCAACTATCAGTGGAAAGCTTAGAATGAATTTTATCAGAATTCTTCCGGGTGATAAGGTTACAATAGAGCTTTCACCATATGATCTTACAAAGGGAAGAATTATCTGGAGAGATAAATAGAATATATAGAATATAATATTGTAAAATTTTGAAAAAAATTCTTGCAATATAATATTTACCTGTGATACAATAATTCACGAACTTGTCTGAAAGGAGGCTTTTGCAGTGAAGGTTAGATCATCAGTAAAACCAATTTGTGAAAAATGCAAAGTCATTAAGAGAAAGGGTAGCATCAGAATCATCTGTGACAACCCAAAGCACAAGCAGAGACAGGGTTAATTCCTAATTAATAAAGAAGTATATGATACTTCTTTTGTTTGTGCGTTATGATATAGGGAATCACTAGCCATATATCATAAGAAGTATTTTGTTCTGTTCGGCTGACAGGGCATATACAATAATTTGCGGCTGCAGCAATGTATCACTAACATTGCTATATTATATAGTAGTTATATGGAACGCACACATTTCAGGCGTGAAAGCAAAAGCAAGTAACGAGCTGCGTATTTGTATGACTACAATTATTACATTTTATTTATTTGAATAACGGAGGTTATAAGAACACATGGCTCGTATTTCAGGTGTAGACTTACCAAGAGAAAAACGAATTGAAATCGGACTTACTTACGTTTACGGTATAGGCCGAGTTAGAGCTTCTAAGATCCTTGAGGAAGCTGGCGTTAATCCGGACACTCGTGTTAAGGATTTGACAGATGAAGAAGTTGCTAATATGCAGAAAATCATCGATGCTGATACAGAGAATTTAGTTGAAGGTGACTTACGTAGAGAAGTTGCCATGAATATTAAGAGATTAAAGGAAATCGGATGCTACAGAGGAATCCGTCACAGAAAGGGCCTTCCATGCCGTGGTCAGAAGACTAAGACTAACGCAAGAACATGTAAGGGTCCTAAGAAGACAGTTGCTAATAAGAAGAAATAATTGTTAAACTCATAGGAGGTTATTTAATCATGGCTCAGAAAGTTACAAAAAAAGTGACAAAGAAGCGTGTTAAGAAAAATGTCGAAAGAGGACAGGCACATATCCAGTCTTCTTTTAATAATACAATAGTTACTTTAACAGATGCAGAAGGAAATGCTTTATCATGGGCATCAGCAGGCGGACTTGGATTCAGAGGATCTAAGAAGTCTACTCCTTATGCAGCACAGATGGCAGCAGAGACTGCAACAAAGGCTGCTTTAGTTCACGGATTAAAGTCTGTAGACGTTATGGTTAAGGGCCCAGGCTCAGGAAGAGAAGCTGCTATCAGAGCTCTTTCAGCAGCAGGTCTTGAAGTTACAAGTATCAAGGATGTTACTCCAGTTCCACATAATGGATGCCGTCCACCAAAGCGTAGAAGAGTTTAATTTAGGGAGGTAAGATTACAATGGCAGTTAATAGAACACCTGTCCTCAAGAGATGTAGATCACTTGAGATGGATCCTGTATTTTTAGGAATAGATAAGAAGTCTAAAAGAAAGGCTAAGAACGCTGGTAGAAAGGTTAGTGAGTACGGTTTACAGCTTCGTGAGAAGCAGAAGGCTAAGTTTATCTACGGTGTATTAGAGAAGCCTTTCAGAAACTATTATAAGAAGGCTGAGAAGCAGAAGGGTATGACTGGTGAGAACCTTATGGTTATGCTCGAGCTCAGACTTGATAATGTTATCTTCAGATTAGGTTTTGCAAGAACTAGAAAAGAAGCAAGACAGATCGTAGATCATAAGCATGTATTAGTAAATGGTAAGTGTGTTAATATCCCTTCATATCTTGTAAAGGCTGGAGACACAATCGAAATCAGAGAGAAGTCTAAGTCATCAGCAAGATATAAGGAAATTCTTGATTCAACTAACGGCAGACTTGTACCAGAGTGGCTTGAGGCTGATTCAGATGCACTTAAGGGAACAGTTAAGTCAGTTCCAACAAGAGAGATGATAGACGTTCCAGTTAACGAGATGCTTATCGTCGAGTTATATTCTAAGTAATTCCTGTAGGAAATACCGAATAAAACTTAAAAAACCCAAAAAAAGGAGGGGCTATACATGGTTGATGCGGATTTTAATTTCAAAATGCCAAAGATTGAGATGACAGAGAAGTCTGAAGATGGAAAGTATGGCAGATTTGTTGTTGAGCCACTTGAAAGAGGATATGGTTTGACACTTGGTAATTCTTTAAGAAGAATAATGCTTTCATCATTAGTTGGTACTGCAGTAAGCAGTGTTAAGATTGAAGGAGTTCTTCATGAATTCAGCTCAATTCCTGGCGTTAAGGAAGATGTTACTGAAATAATCATGAACATCAAGCAGTTATCAATCAAGAACAACGGAACATCTGTTGAACCTGTGGAAGCTCATATTGATTTCGTAGGCGAGGGTGTAGTAAAAGCATCTGATATTAAGGTTAATCCTGATATTGAAATAATAAATCCTGACCTTGTTATTGCGCATTTGAACAACGCAGACAGCAAGCTTGTAATGGAATTAACAATTACAAATGGTCGTGGATATGTAAGTTCTGACAAGAATAAGAGAGATGATCAGGCTGCAGGCGTTATCGCAGTTGACTCTATCTACACACCTGTTGAGAGAGTAAATATGTCTGTTCAGAACACTCGTGTCGGTCAGGATACAGATTTTGATAAGCTTACACTTGATATCTTTACTAATGGTACAATAGCACCAGATGAGGCTTTGAGTCTTGCAGCTAAGGTACTTAGTGAACATCTTAAGGTGTTTATCAATCTCTCAGACACAGCTAATAAGGTTGAGATTATGGTTGATCAGCAGGAGGATGAGGGCGCTAAGGTTCTTTCAATGAGTATTGAGGATCTTGAGTTATCTGTTCGTTCATCTAACTGTTTAAGAAGAGCCGGAATCAATACAGTTGAAGAGCTGTGCAACAAGACACCGGATGATATGATGAAGGTTAGAAACCTTGGTAAGAAGTCATTAGATGAAGTACTTCTTAAGTTAAAGGAATTAAACTTACGTCTTAAACCTAGTGATGATTAATTTGTAGATATAACCGTCTGCGCAGTAAGACCATACGCGCATGTGCAGATGAGACAAATGGAGGTTAAAAATGGCAAAATATAGAAAGCTTGGCAGAACATCAAGCCAGAGAAAAGCATTATTAAGAAACCAGGTTACAGCATTGATTGAGAATGGCAAAATCGTAACAACTGAGGCAAGAGCTAAGGAAGTTAAGAAGATTGCAGAGAAGCTTATCACACTTGCTGTTAAGGAAATGGATAACTACGAGAAGGTTACTGTTTCAGCAAAGGTTGCCAAGAAGGATGCTAACGGCAAGAGAGTTAAAGAAGTTGTTGATGGTAAGAAGAAGACTGTTTATGAGACAGTTGAGAAGGAAATCAAGAAGGATATGCCTTCAAGACTTCATGCCAGAAAACAGATGGATAAGGTTCTTTACACAGTTACTGAAGTTCCTGCAGATGCAGCTGGAAGAAAGAGAAATACAAAGACTGTTGACCTTACAGATAAGTTATTTAACGAGATCGCTCCAAAGTATGCTAACCGTCAGGGTGGTTACACAAGAATCGTTAAGATTGGCTTAAGAAAAGGCGATGCAGCAATGGAAGTTCTTCTTGAGTTAGTATAATATTTTTTGAATTTATGGCGGATATGGAGGGTATTCATATCCGCTTATTTTTATATATACGAGGACAATAAATTGGGAATTGTTAAAGCTGAGAAATTAACATTTGAATATATCAGACGTGATGAGGAAGGTAACGTTGAAGATATTACTGCGGCAATTGACAACGTTAACATAGATATCAAAGAGGGAGACTTTGTGGCGGTACTTGGTCATAACGGTTCGGGCAAATCTACATTTGCAAAGCATCTTAATGCTCTTTTAGAACCAACTGAAGGAGTTGTCTGGGTGGATGGAATGGACACCTCAGATGATAATAATACCTTGAAGGTACGACAGACAGCAGGAATGGTTTTTCAGAATCCTGATAACCAGATTGTCGGCACATTGGTTGATGAAGAAGTTGGATTTGGACCGGAAAACATTGGTGTTCCTTCAGAGGAAATATGGGCGAGAGTAGAGAAAAGCTTAAAGGCAGTGGGTATGTACGCTTTTAAGGATATGTCTCCAAACAAATTATCAGGAGGACAGAAACAGCGTGTAGCTATTGCAGGGATTGTGGCAATGAAGCCAAAGTGCATTATTCTTGATGAGCCAACTGCAATGCTTGATCCTCTGGGAAGAAGAGATGTTATCAGGGTTCTCCATGAATTAAATAAGAAGGAAAATGTGACAATTATTTTGATAACACATTACATGGAAGAGGTTATTGATGCAGACCATGTGTATGTAATGGATAAGGGTAAGCTTGTAATGGAAGGAACTCCTAGAGAAGTATTTTCTCAGGTGGAAAGATTGAAAGAATTAAGGTTAGATGTTCCACAGGTTACAGAACTGGCTTTCGAGCTTAAAAAATCAGGACTGCCTGTTGCAGATGGAATAATGCGCAGTGAGGAACTGGTGAAGGAGTTGAAGAGAATATGTCAATAATAGTAGATAGAGTCAGTCATATTTATGAAGCTGGCACCGGATTTGAAAGAATTGCACTAAATAATATCAGCTGCGCCATTGAAGATGGTGAGTTTATTGGACTTATAGGTCACACAGGATCAGGAAAATCTACATTTATCCAGCATTTGAACGGACTTCTTAAGGCAAGCGAAGGTCACATCTATTATAATGGGCAGGATATTTACGACCCAAAGTTTAATATGAGAGAATTAAGAAGCAAGGTGGGGCTTGTTTTTCAATATCCTGAACATCAGCTTTTTGAAACGGATATATTTAAGGATGTGTGTTTTGGACCAAAGAATCTGGGATTGTCCAAAAAGGAAGTGGAATTAAGAGCATTTGAAGCCTTAAGGCTTGTGGGGCTTGAGGAAAATTTATATTACCAGTCGCCTTTCGATTTGTCAGGAGGACAGAAAAGACGTGTCGCAATTGCCGGAGTTCTGGCAATGAAACCGGAGGTACTGATTCTTGATGAACCAACTGCAGGCTTAGATCCAAAGGGAAGAGATGACATTTTAGAGTGTCTGAAAACACTTAGAGAAGAGACAGGAATAACAGTCATACTTGTATCCCACAGTATGGAGGATGTAGCTAAATATGTCAGCAGAATTATGGTTATGAATGATGGAGTATTGTTGTATGATGACACTCCGAGAAATGTATTTATACACCATAAGGAACTGGAAGAGATAGGGCTGGCTGCACCTCAGGTAACTTATATAATGAATGATTTAATAAATGCGGGATTCCCCGTAAACTCTGAAGCTATCACAGTAGAGGAAGCGAAAGAGTCGATACTAAGTTGTATAAAAAACAGAGTAAATTAATTTAACTTGTAAGACGACTTGACTGGAGGACAAAAATGTTACGAGACATAACACTAGGCCAGTACTATCAGACCGATTCGGTTATTCACAGACTGGACCCAAGAGTGAAGCTAATGGGGACATTAGTTTTCATAATTTCGTTATTTGTTGGAAAAAGCATATGGACATATATACTGATTACCGCATTTTTGGCGGCAATAATTAAAATATCAAAGGTACCATTTAAATTTATAGTAAAGGGACTTAAAGCAATAGTTATCCTTGTACTTATCAGTACAATATTTAACATGATATTTACACCGGGAGAACCATTGATTAAAATATGGCGTATAACGATAACCAGGGAAGGACTTATCACGGCTGGATTTATGGTTGTAAGGCTCATTTACCTTATTATGGGCTCATCTTTAATGACTCTTACTACAACGCCAAATAATCTGACAGACGGGCTGGAAAAGGGACTTGGCTTTTTAAAGAAGGTGAAGGTTCCGGTTCATGAAATCGCAATGATGATGTCAATAGCACTAAGATTTATACCGATACTTATTGAGGAGACGGACAAGATTATAAAGGCTCAGACTGCAAGGGGAGCTGATTTTGAAAGTGGAAATATTATCAGAAGGGCAAAGGCAATGATTCCGATTCTGGTACCTTTGATTATTTCAGCATTCAGACGTGCAAATGAGCTGGCCATGGCAATGGAAGCGCGCTGCTATCATGGTTCAGAAGGACGTACGAAGATGAAACCGCTTAAATATGCCAAGAGGGATTATCTTGCTTATATGGTAATGTTTATATATCTTGGGGCAGTAATTGCAACAAGAATAGTGCTTGGAAATGTTTTAATTTAGCAGATTAGGGCATTTGCTCTTTACCAAATATGAATTGGAAAAAAGTATGGGAGAGGAAATATATGAGGCGAATTAAGCTGGTGGTTGCTTATGATGGAACAAATTACAGCGGCTGGCAGATTCAGCCGAAAGCAAAAACAATAGAAGCTGTACTGGATGATGCAATAAATTGTCTTACCGGCGAGAAGGTTCATGTAATTGGCGCAAGCAGAACTGATGCAGGGGTTCATGCAATGGGAAATGTTGCTGTGTTTGATACTGAAAGTAAAATTCCCGGGGAAAAATTCGCATTTGCATTAAACAGATTTCTCCCAGAGGATGTCTCAATACAGTCGTCAAGGGAAGTCTCATCTGACTTTCATCCAAGACACTGCAATACACGTAAGACCTATAGATACCGGATATTGAATACAAAAATGCCTGTTCCACAGTTGAGAAATTACACATGGCATGTGGATGCTCCGCTTAACATTAACAGAATGAGGGCGGCGGCGAGATATCTTGTGGGAGAGCATGATTTCAAGAGCTTTTGCTGTGTGAGAACTCAGGTGGAATCAACTGTCAGGACTATATATGACATTAGAATTACTGCCGATTATGGGCAGCAGGTTCACAGAAGCGAAGATATGGGATGTGGCAGTTTAGAAGACAGCGGAGAGATTGAAGGCGGAGATAGAATCGCTGACGGGGATAGAATCCAAGATGGGTATAGAATCCAAGATTGGGATGATCCGGTCAAAGACGACGGAACAAAAGAACTGGTAAATGGTGAGATAACGATTGAAATAACAGGAAACGGTTTCCTGTATAATATGGTCAGGATTATTGCAGGAACACTGATTCAGGTTGGAAAAGGCAGATTCGAGCCTGTTGAAGTAAAAAAAATGCTGCTTGCAGAGGACAGAACCATGGCAGGACAGACGGCTCCGCCACAGGGACTTACTTTGATGAATATAGAGTATGTTGATGGAGATGACAAAGCGTATTCTAAAATCAAGGAGAGTGGAGATGAGGTGTAAGAAAGATTTTATTCGGATTTCTTATACAAAGAATAGTAAAATTCAGCTTTTGTGGACAAGTCGGTGGATAAATGTGCATAAATACTGACTTTCAAGTACATATTTGTGGAAAAACATTTTTATATTAAAAATAATTGAATTAATCGTTGACACACGTGGAAACGTGTTATATAATTCTTAAATGTGGCGTGTAATGCGCACATGAAGTTGAATCGTTTAAGTGTTTCACCAATGCCCCGGAGAGACATTTAATATAGATTAACATTTGAAAATTTATTATTGCAATATTTCAGGAGGAAAACCAATGAAAACTTATATGCCTAGCGCATCAAGCATCGAGAGAAAATGGTATGTCGTTGATGCTGCAGATTATACATTAGGTCGTTTAGCATCACAGGTTGCTGCTGTATTAAGAGGTAAGAATAAGCCTTCATATACACCATTCTTAGATTGCGGTGATAACGTTATCGTTATCAATGCTGAGAAGGTTCAGCTTACAGGTAAGAAGTTAGATCAGAAGATTTACTACAATCATTCAGAATATGTAGGCGGAATGAAAGAGACAACTCTTAGAGAGTTAATGGCTAAGAAGCCTGAGAGAGTTATTGAGCTCGCTGTTAAGGGAATGCTTCCAAAGGGACCTTTAGGAAGAGAGATGTACACAAAGCTTCATGTTTACGCTGGCCCAGATCATGAGCAGGCAGCACAGAAGCCAGAAGTATTAAAGTTTTAATCTAACGGAGAAGATATAAGGAGGAATTAACAGTGGCTAAGAAAGCAAACGGAAAGTTCTACGGAACAGGTAGAAGAAAAAGCAGTATTGCTAGAGTATATTTAGTACCAGGTAACGGTAATATTACAATTAATAAGAGATCACTTGATGAGTATTTTGGTCTTGAGACACTTAAGGTTGTTGTTAAGCAGCCATTAGTTCTTACAGAGACTTCAGAGAAGTTCGATGTAATCGTTAATGTACACGGTGGTGGATACACAGGTCAGGCTGGTGCCATCAGACACGGTATTTCAAGAGCACTTCTTCAGGCTGACGAGGAAGAGTATCGTCCAGCACTTAAGAAGGCAGGTTTCTTAACAAGAGACCCAAGAATGAAGGAGAGAAAGAAGTACGGCTTAAAGGCAGCCAGAAGAGCTCCACAGTTCTCAAAGAGATAATAAGCAAGAACTCACAAACCCTTGTAAACTCTATGTTTGCAGGGGTTTTTCTTTATCCGATTTCAAGTGCTTGGTGTTTATTTGGTGTTTGTTCTGTCAAAATCTGTTCCATAAGGTCAGCGGTTTTCTTACGTGAACTATCCAAAACAGCGGTATATGTACCTGCTGTTATCTGAATATCGGCATGACCTAAATGCTCTGATACTATCTTTAAATCTATTCCGTTGTTTAATAATAAGGTTGCATTTGTATGTCTTAATTTGTGTAATGTAAGATATTCAAAGTCAGTACCTTTTAAAAATCTCTTTAATGATGTATTCAAACTACTGCGGTCTTTATAATTACCAGTAGCAGAGGTAAAAACCATTTCGGGGTGTGCAAAATCAGAACCGATAGCCATTTGTAATTTGCGTTGTTCTACTCTGTGCTTTTTGAGTAATGCGACAAGATTATCGTTCATATACAAATCTCTGATACTTGTAGCTGTCTTAGGCGTTGTCAGAAAATGGTTACCACCTACATCAGTTAATGTATGTCGGATATGTATTTTTCTTTGTTGAAAATCTATATCTTCCCATTGTAAGCCTAAACATTCTCCCGAACGCATACCAGTATAAAGTAATACTAAGATAATAGTGTTGAATGATGAATAATCCTTAAATAACTCTAAGAATTTTGGTAATTCCTCGGCGGTCAGATACATTTGTTTCTGTTCCTCTAATGGGTTCTTTTTAGGAAGAATTACATTTTTACAAGGGGTTTCTTTAATACAACCCTGTGTGACCGCAAACTTGAATAAACTTTGTAGAATGCAGTATATTCTTTTAGCATTAGCAGGAGAGAGGGTTCTCATTTCGCCTTTAATCTCTGTTTTATGAGTAGCAAAAAAGTGACTGATAACAGCAGTGGTAATGTCTTTCAGTTTTTTGTTACCAAAGTACTCCATAAAATGATAGTCAATGTGTTTTTGATAATTGTAGGCGGTTATTGGTTTGAGATTATTCGGTGCATATAAGCGGAAGTATTCTTCAACCAGTTCGGAAAACCTCATATTTTCTTTAAGATTATATAATCCCTTGCAACGATTAGAAAAATGTACATATTCTTCTTTTGCTAACTTATCAGCTTTCTTCTGTGTTAATCCTGTTGGGGGATTAAAAGTTGTTGTCTTGCGGATTTGTTTTCCGTTGACATCATATCCCATGCAAACTGTAAAACGGTAGGTTTTACCTCTTTGAATAATGCCTGTGTCAACCTTTCTTGTTTCTTCCTTAGCCATAATAACAGCTCCTTTCTTGTGATAAAAATATGTATAATAAAAGACATTGCCGACTTGACAATGCCTTTGTATCTAAAGTATTAGATTGTTCCATTTAGGTAATCTATAAATCGGTCATAATTGATTAAGTATTTTACTCCTGCTTTAATGTATTTGATTTTATTAGTCTTACATAGTTTTCTGATATGGCTTTCGCTTAAACCAGTACGCTCTGCAAGCTCTCTAATTGTCAGCATTTGCGGAATATCATTTTCTGTTGGTGTTCGTCTTGGTCTTGTTCGTTTGGGTCTTGAAAGCTTGACAGTACCGCAGTTAAATGTTGCGGTTGCTATGGTTTTAAACATGATGTCACACCTCATCTTTCCAGTAAAATTCATTATCGTTATCGGGTTCGACCTTTGCAAGTCTTGTTGCGTGGTCTGCAAATTCTACAAACATCGATTGACAGAATTTCAAAAGCTCCGAGGGAGTAAAAGAATAACTGCTCTTTTTTCCTGCGTGAGTACACATTAGATTTCTTGTCAGCTGTTCGTTTCTAACAATTTTTTCATAAACTTCACTTAAATAGTTTTCTATGGCGGTATCATTTGCAGGTTTGATTACATCAGATAGCAGTTTTGCATACATACTTTGACAAACAGTATCGGGAATGTAATTTCTGTTTTTGGTAATGCTTTTCTGTAGATTTGCTTCGGGTTCGTCAATCAGAATTGACATATCTACATCTAAAATAGCGGCAATCCGTTCAAGGGTAGAGGTAGATGTACCACCACCGTTTTCAATTCGTGATAGCTGTTGATGTGTAATACCAATCTGTTCACTAAGACTTTTTAGGGTCTGACCTCTTTGCTTGCGTAATATTCTGATATTTTTGCCAATAGTATCTTTCATATCTTCCATAGTGACACGTCCTTTCTTGGGTAATAGTAACCCGATATATTTTATAAAAAATAAGATTTCTCTTGCTTGTAAGAGTAGTATATGCTATATTTTAAATAAATGCAAGTAAAATATTATATAAAATGCAAATAATGCACATAGAGAGGCAGAGTGATAAAATGAGTATAAATTACTTGGACACAGTTACAATGTATTATTCGTGTCCATTTGATATAAGAAATATATTTATTACACACTGGATATGGGATAATAGTGATAATGACAGTAACTTTCATCACTGTTGTATTAAGACGCCGTATACTTTTATAAGATTTTTTCCAAATATGTATGGATTTAGAAGATTGTATGTAACATTCTCATTGCCTAAAATATATCATCAGTGCAACAATAACACATTTAATGTTACGGACTATGACAACAAAATTTTTATGAATATTCTGCTGATAGAATTAAGCAAGGTATTGGATATAACAAAACTACCTACCAAGTTAAAAGATTGGCAACCGTCAAGGACAGATTTCTTTCGTATGAGGTATATAAATCCTGCTGACCGAAAAGAATATTTATATGGATATGGCAGACGGTTCTATCGGGGCAGAGGTGCTATAACATATATGAATACCAATTATCTTGTGCCGACTAAGGATATTAAAAATGCCAGTATTGTTGAAAGAGAGTATAATAAAACAATAGAACAACAAGATAAGAACTCTATGCTATTTGGTAATCTACCAGCAGTAATAGAAAATGAGCATGAACAGCTTATGCATGAGTTTGACACTCATCCCGATTTGTTTCGATATGAATTTTCATTAAGGAGAAGTGCTATCATAAGATTTGTTACAAAATACAATCGTCCACTTAATATGGAAACTATTATGGATGAGCAATTTCAGAAAATGATAATAAATGATTTGATTATTCAAAGAGGACTACATCATCAGATATTGTCTAAAAAGGAATATCAGAGAGTGGCTAAGATAATTTTTAAGACAAATCATTCACAAGGTCTTGCTCTAAGATTGGCTGAAAGTATTCGCAATAAGAAACCTGCTCCAATGTCAGATAGTCAGCGGTATAGGATAAAAAAGGAATTGAACAGCTTTTATATTGATACTGCAACAACTAACTTTGTTACGATTGACGGAATGAAACTATTAT
>JBJEME010000087.1:0-2576 GCA_051879515.1 Lachnospira sp. | reverse complement strand
TCATGGTAACGCGCATTGCTGATTCGTTGCGCGCAAATAAACCTACGAAGATGCTGTGCTCCTCATTTGGTCTCGGTTTAAGTTGGGGCACCATGCTCCTAACAGCCAACAATGTCGTTGTTCCGGATTTAATCGAGATATGAGTATGAATAAATTACGCTCAAAATTGTGGACTCTCTTAGCAAATCTATACCCCGCTTATTTGCGAAGAGTGTATAAAATGTCGCTGGGGGGGGTGTTCGGATATCCCGAAAAGCATATCTGGATTTAACTATTAACCCTAAGGGAATCCATCTTGGAGAGAGGGTGCTGATTACAAGTTGTGTACATATTTTAGCACATGATTATAGCACCTCAAAGAAGTTAGATACCTATATCGGTGATGATTCGTTTATTGGAATAGGTGCTATCATCTTGCCGGGAGTAAGAATTGGAAAAGAGGTCTTAATTGGAGCGGGAAGTGTAGTTACGAAAGATATACCCGACCATAGTATCGCAGTGGGAAACCCTGCAAAAGTAATAAAAACAGGTATTCGCATGCACAGCGGACAAATCATAAATTAGATGTTTTGATATATGATTGAATGGCTATGGAAAACAATATCGAAATAAGGCAGACACCTTTTGACACAGAGCATGAATTAGAACAACTCGTAGAGTTGCAGAATATTGTGTATAAAGCGCGAGGATTACATTTTACCTGCGATACGTTTCGTTTTTGGTATTTGAACAATCCATTAGGGCGAGTATTGGCGTTTGGAGCCTTTGATGGTGATAAGATGGTAGCGCATTATGCGTGCATTCCCATTCAAATGATGATTGCAGGGAAGAACACAAATGGTATTCTGAGTATGGCAGTGGTTACCCATCCCGACTATAGAGGAAGAGGTTTGTTTCGTACTTTGGCGGCTGCTACTTATGATTTGGCTAAACGGAAAGGGTACGATTTTGTGGTTGGTGTTGCTAATGCAAATAGTTTCCCCGGATTTATGAAGTATTTCCCTTTCCAATTTATTGGTCGTTTGGAAGTGAAGTGGGGATGGGGAGATATAAAAATTCCCACGAAAACTTTTTACCGTGCATGGACACCAGAGACCATAGCATGGAGAGTAGGGAAAAAAGCATATATGAAACATGACGGAAAATTATTTAGCATATATAAGAATATTCCTTTCATTAAACTATTTATTGGGCAGTTGTTCAATGGTATAGATGCGTTTGTGAATAAACCAAAGCCGTCTTTGTTTAGACCATTTACATTGTATATTGGTATAGGTGCAGACTTATCTTCCGGACATTATTTTAACTTACCCAAATTTGTAAAGCATTCGCCGTTCAATCTCCGTTTTATGGATTTGACGGAAGATCAACATTTGCCCGCAGTCAATAAAGATAATATAGTATTTCAACTGATAGATTTTGATGTGGCATGACAAGAATTGTTTCTTTTGATATAGAAGAGTGGTATATCGAGAAAACCCTACATGGAGGGCGGCAAGAGAAGTATCAGCAGTTTGATACCTATTTGTCCCGTATTTTAGATACATTGGACGCAGAAAATATGAAGGCTACTTTTTTCTGCTTGGGTAAAATTGCTACTGATTTCCCCTATGTGGTCAAGCGTATTGCTGAAAGAGGACATGAGATAGGTTGCCATTCCAACGAACATCTGTGGATTACTAAAATGACTCCGGCACAGTTCCAAAACGATACCCATGATGCTATTGCAGCATTGGAGGATGTTTGTGGAACAAAAGTGCGAAGTTATCGCGCTCCTGCTTTCTCTATCGGTGAACAGAATAAATGGGCATTTGAGATATTAGCAAAAAATGGTATTGAGAGAGATGCTTCCGTGTTTCCTGCTAAACGAGATTTCGGCGGTTTCGCGTCTTTCCCTACGGCATCACCTGTTTGGATTGAGTATCATGGAGTTAAGATAAAAGAGTTTCCCATTTGTGTGGCAGATGTATTGAGACATAAGATGGCATATTGCGGGGGAGGGTATTTTCGTTTCTTCCCTTACGCGTATATCAAACAACAAATGGATAAATCCAATTATTCAATTAGTTATTTCCACATTGGAGATTTGTTGTATAATAAGGCTCGCATGATGACAAAACAAGAATACGAAAACTATTTCAAAGAGCCGGGCACATTGAAAAATAGGGCGGTGAGGTATGTGAAATCTACATTGGGTACAAAAGGGGCCTTTGAGAAAATGTGCCACTTGCTTAACGCCTATCTAATGACATCCTTGCAACAGGCGGATGAAATGATAAATTGGGAAGATACACCCGTGGTGATGGTAGATAACTTATAAGATTAGGATTGACCATTTATAAGAGTTAGAATCACTATGTATGCACATTTCTTGAAACGCTTTTTTGATTTTTGTATCTCTTTGGTGGCAATCATTGTGCTCAGTCCGGTGCTGATTGTTGTTACCGTATGGCTGCATTTTGCGAACAAGGGGGTAGGGGCATTTTTTACGCAAGAACGCCCGGGGAAAGATGCCAAGATATTCCGTGTCATCAAGTTCAAGACTATGACGGATGAACGCGATGCAGATGGCAACT
>JBJEME010000086.1:0-49833 GCA_051879515.1 Lachnospira sp. | reverse complement strand
CATTAAAATTGTTCTCTTTATGAACATTGGCTCCAAATTTCTTATTTCGCATATCTGCTTTCATTGAAAATGTAATGTCATCCTCAAATGCATAACAGTTTTTTGCTCTTACCTCTATAATCATGGCTCATTCCTCCAAGTCACTTTTCTTATTTTACTATCATTATTATATCATCTTATATTTTTTATGCAAATTTTTTTCACAAAATGTTTTTTATCAAAATTTAACGATATTTCATAATAAGTATTTAAAATAAGTAAGTGTAATAAACGGGAAGCCGTATAAATACTGGCTTCCCGCTATTTTCGCATCATTCAAACTCAATTATTCATTTATACCTATCCGCAACCAACTACGCGCAGTTGCGTTTAGACACGTACTCTATCCCACTGCACATCGTTTTGCCAACACCCAGCTTCCGTTCGCAGTTACTGCCAACACCCAGCTTCCAACCGTTATTACTGCCAACACCCAGCTTCCGGTAATCGGTAATGGTCTTCATGGAGGGACATTTGCAGCCGCCGGCACTTAACGAGTGCATGGCACGAGTTTAGTACCGCTGCGGTTGCAACTAAGCGCAAGCAGTCCCGGAATGAACCCATTACCGATTATGGGAAGCGTCCGTTGTAAGAAATTCTACTTTCTTTCCCTTCCAAACACACTGGCAAGATATCTCATATCATTAAGCTGCTGTTCTCCTAACTGACCTTTCTGCATACGCCACTTCCAGTTCTGGCCTATGCTTGAAGGGAAATTCATTCTTGCCCAGTTTCCCAATTTAAGTATATCCTGGACAGAGAATATAGCAAGAACAGCCACACTGCCATATCCTGCCCTGAACACCTGGTCTACCATTCTCTTCTTATCTCTGGTATCCAGATAATCATAAGCATATCCAAACTCCCAATCCTGTCTGTCCTCAAAATATCCAAGCAACGTCTCATTGTCATGAGTACCGCCATAGCAAACCATATTGCTTGTATAATTGAAAGGAAGATGAGGGTTCATCCTGTCCCCTCCAAATGCAAACTCAAGCACCTTCATTCCAGGGTATCCGTTACTCTCAAGAAGTTCATCAACCTCAGGAAGGACTACTCCTAAATCTTCTGCGATAATCTTCTTATCACCTATGGCTTCGTTAATGGCATCAAGCAGTTTCTGACCAGGTCCCTCCTTATACTCGCCCTGTCTTGCATCCGGCAAATCAGCAGGAATTGTGTAGTACTTCACTATACCAAGGAAATGATCTATTCTGATTACATCATAGAGCTTTGCCGATGCGGCCATTCTAAGCCTCCACCACGCAAATCCATTTTTTTCCATCTTATCCCAGTCATAAAGAGGATTACCCCATTTCTGACCCATATCCGAAAAGTCATCAGGTGGCACACCTGCGACCTTGGTTGGTGTCAGGTTCTCATCCAGCTGGAATTCGCCCTGGTTACTCCACACATCAGCGCTGTCATAACCCATATAAATCGGGATGTCACCTATTATTTCTATTCCGAAGCTATTGGCATAGGCTTTTAATCTTCCCCACTGCTCAAAGAATTCAAACTGTACAAATTTCCAGAAGCCAATATCCTCCGCAAGTTCTTCTGAATATTTTATTATTGCCTCCGGCTCTCTGAATTTAATATCTGTGTCCCATTCACTCCAGCACACATAATTATTACGCTCCTTTAATGCCATAAACAGTGCATAATCATCAAGCCAGCCCGCATTTTCTTTCAAAAAATTATCATATTTTTTATATAGAGGAAGTCCTTTGGCAAGCCTGCATTTACTTTCAATAAAGGCATCTTTAAATCTTTCATATGCCTTCCTTAAAACCGGATATCGTCCCTGATACAGCTTCTCATAGCTTACATATCTGTCATCACCTATATTAGAGTCGTAATTTACGGCATATCTGCCTTCCTTTGCATCTTCCCAGGAAACATTGACAGGAACAAAGCCATCTCCCCAGTCAACTGAAATCACCTCTGACTTAAGAAGCAAACCATCTTCAATAAGCATATCTAAATCCACATAATATGGATTTCCTGCGAATGCAGAGAAGGACTGGTAAGGACTGTCACCATACGTTGTTGGTCCGAGAGGTAATACCTGCCAGTATTTGTGATTACTGTCTCTCACGAAATCGACAAAATCATATGCCGCCTTTCCAAATGTACCTATTCCATAAGGTGATGGCAATGAACTTACCGCCATCAATATTCCTGCATTTCTCTTAAATTTCTGCTTTTCACTCATTGTAAATATACCGCCATTTCTCTTCAAAAAGTTCTTATTATGGATAATTATTTAGCTTATTCCAACTTTATTACTGCTTACTCAATTCTTCAGTAAAGTTTTTAACCTTTTGACTTTCTGTATCTGTGAGAATCTTCTCTATATCCAGAAGAATTATTAATTTCCCATTCCTGCTGGCAACCCTGTCTAAATATTGGGTATCATCTGTCTTGGCAATGGCAGGCATCGACACAATATCCCCTTCATCAATATTGCTTATTTCAAGCACATCATCCACCTCAAGGGCTAATTTCAATTCAGGAAGAGTGACAATAACAGTACTTTTTTCTTCACCAGAATAATTATCCGGCATATTGAATTTTTTCCTTAAACTGAATGCCGGGATAACCTCACCTCTCAAATTAACAATACCGCTGATGTAGCTGATAGTGTTGGGGACATTAACAATTTCTATACCTTTCTCAATAGACTGAACAAGATTGATGTCAATTCCAAATGTCTGATTTCCCAATTTGAATACCACTGGTTTAATGTAATCTGCCATACGTTTCCTCCCTGAAATAAATATTCTTGTATTTTATGAATTTCCCAAGCTTAGCCATGTAAGATACGCATTAATAAATGGGTCTATATTACCATCCAGCACATTTGCCGCATTCCCAACTTCCTTATTAGTTCTGTGGTCCTTAACCATAGTGTACGGCTGAAGCACATAACTTCTGATCTGATTTCCAAAGTTGATATCTTTTACATCTCCCCTGATATCAGACAGATTCTCTGCATTTTCCTGCTGTTTCATAAGGAAAAGCTTTGCCTTTAACATCTGCATCGCCTTATCCTTGTTCTGATGTTGTGAACGCTCATTCTGACACTGTACCACGATTCCGGTTGGAAGATGGGTGATTCTGATTGCAGATGATGTCTTGTTGATATGCTGACCACCCGCTCCGCTTGAACGGTATGTGTCTATTCTCAAATCATCATCATTGATTTCAACGTCCACATCCTCCTCAATATCAGGCATGACATCACAGGATACGAATGACGTCTGTCTTTTTCCTGCAGCATTGAATGGAGATATCCTCACAAGTCTGTGAACACCATGCTCTGATTTCAAATGGCCATAGGCATTATCACCTGATATTTCCATAGTAACAGACTTAACTCCAGCCTCTTCTCCATCAAGATAATCAATAATCTCAGTATTGTATCCGTGTCTCTCTGCCCATCTTGTGTACATCCTCATAAGCATCTGACACCAGTCACAGCTTTCTGTTCCTCCTGCGCCTGCATGAAGTGTAAGAATAGCATTGCATTTGTCATGCTCACCTGAAAGCAGTGTCTCAATTCTAAGATTCTCTAAGCTTTCTTCAAATGTTGTTATCTCATCTTCTATCTCTGCAATAAGTGAGAAATCATTTTCCTCCTCTGCCATCTCAATAAGAGTCTTAGCATCTTCCAGTCTGGATACAAGTTCATCATAAGCCTCAAAAGAACCCTTTAAGGATTTTAACTCTTTCATTGACTTCTGTGATTTGTCCGGATCATCCCAGAACCCCGGCGCTTCCATATCAGCTTCCAGTTCTTCTATTCTCTTTGCTTTATTGTCCAGGTCCAGAGACTGCTTTATCTGCTCCAGAGGCTTGTCATATCCGCTTATTCTGTATCTGAACTGATCTAACTCAACCACATTTACCTCATTTCATCTGCAATAACACTTGTTACATTGCAAATATTTTTAATAATTATTAAGCCTGTCTTCCACAACAGTTCTTATATTTCTTTCCACTTCCACATGGACATGGGTCATTCGGATAAACCTTTTTCTCGGCTCTTCTCTTAGGACCCTTTGATGCACTTTCATCCTTATTGGTTCCTGTAACCTTGGCTACCTGCTCACGCTCTACCTTCTGCTCAACCTGAATATGCATAAGAAGTCTGACTGTATCCTCTGTAATTGCAGCAGTCATTTCGTCAAACATGTCATAACCCATCATCTTATACTGTACAACCGGATCTCTCTGACCATACGCCTGAAGACCTATACCCATCTTCAGCTGCTCCATGTCGTCGATATGATCCATCCATTTTCTGTCAATAACCTTAAGAAGGATAACTCTCTCGATTTCTCTTATCTGTTCAGGCTCAGCAAACATTGCTTCCTTGTCTTCATAGAGTTTTACCGCTTTCTCTTTAAGATCCTGGATAAGCTCATTCTTATTTCTTATATTGCTGTTATACTTTACAGGCTCCATAGGGATAGTAGAAAGCATAAGTTCATTTATTTCATTGTAATCCCAGTCTTCAGGATTCTTATCCTCCCCAACGGAAACATAAACTACTTTTTCTACAAAATCAGTAATCATCTTCATGATAGAATTACGCATACTTTCGCCATCAAGAACTCTTCTACGCTCAGTGTACATAATCTCTCTCTGCTCATTCATTACCTGGTCATACTCAAGCAAATGACTTCTGATACCAAAGTTGTTAGTCTCAATTCGCTTCTGCGCTGTCTCAATGGCACTTGTAAGCATCTTGTGTTCAATCTGATCATCCTCTGACACACCTAATGCATTAAATACTGTCATAAGTCTTTCCTGTGCAAACAGCTTCATCAGATCGTCCTCAAGGGAAATATAAAATCTTGATTCACCAGGATCGCCCTGTCGACCTGAACGTCCGCGAAGCTGATTGTCAATTCGCCTGCTTTCATGGCGTTCTGTACCAATAATCTTAAGACCGCCCGCTGCTCTTGCCTCATCATCCAGTTTAATATCAGTACCACGACCAGCCATGTTAGTGGCAATTGTTACTGCCCCATGCTTACCCGCATCTGCAACAATCTGAGCTTCCTGCTCATGGAATTTCGCATTCAGGACATTATGTGGAATGCCTTTTTTCCTAAGCATTTCACTTAAAAGCTCTGATGTCTCAATAGTTATTGTACCAACAAGAACAGGCTGTCCCTTTTCATGGGATTCAATAACAGACTGGACAACTGCATTAAATTTACCCTTTTTAGTCTTAAATACAGCGTCATTATAATCAATTCTTGCAATAGGCTTATTAGTTGGAACCTCAACAACATCCATGTTATAAATGCTTCTGAATTCCTTCTCCTCAGTGATGGCAGTACCTGTCATACCTGCCTTTTTCTCAAATTTGTTAAAGAAGTTCTGGAATGTAATGGTTGCAAGAGTTTTTGATTCCCTCTTTACCTTTACATGTTCCTTCGCCTCAATTGCCTGATGAAGTCCGTCTGAATAACGGCGTCCCTGCATAATTCGTCCGGTAAATTCATCTACGATAAGAATTTCATCATCCTTTACCACATAATCCTTATCTCTGAACATAAGATTATGTGCCTTAAGAGCTAATGTAACATTATGCTGAATTTCAAGATTCTCAGGGTCAGCATAATTATCAATATGGAAAAATTCTTCTACCTTATGAACACCCTGCTCAGTCAGATTTACAACTCTGTCCTTTTCATTAACAATGAAATCTCCGTCCTCTTCAATCTCTTCCTGCATAATAGCCTGCATCTTTGTCAGCTCACCCTTATACTCACCTTTAACAAGCTGTCTTGCGAGGATATCACACAATTCATACAACTTTGTTGATTTACCTGACTGTCCTGAGATAATAAGAGGTGTTCTTGCCTCATCAATAAGAACAGAATCCACCTCATCGATGATACAATACTTAAGCTTGCGCAAAACAAGCTGCTCTTTATAGATTGCCATGTTATCACGAAGATAATCAAAGCCTAACTCATTATTAGTAACATATGTTATATCGCATGCGTAGGCTGCACGTCTCTCATCATCCTTCATATCATGAAGAACAACACCTACCTTAAGGCCAAGGAATTCGTGAATCTGCCCCATCCACTCAGCATCACGCTTTGCAAGGTAATCATTGACAGTGATAACGAGAACGCCTTCCTCTGTAAGGGCATTCAGATATGCCGGAAGGGTACATACAAGTGTCTTTCCTTCACCTGTACGCATCTCTGCAATACGTCCCTGATGAAGAATAATGCCACCGATAATCTGAACATGGTAATGCTCCATTCCAAGAACTCTTTTACCAGCTTCACGTACTGTTGCAAATGCCTCTGGCAAAATATCGTCCAAAGTTTCACCTTTAGCTAATCTATCTTTAAATTCTTTAGTCTTTCCCTTTAGTTCTTCGTCAGTCAGCGAACTGTATTCTTCTCTGTAGCTTTCTACTTTGTCTGCAATTGGCATAATTCTTTTCAATTCATGCTGGCTGTGTGTACCAAATATTTTCTGAACTAATCCCATTTTTACACTAAATCTCCTTAAAGCCTAATTTTGCGATATTATACCACTTTTTGCCTATTGTTGCAAGTTTATTGGGTGGCACGTAAACGGGCCATTAAACAGACGCTTTCTTCACCCGGTAATGGTGAAAATAGACCGGACGCTTTCTTTATCCGGTAATGGGTTCATTCCGGGACCGCTTGCGCTTAGCTGCCCCCTACATGAATACCATTACCGGATAAAAAAAGCTGGCTGGTGGGCATAACAAACCGGAGGGGCTGATGATATCAGCCCCTCCGGTACGCTTAAGTGTTATTATTCAATTATGAGGCCACACGGCTTCGTTCTTAATTGTATTAGTCAAGCTCAGGCTCGATAAGACCATATGTGTTGCCTTTTCTCTTGTAAACAACATTAACCTCTTCTGTCTCTGAATTAAAGAATACATAGAAGTTATGTCCCAAAAGTTCCATCTGAACACATGCTTCTTCAGGATCCATAGGCTTGATTCCGAATCTCTTGGTTCTGATAATCTTAACATCATCGCCCTCATCGTATTCCTTATCAATGAATTCCTGGGCAAATAATCCTGCATTCTGCTGCTTGTCAACAATCTTATTCTTATATCTCTTTAACTGACGCTCAATAATCTCTTCAACAAGATCAATTGATACGTACATATCGCTGCTTACCTGTTCACTTCTGATGATATTACCTTTAACAGGGATTGTAACCTCAATCTTCTGTCTTTCCTTCTCAACACTGAGTGTTACATTAACTTCAGTTTCCGGTGCAAAGAATCTGTCTAACTTTCCAAGCTTCTCCTCAACCGCAGCCTTTAAACCTTCCGTTACGTCAATATTTCTTCCTGTAATTATAAATCTCATTGTGTCCAACTCCTTTATTGTGTATTCATCGTGGCATCTTACCGCAACCGCCACATATGCAAAAAAAGAAAAGAAAATGTATTAATCCTCACCGAACACTAATTACAAAGTCTTTCTTCCCCAAAATCCTCCTTATTCACATTACATACTGCAGCTTTCACGACGTATGGGAATTATCTGAAAATAAGATTTCCCTGTTGATGTTTTAATTATACCATAATAATTCCATTTCACAAGTATAAAATGGTTAATTTTTTATTTTCAAAAAAAAAATTTTGGTTATTTTAACAAAACATATTTTCTGTTTTTTTAAGTAAATCATGATTAAACCATATAAATATCATTGTGGATAATGTGGATAAATCAGTGCATAAGTAATTTATTCGATAAAATCACGTTTCTTAATTGTGGATAACTTTTAATTATTTTGTCTTTTTTTGTCAAGCTATTTTCAAAATTAATACATTTGTGATAAAATTTTGGTTAGTTTGCACAATAAATGATGTAAGATAAAAATGAGAAATCGGATGACAGGACGGAGAATTTTTATGAATAATAATAAAAATAAAACAATTATTGTAACAGGAGCCTCCAGAGGTATTGGCCGGGCAATTGCGCTTTCTTTGGCTGTTCCAGGCAATTCGCTGGTAATCAGTTGTCTTCACAGCAAAGAAATGCTCAGTGAGGTTTATGAAATAATCACATCCCGTGGAGCGCAGTGTGAAATGTTTATTGGAGATATGGGCAATTACTCAGATGTGGAGAAAATGTTTTCTCTGGCAGTCAGGTCCTTTGGAAAAATTGACATACTTATCAATAATTCCGGAGTTTCTTCAATCGGACTTTTCCAGGACATGGCAGAGCAGGAATGGGACAGAATAATTTCCGCAAATCTCAAATCAGTATATAACTGCAGCCATTTTGCCGTGGAGGATATGATTAAAAGGCATAGTGGAATAATTATAAATATTTCTTCAGTATGGGGGGTATGCGGTGCCAGCTGTGAAGTTGCTTATTCAGCCTCAAAGGGCGCTGTAAATTCTTTCACTAAGGCTCTCGCCAAGGAACTCGCCCCAAGTAACATTCAGGTAAATGCTATTGCCTGCGGAGCAATAGACACTGATATGAACAGCCATTTGTCCGATGAAGAACTGTCAGTGCTCACAGAAGAAATTCCTGCCGGAAGAATGGGTTCTCCTGATGATGTAGCTTCATTTGTAAATAATCTTATCAACACAACACCATATCTTACAGGGCAGGTAATAACTCTTGATGGTGGCTGGATATAATTTTTATAATTTTTTAAATATCCTGTTTGCATATAATGATTTTCAGTTGTATACTGAACTAAGTATTGCATTTTTAACAGACCCGGAGGATACACATGGATAATTTCTTTAATAACACTTCACCAAAAGAATGTGATATACCAAGCCAATATTTAATTAACTTTGCAGAACGTCTTGAAAAAGAAGATTATTATATGCACGGTCTGCTTGTTTTCAAAGGAAATAACATTTGTATGGAAACTTATTATGCGCCATACGACCGAAACACTCTTCACAGGTTATTTTCCATTACAAAATCATTTACATCCATTGCCATAGGTTTTCTTGTTGATGAGGGAAAAATTAGACTTTCAGATCATATTGTGGATTATTTCCCTGAAAAGCTTCCTAAAGAAGGAGCCTATCCATATACTAAGATGCTCACAATTGAGCAGATGCTTTCAATGCGCACATGCCATAACAGAACGACCTACAAGGTAAACGGTATGGTCGACTGGGTTGGTTCATTTTTTACCACAGAGCCGACTCACAGACCAGGAACAAATTTTGCGTATGATACATCATCAACTCATGTTCTAAGTGCTTTGGTTGAGAAGCTTTCCGGAATGCCAATGCTTGATTATCTCCGTTTGAAGTTCCTTGACCAGCTTGGATTTTCAAAGGACGCATTTATTCTTACTGACCCTTGCGGCGTAAGTACAGGCGGTTCCGGACTTTGTGCAACTCCATATGATATTGCCAAGGTATTATATGTTGTAGCTCACAAGGGCGAGTATAACGGAAAGCAGCTTCTTCCAAGAGATTACATAACTGCCGCAGTTACAAAGCACAGTGATACATATGGCCGCATGCAGGTTATTGAAGAAATGCAGGGATATGGCTATCAGTTCTGGTGCACAAGAAATAACGGTTTCGTTATGTATGGAATGGGAGGTCAGTTAGCACTGTATCTTCCGGATAAAGATATTATGATGGTAACCACTGCAGATGTACAGGCAAGGCAGGGTGGCGTACAGGCAATCTACAATGCTTTCTATGACGAGGTTTATTCAAAGCTTGATAGCGAAGATGCCAGAATCGCACTTGAGTCAGACACAGTAAGCACAACGCTTCGTCTCGACAAAAAGCTTCCTTGTGTTCCTGGAGTTTATTCTTCACCTTTACTTTATAAGATAAATAACAAAAAATATATATTTGATGATAATTCACATGGTTTTAAGGACTTATGTGTATCTGTTGATGAAGATAACAAATGTGGCGTATTGACATACACCATTGGCGCAGACACCCACAGTCTAAAATTTGGTATGGGATATAATGAAATCCAGCAGTTCCCTGGGTATAATTTCAAATCTGCTGTCTCCGGAGCCTTCAGGCTTGACGGAACACTTCTTGTCATAGCACAGATTATTGATTCCGCAATCGGAAGAGTATATTTTGTTCTCAACTTTACTTTGGATGGTCAGTTTATGACTGCATTCTTAAGGAAAGCTGAAGAAAGCTTCTTCAATGAATACGATGCTGTTATTAGTGCAGAACGCGAGTAATAATATGTAGATGATACCAGGGTCAAAAGCCCGTTATACAAAGTTGAATTGGCAAAGTGCATAAAAATAATTGTTTAAATGACTTTTGCGCTGCTCAGAGGCTCATCGGAGCGTCCAGCGCAATGGAATGCAAACAATTATTTTTATGTACTTTGCCAAAGCAAGATTTCAAATTTGGCTTTTGAATCATTGCAATTATGATTTTATTCCAACGATATCAAATATCCTTCCTATTCTGTCAATGTATGAATGTTTTTCCTTAACCAGCTTATAGCCATTCATCGCTATTTCCCTGCGTTCTTCTTCATGATTAAGGTAATATTCACATTTTCTTAAGCAGTCCTTATGACTATCAAAATACACTATATTCCTGCCATTCTCGAAATATTCCGGTAATTCAGCCTGGAAATTGGTCATAAGGAACCCCCCTGCGCCCAGAATATCCCAGACTCTTAAAGGGATCCCTGTACGAATATTCCTAAGCGTAATATTTAAATTAATCTTTGACCGGTTAAAAACCTTTGGCATTTCATTCATATATCCAACATATCCCTTATAATTAATGCCAACTAACTCGTCATCCGGTTCCTCGGTATATAAATCCACCCGATATTCTGATGCCAGCATATTAAGAAGTTCAACTCTCTCAATATTGGCAAGCTTAAAGCCTAAAAATGTAGAGGAAAATACAAGTCTTAAATTAGAAAATGATTCTTCATCCTGAACAAAATCCACAAGGGGAATGAGCTGTTCCAACACCTCCACGCTAAGTATATCATCAAGAAAATTATCTCCATATACCTCCATCTGCGCACGCATGGCACCATCAAAATACCCTTTAAGATATGGAGGCAGATGTGTTTTAAACCTGTCGTAGGAGTTTCTGTGGTACATACTGCCAACAAATGATATGTCACTGTCATACTTAATTAAATCGCCTTCATGCGAATTTAAAAACAACCTGTCAAGCCTTTGTGTATTAACTGCTAACGGCATATAATATACATTTTTTACCCCAAGGCCCAGCAGTTCATAATAATAGTACTTGTCAAAGATAAAAATATAATTACAGTCATTATAAACACTTTTGTTGTAAAGAGTTATCAACGGACTGTCAACAGTCCATGAAATATACGGAATATTTAATGACTGGCACACTTCTGACAAATGGGAAAAATAATTAAAAGAAAACGCACACTGATATTCACTGAGTATAGATTTTAAGGCTACAAGGTCATAATCCCTGTAGCCTGTTTCCTCACATGTGCGGACTACAGGCTCTTCATACAGAGTGACCTCATGTCCGAAATATTCAATTGCTGATTTGGCATCCTCCTGATTAAAAACATTCCATTTGTACAGAAGAATTCTCAAAGCCTTCACCTCTATTTCATAAACTTGTCAATAGCATCGTTCAACTCTTCTATCGCCTGCATATCGCCCTCTTTAGCGGCTTCTATTATGCAGTGATTCAGATGCTGTTTAAGAATTTCTTTACCGGTGTTGTTAATGGCTGACTTAACAGCTGCCAGCTGTATTAAGACCTCACTACAGTCCCTGCCGTCCTCAACCATTCTCTTAACCGATTCCAGATGCCCGATTGCTTTTGCCAGTCTGTTTGAGATAGCCTTAATCTCTTTGGGGTCGTGGGTATGAGTGTGACTATTGTGCTCATGTGCTATACCATGTTCATGCATATACTCATGCGTCATTTTGTCCACATTTATACCCCCTGACTCTGATTGCTGTCTCTACACGCCTTCTCAAG
Source organism: Lachnospira sp. (assembly GCA_051879515.1). Taxonomy (GTDB): domain Bacteria; phylum Bacillota; class Clostridia; order Lachnospirales; family Lachnospiraceae; genus Lachnospira. The sequence goes on along the minus strand of JBJEME010000086.1, from coordinate 37,793 downwards.
CACTGAAAAATAATTTTCAAATGTCTTTCTACAGCACTGGTAATCATCAATTATTATGCCGTCCACCTTAAGTCCGATAAGAGCAAAGGACATGGCCATTCTATGGTCATCATATGTATGGACAAGCCCTCCCTTTACTTTACCCGGCATAATCTCTATCCTGTCTCTTCCTTCCTTCACGTCGATGCAGAGATTGTTAAGCTCTGTAACGATGGCATTAATCCTGTCAGACTCCTGAAGTCTTATGTGCCCTATATTTCTTATAAGAGTAGATGTCTTTGCAAACGGAGCAAGAACTGCCAGTGTCATAGTCTGATCTGAAAAATCATTCATATCCACATCCACACCACTATATTCTCCATTTAGAGGACCAGTAACACAAATTCCTTCCCTTTCCTCGACAATGGCGCACCCCATCTGCTTTAAAACATCAAGGAACCTTAAATCTCCCTGCATTGAATTAGAATGAACATTCTTTACCAGAACACATCCTCCGGTAAGTGCTGCTGCCGCATAGAAATAACATGCCGCTGAAACATCCGGCTCAATCTGGTATGTTTCAGGAATATACATTGAATTAGCCGGAATTTTATATACTGAACCTTCATGCTCTATTCCGCATCCGAACTGTCTCATCATGTTAGCTGTAATCCGAACATAAGAGCCTTCTGTCTTTGTGCTGGTAATATTGATGGTCAATCCATCCTTAAGCATAGGTGCAGTCATCATAAGCGCACTTAAGAATTGTGTGCTCTCACTAATATCAATTGAAACCTCATTAACAGGTGTATTTCCGGCACAGGAAGCACCCTTGACCTTAACAGGAAGATGGTCCTCCTTCTCAAGGAAAGTAAATGTCGCCCCCATACTCTTTAGAGCATCAAATAAAGGCTTCATCGGTCTTTTCTTCATCTGTTCAGAGGCATTGATTGTATATTCACCGTCCGACAGGGCAAGCATTGCCGTGAGAAATCTGGCAGCAGTACCTGCGCTTCCCACATCAATGGTTCCCTCCTTTTTTGGAAGATTTCTTCCACGTCCGTGAATTATAACGTATTTGTCAACCTCGTTGACCTCAATAATATATCCAAGCGAAATTAAGCTTGTAAAAAAATGTCTGGAATCATCACTGAACAACACTCCATTGAGTGTACATTCTCCGTCTGACAGGGCTGCCATCAAAAGTGCTCTGTTAGTAATACTTTTTGAACCCGGAACCTCAACGGTGCAGTTTAACGGGCCATCTAACTTTTTAACTTTATATTGTGACATATCCTTCTTTTTCCCCATTGTACAAATTTATTCTTTTCCACGTTCCTGCATTACACAGTATTCCCTGTGGTGACCAACATATTTATATGCCGGACGAATAATCTTTCCTGCATTGACAAGCTCCTCTAGACGGTGAGCACACCATCCTGAAATTCTTGAAGTTGCAAACATAGGTGTAAACATTTCTTCCGGAATTCCAAGCATTGAATAAACAAATCCGCTGTAGAAATCAACATTTGCACAGACCGGCTTAAACATTTTTCTCTTGTTCATAATAAGCTGTCCTGCCTCGCGCTCTACCGTTTCATATAGGGCAAATTCCTTCTGTAAGCCCTTCTCCTCCGAAAGCTGCTTTGCAAATGCCTTAAGAATAACCTCACGTGGATCTGAATTAGTATAAACCGCATGACCCATACCATATATAAGACCTGCGCCGTCAAATGCTTCCTTATCCAGAATTTTATTAAGATAAGCACATATTTCAGCTGTATCTTCCCAGTCGGCACAGTGTTCCTTAATATCGGCAAACATTTCCTGAACCTTTAAATTGGCACCACCGTGCTTTGGACCCTTCAACGATGCGATAGATGCAGCAATAGCTGAATAAGTATCTGTTCCTGATGAAGTAACCACATGAGTTGTAAATGTAGAGTTATTACCACCGCCATGCTCTGCATGAAGAACAAGGCAAATATCAAGAACCTTTGCCTCAAGCTCTGTAAAATGTCCATCATCCCTTAACATATAAAGAATGTTCTCTGCTATTGAATTTCCCTTTACAGGGTTTTTAATCATAAGTGTTCCGTCAAGCTTAAAATGTCTGTATGACTGATAAGCATATACTGAAAGAAGAGGCATCTTGGCAATAAGCTGCAGACTCTGTCTAAGTACATTTGGAACCGAAATATCATCAGGATTATCGTCATATGAATAAAGGCTTAATATACTCTTCATCAATGAATTCATAAGATTATTACTATTAGCCTTCATGATTACATCTCTGATAAATGCTCCTGAAAGTTCCTGCAAATCAGTGATAATCCTTATAAATCTGTTAAGCTGATCACTGGTTGGGAGTTTACCAAACAAAAGCAGGTATGTTGCTTCCTCAAATCTGAATCTTTCCATCGTTGAGTTCTTAATCATATCCGCAACATTATAGCCCTGGAAAAACAGCTGCCCATCAACAGGAATCTTACGACCGTGAACATTATTATTGCCACATACATCTGAAATTTCAGTCAGTCCTGTAAGCACACCGTTACCATTGCTGTCTCGAAGACCTCTTTTTACGTCATATTCTATATAGAGATTCTGGTCTATTGAACCGGATGCTGTACACTCCTCAACAAGAGCATCAAATTCACTCTTATCAACGGTTGTAAGCTGCATCATTTCCTGATTATTCATCTTGCTCTCCCCTTTCCCATAAATAAATATTTGCTGTATATTATGCGATATTTTTAATTCTTTGTCAATTTATGAGATTTAACAGTTTTTATTTTTCATTGTCTACTGTATCTTTTTGTTCCGTTTCCTGCGCTCTTATGCCAAATATTGCCTTTACAAGTTCCCTAAAATCAGCCTCCGTTCCCTCTGTAAAACCTTTTTTACTGATAACCAGACAGTTGTCATTGCTCACAAAAAGATAGAAATTGTCCTGATCCTGATTCCATTTTATAAAATCATCCCAGATAAAGCTATCTGCATCGTCCTCTTCATCTGTTACTGTAATGGTCTCTGAATCGATTTCGTATGAAAATGTAACACCAATCATTTTTCCATAGATATTGTGATAATTCTTCCGGTTGTTCCTATCTAGTCCCACCATTCCGATATAAAGAAAAACGCCTGAAACTATTCCATAAAATACCATCATAAATATATCTGCCTCTTCCTGCCCTGTAAGCCAGAAAACCAGATACCTTACAAGCATCATGCCAAAAATGAGCCCGAACATATTATATATAAGCTTAAATAATTTATACTTGTTATTATCAAAATTGCTGGCTCTCATAGCCCCTTCCATGCATTCTTTCGTAAATTGGGTTTTATTCTTTATGACCATGTTAAATCTCTCCATTTTTTTGTTTTTTCGCCACCTTTACCCTTACACGCCACTTTCTACAGTATACAATTGCCCCCTCTCCCACGTCAACAAATCATTCATTAGTATCATTTATCATTAATCCGTGTTATACTTTATTCTAATATTTCAATTGGAGGTAACCCATGAAACTTGCATGTATCACCGGGGCAAGCTCGGGAATCGGAAAAGAAATGGCAATAATTTTAAGTAACCTTGGATATGCTTTAATACTGGTATCCAGAAACACTAACGCGCTTAATGAACTTGCAGACAATCTGCCAACACGCTGCAAATGTATCACCTGTGATTTATCCGATGAGAAATCCTGTGTTATGCTTGGCAAGCAGCTTCGCAGATATAAGCTTGACATATTTATTAATAACGCCGGCTTTGGGGAGCTTGGACGTTTTAATGAAACCCGTCTAAAAAATGATGTAAACATGATAAATGTGAACATTAAGGCTGTTCACATACTCACAAAGGCCGTGCTTCCGGGATTTATAAAAAGAGACCATGGTTATATCATGAATGTTGCATCAAGTGCAGGTCTTATGCCGGCAGGACCATATATGTCTACCTACTATGCCACAAAAGCTTACGTCACAAGCCTTACCGCCTCCATATATCAGGAGTTAAAAGATATGGGCAGCCATGTCCATATATCAATGCTGTGTCCGGGTCCTGTTGATACCAACTTTAATTCAACTGCAAATGTTGCATTTTCACTTAAAGGAATCTCAGCAAAATACTGTGCTTCTTATGCGTTGAAGCAGATGTTTGCCAATAAGCTCACAATTATTCCAACCTTTACAATGAAAGCAGCCTGTCTTGGAATCAGACTCATCCCAAGACCTTTTACAGCACGGATTGTGTCACACCAGCAGCGTAAGAAGTCATCAGAACTTCTTTGAAAAGACAATATTATCCTTTTCAATTATTCTGCCATTATTGAATAATATATCTACAGCCATAAGGTAATCCGCCATCTTCTGGGATTTCTTTATGGCTTTTATTTCTTTTTTACACCCATCAAATATGTATTCCATATAACACCACATTTCCTTCATTCTGTGGATAGCATGGGAATCTCCGGACATTATCTGAAGTCGGTTTTCCAGTACATCTGAGTGAAGATTTTTCATGTCACTAAGATCCTTTGACAAATCACGAACGTATTCCTTTGGATTGTCTGAAGACAATACATTTATTAAAGCCGGATCTGCAATAAGACCTCTTCCCAGCATAATGCAGTCAATCTCCGGGAACTGTTCTGTAAGCTTAAGATAATCCTTTCTTGTGAATATATCACCGTTATAGCACAGCTTATTTCTGCTGAACTTAACGGCTTTTTCCACGCTTTCTATATTCACGGAATTCCTGTAATAATCTGTTCTCACCCTTGGATGGACTATAAGCTCACATAATTCGTACTTATTATAAACTTCAAGGATATCGTCCCACTCCTCAGGATTATCCATACCAATTCTTGTCTTTACAGAAACCCTGATTTTGTTGTCCTGAATAAAGGAATCAGAAAATACACCATAAAGAAATTTATCTAACTTATCTGTATCCCGAAGAATACCTGAGCCCTTATCCTTTGAAACAACTGTTCCCGAAGGACATCCTGCGTTAAAATTAATTTCCTGATGTCCGAAATTTTCAAAAAGCATTTTTGCGGTCCATACAAAATCCCCATAGTCATTAGCCATAACCTGAGGAATTGCGCATATTCCTTCATTATTCGTCCTGTCAATGTCTCTCATTTCTTTTGCGAGAAATTTCTCAGACTTATTAGGCGAAATAAAAGGCATGAAGTACTTTGAAATCTTGCCCTGTCCGAAGATCCTATCATATGCATTGCGGAATGTATAATCTGTAAGCCCTTCCATGGGCGCCATATAGAATTTCATTTTCTTCATACCTCTTTTAGTTTATTTCTTTAGTGACTACGACAATGTGTAGGTTCCATTACTGTTTTTGATAATTGCTGTTTCATAAAACTCCTTAACTGCATGGATTAAATACTCTGTATCCTTTATTCCTGCTGTTTCGTATGGAGAGTGCATGGCAAGCTGTGGAAGTCCAATATCTACTGTATTTATAGAAATATGACTGTTTGAAATATTCCCCAGAGTGGAGCCGCCTGCCATATCTGAGCGGTTGTAAAATGTCTGTACAGGTACACCTGCCCTATTACATATTTCTCTGAAGACTGCCGCTGAAACTGCGTCTGTTGTATACTTCTGATTGGCGCTGAATTTCACAACAACTCCCTGGTTCATGTAAGCTCTGTTGGTAGAATCATATTTCTCCTGGTAATTAGGATGAACCGCATGCGCATTATCTGCAGAAATCATCATTGATTCTGCAAGTGCCATACAATACTGCTGTTTTGTCTTATTGCAGCACACTGCTATTCTTTCAAGCGTGTCAGATAAAAAAGTTGAATCAGCACCCTGCTTTGTGCCGCTTCCCACTTCTTCGTTATCAAATACACAGCAGACATTCACACTGGTGTCATTGCCGTCAATATATTCCATAAGAGCCGTCATACAGCCATAGGCACACATCAGATCGTCCAGCTTGCCACTGGAGATAAATTCATTATCAGCACCCCAGATGCTTCCAGGCATCCTGCTGTATAAATACAAATCCTCAGAGATTATCTGGTTCTCGTCCACCTCTGCAGCTTCGGCAATTACCCTCTTAAATATTCCCTTTTCAGATTCCTCACTAAGTATCGGAAGCGTATCCTTCTGTGGATTTAGCTTTACTCCCTCATTGGCATCGCGGTTCATATGAATCGGGAGGCTTGGAATCATGCACAAATCTCTGTCCACATTTACTAATTTGGACTTAATATTGTTTCCCTCTTTCACGACAACTCTTCCTGCAACAGAAAGGGGCCTGTCAAACCATGGTGCCATAAGCATACCGCCGTATTTTTCAGTATTAAGCTCAATATAGTGTCCATCTGATGTAATCTCTGCGTTGTCTTTAACCCTGAAGCATGGTGAATCACTGTGCGCCGCTGTTATCTGAAAATTGCCAAACTCACATCCTTCTGTCTTTGGAAGTCTGAAGGCGATTATGGAAGAATCATTTCTTGTAACATAGTATTTCCCACAACTGTTAAGTTTCCACTCCTCATTTTCATATAGTCTTGTGAAACCGTTATCCTCCAATAAATGTCCGAAATTTTCAATTACATGAAAGCAGCTGGGACTGTTCTCAATAAAAGACAAAAGTTCTTCTGATGTTTCTATAAACCTGTATTGCCTCATTTCCCCGACCTCCGATATTAAAGTGTTATACCTTCTACGTCTTCTTTTTCAATCATAGCAAGTATATTATTATCTACATCCTTAAGCTTAACTACCCTGGTTGCCTGGTTTGAAATAGCCTTTTCAAGGTAGTTTCTTACATCTCTTGCATTAGCAAAGCTCTCCGTTTTATTGGTACATCTGTCATTGAAAAACTCCCTCGCAACCTCCAGAGCATCTCTCGACAACATATAATCCTGCTTTTTACAGTTATTAAGAAGGATTTCAATTTCTTCTTCTGCGGTATAATCCTCAAATATTATAAACTTATTAAATCTTGAGCGAAGACCCGGATTAGACTCAAGGAAATCCTCCATCAGTTCTGTGTAACCTGCCACAATTACAATAAGGTCATCCCTGTGATCTTCCATTGCCTTAAGAAGTGTATCCACCGCTTCCTGTCCGAAATCTCCCTGTCCCTTATTGTTAGTAAGAGTATAAGCTTCATCCACAAAAAGTATGCCGCCAAGGGCAGACTCCACCACCTCGGCAGTCTTTGTCGCCGTCTGACCCACATATCCGCACACAAGCCCTGATCTGTCAACCTCCACCAGATGTCCTTTTTCAACCACACCGATAGCTTTATAAATCTTTGCCAACAGTCTTGCAACAGTCGTTTTTCCTGTTCCCGGATTACCCATAAACACAAGATGTTTATTGACAGAGGTCTGTTTCATACCTCGTTCTTCCCTCATTTTCTGAACTTTCATAAGATTGATAAGGGCATTTACATCCTCTTTTACATTTTTCAAACCGGTAAGAGAATTGAGCTCAGCAATATATTCGTCCACTTCTTTTTCCTGTTCTTTGGAATTATTAGCGGAAGTATTGGCAGAAGCCCCCTTCTTAATAGGCTCAATCTTTACATCAGGGCGAAGCAACCCAAAATCCTTAAGATTGGTATCAAGCATTACACAATACCTGGAAAGTGCATTTATCTCCTCATCTCCCGCCTGTTCATTACTTACCATGTATCCCTGTCCAAAGGCCCTGTAAAGCTGTGAGAGCGTTCTTGCCTCCCTGCTGCCATATTTATCCATCTTAATTTTCCTGCCTGCATTGGCAAGAACAAAATATTTAAATACAGTCGGCATCTGTGTCCCATAGTAGCTTCCCAGATTATTTCTTTCCTTAATCTGCAAAGCCTGCTCTCCTGTCATATCATAGCCTAATGTTTCCCTGACATATTCCTTCTCAGTCTTCCCAAATTTACCATCCACCATAGATATGTATATCAGAAAATGTAGTAAATCTCTCTTTAAACACTCCCTCATGGTTCCGTTTAACTGAGTCCCAACACCATTCTCCTGAATATAATCACACATTTCATAGACTTTAAGTAACAAATCTGTCAGCTCTTTATTCGATTTATTATCCATTTCACCCTCCACGGTATTTATCAATTCAGTTTCAGAAATTATTATACTAATTTTTATTTATATTTAAAAGACTTCAGGTTATTTTTTCTACTGGTTTGTTTCATCATAGCGTGGTAATATTTTGTTATGTGAAATTAATCAAATATAACGAAAGGATTCCTATGACAAAAAAACAACTTACACTGGAAATAATAGAACGATTAAAGAAAGAATACCCAGAATCTGACTGCACGCTGGATTACGATGAAGCCTGGAAGCTCCTGGTGAGTGTAAGACTCGCAGCCCAGTGTACTGATGCAAGAGTAAATGAAATTGTTCCAATACTGTTTGAAAAGTTTCCCACAGTTGGAGCTCTTGCAAATGCTGAGGTTACAGATATTGAAGAGATTGTAAAGCCATGTGGTCTTGGTCACAGTAAAGCAAGGGATATAAGCGCCTGCATGAAAGCTCTTCATGAGAAATTCAATGACTCGGTACCTGATGATTTTGACACACTTCTTACCCTTCCCGGTGTAGGCAGAAAAAGTGCCAATCTCATTATGGGAGATATTTTTAAAAAACCTGCAATTGTAACTGATACCCACTGCATAAGACTATCCAACAGAATGGGTCTGGTAAATAACATTAAAGAGCCGAAAAAAGTTGAAATGGCATTAAAAAAACTGGTGCCTGAAGATGAAAGCAACCAGTTCTGCCACCGGTTAGTGGATCACGGCCGCGCAGTCTGCACAGCCAGAACCACTCCCCATTGTGATAAATGTGTATTATATGATATATGTGCCAAAAGAATTTAATTATTGATGTTGTGGTGCACAACCGGCGAATCAGGCTTTAACGGAAGAAATGTATAGCCATTTGCCAACCCCCATGCAATTATGTCATCCACTGCTTCAACACTGAAACCATGTATATCATGCTGAAGTACAATTGACACCTTTTTACCTGAAATTCCATCTATTACATTCTGGTATACCTGCTGTCTTGAGCTTGTCCCACCGGCATCACCGCTGGCAACATTCCAGTCGCAGTATACCAGATTTCTTGCCTGAACAGACTGTGCGAGCTGTGCCATGATTCCAGAACAGTATTTCTTACTTATGGTATTAGAGCTTCCGCCCGGAAACCTTAATATTGTAGGTTTAACACCAGTCTGTGCCTCGCATAAGGCACTAATTTTGTCCAGATCTTCAAAATAACTCTCTTCACTTGAATATATTGAGTACTTATGAGAGTAAGTGTGCATTGCCACGGTATGTCCTCTTCTGTATTCCTCTCCAATCATGTTTACATAACCCGGGAACTGATTCGTAACAAAAAATGTGGCTTTTACATTATATTTATCTAAAATATCAAGCAGACGTTGTGTATATTCTGACGGTCCGTCATCAAATGTCAGATAAACCACCTTATTCCCTGCACCTGATGAATTATTCTGTTTCTTATAAACAGTAACAGTCCTTGTCGCCGTAGCCTGATTTCCATATTTATCGCTAACTTTATACTTAAGATAATATGTACCGGGTGTTGACGTATTCACAGAACCCTCAACCACAACTTCACCGGTGATGTCCCCATCGCAGTCATCTGTGGCACAATAACCAGGTTCTGTATAATTAGAACCTGTTTCCAGTTTAACCACTGAATTGCCTTTAAGCACAATCTCCGGAGGCACTACATCCTTATATACTATATTCCTTGTGACCACAGCTTCATTTCCTGAACTGTCAGAAACCGTATAAGTTACCTTCCCGTCAGTCTCTGTCCGCACAACCTTATCTGTTATATCACCGTCATAATTATCATAGGCTGTGTACCCCTCTTCGATATACGTACTTCCCGGCTTTGTAAAACCGTCCGGATTGGAAATAAGTGTAATTTCAGGTGCCTCGCTGTCTTTTATCGACACTACTATTTCAGCTTCTTTTTTTAACTTTTTGTATGATGTCTTATAGGTGACAGTGTATTCACCCAATGAATTGAAATTAATTTCTCCGTTTTTCTCTACATCAAGCGGCACTCCCTTTTTGTTAAACAGCCTGCCATAACCTTTGGCTGTCACTTCCGGCAATTCGTACACTTCCCCAAATTCAAGATTAACACTGGTAATATCATCTATGCTCATGGCAATACTGTTGTCATTAAACATCCACACAAAAAACATTGTAACCGAAATAATAATAGCACAAAAAATGCTGGCAGTCGCTACAATTAACGGAATATTCCATCTTGTCTGTTTATGAAATTTTATCTTAGGTCTCACTTTTTTATTCATTTTATCTCCACATAAAAGAACTAATTGGCAACTTTATGGTGCATCATCTCTGTATTATCGTCCATTGGTAAAAATGTATATCCGTTCGCTATTCCCCATTTTAATATATCTTCCACTGCTGCCATACTTTTCTCATTAGTATCATGCTGAAGTACTATTGAAACCTTATGTTTAGATATTCCAGTGGTTACATTTTCATATACCTGATCTGTTGATGTCTGATTACTTCCATCTCCACTAGAAACATTCCAGTCACAGTATCTGTACCCCCACTCTCCAACTTTATTGGAAAGGGTAGACATTATACCCTGGCAGTAGTTGCGGCTTATCGTGTTGCTGCTGCCACCCGGGAACCTCACTATTGACGGCTTCTGACCGGTTTGTCTCTCTACCACGTCAGACATGGCCATAAGGTCTTCGTAATAATTATCCACACTCTGATATATGTACCCATAGCTGTGGCTGTAAGTATGCACAGCAACTGTATGACCTCTTTTATACTCTTCGGCAATAAGATTCTCATAGTTCGAATACTGACGGGTAACAAAAAATGTTGCCTTTACGTTATATTTGTCCAAAAGATCTAATAAATCAGCAGTGTATGGTCCCGGTCCGTCATCAAATGTAAGATATACAACCTTATCATAGGCTTCTGCAGCAACAGGTTTTGATACACTTTCAGACTCCTTAGTACTCTCCTGTGAAATCTCAGAAGAATCTTCCCTTCCGGCTTCAGACTGGGATTCCGTATAATCTTCTTTCTCCGATTCACTTTCAGATTCTGCCTGACTTTCTTCCACTTTAGCCTCATTGCCGGTTTCAACAGTTGATCTATAATATATAATAACTAATGATAATATTAGCAGGGAAATCAAAATTACTCCCAATGCAATTCCCTTTTTTCGCATGTGCCTTATCATTATCCTCTCCTAAACTCTCAGTGTACATCATTATATTATTATGTCAGTCTTTCTGCAATATGCAAATAATGTCAATCCGGATAAACTGATGTTATACCAAGGTATTCTTCTAGGCACTCTCCGCTTTCATATATCTGCTTTGCCACATCTTTTCCAACATATCTTAAATGCCATGATTCATACTTATACCCTGTCACAGACTCCTTGCCCTCCGGAAATCTGACAATAAAACCATACTCATGGGCATGTGATGCCACCCACTCACATTCTTTAGTTGTAGTAAAATTGTCTGTAATAGAATTCAAATCCATGCACAGACCGGATTGGTGCTCAGAATGTCCCGGTCTTGCGGAGTAAGTGTCCGCCAATGCTTTTCCGTCTCTGGAAACATAGTAATTATACAGCTCCTGCTGCCTTTCATAGGTTCTAAAACCTGACTGATTCCATATGTTAAGTCCCTGTGCGGCAGCATCTGATTTCATTGTTTCAAATGCTGCACTGACATAGTTTAACAATCCGCCGGGATTATACGTTGATGGCAGCGAATAAGTTTTATTTACAATCATTATGTCCTTGACATAAGTTATTCCGTCTTTAACGACTATATCATAGCCTTTCGAGCTTTTCCCGATTACTGTAACAGCTTCACCTGTCTGTGTCTGGTTTCCTGACTGGGAATTATCCTTTGTTACAGGCTGCGTTTCAGACTGTGTCTCAGACTGTGCTGATGTCTGCGTTATCTCCTCTGCAGAAGCCGATGTTTCTGATTCTTTCGTCTCTTCCTCATCCGCAGAAGCTGTTTCTTTATCTGAGATTAGTGTTTCTGACTGTGATTCCTGAATATCCGACGTTGATTTGCCGCCTTCTTTTCTACTATTAGAGTTGAGAACTTTTATAATGACGGTAATTACAAAAACAACAATAACAACAGCACAAATAATTGTTATTACCGCTCCTGCCCTCATATTCATTCTTCTGGAACCTTTCATCTATTCTTCTCCCATTTTATCTTATACAATTTAGTGAAAATATTATTTCCTGATATGCGTCAATTAATCAGCATATTCTGATTTAATTCCAAGATATTCTTCAAGGCACTCACCCTTCTCATAGATATCCTTTGCCATTTCCTCACCTACATATCTTAAATGCCATGATTCATACATATATCCGGTCTTATCCTGCTTACCTTCAGGATATCTTATGATAAATCCATACTCATGGGCATGCTCTGCCACCCACACAGCCTCCGCCGTATTTGTAAATGAATCGTCTATGGTATTGAGATCAAAACAGTATCCTGACTGATGTTCAGAAAAACCCGGTCTAGCAGAATATGTGTCCGCTGCTGACTTTCCATCTGCCGCCACATAATTATTGTAAAGTGTTTCCTGTCTCTCATAGGTTCTAAAGCCTGACTGTAACCATATATTCAGACCCTCTTTCTTGGCATCTTCCTTCATCTTTTCAAATGCAGCCTTTACCTCAGGATATATTCCTCCCGGATTATATGTGGAAGGAAGGCTGTAGGATTTATTAACAATCATAATTCCTTTAATATATGTGATACCGTCTACTTCCACAATGTTGTAGCCTTTTTCAGTTTTGCCTGTAATTACTCCGCCCTCCATATAAAAATCATCTTCTGTGGCTGCTTCCGTTGCCTCATCCGTTGTGGAAGGAGTTGTATTGTTAACTATAGGATTATTATTTACATCATCATCTTTCAAGCCCTTAACTATGAAAACTGCTGCGACTGAAATTACAATAAGGAGAATTGCAGCCAGCACACATCTCATAATCATAACCTGTCTTCTTCTTTTCTTTCTGCTCATTGGTCTTTTACCGGATCTTGATTTGCTGCGTGATCCACCATAGTAATTTCTTGAACTCATATATATTCCTCACATTATTCTTGATATTATTCTTAATATTATTAAGTTTACACTCTGTTTCATATTCTATCAAGTAAATATCTCACATATTTTTACCAAAAAAATGCCGGTATATTAAGATTCATACTAAATCCTGATATACCGGCATAATTTTACCATAATGAAATTCCAACAGACTGAAGAAGCAGAACAAGAAGCAGAATTGGTGCAATGAACTTAATCATAACAATATATAACCATTTCCGCTGAAACTTGTACCTTCCGTCGCTTGTTACCTCATCAATAACAACCTTTGGTTTTGCAACCCATCCTATAAGTATACATGTAAGTAATGCAACCAGAGGCATAAGGCATGTATTGCTAATGTAATCCATAATATCCAGTATCTGTCCTACTGAACCATTTGGAAGTTTGAAATCGAAGTAGAGAACATTATATCCTAAGCATACAATTATTCCAAATATCAAAGAATATATAAATACTATGACACAGCTTTTCTTTCTTGAAAAATGCCATTTATCAACAATACTTGAAACTATGGCCTCCATAACCGAAACAGAAGATGTCACGGCGGCAAATGCTACAATAATGAAAAATACCAGACCTACAACGATTCCTATACCACCCATTGAATCAAATATCTTAGGGAGTGATACAAACATAAGCCCCGGACCTGATGACATACCTTCCGTGCCTGAAAATGTATATACTGCAGGAATAATCATAAGACCTGCAAGCATGGCAACAGCAGTATCAAATATTTCAATCTGATTGATTGATTTCATCAGATTGGCTTCTTTAGGTGCATATGAACCATAAGCAACCATTATACCCATCGCAACACTGATTGAGAAGAATAACTGTCCGAGAGCATCAGTAAGAACCGCAAAGAAACTCTTTACTGTCATTCCCTCAAAGTTTGGAATAAGGTAAACCTTAAGTCCTTCAAGTCCCGTTCTTGTAACCCCATTGGCGTCAGTATGCTCAAGCGTAAGCGAATAAAATGAAATGCCAATAATAAGGACAAGTAATATAGGCATAAGTATTTTACTAATTCTTTCTATACCCTTATCAACTCCTGTAAATACAATTGCTGAAGTTGCAAATAGGAATATGAACATAAAAATGCAAGGTGCATAATCACTTGTTATAAATCCGGTAAAATAGTTGTCCCGTGCCGCAGAACCGCTCTGGCCTGTTATGTAAAGCGTAAAATATTTAAATACCCATCCACCGATTGTACAGTAGTATGGAAGGATTATTACAGGTACCAGACATGCTAAAATTCCTATTCCTCTCCAAGGTCTGCTAATCTGACCATAAGCTGTTAAAGGACTTTGTCTGGTCTTTCTTCCAATGGCAACTTCAGTTGTAAGAAGTGTAAAGCCAAATGTTAATGCCAACACAAGATAAATCAGAAGAAAAACTCCTCCTCCGTCTTTAGCTGCAAGATACGGAAAACGCCAGATGTTTCCCAAACCAACCGCACTTCCTGCGGCTGCCAGAATAAAACCTATCTGCCCTGTAAAGGAGCCACGCTTGCTTTTTTTACTCATAAATAAATCTCCAAATCTTTCTTAAATAGTACAATACTACTATTTAAACATATTATACCATTCTTTACAATCGAATTTTGTCATAATAGTGAATAATGTTAAAATAATCAGAAACACAATGTTTACAACAGTGAAATATCTAAAATACTGTCCTTTTCTTTCGTTATACTCATTGGTATATAGCTTGTAAGATATAAGACTTGCCATGGAAGCTATAAGTGTGCCCAGCCCGCCTATATTTACCCCATATAAAAGTGATCTAATGTCTCCGGTAAATCCTGACAATAACAGTGCTGCGGGCACATTGCTTATGCACTGGCTGGCAATAATTCCAACTATTATTTCTCTTTCCTTCACTAACTGACCGAGAATTTCTGAAATCGAATCTATCCTTCCCATATTCCCTGTAAATATAAAAAACCCCACAAAAGTTGCCAGCAATGCATAATCCACGCTTATTATCACCTTTGGCTCTATTATAATAACCATCAGGAACACTACAACCACAAGCACAACATAATTAGGAATCATCCTTGCCACAGTGAGTAGTGCAATTATGAATAATGATGTATATATTATTATTCTCAATGTGGATAATTTCTTTTCTTTGCTTATCTCCATGTGTCCGGATTTATTCCCTTTAATCAGTACATTTTCACTTTTACCCTTAATTAACATCATTGAGAGCACAAGCAATATAAATGAAACCAAAGTGCAGGGCAGCATCCAGATAATAAATTCTGCCATTCCCATACCTGATAATCCGTATAAATACAGATTTTGCGGATTGCCGACCGGGGTCAGCATACTTCCCAAATTGGCCGCTATTGTCTGGAGCACCACAACAGGAATTATTATATCTTCCCTGCCGCACTGCTTAAGTATCATTATTGCAAATGGAACAAATGTAATGAGTGCCACATCATTGGTTATAAGCATACTGCAAAAGAAACAAAGAAATATTAAAACAGCGCAGAGCTGCCAGACTTTCTTTGTTCTTGACAGCAGCGCAATTCCGGTTTTCTCAAACACTCCGTTATTTTGCAGCCCCTTCATTATCACCATAAGTCCCCACAGTATTCCTAATGACCGCCAGTCAATATATTCCATATACTGTTTATCCGGCACTACAAAAAATGCGGAAATTACAGCCAATATCCAGGCTGCTGTAAGCACTGTTTCCTTCTTTAAAAACAATAGTACTTTCTTCATCTGACAGACCTCTTTTTGTATTTATAACCCGGTTGTATACTGAATAATCCAATAAAGCTCCCCATTCCATAGCTGATATGAAGGACAAAGAAAATTATCGGAAGCATAAAATGGAATGGGTTGTTTTTTTCATTTGCAGCTGCCATTAAGGATAACACTATTCCCATCGACCAGTATAATATCCACATTATTTCCGCAAAGACCGGAATTCCTGCCAGTGCAGATATTGTTGTGGCAATTATTGCAAAAACAAATAATAATGGTACAAAATGGAACCATGAAAATGCACCTATACACATTTTGGCTGTGGCGGTTACCCAGTACCCGTTGCTAAACTTTTGTCTAGCCATATCCGGTAATGATTTTCTAAGATATTCGTACGAAACAATTTCCGGATAATAACATATTTTATAGCCTGCTTTTCGAATCCGGTAATGCATCTCATTATCTTCCGTTCTTTGCAGACGTTCATCAAACATGCCCGCTTTTTCAAACACTTCTCTGCGGTATGCTCCGTGAAAGACAGATTTCATATATGTTTTTTTGTTGCTGTTTCTATACCTGGCTATACTTCCGCCAAACATTGACTGTTCGGCAAGCAGAAGAGCTTCCCTCCACGGAGTTGGATCATCTGTAATGCCGGGACGCCTTCCCCCGGAAATGTATTCGCCTCTATCAAGTACCTCTATATTAGCCTCCACAAAATTCTTCGTCAGTCTTGCATGGGCATCAATTCTTATAATTATTTCACCTTTATATTCCTTAAGGGCAATATTCCAGCCGGAAGCGAGTTTACGCGCAGGGTTATCATACACTGAAACATTGGTATAAATGTCCTTATT
Source organism: Lachnospira sp. (assembly GCA_051879515.1). Lineage (GTDB taxonomy): Bacteria > Bacillota > Clostridia > Lachnospirales > Lachnospiraceae > Lachnospira. Next base: position 21,030 of record JBJEME010000086.1, on the reverse strand, counting down.
GGTTTGCTCAAAACCAAAAAAATGTGCCTTTGTGTTGTCAGTTGAATTGCTGTCTATTAAAATAATCTCCATTCTGTCCTTTGGATATGTCTGAAGAATAATATCACTTAACAGATAATCTATATAATTCTCCTCGTTGTACGCAATAACACATAATGTCACAAGCGGCTTTACTGTTTTCATAGCTTTCCCTTTTATTAAATCTAAATTAAATAATTGAAATTATAGTTTTTATAATAATTCCCATATCTTTTGTCAGTGATAATTCCCTTAAATACTTTAAATTCAGTTCCATCTTCTTAGGCAGAATGTTGTTTATATATGTTGTTTCAGCGCACTCTGCACCTGCTTTCTCTGACAGCATCTGCTCTTCATTTTTAAATTCTATACTGGCCTGTGAGGTTAAACCGGCAGGCAGAAGCAGTGTTGCCAGCATTTCCTCTGAATATTGTTTCACATACCGCACAACCTCCGGTCTGGTCCCCACAAATGTCATATCACCTTTTAAAATATTAAATATCTGTGGAAGTTCATCCAGCTTAAACCTTCGTAGAATTCTTCCTGCACGGGTTATTCTGTTATCATTAAATACTGTTAAGTCAGCTTCTGTGCCTGAAATACTTTCCTCCATTGTCCTGAATTTAAGAATATTAAATTCTTTTCCAAACTGTGTTATCCTTATCTGCTTAAAAAATGCGGGTCCCTTTGAATCTGCTTTAATCCATACACTTATGACAAGCATCACCGGACTTAAAATAATAATTAGTATTATGGATAATAGTATATCAAAAAGACGCTTGAGTACAAGACTCAGCGTCTTTTCTTTAAGAACGTCATAAACATTCTTAACCTCATCATTTTTCATGTAGTACGGCATATCTTCCCAGGATAATAACATCATTTTCCTAAAACCTGTCCTTTTGATAATAAATCTGACACATTTTCTATAATATAATCCACATCTTCCTCTGTCAAACAAGTGTGAAGCGGCAGTGATATCTCACATTCATATTGTGAATAGGAATTAGGAAAATCCTTTATACTAAGCCCCATATTCTTATACACAGTGAGCAATGGTAGCGGCTTATAATGAACATTTGCCGAAATTCCCCTATCCGCCAGTTCTACAATCATTCGATTTCTGTCCCCGTACGTGTACCATGGAATTCTCATAAGGTACAGATGACCACTTGAAGCATAATCATTGCCAAAATGCTTCAGCCCATCAATGCCCTGAGGGATAAATGCCTTGTCATATTTTTGAATTATGCTCTTTCGTTTAGACAGAATTTCACCATACCTTTCAAGCTGCTTAAGCCCCAGTGCCGCCTGAATATCCGTCATATTGCATTTGTAGCCGGGATATAACACGTCATATTCCCATTTACCCTGATTGCTTTTTGAAAAAGCACTCTCACTTTGCCCATGCATGGACATAACCATAAATTGACTGTATAACCAGTCGTTATCTATTCCTTCCATGTCTTTCCAAACAACAGCCCCACCTTCGGCAGTGGTCAGATTCTTAACTGCATGAAATGAAAATGCTGTAAAATCTGCTGCCTGTCCGCTCTTAATAAGTGATTTTCTTTCATTAAGACCGTCGTTTATGAAATCAGACTTCCCGGATTCGAACTGATACGCACCAAAACTGTGGGCACCATCCGCAACAATTATTATACGATTAAAGACTTCCTGAAGCTCATTGTCAGGTTTAAACAGATGCTTTCTACTGTTTACTATGGCGGTAAGTCGCTGGTAATCGCACATTTTCCCGCCTAAATCCACAGGTATTATAACCTTTGTCCTGTCTGTTATCGCCTTGTCTACAGCATCATAATCCATCTCAAATGAATTCTTTGCTGTATCCACAAGTATAAGCCTCGCTCCCACGTGGGAAACCACAGCTGCGGTGGCAGTATACGTATAAGCCGTGGTAATTACCTCGTCTCCGGGACCTATCCCAAGAAGCCTTAAAGTCAGTTCTAACGCAGCAGTTGCAGAATTCAATGCAACTGCTTTTTTTGCACCGGTATAATCAGCTATCCTTTTCTCAAATTCCTTTGTCCTTGCACCGGTTGTAATCCAGCCTGACTGCAGAGTTGCAACAACCTCTTCAATATCTTCTTCTCTTATATCAGGTGGTGAAAATAATATCTTTCTGTTGGTCATATTACTCGCCTTCCAATGCCACTGAGTATATGCAGTAACCGTTTTTACCGTTCTCCTTCGTATGATAGAGTGCCTTATCGGCAAATATATACAACTTTTCAAACAACTCATCCGATTTAGTTGCCTCTGGAATTGACGAGGTCTTTACAATACCCACAGAAAGGGAGGATGACAGTTCACTGGCTACATTTCTGGCATTTTCCTTATAAACTTCATTCAACTTCTCAGCGTAGCTTATTAACAGTTCCTCATCTTCCGTATTCTTTACAAACATCATAAACTCGTCTCCACCCACACGGCAAAAGATATTACCGCCGGCGAAAACTGTACGTATCGCATTGGAAAGGGCAATAAGAGCTTCATCTCCCACAATATGTCCAAAGCTGTCATTTACTGATTTGAAGAAATCAATATCCACCATATACAGCGCACCTATACCATTATCCACAAGATGTGCAGTGATCTTCTGTTTAAAAAGCTCACGATCATAAAGACCTGTCAGAGCATCGATATGTGCAGATATACGAAGCTTCTCTATACTACGGTAATGAATAGTGTAGTCAAATACACGTACCATATATCCCTGGGTAAATCCATATTCAAGAATAGGTTCCGTCTTTATTTCAAATATTCTGTCTTCAACCTCAACAGTGTCCTGAATATCACGCTCAACAAGTTTTCCTTCCTTGTCGAAGTATTTGCCTATTATATTTTCAAGCAGCTTGTCCCTGCTTATTGGATTATTCTCAGTTACTCCCGGGAAAATCTTCTTTACAATACTGTTATAATATAAAACATTCCTGTTATTATCAAGTACCAGCAAGCCTTCATTACTCTTGTATATCACATTGGTAACAGCCTGCTGTACAGAATCAAAATATCCATACTTAAGCAATGCCTGTATCAGACACAAAGAGCCTATAATTATACCTAAAAATGACACCTCATATCCGCCGGTAAATCCCATATATCGGATAAGAGTTGCGATCCATGGGAAGCAGATTCCAACAGAAATAAGAGATATGCGCTTACGTTCAATAACGCTTCCCTTCTTGAATGCCTGAATCATCTTAATTACACCTATTACAAAAATAACCCCAAGAAATGTTATGAATGCATAGAAACCTGCTCCATAATCTAAAACAAGCCGAGGGAATTCTCCTGAATAATCCATGCTTATATTGTTATAAAAAATATGATTATCACGGGCTGTATGAACCAGTACAACCGATGTCCCAAGCCATATTCCTTCTAAAAGATAGAACCATCGGTTCACGTAAAAGTTTGCAAACCTGGACAAAAATATCGTGAGCCCTATAAAAGTACCTGTTTCTCCAAGATATTCCATTGTTACGGCACTATATGCCACATCCAGCGTCGTAGCAGTAGTCTCTATGTAAAATGCAACAAGATAAACCACACCGCTGACAGAAAACAATATACATGCATTCTGTGCTCTTGAGCTTTTCGCATACATAACACGAATTATAAATGCTATAACAAGACCAAGGCACAGCCACTGCAATCCAATATACAAATAGTAACTTCCGAAAAACCGGATAATCATTTTCGCTCCATACAGAACCAGAAAATGAGCCGGATAGAAAATGAAGAAGAAGTATCTGCCAAATGGGTAATCCCCCTTCTCTCCGTTATACACCCGAATAAGCGGTAATGCCAGCATAAACCCGAGGAAATAGCTCTTATCCCACCAAACCCAGCTGTTATACATTGGATAGTAGTTGTATATGCTGTTTAAAGAAATTGCCACCATCATAAGCAGCACCAATCCAACTGTGACGGAACAAAACCACACCGCCTGTTGCTTAAAGTTCTTTCCATAATAGAAAATGAGCACATACAACATAGGCATAACAGGCCAGCCGCCAACTACCGCTGATGTGAGAACCAGCAGTATGCTTAAGCTTATCTTTGCAGGTAATTTCAGCTTCTTACTGTCAACCACTGACAATAACAACAAAGCTAAGAGATAATCAAAAATTATATTCTGGCGATACGCATATTCTTCGTGAAAGAATAAATAGAACGGTACAGTTGAAACTGCAGCAAAAAAAGTCATACGAAGAATATAATTTCTAAGATTGTGAGTTTTCCTATATCCTTCTGCAATAAAAAAACACATAATCGGGATAGTAAATCTTCCAATAATATGCAGCAGATAACCCTGCCACGAGTAAAAGTCAAAAAAACCCCATGATATATGGTCAATTACCATTGTAATAATTGCAATAATCTTTAGAGTCGATGCGGATAGTCCTTTATTCATCGGTTTCCCCTCTTCTTTTCTTACAGTGTCTTATTGTATTAAAACATTTTAACAAGTTAATGTCAATTGAGACGAAAGGGGAATAATTACATACGAAAGCATTTCATATAATTGGCTTCATTCCGGAAAAGCTTACACTTAATTGTTATAATCAGGTTTACTGAGACTGCGATATGTGTATATGATTACTATGACTGAAAGCACGAATGTGAGGACATCTGACACAGGCATTGAGTATAGCACACCGTCTAATCCGAAAAACACCGGAAGAAGAATTGCGAAGCCCACACCAAATACAATTTCCCTGACCATAGACAATAATGTGGAAGCTATTGCTTTTCCCAAAGCCTGCAGATATATAAAGGTTGCCTTATTTACGCATGCCAGAATAATCATGCACAGATATATACGAAACGCCTTTAAAGCAAATTCCATATAATATACACTTTCATTAGCAGCACCAAAAATAGCTATCAATTGTCCCGGAAGCACTTCCACAATAAACATTGCCACAGCCCCCACACATGCCTCTGCTGCCAGCAGATATGAGAACAACTTCTTTGCACGGTCTTTTCTTCCTGCACCCATATTATATCCTACAATAGGAATACAGCCTGCAGCCATTCCTACCACGATGGAAATGACAATCTGAAAGAATTTCATTACAATTCCCACAACTGCCATGGGAATCTGGGCATATTCAGCCTGTCCGAAAATCGGATCAGCCGCTCCATATTTACGAAGCATGTTATTGATTGCTGCCATCGCTGCCACAAGGGAAATCTGTGACAGAAAGCTGCATGCTCCAAGCGGAATAAATTTTCTAATTACATTCCAGTTGACTTTAAAGCTTTTGCTAAGTAAAACAACTGCTTTCATATGAAACAGATACCAGACCGCAAGAACTGCTGTTATTACCTGTCCGATAATTGTAGCAAGTGCGGCTCCCATCATCCCCCATTTACAGACAAAAATGAAAATCGGATCCAGAATAATGTTAACCACGGCTCCTGCCAGAGTTGAAATCATGGCAAATTTAGGACTTCCGTCAGAACGTATTATAGGATTCATGGCCTGTCCAAACATATAAAATGGAACTCCCAGAGTAATATAGAAGAAGTATTCTTTTGAATGTTTAAAAGTCTCTCCATTTACTCTTCCACCAAATGCAGTGATTATCTGCTCCTGAAAGACCAGATAGACAACTGTCAGAAGAACGCTTGATATAACACATAGTAAGATGGCATTGCCTATACTTTTATGTGCATTTTCTTTATTATTAGAGCCAAGGCACAAACTTACATACGCACAGCACCCGTCTCCTATCATAACCGCAATAGCAAGCGCAATAACAGTCAGCGGGAAAACAACCGTATTAGCTGCATTTCCGTAAGAACCAAGATATGATGCATTAGCAATAAATATCTGATCAACAATGTTATACAATGCTCCCACCAAGAGAGAGATTATACACGGTATCGAATATCCTTTCATAAGTTTCCCCAGCTTTTCTTCCACAAGAAAAGCATTGGCATTTTTTTCATTCATTTTTCATTCCTCCTGATTTTAAATAAATATGAAGCAAAAAAAGCGCAAGCCCTTTACTTGGACTTACGCTTTCACTACTCAGTATTCGGATTATATCAGATTTTTTTAATTATTTTCAAGTTTAATTTTTAATTATAATCTTATAAATTGGTTCTCTCTGTCATGTTATGAATAACCTCTTTCATAAGCAGAGGCAGAAACGGTTTGGTAACATAGTCATCACATCCCAGTTCTTCAAACTCAGTTGACATCGAAAGAGTTTTATCACCTGTTATCAGAACAACCGGTGTCTGATATTTCTTGCGGATTCTCCGTAATGTTTCCAGACCATCCATTTCAGGCATCTTCACATCAAGAAGGATCAGGTCAACTTTTTCCTTCTCAAGAATCTCCAACGCCTGTTTACCGCTTCCTGCAGGGATTATTTCGTACATTGGCTCATCCTTCATAATGTGCATTATTATTTTGTTGTTCATTGGATCATCATCTACTGCTAGAATCTTCTTGTGGGATAATTCTTCCTGTTTAAGGGTATAAGCCGTATCTTCATCAATCATTTGAAGCATGATGTCTGCTATTTCAGGATCAAACTGGGTGCCTCTTCCCTTGACAATTTCATCTCTTACAACATCCTGTGGAAGTGCATTTCGGTAGCTTCGATTGCTTGTCATGGCATCATATGCGTCTGCAATACCAAGAATTCTTGCGACCTCCGGAATCCTATCACCAATCAGTCCATTAGGATATCCCTTTCCATCATATCTTTCATGGTGGAATTTGGCAGCAATTGCAATAAGCTCACTGCCCGCAATACCCCTCAATATATGATATCCTGTAACAGGATGAATCTTCATTATGTTATATTCTTCATCTGTGAGTTTTCCCGGTTTGTTTATAATCTCATTTGGGATACGGATTTTACCAACGTCATGCAACAAGCCGGCTCGATAAATTAAATCCTGCTCTTCCCTGCTCTTACCCATTCTTGCCGCAATCATTCGTGAATACTCTGCAACTCTCTTTGAATGTCCACTGGTATACCTGTCCTTTGCGTCCACCGCTTCACTTAATGCCGTAACCGTCTGAATAAATAACTTTTCTATTGTCTGCTGCTTTTGTACCAGTTCTCCAGTCTGCTCATTTACCTTTTGTTTCAGCTCAATCTGAAGCTTTTCCAGTTCATTTTTTCTTATTATATAAAGAAACATTATTACAATTGAGATTATTGTAAACAGGAATATTTCCACAGTTACAATAACAAGATATGTCCTAAACGATGATTTTTCCCACATCTGTTTTTCCCTGCGGACAGTATATTCTGTTTCCTGCAGAACATTCTCTCCTGAAGCATCAAGTATCTGCAGGCAGACGTGATACTCTGATAAATCCGGCTTGTACAGCTTAATCGGTTCCATTTCATCCCAGTTGCATACTTTAGGTTCATCTTCCATTTCTTTGATAAAGAAACGTACCTTGACATCTGTAAATGCATAGTTTCTTACTGATGCATATACAGAGATATTCTTTGCGTCGGAAGGAACAACGTAATTCCTGCCATCCTTAGAATTAAGTGCAGTTCCATCGCACTCAACAGATACTATGCTGTATTTCATGTCTGTATTGGCATCTTCCACCTGTTTATTGAACACTATAATCCCGTTATTACTGCAAAGATAGATACTTCCATCATTTGAAACATAATTCCATGAATTAGCTGTAAGTCCTGAAAATAGACCTTCCCCTGCACCATAATGCATAAACTGGTTACTTGTGTCATCACACAATTTTGAAAGATCCACCTCATAAAGACCTGCGCTTCCTGTAACATACGCAGTTTCTCCATCTATAATTACATCATAGTTATTAAAATATGGGAAACTGTTGAGCTTTCTTATTGTTCCGTCCAAGTCAACATGACAAAGTGCATTACTTGTTACAATAAAATATCCGTCCTCATGAGGAACTATACGCAGAATAATATTTGAAGACAATCCATCCTCAACCGTATAATTCTCTATTAATTTGCCTTCTGAAATAACATATATTCCACTTCCGTCACTTCCTGCCCACACTGTTCCATCTAATCCCTCAACAATGGACAGAATCTGAGTATTAACAAGACCATCCTGTGCATCAAGGGCACCTGTTAAATCACCATCTTTAAAGAAATTAATTCCGTCTGCTGTTCCGGTCACAATGGTGCCGTCTGACAACTGGGTAATGCAGCGGAATCTTTCACTGGTTATGTCGTAGGAATCATATTTGTAAACACTTATTCCATCCTTTTTATCATAGCAGAACAGACCGCCATAGGTACACAGCCACAGTCTGTCAGTGCTATCAACATATAAAGAACGAACCCTTAATCCCTGTACTGACTCTGAAATACTATTGGTCTTAACAGTTAAATCTTCTCCATCCAGGATTTTGATTCCGTCATTCATTCCGCAATAATAATCACCGTCATAATATGTTACTGCATTGACATATTCCTTTTCAATTCCGGCCTTTTCAAACATATTTACAAAGGCACTTTCTGAAAGCTTCATTACCCCATAGTAATTGGAAGCAACCCATATATTTCCCTGATAATCCTCATGAAAACATTTAATTGAAGAATCAAAGCCGTCATAATGCATCTTATGATAAGTATTACCGGAATCAAAATACCCAAAATCTGATTCTGTCGCTACCCAGATACGCTTTTTACTGTCCTCAAACACCGAAGATATCTGATTGGCAGAAATGTCAACCTGTTCTTTTATATAGATTGCATTTTCAAGAATATCAATTACAAACAGCTCTCCTGTCTCAGTTCCTGCCATAAGTCCCTTTGATGTCTGCCCAAGGCAGTAGAAGAAGCTGTCCTGCGTAACAGAATTATCAATTTCTTCCTGGCTTCTGTAATTAATGGCATGAAGTCTTCCTTTATTATCCACTACAAACAGCAAATCCCCACACACAGTCATTGCCTGTGAAAATGTAACGTTATAATCCGGTATATCTATGACATCATTGGTATCAAACTTACATATCTTATCGCTTGTACCCACATACACATTTCCATCCCCATCTTCCGCGAAACAGCGCACAGAATTAGAAGGTATTCCGTCATCCCCCGTAAAATATGAATATTGTCCGTCCTCATACCTTACTACTCCTGCATCATTGGTACCTATCCACAATCTTCCCTTGCTGTCTGTCATCATACAAACAACGTTGACAACTCCGCTTTCACTGGCAAATTCAAATTCATTTCCGTTATATCTTGTAAGTCCTGAATAACTTCCTATCCATATATACCCATCATTGGTCTCGCAGATTGCATTTGCTTCGGCAGAAAACATACCATTTTTATTGTCATATATTTTTTCAACAAAGTTATCAACATATAACTCTTCTTCTGCCTTGACATAAACAGGCTGAATGATAAGTGAAGACAATACACCTGCTACTAGAAGCATTGCGACATTTTGTTTTATTGTACTTTTTTTTACTTTAAGCCTGCCTATAAAATAAATAACAAAATATGCTACCATGACACAAATCTGCTTATCCACTATTTCTACGACAGCTTCTCCAGCAAGTGCAGCCAATACATCAGGAACATCATGCCATTTCAACATGTCAACCAGAGTATCTCCCCATTTATTTCCGGAATAACCATCATAAAATATAAGGTTTAACGGAGTAGATACAACAGTACATATTACTCCAAGCCAGAAGCTTGACACAACGGCTCGTATCCAATTATTCATGTACCCTTTCTTTATTAAGAAACGCATTATGCATGCTGCCAGGACACTTGTAATAGTGTAAACCAAAGCAGTTACATCATAGAAATTAGAAATTAAATTGTTAAATACGCCGGCTATAATACCGCCCCATATACCCACATAGTATGATGCCAGGATCGTTCCCAGCATATCAAACCATACAGGGAGTTCAAGCGCACTGGAAATTATTCTTCCCAAAACATTTAACGCAATTCCAATAATAACAATTATCCCTTTTCTTACCGTATCTTTTACCATATGTCTCCAGCCCTTCTGTTGTACCTTAACTATTCTGTTACATCATTATATATCCGGCATACATTATCATATTCATCAAAAAGATGTTTCTGTAGTATATCTACTTCCTGAGGAAATCCCTCTTTCGTAAGCTTTTCCATCTCGTAGGCTAAATCTCCCATCGCCTTAGCGCCTATGTTATATGCATTATTCTTGAAACCATGGATTCGTATGCAATAATTCTTGTAGTCCTTCTCCTCATTAAATTTCATAAGCTCTTCTTTAACTGGCATTTCTGTGAACATCTGAAATAATTCCAGATAGAAATCCTCGTCCTGACCGCATATCTCGAGACCTGACTCAAAATTAATTTCAGGCAGTCTTTCACGTAACTGTGAAAGCTTGTTTCCATGTTCCTGTGATAATTGTTTATTAACATTATCATTGTTCTCATTAATTTTACATTTCTCCGACAAATAACGCAAAATAATTTTATCCAGCTTTTCCGGCATGACCGGCTTCGAAAGGAAATCATCAAACCCTTCTGAAATATACTTTTCCCTGTCGCCAACAATAGCATTGGCAGTAAGCATGATAATAGGCACACCTTCGCACAGCTTCCGGTCTCTTATAATGTGAAGCGTTTCAATGCCATCCATCTCAGGCATCATATGATCTAAGAAAATAAGATCAAAAGACTGTTTTTCCACCATTTCAATACATTCTCTTCCACTTTCAGCCTCATATATCTGTATCTGTATCTGTTTCAGAAGACCCCTGACTACCTTACGGTTCATCATGTAGTCATCTACAATGAGTATTTTTGCATCCGGAGCAGTGTAATTTGAATGATATATTTTATCACCTGACATAACTGATATTCTGTCGTGGAAATCACCCAATGGATTTTCGTTTTCGATTTTCTGGACAATATCAAAATAGAACTCGCTTCCATGCTCATATTCACTTTGTATCTGCAGCTCACTTCCCAGTAATTTCAGGAACTGACATACTATTCCAAGTCCAAGGCCTGTTCCCTCAACATTTCTGTTTCTTACTTCATCAACTCTCTGAAATGGGTTACAAAGCTTTTCTATATCCTCCTTGCGTATTCCTATTCCAGTATCTTTAACCGAGTAGTGAAGGTTTGCTTTGTCCCCTTCAATTCTGCATCTTATCTTTAGAGTTACCGTTCCCTTGCTTGTATATTTCACGGCGTTGGTCAGAAGATTGGTAAGAATCTGTCTTATCTTCCTCTCATCTCCATAATATTCCACCGGAATTGAAGAATCAATATCAAATATTAATGTCAGACCTTTTTCTTCCGCTTTTACCTTTGTCATGTTGTATAAATCATTTAAAAGGCTTCCAATCTCATAGCGTCCCTCTGTTATTTCCATTTTCCCTGATTCTATCTTTGAAGAATCAAGAATCTCATTGATTATGTTTAAAAGCTCTGAAGAATAGTTTTTGACGTCAAATGCGTAAGATTTTATATTATCCTCACTGCTTTCCCTGAGAATCATCTCATTCATACCTATCACCGCATTGACAGGTGTCCTTATTTCGTGGGACATTCTTGCAAGGAATTGTGATTTCGCCTTATTGGCATTTTCCGCATCTTCTTTTGCTTTTTCAAGTTCTGAATTGTACGATAACAGCAAATTCATATACTTCCACTTATCAGTGTCTTCACGCAATTCCAGCATATATCCGCATACTTTTTTTCTGTACCATATCTTATTGACATTACACTCATAATGCTTGTCTTTACCCTCATAGGCAAAGCTTTCAAACTCATTTGACGAATAGCTTTCCAACCATTCCAATATTATATTTAATTTCGGATTACTTCTGATAGGTCTGTCAACGAAGCACTCGTGGAGTGCAGGAAATATTTTCTGTGCCATGCTGTTACAGCCTAGATAATTAAACCGGCTGTCAAACATGATATATCCATAGGTTTCCTGCTTTCGCACGCAGGCAACAATATTGTCTTCAATACTGTACATCATGCCACGCTTATATAAGTACAGAAGGAACCATCCGTCGGCAACATATATAACCGGCATAATTTCAATATTGGAATTTATTATCCTTCCTACCAGAAAAGCACTGATATTATATATCTCCATGCTCACAAGCACCCAGAGGTATTTGCGCGAAACTGCCCTTTTTTTAATCATACTGTATATTAAAAGGGAAAGCTGTACAACAATTGAGCCATACAACAGAATATAAAAGAACATATGTCCCGGACCGTATGTATGCCCCAGAACTGTGGCATCACCATAACTGTCAAGATAAACCGTTTTGTAATATATGTCACTAAATCCGACTGTCAGCACCATAGCATATACAGAGAAGCCAAAAGAATATGCAATTACCCTGGACCACATGGAAACGTTATAATTGCATATTGCACATATTAAGAAAATGGTTATTATTGGCATAATACATCCGCCCAGATAGCTCAACTTATTGGCAAGAACAGCTTCCTGGACACTTGTGGACAACGCGATGGATAAATATCCACCATTTGCCAGTACCATAATTATCATACATATCATAAAGTAATAATTGATTTTTTTGTTTTCAAATGTAAACACCAGTATCATCAGACTTATTAAAGACAATACTGTGGTTATCATATAGTATGTTGTCATGGAGCAGCTTCTCCTTTCGCAAATGCAATCACGTGGCGACCATCATCTGTGTCTTACTTACTGTAAAATAATACTCCGAGAGTCTTAGGTCCGCAGTGAGATGCAATAACTCCGCCTGCTTTTGTAATATGAACCTCTTTAAAATATCCCATTGCTTCTATTTCTGATTTTATCTCTTCTGCTATATCTTCAACATCCCCACTATGGGTAATAAAGATATGCTCATTGTCCGCCTTACCGATTTCTTCTTTCAGGCCGTCAACATATTTTCTGATAACAGATTGGATATTTCCCCTGAATTTTCTTGCCACTACCATCTTGCCGTCTATAACAGCAATTTCCGGTTTGATTTTTAATGCTGAGGCAAATAATGCTGTAACAGCATTGCAGCGTCCACCTCTGTACAGATACTCCAGTGTATCAACCACAAAGCCTGCCTTTACTTTATCCCTGTCTGCTGAAATCTTATCAACTATTTCCCCGGCGGATAACCCCTCCTCACGCAATTTACCCATTCTTAGCAGCTGTAAGCCTGTTCCCGTTGAGAGATTCATGGAGTCAACAACATAAACACGTGCATGTTTTAATTCTTCTGAGGCCAAGCGGATAACATTGCCTGTAGTGGACATTGATTCAGCAATACCCATAAAGATAATCTCTGTACCCTCTTCATCATATTCTGACAATGCATTGATAGCACTTTCCAGATCCGGTGATGCTGTTTTAGGTGTAGTTTTATTCTCCTTTGCCCACTCGTAAATCTGGCTCGGAACCAGTTCGACCCCATCCTTGAAGCTTTCATCTCCCAGCTGGATATACAGCGGAATAACAGATATATCATACCTTTCAAGTAAATCCCTGCTCAAATCGCATGTACTGTCTGTAAATAATTTTATCATATCATCAGCCTTCCTTTCTTACTTTACCGCTTTCTGATTCGGATATATCCTTTTCAAAATGTCATCATCAAAATGCTTATCCATAACCTGCTGCCATTTACTATCCGCCGCGACACCATTTTCTCTCTGGTCCATTCGAACCAGTGCCAGTGCAGACACGATCATATTAACGCACATAAATATAACAGTTATCCACGTAAGAAGCTTTCCAACCCTGACCGGAACTTTTTCTATCAGCCTTGACAATACCGGATATAATTTCTTAATCCATACCACCGCTGCAATTCCCCAGAAAAAGCAGTATAAAAGATTAATTCTTCCATTCAGGTTAAACGGAATTCCACTGTAATCCCAGAAGACCTTTCCAAAAACTTTTTCGGTAAATACACTGCAAATGTACTCATACGCTCCGCCAAGGAAGGTTCCCACGACAAATATAAAACTGTCGGAACGGTCCCTGTACTGGTACAGTAGCACCGTCGCCACGGCAACAGCAAGCCCCCACACTATGCTGAACTGCCCCCACACAAGACTGCTCCGGCTCATCCACACCCCGGCTGTAATCCTGCAGAAAATCGTTTCAACTATATCTCCAAGAAACGCACCTATAACAAACAGCCAGATAATCTTGTGAAAGCTGCAACCATACGCAAATACATTTTTATTATCCTCTGTTTTTTCTTTAGTTACTGCCTCAGGATATGCTTTTGTTATTCTTCTGTCTATATATCCGTATATTCTACTTACGATTCCGGATGACACCTTATCCAGACCTTCATCAATGGACATCCATATCTTAATATTTCCTCTATAACCCGACAGAATTATGACTGTTGCCGCAATGTCTATTATAAGCATAATAATTATCGCCCACACAACTACTTTCGCTAATGCCTGCGGCAATAAATCATAAAGCTTTACAACATAGATATTACCCCACTTTACCGTTGCAAAGCCAAGAATTCCCCACAAAACTGACATTGGAAGGCTCACGTATCCGTCCAGATTCCATTTACTGTCTGTATAATCCCACCACTTTTCATGGAATATTCTTACAATAATATGTCCAACTGACCACTCAAGTAAAGCAGCTGTGAGCATTGATGCCAAAAATAACCATATTCCGGTAAGCTCACGGAAGAAAACCGTGATAAGGCAGGCCGCCACTCCATATATCATACAAAACGGACTGTTCACTAATCCTTTATTCTCAAATCTTTTGTGCTTAAAGGCTACCGATATCACCTCTAAAAGCCATCCGGCAAAGCTGTAAATTATGAACAGCCATAATAATCTGTATATACCCATGTATATCTCCAAATGTAAGTATAATTAATTATTATAGCTGTTTTTCTTACACTAGGCAATAAAATACACATGATTTTACACTGTTATCTCTGATATAACAGCACTTCCCTCAAATGCCGTATACTTAAGCGGAGCCTTTCTGTACTCTGCCGGAGTTATTCCCAGCCGTTTCTTAAACTGCTTTTCAAAATATGTTCCATATTTGAATCCACAGCTTTCTGCTATTTCAGCCACTTTAAGATTAGTATTTGACAATAACTCCTGTGACATTTTTAGCCTATACCTAAGCAAATACTCCATGCATGTGCAGTTATATTGCGCTTTAAATCTTTCATTCAGACTTGTTCGATTAATACCGGCAAGCTTACAAAGCATATCCAGTGTTATGTTCTTGTTATAATTTGCGTTGATATAGTCAGCACACATAGTTGCAGGATTAGTATTTTCGGACAGTTCAAACATTTTTAGCTTTCTCTGATCAACATATATATCATATATGCAATTTAATGCCTGCAAAAGCATTCTTCTTATTCGGCATGTCCAAAAATCATCGCTCTGCGCATAGGTCTCTGCCCCTATCATAAGCATAAGCTCGTTTATATGAATGTACTGCTGTGGCGTCAGTTTGAATATCCCCTGAAAATTACCGTGGTGTTTTGTAAACATATAAAGCATCTGTCTGTTGTATGTGTAATGCTCGTCAATTTCAATATCATCATCAAGATTATCAAATTCAAGACATGCTTTTATGTACCATGGATCAAAATGAAAGGTTTTTGCACTTAATTTCTCGGATTCAACAAGCTCAAAGGTGTCATATTTAGATATACACAATACACTTGGAGCTGAGAGCGTCTGAAAATGTGAATTAATCCTGATTGCAACCTTTCCACAGCTTATTAAAACAATTGAGCACCTGTCATTTGCAGGAAGATTATTTAACGTATCATAAAATTCAAATTCAATCGGAATAAATCTATCCTTGTGTCTGTCAGTCTGAGGCATATCCGTCTCCTTTTTTATATTATTTACAGCACTAACTATACTATATGCAGTTTAAAGTTGCAAATAGTATGTGAAAATGTTGTATTTTTGCAATTGTTAGGATAAATCTTTTTTGATATTCTGCAAATAGTATAACTGGGTATTTGCGAAACGTTCCAATCATACGGTATAAATTAAAATTATTCACACGCAGGTACGCTCGCGCTACTTGTCGCTCCTAGCGGTACATAAGGCTCTGAAAAACAGAGCCTAAGTACCGAGGGCTCCAAAGTACCTGCGTATGAAATAATTTTTATTTATACCTTCCTTCTCTTCCATTTCGCAATTACTTACAAGGTACCATATACGAAAGGAGTGTCATGCCCTGATGATTCAAATAATTAAATATATTAAAAAATATTTATTCTTCCTGATTCCGACTGCATTGGCCTGTGTTGGGGTTTCATTGACAACAGTGATGCTGACAGATTTACTTAAAAGCCTTGTGGACGAGAAAACATATAATCCTATTTTAATGATTATTATAATTATTGCAGTCGGGTTATTAAGCAATTTTCTGGTTGTGTATTTAACAGGTTTTGTTGGTGCAAACTTACTAAAAGATTTGCGTAAGGATTGTCTTTCCGGACTAATGAAGGCTTCTCCCTGCTACATCAGTGCTCACAATAATGGTGATATTCTGGAACGAGTTTCAGCAGATGTGGAGCAGCTCGCTGATTTTGTGACCGAATATTTTAAAGACTGCTTATATGTTCCAATAATGGTTTGCGTATACTCCATATACCTTTTTCGACTTAACGCCCTCATGGCGCTGTGCTGTTTACTTCCGTTAGTTATTCTTGTTCCAATAAATATTAAATTTATGAAGCCTGTCAAATTAATGCAGTTTGAATATAGTAAGAAGCTTGGATTTACCAACAATAATATCCAGGAAGCATTTGATGGAGCCTCCACAATAAAAGCTTACAATTTACAGGACAGGATAAAGAAAAAATATTATTCTTCAATGCATGACATTTTGGATATTTCAAACAAGACTGACCTAAAACAATACAACCTTGAGCCAATATCCAGAATTATTCAGGAGCTTCCGGTTGATATTGCGCTTGTACTTGGCGGAATACTTGTATTTAACAGTAAAACAACGATAGGCACTTTGATTGCATACATCAGCGTTTTGAGAAGCCTGGTAATACCATTATCACAATGTTATCAGCTTGTGGTCAGGTCTCAGACAGCTATTGTATCAATATCCCGCGTATTTGAAGTAATTAATATTACTCCTGAAAGAAATAACAGCATTTCTGTACTTACAGATGATGAAACAGCTATTGAATTTGCAGATGTATCCTTCAAATATAAATCTGACGGAAATAATGTGCTGAATAATATCAGTTTTAAAATCAGAAAGGGTTCACATGTTGCCTTTGTCGGGAAAAGCGGTAACGGAAAAAGTACAATACTTAAGCTTATCGCAACATTTCTTGATTATCAAACAGGGGATATAAGGCTGTTTGGACACAGCTATTGTGAGCTTTCTCCTCAATTTATAAGAAGTAAAATAGCATATGTATCTCAGGATTCCATCCTTTTCCCAATGTCTGTTTATGACAATATACGGGTTGGAAATCCAAACGCTACTGCCGCGCAGATTGAGACGGCAATAAAAAATTCAGGTTGCCGGGAGTTTCAGAATGTAATTCTTGCAGAAAACGGCTGTAACCTGTCAGGA
The DNA here is from genome assembly GCA_051879515.1 of Lachnospira sp. Lineage (GTDB taxonomy): Bacteria > Bacillota > Clostridia > Lachnospirales > Lachnospiraceae > Lachnospira. The sequence goes on along the minus strand of JBJEME010000086.1, from coordinate 3,400 downwards.
GGTCAAAGACAGCGATTATCTATTGCCAGAGCATTAGTAAAGGATGCTGATATTTATCTTTTTGATGAACCGACTTCTGCCCTGGACTATGAGACAGAAAGAATTATTTGTAAGACGATAACAAGTTTATCAGACGAAAAAACAGTAATAACAGTAACGCATAAATTAAGTACTGTTAAAGACTATGATTACATTTTTACAGTGAAAGAAGGAAGTATATGCAGGAACTGAAAAGATATTTTTCATATATGGGAAATAAAAAATATATTTACTTTTTAATATTAGCTGTTACGATTGTTGTTGAAAACACGCTAAATATACTCTATTCCCTGGTTAATAAGCAAACCCTGAATGCAATTGAATACAAAAATCCCGGCTTATTTGAAAGGACAGTTATTCTTTGTATCCTTGTATTAGTCTTAAGAAGCCTTTTTCCATATTTGCGCTACCTGTCAATCAGGCTTGTACGGCAGATGGTATTTGATTTGAAAATAAGCCTTTTTGATAAGCTTCTTCATCTGGATATGAACTGGTATGAAAGCAATCACAGCGGTGATGGAATAAAGGCAATAAATTGGGATGCAAATTCCTTAAAGGATTCCTGGTTTTCGCATGTATACTGGGTCCTTGGAGCAGTTACCTTGGGCATATCTTCAATAATAACCATGTTTATTTACAGTCCGTTATTGTCTGTTATATCCATTGTTGTCTCTGCATTAACAGCATTTTTATCAATAACACTTAACAACTCAATGAAAGACAGTTCAAAGCAGGTATTGAATGCCGTTGTCTCCCTCACAAAAAGCTTTACTGATATACTTGACGGCATTAATATTTTGAAGCTGTATTCGGGTTCATCAATAGTAATTGATAAGTTTATCGATAACAATGAGAATGTTACTCAAAAAGAAATGGAACGTGTGAAGAAGGCATCTTTTCTGGAAATGCAAAGTTTCTTATTGGGTTTGTTTGGCAGCTTTGGCACAATTCTTCTGGGTACATACCTTGTAAGAAATAAATATCTGGATTATGGAACTGTTATGGCAGTGGCTACGCTTCAGATATCTCTGAGCAATACTATGCAAAGGCTCGGACGCTCTATTGCTATATTTAACAACTCTTTAGTTAAAGCTTCACGGGTATTTGACTTTTTGGAACTAAATTGTGAGGAACACATTTGTGAAAATGATAAAAAGTGCAGTAAAATACAGACTAATACTGCGGATTATTATTTAGATATAAATAATTTATCATTTGCCTATCCGAATAGAATTTCGGTATTCAACCATTTAAGTCTGCATTCTAAACCAAATGAAAAAATCATAATAAAGGGTGAGTCCGGCTGTGGAAAAAGCACTCTGCTTAAACTGTTGTTGAGATTTTATGACTATGAGAGAGGAAGCATAAAAATCAATGATATTGAGCTCGTTGATTATCCAATAAACCAATTACGAGAACTTATTACATACATCCCTCAGGATTGCTATTTATTTGAAGGAACAATTGCAGAAAATATTTCTTACGGCAGAAGTTCTCTGACAAGCAGACAGGATATAATAAAAGCTGCAAAACTGGCTTATGCACACGATTTTATTTCAGAATTTTTGGACGGTTACGATACAGTTGTAACCGAAGGTGGAAGCAATTTATCTGGTGGACAGCGCCAGCGAATAGCTATAGCAAGAGCGTTTCTTAAAGATTCACCGATTCTTCTTATGGACGAACCCTCTTCCGCACTTGATTCCGAGAGTGAATTGGCATTACATAAGGCTATGAAAGAATTAATGCAGGATAAGCTTGTGATAATGATTTCTCACCGGGATACTGCAGACAATGATTTTGACAGGGTTGTGATTGTGTAATCTGGTGCAGCGGTTCACGCTCTTTGTATCCTTCCACAGGCAATTTTAGTTCCTGCGTTTCCTGCCGGTTGAGAGTGGAAATCATCAGGGTGCAAGTGTATTATTACAGTTCTTCCAATTATGTCACATATGCTGAATCTGTCGGATAATACTATTGAAAATGCGTATCCGTTATTGCCAAAAAGTGGTGGCATATCTCCCGCGTGATATGGATGTTCACAATCATAGGGGTTGAAATGTGTCATCGCATCCGCAAAAGCATCTTCTTTGTTTCCCATGCACATATTTCCACTGTGGATATGATATCCAAACACAGAACCTTCGCATATATCATCAGACTTTGGCAGTCCGCTAACCTCGGTAACAATCAAGACGCCCGAATCCGTCTTAAAAAAACGCACCATGCCAGAAATTTCAGGATAGTCAGAGCTACCAATGATTTCCGCCATTGCATCAGGTCTTCTTGAAAGAATACAGCTTAGATTTAATCTGCCTGTTCCACAACAATTGTTTCTAGCCATTTTTTACCTAATATAATTCATTTTAAAATATTATATTAATGATTGTGTGAATTGTTACCGGGGAAATATATTTATCTACTGTATGAAACACTGAACCTGTACGTATACTCTTTAGGGATGGCTGATTCTTTTACCACATCTTCTATCTCTCTTTTTATGTACTCTATAGGCTCTCCCCTTGCGACTATTCTGTAATTCCATCCCGTTTTAGTCGCATTATATCATATAATAATGTTTAATTCAAATTATATTATGATATTAAATTTTAGAATAGTCAGCAATATCTTATTGTCCAAACAGAGGTGGATTATGATCATAATAATACATAGTAACTCGTTTCCATAAAACAATGATATTTCTGGCATGTTGTTTAACCCCAAATAATCATTTTTGACTTTCTGATATAAAGTATATCATACTTCTTTATTTTAAAATACAAAACATCCCAGAACGAAAGTCCTGGGATGTAATATGCATCTCTAAAACGTCTTGAGACGCTCTGAATTGTGAAATTTCTTATCTCTTTGTTAACGTTTTGAGAACGAGAAAAGCTCGGAAATAAGGGATTTGTGGGTGGTGGTGTTGCATATGTGTTTTACACGATAGACTACTCAGGGAGACCCACGACTTCTCGTTCACTAAAAAACCTGTCCCGAAAACATATCCATAGTATAAAAGTCTACTTCTACGCTATTTGTTCCTTGCAATAAGGCAATTCATACAACGTATCAGGATCAATATCAATACATCGACTAGCATCTCTATTTCCACTTATATCCCATGCTAACGTATCATTCATAACCGTACATGCATCAACAAATACAGAAATGTCTTTCAGCGGTTTGAAAACTTCTTTATCTAACATGTTTTTCATATCATAACATACTATTTTTCCATCTTCAAAGTACACAAATACTGAATAGTCTTTCATTGGTATTACTTGAACTACCTTCGGAAACATAAACGTCACCTCCTATACAAGTGGATTAATTCTATTTAACGGTTTTCCATCTTTAG
>JBJEME010000085.1:0-2656 GCA_051879515.1 Lachnospira sp. | reverse complement strand
ACAATTTGCCTTTTGTTTAACGACACTCTTGATAATAAATCATCAAAATTTTTAAATCTACCATGTGCGTTACGCTCATTAATAATTATTTCTGCAACATTTTTTCCAATACAAGTAATCGCTGACAATCCAAAAAGAATACAACCGTCTGAAATTGAAAAATTCATTTCAGATTTATTAATGTTTGGTGGAAGGATTTTTACATTAAAACAATGTGCATCAAATATAATTTTATTAACTTTACCTGCTTTATCTTTATTGAGATTAAGCATTGCTTTGAAAAATGCAGTTTTGTGATAAGTTTTTAAGTATGCTGTTTGCATACAAATTACCGCATACGCAGCAGCATGTGACTTATTGACTTTAATACCCCTACTTTCGTAGTATTTAAAAGGGAGTAGAACATACCATTATCGTCGATATTATCTCGGATACCAATTGGTGTTCGTTGAGAGCTTCGTATTTCTACGCTATCTCTGCGGATTATCCAATTCTTATGATTTTTACTCTTTGGTACATAAGACTCTAAGGACGTTCCCGCATATTCTTGGTTTGCTTATGCCGTCACCGACATAAGGGGCCCAACTTTCGTCAACCCATATCCACCCTTAGTGGACAATTCTTCACAAATTTTATCTGCAATTTCTTTTGAGTACCCATTGTTTAAAATTTCTTTATGTAATAATTCAACTTCCTCTTTAACCTTTTCTGGATTCTTCTTCGCTAAGCATTTACGCATTCGATCTGCCCCTGCATCACTTCTTCCACCAAAAACTTTTGTCATTCTCATACTTTGCTCTTGATAAATATTTTGTCCATACGTTTTTTCAAGAATTTGTTTCATATCAGGATGTACATATTTTATCGTTTCTGGATGTAATTTACCTTCAATATAGCCATCTATTGCTGGCATTGCGTCTGGCCTATATAACGACACAAGAGCAGCTAAATTTTCCAGAGATTGCGGATGTAATCGAGCAATCAAATCTTTCATGCCTTGTGATTCTATCTGAAAAAGATTATCTGTTTTACCACTACAAATAGTTTTAAAAATTTCTTCATCGTATTCAAATTTTGGATTGTTAATATCAATTTCCCATGGGTCAATATTATCTTCTTGCATTGCTTCGTTAATGGCTACAAGAGATGCTACCCCAAGGACATCAAACTTAGTTAGACCAATTTTTTCGTCCATTATTTTATCAACGGATATTACATGTTCTCCATTTTGTCCTCTACGTACACCAATATAGTTATCATACGAATTTCTACAAACAATACATCCTCCTGCATGAATACCATACCCACGTGGACGATTGGTAATATGACCTGCAATTTCTAATAGCGCTTTATATCTTAGATTTTCAGCGATATCTTTGTTGTTTTTTAAACACTCTTCCCATGTATTTTGAACGAATCCTTTTGAAATCTTCTCCATCTCTTTGTACGGGAAACCAAGTAGTTTGCCAATATCTCGAATACTTGTTATTGGAGATGTGTATACTATATTCATAACCTGAACAACACGATCTTCTCCGTACTTTTGAGTCAGATAATCAATAACTTTTGCACGGTCACTAACATCAACGTCCACATCTGGGAGATCCTTTCTTTCAATTGTGAGGAATCTACCAAAATCAAGGTCGTATTTTATGGAATCAAGGTTAGTTATATCAAGTAGAAAACATACTAATGATCCACACGCCGATCCTCTGCCGGGGCCAACAATAACATTATTTTTTCTGCACCATCCAATATAATCAACAAGAATTAAAAAGTAGTCACAGAAATCTTTTTTCTCTATAACATATAATTCTTCTTCAATACGTTTCTTATATTGCTCTTGCTTCTCAGAGTCCCATTTTGTCATCCCACGACGTTCATATCCTTGCCAAACAAGATCACGTAAATATTCAGATGAGCTTGAATACTGTTTCGGTATTTCAATTTTTGGTAGCTCTGGTTCGTGCCAAGGCATTTGAACATCCTCGCATAAATCCGCTACCATATCCGTATTTTTAATACACTGGTTTGTCGCTTCTACGCCTATTTGTTTATCAAGAATTGCGTGAATTTCTTCATCGGACATCATATAACATCCATCATATATTTCACTGGCAGTTTCTCTATCTTGAGCTATACGAAGAAAATAGTCTTGATAATATAAATCTTCTTTTGTAGCAGCATGAACGTCATTTGTAACTACAACAGGAGTGTCTGTGTCCGCTGCTAATCTCATAATTTTTTTATTATATACTTCTTGATGCTCGTTATTATGCGCTTGAACTTCAAGAAAGTAATAAGGAAATAGTTGTTTATATTCTCTAACCATTTCCAAACAAGTATTATAATCCTCTGTACGTGATAATCTACTTGCCAAACATGCGGATAATATAATCAGATTTTCTGCTCCCTCTTTGGCAATATCATATCGTGTAACACGTGGCTTAGAGTAAAATCCATGAAGTTGACCGAGAGTTGAAATTCGATTAATTGCCTTACGTCCTTCTTCATTACGAGCAATAATTATCATATGATAGTATTTATTATTAGGATCTTTAATCTCTCTATCCTCACACTCATACGCTTCAATTCCGTAAAGCTGACGAACATTTGGGTATTTATCTTTTAATTCAGCATAATAAGGCCAACTTGT
>JBJEME010000084.1:0-50607 GCA_051879515.1 Lachnospira sp. | reverse complement strand
TAAAGGTTTTAAAAGGATTTTTAAAATAAAAAATGGGTAGTTTTTGACACTACCTAGTATAAAGGAGGGGAAATGTTATGAATAACAAACATAAACATTTACTGGCAGTTGCATCAGTTTTACTCATACCAGTGGTAATTGCGGGATTTTCAGTTGCTTGTAATAATAATGATTCAAATGCACCTCAAATCAATGAAACACAGTTGTAAATCCCGGCACAGTGTACTTAAATGGAAAAGATTACGACGTAAAGAATATATCTGAAAATAAACTCTCAGAATATCTTTCATCACTTGGTGAGAAATATTTTAAGTAAGAATCTCATTCACTTCAATGATGAATGGGGAAATATGAAATTCCTAATGAAATATATGAGAATAATTTGGTTTGACAGTAAATTGCATGTGTGCTATATTGTACGTGTTCAAAAAATAGAGACAAAGGCGTCAATAAATTCTGATGGATTTATTGGCGCTTTTTTTGTTGTTAGGAGGAATATTCTATGAGATTAAAAGACACAGGACTGACAAAACAGGACATCAAGGACAAGGTTAAGAAGTACATGATTGAAACGTATGAGCGTTTTGATTTTCTGGCTGAAACCGCAGAAGGTATGTACTTATATGATGAGGAAGGAACACCATATCTTGATTTTTATGCAGGTATTGCTGTTAACAATGCGGGCAACCGTAACCCAAAGGTTGTTGCTGCCGTTAAGGATCAGGTAGATGACATTATGCATACGTTTAACTATCCATATACCATTCCCCAGGCTCTGTTAGCTGAAAAGGTTTGTGAGACAATTGGGATGGACAAGATATTTTATCAGAATTCAGGTACAGAGGCCAATGAGGCCATGATTAAAATGGCGCGTAAGTACGGTATTGAGAAGTATGGTCCTAATAAATATCACATTGTAACAGCAAAGATGGGATTCCATGGAAGAACATTTGGTGCCATGTCAGCAACAGGACAGCCCGGCAATGGCTGCCAGGTGGGCTTTGGTCCTATGACTTATGGTTTCTCATATGCACCATATAACGATTTAGAAGCATTTAAGAATGCGTGCACAGAAAACACAATCGCAATTATGGTTGAACCCGTACAGGGAGAAGGCGGCGTTCATCCGGCGACAATGGAGTTTATGAAGGGACTTCGTGATTTCTGTGATGAAAAGGGAATGTTACTCTTAATAGATGAAGTACAGACAGGCTGGTGCAGAACAGGTGCCGTAATGTCATACATGAATTATGGAATTAAGCCGGATATCGTATCTATGGCAAAAGGTCTTGGCGGTGGTATGCCAATCGGAGCAATATGCGCAACTAATGAGGTAGCAAAGGCATTTTCACCAGGTTCTCATGGAACTACTTTTGGTGGTCATCCGGTTTCATGTGCAGCGGCACTGGCTGAGGTAAATGAACTTATTGAGAGGGATTTGGCAGGCAATGCAAAGAAAATGGGAGATTATTTCTGCGCTAAGCTTGAGAAGCTTCCACATGTTAAAGAAGTAAGACATCAGGGCTTATTAGTCGGAGTTGAATTTGACGATACAGTCAATGGGGTAGATGTAAAGCATGGGGCATTAGACCGCAAATTGTTAATAACTGCAATCGGAGCACATATTATCCGTATGGTCCCACCTCTTATTGTATCAGAAGAAGAATGCGACAAGGCGTTTGATATCTTAAATGATACAGTAAATTCTTTAGTTTAAAATAAAAATATAATATATGTCTGAATCAGAATTATCCTGTTGTATAAATCATGTTTAATGTGCTAAAATTAAATTTACTTTAATAAAATACAACAATTCAAGGAGTTATTATTGATGAAGCGAGATTGGAATACTGTTTTTAAGCTGGGGATATGCGTATTTATACTGTATTTGTGCATTTTATACTGGCCAAGTGTCAGTCATTTGTTATTAATGCTGTATCATGCATCTATGCCATTGCTTGTTGGATGTATAATTGCATTTCCTCTGGATATTCTGGCAAGCTTTTATGAAAAGCACTATTTTACCAAAACGAAGAATTCTGTAATCGCAGGGAGCAGGCGGCCGGTCTGCGTACTGGCAGCATTCATAACTTTGATTGGTGTAATCGCGCTTATTTCATACCTTGTAGTTCCGCAGATTATAGACTGTATTCAGATATTTGTTACTGACCTTCAGGCCCTTGCAGTTAAATTACCCGGTCTTTTAAAGAACGTAAACATTGTGCCTGAAGATATATTGTCCGCTCTTTCAGGAATAAACTGGCAGGAGAGAATTGAACAGATTATTCAGCTTCTGACAAATGGACTTGGAAGTACCATGAATATAGCACTTACAGTTATTTCTTCAGTTTTTTCCAGTGTTGTTACTGCTTTTATCAGTATAATATTTTCGATATATGTCCTTATGGGAAAGGAACGGTTAAAGAGACAATTCAACAGTCTTATTACACGTTATATTAAGGAAAAATGGAACAAAAAACTGTATCATGTGCTTACGGTTGCCAATAATTCTTTCCGCAGATACATAATTGGTCAGTGTACTGAAGCAGTAATCTTAGGAGTTCTTTGTATGCTTGGCATGTTTATATTCAGACTGCCTTATGCTGCCATGATTGGTACACTTATTGGCTTTACGGCATTGATTCCTATTGCAGGAGCATATATTGGAGCAGGCTTAGGTGCCTTTATGATTTTCATGGTTTCACCTGTGAAGGCGATTATTTTCTTAATATTTATTGTGGTGTTACAGCAGATTGAGGGTAATTTGATTTATCCAAGAGTAGTAGGATCTTCTATTGGTCTGCCAGCCATCTGGGTATTTGCTGCTGTTACCATCGGTGGCGGCGTGATGGGAATCATGGGAATGCTGCTGGCAGTTCCTCTTACAGCAACTATTTATCAGCTGCTTAAGGAAGATATTCATAAGTCTGACACAAAGCCAGATACGACCAGCCGGGTTTCGTAAATTTATAATGAATTTTTGAGGGAAGGGAGAGTGATTATTATGTTAAAGCATTTGAGAAACAACCGTTTGTTTGTGAGCTTTATCACAATAAGTGCACTAATCCTTTCCTTTATCTCTGCCTCTTTCCTGCAGTACGATACTTTATTTACCAGACAGGATAATTTATCAGGGAAGAGCTCATATTCAACACAGGCTGCTGCGACTGTTGATATTGAAAGAACTGAAGATTTATCATCATTATTACTTGCAAAGACGCTTATAAAACAACAGGTATCATCAGGAAGAAGCAGTGTTGCTCAGTGCATTTTCAGTATACTGGGTTCTTTATGGGTATTGATGCTGTTTCTACAGCGTTACTCATATTATCATCAATACAGCTGTGACGATAATACAAGTCATAGCTTCGTAGTCAAATTTATCCACGATAAAGACGGTCAAAAATAATAGTTATTCTTCTTATCAGCCTATGGTGTTTATCCATAGGTCTGTTTTGCGTGCAAAAAAATTGAATATAAAGGAGAATAATTATGGTAGGAATAATTACAGTAATAGTATGCATAGCAGTTGCCATCGCTGCAGTTGGCCTTGGATGGTATGTTGAGCATGGACCAAAGGATGAAGTTACGGATACAGAAATGGATACGGATACGGAACAATACGGCAAAGCTGATGTAAAGGAGAACTGAAATATGATAATTATCTATATTATTTCCCTTATTGCAGGCTTTGTATTGTTAGTCAAAGGCTCAGATTACTTTGTTGACGGTTCTGCAAGTGTAGCGGCACATATGGGAATACCTCAGCTGATAATCGGTCTTACAATTGTTGCAATGGGTACCAGTGCTCCCGAAGCAGCTGTGAGCATAACTGCTGCATTTCAGGGCAGTGCAGACATTACAATAGGTAATATTGTTGGAAGTAACATTTTAAATATTTTTATCATTCTTGGAATCGCTTCAGCCATTATTCCAATTGCAGTGGCTAAATCAACAATCAGATATGAAATACCATATATGATAATAATTACTGCTGTTTTACTGGCATTGGGTTATGATGGCATGATTTCATTTTTTGATGGAATTATTCTGTGGGCGCTTTTTATTCTTTATCTAACTTACCTGTTTATCAGTGCCAGAAAGAATAAGGAAAGCAATGATGCGATAAAAAATGTAAAGGGCTTTCTACAGGCTGTTTACATAATCGGAGGTCTTGCGGCTATTCTTGTAGGAAGTAAATTTGCCGTATACGGAGCAACCCAGATTGCCAGACTTGTGGGGATAAGCGAAAGATTTATCGGATTAACTATTGTAGCCCTTGGAACATCTTTACCTGAGTTGTTTACGTCAGTAATAGCAGCAAGGAAGGGTAATGCTGATATTGCAATTGGTAATATTGTTGGTAGCAATATTTTCAACATTTTATTTGTTGTTGGAACTGCTGCACTGGTTTCTGTCGTGCCATTTGAACCGAAATTTATAATAGATACTGTTGTTGCCATCACAGCGGGAGTTATTCTGTTATTATGTGTCTGTTTTAGGAAAAAACTCACAAGACCTGCCGGCATAGTTATGCTTACATGCTACGTCGCATATCTGATATATCTTTGTATTATGTAGTTGGATGTAGTGATCTTATGTGATAACCAGTGATTATCCGTAACATGAAGCGCATGATGGAATATATGCTTTTTACCGCAATTTTACAAAACGCTGATAGTGGATTTTACACACCATCCTTAGAATTATACACAATAAAAGTAATAATTTGTCGAGGAAGGTGGATAAAATGTATACTTATATCTGGAATATCATTGATAAAAAGAATTGCGGTAAAAGAGCAAAAGAAAAGCTGTTTCTGTTCTGCACATGTGCGTTATTTGCCTTGATTGGCGCGAGTATCTGGTTTGTTGCAGGACAGTGGGTTTTAAGAGATTTCCTGTGGCTGTTGTGCTTTGCGGGTTATCCATGCGTCATAATCGGTTTCATTGGCGGAATAGTTTTCCTGTGGAGAAAGGAGTAATTTCAGTTACACATTTTTTACAAATCATTTACCACAACATGATAGTACATTTTACACATCGTTGATAAGATACCCTCTGCAAGCAGTTGCAGAGGGTTTTCTATATACATTATTCATATCTGCACCAACTTGTAATTTTAATATAAAAAAGAGGTAAGGAAAAATGAGAAAAGGATTTAAAAGAATGTTAGCAGTTGCTCTTACTGCAACACTTGGTCTTGCATGTATAGCCGGATGTGGTTCAAAAAACTCAACAGACGGTTCATCAGACAAGGAAGTTAAAGAGTTAAGCGGAAAGCTTACACTTGCAGGCAGTACTTCAATGGAAAAGGTCTGCGAAGCATTAATGGAATCATTTATGGAGGATTATCCTGATGTTACCGTTACAACTGAATACACAGGTTCAGGCGCAGGTATTGAATCAGTTATAGCAGGAACAGTTAACATCGGAAATTCATCAAGAAACTTAAAGTCAGGCGAAAAAGATAAGGGAGCTGTTGAAAACGTTATTGCCATTGATGGTATTGCCGTTATCACAGATAAGTCTAACAAGGTTATTGATCTTACATCAGAGCAGTTGGCAAGTATCTACACAGGAGAAATTACTAACTGGAAGGAACTCGGCGGTTCAGACTCTGCAATCGTTGTTATCGGACGTGAAAGTGGTTCAGGAACAAGAGGTGCATTTGAGGAGCTTCTTAAGATTCAGGATAAATGCAAGTATGCTCAGGAGCTTGATACTACAGGTGCTGTTCTTGCAAAGGTTGCAGCAACACCAGGTGCAATCGGATATGTTTCTTTAGATGTAGTTGACAGTACTGTAGCTTCATTAAAGCTTGACGGTGTAGAGGCAACAGAAAGCAATATCAAGGCTGGCAAGTATGCTCTTTCAAGACCATTTGTTATGGCTACTTTAGGTGAAGTCAGCAGCCAGAATGAAATAGTTAAGGCTTGGTTTGAATATATCAAGTCAGAAAAAGGTAAGGCAGTAATTAAAAAGGTTGGCCTTATTCTTCCAGACTAATAACACATATACATCAGGAGGATTATGATGAATAGCACAGCAAAACATAGAAATAGGAAAACACTACCTGAAATAATAGCACATATTATTTTTCTTGCCTGTGCTATTATCGCAATCCTGGCGGTCTGTTCCATTACAATTTATATGTTTATAAAGGGAACTGAAAGTCTTAAAAGTGTTGGTATTAGTGAATTACTGTTTAAAACTGAATGGAAGCCCACAGCAGCTAATCCCGGTTACGGTATAATATATATTATTCTTACGTCAATTGTGGGTACTGCACTTGCAATACTTATCGGTGTGCCTGTGGGTCTTCTCATGGCAGTGTTTATCTCAGAAATTGCCGGCAAAAAAATAGCATCGATTGTACAGCCGGCAGTTGAGCTGCTTGCAGCAATTCCATCTGTAATATATGGTCTTCTCGGAGTGATGATACTTAACCCCCTCCTTTTTAGGTTAGAAAAAGCATTTTTTCCTGTGTCATCCTCCCACCAGTTTACAGGTGGAGCCAATCTTTTGGCGGCTGTAATTGTGCTTGCAATAATGATACTTCCTACAGTTGTGAATATGAGCGTTACAGCTTTAAAAGCTGTACCACAGAATCTGCGTGCCACCTCGCTTGCTCTTGGTGCAACTAAGATTCAGACTATTTTCAAGGTGACCATTCCTGCGGCAAAGTCTGGAATAATAACAGGGATAGTACTTGGAATAGGAAGAGCACTGGGGGAGGCAATGGCTATCAATATGGTTGCGGGAGGAGCTGTAAACCTTCCTCTGCCATTTAATTCAGTGCGATTCCTTACAACACAGCTTGTAAGCGAAATGAGTTATGCAGAGGGAATCCACAGACAGGTTTTATACACAGTTGGACTTGTTTTATACATTTTTATAATGATTATTAATCTTGTAATTAACAGAGCTGAGAAAGTCAGTGCCAGAAAAAATGCTTAATATGGAGGCGCAAAATGAGTAGTGTAAATACATTGACTAAGAAAAAAAGACACCCGGGAGAAGTTTTAGTTTATGCCGGAATATACACTTGCGCAATTCTTTGTATAGCACTTCTTTTGGGAATAATAATATATGTTTTTGCCAAAGGTTTACGGTATGTAAACTGGTCTTTTCTTACTAATGAAACTTCTGTGTTAAGAGGAACAGTTGGTATTGCAGGAAATATTGTTAATACATTACTGGTTATTTTTCTTACCATTATTATATCAACTCCGGTGGGCGTAGGAGCCGCAGTTTATCTTAACGAATACGCAAAGCCCGGTAAGCTGGTATCCTTAATTGTGTTTGCAACGGAAATACTTGCAGGTATTCCATCTATTATATTTGGATTATTTGGTATGCTGTTTTTCGGACAGCTTTTAAAGTTAAGTTACTCCTTACTCACCGGATCACTTACCTTGACTTTGATGGTACTTCCGCTGATTACCAGAAATACACAGGAGGCACTGAAAACAGTACCTGACAGCTACAGACAAGGCGCGGTGGGACTTGGCGCCGGAAAATGGTATACAATTAGAACTATTCTTCTTCCTTCTGCCATGCCCGGGATTGTAACCGGTGTAATATTAGCAATAGGAAGAATTATTGGTGAATCTGCAGCACTTTTGTTTACGGCAGGAAGCTCACATATGCTTCCTAAAACATTTGAACAGCTTCTGGAGAAAGTCTTTCATTCCGGAGGAACACTTACAATTCAGCTGTATTTAAGTGCCAGCAAGGGTGAATTCGGAGTAGCATTTGGAATCGCAGTAGTTCTTCTTATAGTCGTGTTACTGATAAATCTTGGTACTAAATGGATTGCCGGAAAGCTTAAGAAAGAATAGAAGAGGGAAGTTTATGAGTGATAAAGTAAAAATAAGTGTAAAAGATCTGCATCTGTATTATGGTGATAACCATGCCTTAAAGGGCGTTAATATGGATATACCGGAAAATGCCGTTACTGCATTTATCGGTCCTTCCGGTTGTGGAAAATCAACATTTTTAAAGACCTTAAACAGAATGAATGATCTGGTTGACGGAGTGCGTATAGAGGGAAGCGTATTGCTTGACAATGAAGATATATATGCAGACGGTGTGGATACCACGGTTCTTAGGAAGCGAATAGGAATGGTATTCCAGCAACCCAATCCATTTCCAATGAGTATATATGACAATATAGCATATGGTCCGAGAGTTCATGGAATCAAGGATAAAAAAAGACTTGACCAGATTGTGGAGGAAAGCCTTCAGGGAGCTGCCATTTTTGATGAAGTGAAGGACAGATTGAAAAAATCAGCGTTGGGACTCTCAGGAGGTCAGCAGCAGAGAATATGTATTGCAAGAGCTCTGGCTGTACAACCAGAGGTTCTTTTGATGGATGAGCCAACGTCTGCGCTGGACCCTATATCCACATCCAAGATTGAAGATCTGATGGAAGAGCTTAAGAAGAAATATACGGTAATTGTAGTAACACATAACATGCAACAGGCCACAAGAGTATCAGATAAAACAGCATTTTTCCTTTTGGGGGAGATGATTGAATATGGCGATACCAGCCAGATTTTCTCATATCCTAAGGAAAAGAGAACAGAAGACTATATTACAGGAAGGTTCGGTTGATATATGAGAAATAAATTTGATGAACAGCTTAATGTCCTTAACCAGGAGCTTATGAAGATGGGTTCCACAATTGAAGAATCTATACAAAAAGCCGTGGAGGCTCTGATAAAGCATGATGTGGAGCTTGCAAAGAGTGTAGTTGAGCATGATGATGAGGTCGATAAAGAACAAAAAACAATAGAATCTATCTGTTTTAATCTTCTTATTCAGCAACAGCCTGTGGCAAAGGATTTAAGAAACATTACTGCTGCACTGAAAATGGTGACAGATATGGAGCGAATCGGCGACCATGCTGCTGATATAAGTGAAATTACTATACAGTTAGCAGACCAGGAATATATCAAGAAGCTTGAACATATAAGTGATATGGCAAGAGCTACGATGGTGATGCTTATTCAGGCTGTTGAAAGCTTCGTGGAGCGGGATATGGAAAAAGCCAAAAGTGTAATTGATCAGGATGATAATGTTGATGACTTATTTGAAAAGGTACGTGATGAGCTTATCTCAATGATTCAGCATGACAGGGCCAATGGAGAACAGGCGACAGATCTTCTTCTTATAGCAAAATATTTTGAGAGAATTGGGGACCACGCCACTAACATTGCCGAATGGGTAATATTCTCTCTGGATAGTACAGGAAAACATTCAGGAATACACTGATAACTTAGTTTATAGAAATATAAAAGCATTGCCCCAGAAGGTGTGATATCATGTTTAATCACAGCCTCTGTGGGCAATGCTTTGTTCTTTATCATAATTAGTGGTTATCCTTTTCGTAAAGGAGCTTTCGTAATCGTTCAATCTCTGCATCTTTCTGCTCGAGCTCAGCCTTATTATGTTCAAGCTCAGTCTTTTGTTGCTCAAGCTCGGCATTTTTTTGCTTAAGTTCAGCCTTTTGTTGCTCAATTTCCAACTTAAACTCATCAATCATATACATTATAGTATTATGATCTAGCTCTCTAATCATTTCAGATACCATATTCATCAGCCTTTCCGGATCCTGTCTGAAAACAGCAATCTCCTTATACAATTCTATGAATTCAGGATGTTTTTCCAGTAACTTAATTATTTTAGAATATTCAGTTGCGCTTAAAAATGTCAGCCATGCATCCCTTTCTGTATCTATATTGTGAACGGATTCATTAAATGTGTCAAGAGAGATATATATAATATTTGATAGATTAGATACGACTGCTCCGGAACTGTAATGATAAAGAAATTCGTGGAAATACTCTGGCGAAACTGCCTTGAATTCGGTAGAACTGCTCTCCATAAGAATAATAAGATATGTAGGCTTCATGTCCTTATATTGGAAGTCATCCTTTAGCTTACCCCGAAGGTTGTTATACTGGCGCATAATCATATCTGCAGAATAACAGCTGGCCCGCTCTCCCGGGAAAAAGATAACCAATCTTTTGCATCTCAATATTGATAATGCGCCCTTTGGAATCCCTGCAGATGATATCCATAATAACAAGACTGGAGCTCTCATTTAATCTGATACCTTCGTTTGGAAGCAACTGCTCAATAGTGATATGCTCATCAAGAATGGATGAAATTAACGCTTCAAGCCTTTCAGGACACCTGTCATAATCAAATATATATTTAAATAATACATCACTTGAAATCTTTAGACTTTTGTTTCGTTGCATAAAATCAAGAACCAACCGTTTATTGTTATTATTGAAACCAGAAAAAATCTTAAAAGCCTCCGGGACTGACTTTATAAGATTTAATGCTTCCTCCTCACTTAACGGACTTCCAAAGACATCGTTTAATAAGTTTGATTCTGTAAATTCATTAGATTCTTTCAATAATTCTTTCTCCTCCTGGTTTGCCCATAATTTATCACATTGAATAGTTCTATAATATATATACTATACTTATAATATATATTATAAATACATACTTGTCAATGTAAAATTTATTAAATGTAAATAATATAAAGTGTAAGAATTTAGCAAATAAGAAAATTATATTTAAATCGGTTAATTTTGACAAAAAAACGGTTAATTTTGACATTTAGCGTTTTGAAACTATTAAATTGCTATAATCAAATTACATAGTCAGAAAACGGAGGATAGATAAAATGAAAATGAGTTACAAAACAAAAAAGATTAAGAGTATGGTAACATTGATGTTACTTCTGGTAGTATTAGGAGTATCATCTTTGACGGTTGCACAGGCAAGCAATGACAGGGAATACTTCACTCTAAGTACAGAAGCATATTATGGAGATGATTATGCTGTGTCGAAATTTCAGGCTAAGGATACAACGGCTTCGGTTAATACAACAGTATCTTACGCTGGTGGAGTACTTGATTACAGCGTTGTCGGCTCTATGAATCAGGTTAACGACGCATATTATGATTGTTCGAACGGATATGTATACAGAATATCATCAACTGGACAATATGAAATGTATAGCTGGGTTAAAGAATGGGGCTACAGATATGCTGCTTTACGAGTTGATGCAGTTAATGATTCTTATACTTATCATGAAGGATACTTTATAGGAAACTAATAATAATTTATAATCTGACTATGTACATCCGTTCTGTGCCAGACAATGGCCCAGAACGGCTTTTGAGGGGAGGATAGAATGTGAAATTACTAAAAAATCTGCTGAAGAATAAAATAGAAATTCTGTTGATGGTAATTCTTATCGTAAGCGCTATAGTATTTATCATTAATACAAAAGAAAGTGTATCAGAAGAAGTAACGAATGAACCGGATATCCATGAAAGAGCAACAATTTTTCAGGAAGATGATGATAACTTTGAAGAAGATTTATATACAAAAAGCATGTATATTTCCGATGAAGTCTTTATAAAGTATTTTACAGGCAGAATAGGTGAAGAAATATGCTTTAGTGATGATATTACTCATAAATTTCAAGGTGGTTTACCGGATAAAAATGATAAAGGAGAAATAATCTATACTAAAACGCGCATGGTGGTAAATGCTGTCTCATTTGTAGACGAATGTGAAGGTGAAACCTTAGAAGATGGCTGGACATTCTGTCTGATAGATATAACCATATTTAATGATTATCTCGAAGAAAGGTTGCTGTCTCATAGAGGAGAAATAGCAGAATGGGACTTTGAAAATAATAGTTTCATAAGTGGTAATGATGCATACAAATTATTAGCAGATGACGATATTGTGACATATAAAGCAATAAAGGTTGAAGATAAGTATCTTCATATGCCATATGACGGAGGATTCCTATTTTCAGTAAAACCCGGAGAGAGCATCACGTACAAAGCCGTATTTAAAGTGCATGTTGATTACATAAATAATAAAAATATTATCTTTTATGAGCAATGTAGCGGGAAAATGCCGACAAACCATGATTTTGGTATACGGTTGTTCCCTGAAGAATAGCAAAAAGTATATTATAAAACTAAAAATCGGTTAATTTTGACAAAAAAACGGTTAATTTTGACATTTAGCGTTTTGAAACTATTAAATTGCTATAATCAAATTACATAGTCAGAAAACGGAGGATAGAATGTGAAATCACTAAAAATTCTTCTAAAGAATAAAATAGAAGTTCTGTTGATGGTAATTCTTATCGTAAGCTCTATAGTATTTATCTTAAATACAAAAGAAAGTGTATCAGAAGAAGTAACGAATGAACCGGATATCCATGAAAGAGCAACAATTTTTCAGGAAGATGATGATAACTTTGAAGAAGATTTATATACAAAAAGCATGTATATTTCCGATGAAGTCTTTATAAAGTATTTTACAGGCCAAATAGGTGAAGAAATATGCTTTAGTGATGATATTTATCACAAATACCAATCTTGGTCACCGGATAAAGATGATAAAGGAGAAATAATCTATACTAAAACACGCATGGTAGTAAATGGTGTCTCATTTGTGGACGAATGTGAAGGAGAAACCTTAGAAGAAGGCTGGACATTCTGTCTGATAGATATAACTGTATTCAATGATTATCCCGAAGAAAGGTTACTGTCTCATAAAGGAAGTATAGCAGAATGGGACTTTGAAAATAATAGTTTCATAAGTGGTAATGATGTATACAAATTATTAGCAGATGAAGGTGTGGTGACGTATAAAACGACAAAAGTTGGAGATGATTCTCTTTATATGCCATTTGACGAGGGATTTGTATTTTCAGTAAAACCCGGAGAGAATATCACTTACAAAGCCGTATTTAAAGTGCCGGTTGATTACATAAATAATAAAAATATTATCTTTTATGAGCAATGTAGCGGGAAAACGCCGACAAACCATGATTTTGGGATACGGTTGTTCCCTGAAGAATAGATAAATAACTAATTCGGAGGATATAAAAAGATGAATAAATTACTGCGACTGGAGTTAAAAAGAGCGCTGGGAAGCTGGAAGTTTCTTATTGTGATAGTGCTTGGCTGTGTTATGGCAATACTGGCATTTATTTATACACCAGGATTTACTATTGCAACCAACTGGTATAAGTATATGCATGGTGATGAGATGGCAGCATCCATAATTAATAAAATTAATATGATAGACACGCCATTGGAGATATGGATGCCAAGATATGGTGCATCCAGCACATTTTATAATACATGGATAACGCTGCTTCCGGTTTTAACAGTGATACCTTATGGAATTGAGTATGCCAGAGAGAAAAAGAATGGTCTGATTAATCAATACATGATAAGAATTAACAAGGGAAAATACTACGCATCCAAGTTCATAACAACATTTATTTCCGGTGGACTTGTGGCAGTTGTTCCATTGATATTCAATCTTTTGCTGGTAATGTGCTTTCTTCCGTGGGGAATGCCTATTCGTTCAAGCAATCTGTATCCGGTTGTGGATAATAATGTTTTGAACGACGTATTTTACAATACTCCGTCACTATATGTACTGATATATCTTGTATATGTATTTGTGCTGTTTGGTCTGATAAGCTGTATATGCCTAAGCTTCGTATATATTGAGGAAAATATATTTGCATTAACCATAACACCATTCATTATATATTTTTCAGGGCATGTACTTTTGACATTTGGTTTGGGAATGGTAGGAATTTCTCTTATGAATAATGCAAGCCTCTATAACACATTTTCCAATAATGTCGGCGCATTACTTATACAGTTTGCCATACTTTTAGTGGCGGATTTGGCATTCTTCTATCGTGTAAGAAGGGATGTGATTTAAATGGCAAAGAAAATATGCTGGGGATTATTAGCAATTATTATTCTTGTTCTGGGTGTAAGAATTGTGTATGTCAATGCCACATATCCAAGCGCCAGATTTAAGAATGTTGACAGTTCAGACGAGCTTAAATATAAGGATTGTTCCATTAAAATAAACAAGGCCACGTATTATTCCAAATCACAGTGGTCTGACTATGCAAAAACTCAGAACTTTAAGTTGGAAAATGAAAAATATAACATTAAGTACATAAGTAATGTTAATGAAAATGATGAATACGACTATTTGGTTTCTTATGACCCTGACGCAGACTATTATGTACTGACAGTAACAGCGACTATCAGAAATGATTCTGATGAAGACATAAGCTACAGTTATACTGAACTCATGAAGATTGTGGAGTCAAAGATGAGTGGTTCGGAGTATCTTAATTCTTATTATTTTTGTCAGATTAACGATATGAAATCATCAGAGGCATCACAGTTAAACCTTAAAGCCGGAGCAGTAAAAACGGTTACATATGCATATGTAATGAACGAAAAGAAACCTAAGCTGTATGCACAGATTATTGATCTTAATGGATACCAGCTTATGAAACTGGATATAGAGGATAAGCAGTAATGCGGAAAATATTATATGGATTTAACTTAAAAAACATACTGATATTGACCGGCTTTCTGATATTTACGATAATAACCGGAAATGCCATGTCAATAACGCAGTTACATCATGTGGACGACGTGATAATAACATGGGCGGACGGGTCTTTTGTACTGGCAGCAAACAGAATGATAACCATCGGTTTTATCCCGATGATAACCGGTACCTTCTTTGAAATTATATTTTCAGCCAGAACCTCCAATAATATTCTTATAAGAAATTCCGGAAGAAAAGAGATAATTCAAAGTGAGCTTGTTTGTATTCTTATGGTAAGTGCTGTGGCATTCATACTTTCAATGTGTATCTCTTCCATAAGTGCATTTTTAGTATGTGATGGAAATACCGGGATGGACAAAATATCCGGTAACATGCCGCTTGCAATACTCAGGGTAATAATTATCAACTCGTTAGAGATAAGTATTGTGCTGACTGTATTTGATATATTAAGAAATATATTTACAAAGAGCCTTCCTCCAATAATTATTCTGTATGCATTTTGTTCGGTATTTGGTGTATATCCGAGAACAAGCAAGATGTCAGCAGTTTTAGGCATTAAGGTTGATTCTTCCACATATTATATGGAGGCCTTTGACACTTTGGGAATAAAGGTAATGATAGTGGCAGTACTTATTGAGCTGGTACTTGCCGGTATATTAGTGATGATTGTTAAAAGAAAGGATTATCTTAGGTGAGAATATGCATATAACTATATCTGATTATACAAAAAGAATTAAGGGCGTTAATGTTTTACAAAATATCAATCTGGAGTTAGAGAGCGGCAATATATATGGTCTTAAAGGTGTTAACGGAAGCGGTAAGACTATGCTTATGAGAGCAATATGCGGTCTTATTCTGCCAACACAGGGAAAGGTGGAAATTGACGGAAAGGAACTGGGCAAGGAAATATCATTTCCGCCAAGTGTAGGCTTGTTATTGGAAAATCCCGCTTTTGTCAACGGATATACAGGTTTCAAAAATCTTAAAATGATAGCTGCACTGAAAGGTATTGCAACTGATGAAGATATAAGGAAAGCTTTGAACAAATGCGGACTTGACCCGGATGATAAACGGACATTTAGAAAGTACTCGCTCGGTATGAAGCAAAAGCTGGGTATAGCATGCGCTGTCATGGAAAATCCTGAATTGATTATTCTGGATGAGCCAACCAATGCTCTTGATGAAAAGGGTGTTAACATGGTACGAGACATGCTGATGGAATACAAAAATAGTGGAGCAATGATAATTATTTCATGTCATGACAAGGAACAGCTTGAATACTTATCAGATAATATTATTGAGATTTATGAGGGAAAGATTGTAGAATAATAATGAAAAAAATCTTTTTGAAGAATAAGTATGTAACTATTACTGTTGCTTTACTAATCATTGCAATATACTGTATCAGTGGATATTCTTATGTTTACAGGAATGTGTACATAAGTAGCAGTTACAAGCTTTGCGGAATAGATTTTATTTCATTTTCCGTATGTAACAAAGCATTTGCCGGAATAACTGCACCTCTGGTATCATGCATATTTCTGATTATCAGAAAAAACAATTTATATTCTGAGAATTATGTTATAAGGAGTATATCACGACAGCATATTGCCAACAGGTTTATTATTGATGCGTTAGTATTTTCTGTGATGTGGGCAGTGTTGTCTGTGACTATTACAGGAATATTGGGATATGCTGTGACCGGAAGTCTGTGTAATTATGATTTATTGAACAGTCATTATTACTATTACACAGGGCGTATTGTAAATGAAGGGACCGGATATTTTATTCTGATAAAGGCAGTAATACATATTATTCTTGTTATTTATTCAAGAATTATGCTGTGTGTAGGACTTATGTCTCTTGTTAGAAAAAACTGGATGATATTTACAGGGACTGCCATAATGCTTTTTATTATGCCGCACAGTCTGTTCATAACGGGTGGAGGAAATATAGAGCGTATCGTAAATCAATATGCCTTTTATTCCTACAGCAGTTCTTTTATTTCGGAGGTGACACTTCTTATCGCTGTCTGCGTAGTGCTGTGTCTGTTGTCCAGACTATTTATAAGAAAGTGGGATTTTTATGAAGAAAAACAGTAGATATCTGTTTATGTACAACATCAGAAATATATTAAAAAACAGTATTGTTATGATTATGCTTGCCATCGGCTTTGCGCTTCTTGCGTGTGTCTATTACAGAGGAAAATTCACACAGGGCTTTACAGGAAGTCTTTTTTCCCTTGATTATCTGTTGTATCTGTTTAAGGGCGCAGACATTGTTAATGTAGGTCAGGCATCTGCCAAAATGGATATACCAATAATGTATCTGGGAATGGCACTGGCATTTTCCTATATTACAGGAAGAAATATATATTCTGAAAATGACCATATTATATTCACATATTCCAAGTCAAGACCGGGCTGGTATACAGGTAAGGTTGCCGGATTATTTGTTGTTGTATTGGCTGTTATTAGTCTGATAACCTTAACCGGATGTATATTTGGCGGATTTAATATGAATTATTATAGTAATGAGAGTACATATCTGGTACAATATGATTATAATAAAATGACTGGTGCAGGAGAGATGTTCCTGTATATAGCTGTAATATATCTTACTTACATGGCGGTCATAATGCTTCAGGTTACGGTATCACTGATATTTAACAGTGTTACGGGATTTTTGGTTGCAATGGCTGTATGTATTATGTCTATATTTATCAACAATCCCGTACTTTTTGGCAATGGAGCTATGCTGATAAGATATAATATATTTACCATAAACGGAGAAAATGTAATCACAGCCTTAGTAATTAATGTTGCAGTTATTGTGATTTCTTATGTTGTGGGATATATAGTTATCATACACAAGGATATTCTTTCAAAGAACCAGTAAATTGACGGATGGTTAGTTGTATGACTGTTGCAGTATGTGATGATGAGAGTGCTTTTGTACGTCAGACGGAACAAATACTTCATCAATATGAGAAGAATAATAATATAGAACTTGATATAGATACATTTAAAGATGGGCGGGAGCTTATTTCTGAAATTGATGCAGGAAAGAAATATGACATAATACTGCTTGATATATGTATGCCGGATGTAGATGGAATAAATGTCGGTGCCAGAATAAGAGATGAGTTGGGCGATAACACAACACAGATTGTATATATTTCGTCCAATGAACAGTACGCCATGGAACTGTTTAAACTTAGACCTATGGATTTTCTTATCAAACCGGTTGATGAAAAACAACTTTACAAGGTTATGGATGTTGCAAGAAATCTTATCGGTGACAAGAGTATGTACCTGTCTTTCAAATCCGGAAAAGATGCGAAAAGAGTTGAGCTAAACAGGATAAGATGTATCTATATTGAAGGAAGAAAAACTGTTATTTCCATGAATGATGGTTCTTTATATGAATTTTACGGAAAAATTGATGATGTGTATGAAGAAGTGCGGGGCAGAAATTTTGCAAGAGTGCACAAGTCGTTTATCGTAAACTGCAATTATGTGGACAGGGTGCTTAATAGTTCTGTTATTATGGATGACGGAAAAGAAATACCTGTCAGCAGAAACTGGAAGGAAGAAGTTAAAAAGATATGGCAACAGTTTTTTTAATGAAAATAACGGCACTGATTGTATTACTTGTATGTACCAATTTATTATTTAAGGAACAATACTCTAATCAGTCAGGAGTTAGGATTGTTCTTGTTAATCTTATTGGAACAGCTCTATCTGCTAATATTTTAGTCAGAGACTACGAATATTGGCAGTTATATGGGCTGTTTTTTCTGGTGTTTACTATTTTTTCCTGTGTCTTTTTTGACAGTGCACATAAGCTTTTAACAGATGTATTATTATTTATCTCTTCATCAGTCGCAGCAGGATTATGTATATATCTTATGGGATATGCGGATAATCATATATTTACGGCAATATTTGCAATATGGCTGTATGTCGCAATTAAAATTTACCGGATGCTTTATGAGCGAAACAGATTTGTCATGTTTACAGGTCTGCTTCTCATCTTATTTGTTTTTATTGAAGTTATCTCCCTTTATTATATTCATGATATTAAGGATACCTATGTTACCATCGAATTTATCTCATTAGCAATATTGCTTTTCCTGGCAATAGATTATTTTCATGACAGGGAGACTGTCAATATGGAAAGGCAGATAATGAATGACCAGATACGAGCTTATGAGGATCAGCTTTCCATGCTGAAGGCATCTGAGACATTTACAAAAGGAATAAGACATGACATTAAGAATCATATGCAGGTATTGTACGGACTGATTAAGGATGGAGAGTCAACAAATGCGCTGAATTATATTGATGATATTACAAAGCAGATTAATAAGTTTAAACCCGTGGTAAATACTGGAAATATTGAGCTTGATTCTATAATTAACGGTAAAATCAATGTTATAAATACTCTTGGATATACATTGAACCGTAAAATAACCATTCCAACTGACATGCCAATTGATGCGTATGACGCGGTAGTGGTAGTGTCAAATCTGCTGGATAATGCCATAAATGCTGAAAAAAATAATGAATCAGACGAGCACATAATAGATTTCATGATGGTATACAATAAAGGAGTACTGATAATTCAGGTATGTAACGGCTGTAATGTAAGAAAGACTCGTTCCAAGCTGCTTCTTAAGGCATCGGCCCTGCCGCCTGAAATGAAAAGCCGAAATCCTAATCCGCTCCTTCACGGATTGGGTATAAAGAATGTCCTAAGGGTGGTTGATAAGTATAGTGGCAGTGTGACACTTACAATACATGATAGACGTTGGATTATGGATGTAATGATGTATCTGTAGAATTAACGTATATCTTAAACAGATTACATTTTCTATACTACTCTTATATGATTTGTGCTATAATGTTCGGAAAGGGCAGAGTTAAGTGATTTCAAGCATGACTGCCATGCTTGCATGCGCATACATGGTTGAAATTATTTGACGAGCGAAGCGAGCGTGGAAACGCTTTGCGTTTTTACGCCTCTGCCCAGCTATTAACATTTATGATATATAATCAGCAATAATTTGCAGAAAATATGAGATATTTATTATGAAAAAGAAATCTTTATCAACAACCAGAATCATTATGTTAGGTTTCCTTCTGGGAGCATTTATAGGGGCAATTCTTCTGTATCTTCCCATCTGCTTAAAACCGGAAGTGGAGCTTAAGTTTTTGGATGCCCTGTTTATTTCCACTTCAAGCATCTGCGTAACAGGTCTTTCTACAGTCAATATCGGAATGACCTTTTCATTTGCAGGACAGGTTGTTTTACTGATATTAATCCAGCTTGGCGGACTTGGTATCGTGACATTCACCACACTGTTATTAATGGCATTTCATGAAAGAATAACTCTACAGGACAGGCTGTTACTCCGTAATGCCTATAATCTGGATACATTATCAGGTCTGGTAAGAATGACTATCCAGATTGTAAAGACAACTCTTATTATTGAATTACTTGGCGCATTCTGCTACTCATTTGTATTTATCCCTGAGTATGGAGTTACCGGCGTATGGTATTCAATATTTCATTCTGTATCGGCTTTTTGTAACGCCGGAATAGATTTATTAGGCGGTAACAGTTTCTGTGAGTATCGTGACAATATACTTATCAATCTCACAACTATGACGCTTATCATTACCGGAGGCTTAGGATTCCCTGTTTTCTGGGAAATCGGAAGATTATTAACCCAGAAAAAAGGTAGTCGCAAGAAAATGAATTTCCACGCAAGGCTGGTTTTAATCATAACAGGAGTTCTTCTTGTGTCAGGTATGTTCATTACACTTGTCCTGGAGTACGACAACCCGGCTACTATTGGAACTCTGGATTTTCCACATAAATTACTGGCAAGTGCATTTCAGTCCGTGACCTTAAGAACAGCAGGTTTTGCCACAATAGACCAGGGTCTATTCAGACCGGCAAGCTGTATGATTTATCTGTTATTTATGTTTATAGGAGGTTCACCTGCAGGTACAGCCGGTGGTGTCAAAACTGTTACATTTGTGTTGATGGCTTGCTCTGTAATCACTAATATTAAGGGAAAGAATCGTGTGTGTATTATGAAACGCACCATTTCGGATGCAGCAATAAAGCGCTGTGTTGCAATTATATGTTTTAGTTTTTCCATATTCTGCTGTCTGTCAACTGCGATGCTCATATTATATCCAAATGATATTCTGGCAGTGTTATATGAAGTCAGTTCAGCAATCGGTACGGTAGGACTTTCCCGTGGACTTACCGGCAACCTTAACAGTATAGGAAAGATTATTATTATCATCGCAATGTATTTAGGCCGTGTAGGTCCTATTTCCCTTGCCCTTGCATTTAATTCTCATAAAAATAGTGGTGATATTTCTTATGCAGAAGCAAAAGTAATTATTGGATAATTATATTGAGAGGTGACAAAATGGCTAAAAGTAAACAAAAACAGTATATTGTTATTGGACTTGACAGATTTGGACGAAGCGTTGCCAAGAATCTTGAGCAGAATGACTGCATGGTTCTGGCAATTGATAAGGATCAGAAGAAAGTTAATCAGATTTCTGACTATGTGACATCAGCAATGTGTCTTGATATTACTGATGAAGAGGTAGCTGATGAGCTGGGGTTGAATAATTTCGATGCGGCAATCATTTCATTTGCAAATAGTCTTGAAACAGCGGTACTTGCCACAGTATGTATCAAAGAGCGCGGTATACCATTCGTCATTGCCGAAGCTTATGATGAAATTCAGGGCAAGGTGCTTGAAAAGGTAGGAGTTGATAAGATTGTTTATTCAGAACAGGAAATGGGTGCCCATCTTGCCAATAATCTCGCTTTCGACCATATTATTGATTCTGTTGAGGTATCAGCTGATTACACAATAGCCGAGATTCAGACTCCTGTAAGCTGGGAGGGAAAGAGCCTAATTGAGCTTAATTTAAGAAAGAAATATGAGATTAATGTTATTGCATTGAAAAGGAACAATGAGATTAATGTCACTCCTGTTGCCGACATGCCTCTGTTAAAGGATGATGTTTTGGTAATTCTAGGTAAAAATGATATTCTTAAGAAGCTTTCACGCTCATTATGATATTTATTGTAAAGTACTGTACACATCACCATAATTTGTGTTATTATTTAAACATACATGATAGTGACTAATTTAATAGGAGGTTTCAACTATGAATCGTTTAAAGGACAAGGTGGCTGTAATTACAGGAGGAAATTCCGGTGTAGGTGCTGCAACAGCCAAGTTATTTGCAGCTGAGGGAGCAACAGTTATTATCACTGCCAGAAGAGAAGCTGCATTAGAGTCTGTAGCAGAGGAAATTAAAGCAGCCGGAGGTAATGTTCTTGCCGTTGCAGCTGATATTTCCAAGAAAGGTGATCCTGAGAGAATTGTGGAGCTTGTAATGGAGAAATTCGGTAAGCTTGATATTCTTGTTAACAATGCAGGAGTGCTTGAGGAAGGTCTTAAACCAATTGACAGATTTACTGATGATGATGTTGACAGAATTGTAGAGATTAATCAGAAGGGTACCATGAGAATGATGCGTGCAGCAACTGCAGTAATGCAGACCGGTGCCTCAATTGTCAATGTGGCTTCTGTTGCAGGTCTTAAGGGTTGCGGCGGAGCAGCATATGTATCTAGTAAGGCTGCCATTATCGGTATCACAAAACATACTGCACTTCGTTTTGCAGCTCAGAAAATCCGTTGCAACGCAGTATGTCCGGGAACTATTGTAACTCCAATGGTTGCAACACTTAATCCTGCTAATCTTGATGCTGATATGTTTGGTGCAATGGGTAAACACAGCGATCTTACTGCACAGCCATGTATGCCTGAGGATGTTGCCAATATCCTCTTATTCCTAGCCAGTGATGAGTCAAGAGCTATTACAGGTCAGGCATTAACAACTGATTTCGGTGGAACACTTTAATTTGTGGTTCATTACCATTATCATTACATACGTTGAATAATTTCATTGACGTAAGGGAGGCACTTGATTTTATCTTTTTAGACGAAATCAGGTGCCTCTTGTGTTGAATACTACAACAGAATTGCAAGAAAAGAGACTAGAAATGAAATCAACAAATAACGAATACCTTGGAACAGAAAACATAGTAAACCTTATGGTAAAGCTGGCTATCCCATCAATTCTTGCCCAGACCATCAATATATTATACAGTATTATCGACAGGATATATATCGGGCATATTGAGGGTATAGGAACAGATGCCTTAACCGGTGTTGGACTGACATTGCCTATTATCACTCTAATCTCAGCATTTTCAGCAGTAGTAGGCGCCGGAGGTGCCCCTTTAGCTGCTATTTTCCTTGGGAAAGGTGATAAAAAACGGGCAAATGAAATTCTCGGAAACGGTATTTTCCT
Source organism: Lachnospira sp. (assembly GCA_051879515.1). GTDB lineage: Bacteria > Bacillota > Clostridia > Lachnospirales > Lachnospiraceae > Lachnospira. The sequence goes on along the minus strand of JBJEME010000084.1, from coordinate 27,734 downwards.
TCTCGTTGTATTCAGCATTTTGCTGATGATTATATTCTACACTTTTCAAAAACCACTATTATACGCATTTGGCGCCTCCGACAATACAATTGGATATGCCATGAATTATCTTTCCTATTATCTGATTGGAACTCTTATGGTGCAGCTGGCGCTGGGATTGAATCCATTTATATTATGCGAAGGTCAGGCCAAAATAGGCATGATGACAGTTCTTGTTGGAGCTGTGTTAAATATTGTTCTTGACCCTGTATTTATCTTTGTTTTAGATATGAATGTTACAGGGGCGGCAATTGCCACCGTTATATCCCAGACTGTAAGTGCAGTATGGATTGTCGTGTTTCTAATGGGAAAGAAAACAGTATTTACCATTCATCCCAAATTTATGAAGCCGGATATAGGCACCATAAAAAGCATATGTAGTCTTGGAATATCTCCATTTATTATGCGTTCCACAGAAAGCCTCATAAGCATTGTTATGAACCGTGGATTGCAGATATATGGCGGTGACATGTATGTAGGCTCACTGACTGTCATGCAGAGTATCTGTCAGTTCTTAAGCGCACCAATTGCAGGCTTTACCCAAGGAGTACAGCCTGTTATCAGCTATAACTACGGAGCCGGTAAATTTGACCGTGTAAGAAATACATACCGCTATATGATTGGGACAGTTGCTGTCTATGGATTTATCGGGACATCATCTGTTATTGTGTTCCGGAAATTTTTCGCCTCACTTTTTACGTCTGATGCTGAGCTAATCAGTTTGCTGACCATGACAATCCCTGTGTTTTTTGCGGGCATGCTGGTATTTGGCATACAACAGGCAATCCAGCCCACATTTCTGGCAACAGGACAGGCAAAGATATCCCTGTTTATTGCATTGCTAAGAAAGGTAATTCTGCTAGTGCCATTGGCAATCATTCTGCCATACTTTTTTGGAGTGTGGGGAGTATACATTGCAGAACCGGTATCTGATATCCTGTCAGTAGTTACTGCAAGCGCTTTATTTCTGACAAAAATAAATAAAATATTGTCAAAGGAAGCATTGGAAAAGATTGTGTGACGCAGGTGTTTGCACAACTGTACAGTGAAAGAGGGCGTTACGCAAACGCCTGAGTGTGACAACTGAAAAAGGTAAAGGGAAAGGGGAGTTGTTATGCACGAGCTGGGAATTGTAATGCAAATTATTAAAACTGTGGAAGAAACAGCAAAAGAAAATGATGCTGCGAGTGTAGCTTCCGTAACCCTCGAGGTGGGAAACATGTCGGGTATAATCCCTTCATATATGCAGGATTGCTGGAACATGGCTATTAATAGCAGTGAGCTTTTGCAAAACTGCAGTCTTATCATTGAAGAGATTCCTTTAAAAATGTTGTTAAATATAAAAGAAATTACCATTACATGAATGAAATCTATTATGCTCATATTTTGGCGGGGCTGGGGTCATTCACCCACATTTGAGCAAGCTCATGTGGGTTCAGACCTTTTAACCCTGGTATCATATGATTTATTTATGAAATATTTAGACTTAAAATGGTTTAAATTGTAAGTAATAAATGCTATATTATTATTGTAAAGTTGCGTAATGATTTTGGATATTTTATTAGGAGGGGATTTATGGCGGCAAAGAAAACTACTAATGCAAAGAAAACTAATAACGCAAATAAAACTATAAACAAGAGTACAACGGAGATTAAAAATATTACCGAGAAAGCAGATTCTATGGAAACAGCATCTACAGAAGTTCAATTGAAAGATTCTTCCGCAGCAAAAGCTGAAGTGACTAAAGCGGCAGATTCAAAGGCTCCGGCTACAAAGACTCCGGCCAAGAAAACTGCTGTTAAAAAGACTGCGGCTAAGAAGGTAACTGAAAAAAATTCTGCTTCAAAGAATGCCGGAGCAAAGGACGACAAAGAGAATAAGACAGTAGTAGAGAATAAGGAGAATGGGGAGGCTGAGAATACGAATAGTACAGATAATAAACCGGTTGTTGAAGGACCAAGACGCAGTATTGCATTTATTGGTTCTGAGTGCTATCCATTCGTTAAGACCGGAGGACTTGGAGATGTTATGTACGCACTTCCAAGAGCCTTGGTAAAACAGAACTGTGATGTTAAGGTAATCCTTCCACGGTACGCATGTATCCCACAGAAGTATCAGGAGAAAATGCAATACAAGGGAGCCTTTAACATGGACCTTTGTCAGGATGGACGTTCTTTCTATGTAGGAATTATGGAATATGAGTGTGATGGAGTAGTATATGATTTTATTGATAATCAGGAGCTCTTTGGCGGACCAAAGCCATACACTAATCTTATAGACGATATTCCAAAGTTCTGCTATTTTGGAAAAGCCGCACTGGCAGCATTGAATTTCCTTAACTGGATTCCTGACATTATCCACTGTCATGACTGGCAGGCAGGACTTGTTCCGGTTTATTTGAGAACCTTCTTTGAGAAGAGTCCTATCGGTAAAGCCAAGACAATGATAACGATTCACAACCTTCGATTCCAGGGAATATATAACATTAAGACAATAAAGTACTGGACTAATTTACCTGATTACGTATTTAACAAGGACGCATTAACCCAGAACTGGCTTGATGCCAATATGTTCAAGGGTGGACTTGCCTACGCCAACATGATTACAACTGTAAGTAATACATATGCAGGTGAAATCCAGTCTCCTGAATATGGAGAAGGTCTGGATGCCCATTTAAGATATCATTCAAGAAAGCTGCGTGGAATAATCAATGGTATTGATTACGATATATGGAATCCGGCAACGGACCCTAATCTTGCCAAGCAGTATGATATCACCAATGTACTTACCAACAAAAAAGAGAATAAGAAAGCACTCCAGCAGGAGCTTGGCCTACAGCAGGATGATCACAAGTTTGTTATAGGTCTTATCTCACGACTTACCGATCAGAAGGGACTTGATTTAGTAAATTCAATTATTCATAAAGTAATGGATGGCAATACACAGGTTGTTGTACTTGGTACAGGAGATGCCAAGTATGAGAATTCTTTCCGCTACTACGAGAATACTTATAAAGGTCAGATTGCTTCATGCATTCAGTATGATGAGGCGAGAGCTCACCGAATTTACGCAGGAGCGGATGCTCTCTTAGTTCCATCCAGATTCGAGCCATGCGGACTTACACAGCTTACTGCAATGCATTATGGTACAGTTCCAATTGTACGTGAGACAGGAGGACTTAAGGATACTGTTGAGCCATATAACCAGTTCTTTAACTGGGGTAACGGTTTTACTTTCGACAGATATGATGCAGGACTTCTGCTTGATGCCATTAACCGTGCGAAGACATTTTATTTTACCAACCGCTGGTGCTGGGATGAGATGGTTCAGCGAAATATGGCTAAGGATGTTTCATGGGAGAATGCAGCAAGACAGTACAGATACCTTTACCTTGATCTGACAAGATAGCTTATCTTTTTCGGTAAATAATGTGACAATTAATTACGCTGGAGCAAATACATGATTTTATATAACATTGATGAAAATATGCTGCTGGTTCAGAAAGAACGGATATTTCTTGAAATATGCCAGACACTGAATATAAGCACCAGACAATTAAAACCGGATGATTTAGATAAGGCGGTTGGGGCATTAGCCGGTATACCTAATATCAAACCCATAAAAAGTATCACCGCATCTAAAAACTATGTCATGCCTGAAATATTGATTTTTTCCGGATTAAAGGATAAGGAATTAGATGATTTTCTGGAAATGTATAAATCACGCGGGCTATCAGAAATCAGTCTGAAAGCAGTCGCTACACCGCACAATATCTCCTGGTCGCTGTATCAGTTGATATGTGAATTGGAAGAACACAAGAATAAGAGATAAGAAGATGCCACTCTGCAATTACAAAAGCAGAGTGGCATCTTCTTTTAAATTAATTATTCTAAGCTGCAAGGAAAAACTTTACAAGGAATATGAGCGAAATAACATAAGTAAGCACTGATACATCTTTAGCTTTCCCGGTGAATACCTTTATAACGCTGTAGGAAATCAATCCTAAACCGATACCATGTCCAATTGAACCTGAAACTGGCATTGCAATTAACATTACAGCCACAGGTACCATCTGATCCAAATCATCAAAATTAACATTTTTAAGTCCCATAAGCATAAGGATACCAACATAAATTAAAGCTGATGATGTTGCGGCAGCAGGAATAATAGCGGCTACAGGGGCAATAAATATGCTTGCAAGGAACAAAATACCTGTAACTAAAGCTGTAAGACCTGTACGTCCTCCGGCTTCTACACCTGATGCAGATTCAACGAAAGTAGTTACAGTTGAAGTACCTGTACATGCACCGGCAACGGTTCCGATTGCATCTGAAATAAGTGCCTCCTTCATACGTGGCATATTACCTTTGTCGTCAACCATACCTGCACGTGACGCAGTACCTACTAAAGTACCAATAGTATCAAACATATCAATAATACAGAATGTGATAATAATTGTAATTACAGTAAACCAGCCGATATTTACAAAACCCTCAAAGTTGAACTTAAACAAAGTTGTATCAACCATATCCTTAAATGGTGGCACAAATGACGCATCTGCCAGGCTTGCAAATGGATTTACCTTAAGGAAAACAGCTTCACCTATCCAGTAAATTACAGAAGAAATAAGCATACCAAACAGTACAGAACCCTTAATGTTTTTCTTTGACATTATTATTATTGTAAACAAACCAATAAACATTGTTGCAACTGTAAGAACCATTGTGATATAACCGGTGTTACCCATATTGTCCTTAAGAACACCCGGAGTTAATGCTCCGAAGAAATCTCTCATTACGTAAAACGGAGATGAATATCCGTTGCCTTCAGCATATATACCTACATTAGAACCAAATCCAATATTCATAAGCATAAGACCAATTGCAGGGGATATACCAAGTCTGATTCCTAAAGGAATTGCCTCCACAATCTTTTGACGGATATTTAAAAGTGAAAGAATAATAAATATAACACCTTCTATTAAAATTATAACTAAAGCAGCCTGGAAAGAAGCAACATAAGTCATTCCTGTCATTGCTGCAACGTTAGCAACAACAACAGCAAAAAAACTGTTAAGTCCCATACCCGGAGCTAATGCAAATGGCTTATTTGCAATAAATGCCATTGAAAGCATACCAATAAAAGAAGCTATACAGGTTGCCATGAATACGCCGTTCCAAAGTTCCTTGCCGGCAGCACCAAAGTTGGTCAAAAGATTAGGATTTAACGCAATGATATATGCCATTGTCATAAAAGTAGTAACACCGGCAATAATCTCTGTTTTTACCGTAGTGTTATTCTCTTTCAGGTGAAAAATTTTATCTAACATAGATTCTCTCCTTATTTAAAGTAAAATTTAGGTTATTTTGTACCAAATATACGATCTCCGGCATCTCCAAGTCCCGGTCTGATATATGCATTATCATCAAGCTCACGGTCAAGACTTCCAACATAAATCTGAACATCAGGATGAGCAGTATGAAGTTTTTCCAAGCCTTCCGGCGCAGCAATAATACACATAAATTTGATTTTTCTGCCACCATGCTTCTTAATCTGCTCAATTGCATCTATTGCAGAACCACCCGTGGCAAGCATAGGGTCAGTAACAATTATTGTACGCTCCTCAATTGGATTAGGAAGCTTACAATAATACTCAACAGGCTCATGTGTATCTTCGTTACGATACATACCAATATGCCCAACCTTTGCACTTGGGACAAGACTTAGAATGCCATCAACCATGCCAAGACCTGCACGAAGAATCGGGACAATGGCCAGCTTACGTCCGGCAAGCTTTGGCGCCATGCATTTTTCAAGGGGAGTATCAATCTCAACATCAACCAATTCCAGGTCACTCATCGCCTCAAAACCTTCCAGCATGGCAATTTCGCCTACTAATTTACGAAATTCATTAGTTCCAGTATTCTTGTCTCTCAATATGGAAATCTTGTGCTTAATCAATGGATGATTAAATATTGTAATATTGTTTTCATTATAAAAATCCATATATATTGCCTCCTTATTGTTTGTCTGTGTTTTTAATATAAACTCCACGGCTCTGATCTCCATTTGGATTGGTACCAAACCGGTAATCATTTCCAGGAAGAATTGCATTTAAGAGAATACCTGCAATAGCTGCAATGGCAAGGGCAGTAAGAGTAATTGAAGTATTACCTATACTAAATGTAAGACCATTTGAAAAACCAAGTCCGCACACAAAGATTACACCTGCAATAATAAGATTACGTGATTTTGTCAGGTCAACCTTATTCTCAACAACATTACGAACACCAATGGCTGAAATCATACCGTAGAGCATGAATGAAACTCCTCCAATGATTGCTGCTGGCATAGTTGATATAACAGCGGAGAACTTTGGAATAAATGAAAGGATAATGGCAAATACCGCAGCTATACGGATTACACGTGGATCATATACCTTTGACAATTCCAGTACACCGGTGTTTTCACCGTATGTTGTGTTGGCAGGACCGCCTATAAGACCTGCAAATGCAGTGGCAATACCGTCACCCAGAAGTGTTCTGTGAAGTCCAGGATCCTGAATAAAATTCTCATCAACCGTTGCAGAGATGGCAGACATATCACCTATATGCTCCATCATGGCTGCAATGGCAATTGGTGCCATAACAAGAATTGAAGTTAAATCGAATTTGCATAACTGGAAATTTGGAATTCCCACCCAGCTTGAGCTTGATACCGCAGCAAAATCAAATATTGCAGAACCGTCAGGATTGGTAATACCTGCCATATTCATAATCAGTGCGACAACATAGGATACCAGTACACCCATAAGAATAGGAATAATCTTAAACATCCCTTTGCCCCAGATGTTAAAGATTATAATTACCGCCAGCGCAATAAATGCCAGAATCCAGTTAGTGGATGCATTGCTTACGGCAGAACCCGCAAGAGAAAGACCAATACATATTATAATAGGGCCTGTAACCACGGGTGGAAGGAAACGCATGACACGGTTTACCCCCACAAATCTGATAATTAATGCCAGTAAAATGTACAAAAGGCTTGCAGCAACTATACCTCCGCAGGCATAAGCAGCCTTATCATTAACTGACATATCAGCATATATGCCGGTTTTTAAATTGGCACAGGTATAAAAACCTCCGAGAAAAGCAAAGGACGAACCTAAAAAGGCCGGAACCTTCAGCTTAGAGCATACATGAAAGAGAAGAGTACCTATACCTGCACAAAACAGAGTAACAGAAACGGATAATCCTCTCGTCAGTGGCTCCCCACATGCCTCCCGGAAATAGCCGGATACTAATATTGGGACCAGAATTGTCGCTCCAAACATGGCGAACATATGCTGAATACCAAGAATTAGCATTTTTGCAATACCAAGTTGTCTTGCATCTCGTATTGCTGTTGTTTTTTCTTCACCCATTGTAAACCTCCTTTTATTTAAATAAATCATTAACATAATTTTTTTTGTACATGTCTTTCATGGCGTAATATCTTTCATGGGTGCGCCAGCCCTGATCAACTGACCCTTCGCCGTAATACACAATCTGGGCATCAGGATAGGTTTCCTGCAAAAGCTTATAGTCATCCAAAGAGACATTGGTGTGTTCAAGGAAAAGTCTTTCCAGCTTAGGCAGTTCAAGAAGAGGAGTGATATCAGAAATAGGATTATAGCTGATATTAAGGTCTACAAGCTCTTTCAAATCTGCTAAAACACTGATATCACTGACACTGCCCACAAAAAATTCAAGATACATAAGCTTCTTGCAATATTTAAGCATCGATAAATCAGATATATATGTTTCATCATCATTTTCAATCATATTATCAACAAGTATAAGTATTCTTAAGTCAGGCATATACTGAAGAAATGACAGATCAGTCACGCGGTTATGTCCTATATCCAAAGCAACCATGTCGGTACAGTATTTTAGAACTTTGGCGTCATCATTTGTAAGCCTGTAATAGATGGTACCGTCTTTAAGTGTAGAGAATGCCACTGCATCAGTTCTTAAGGTCCATATTCCCATTTTCAGTTCCCACACAAATTTAATATCAGGAAACTTATTGCAGAGCTGTTCCATCTGCTCATTGGAAAAACCACAGCCACACATGTCAACTTTTTTAAGAGCAGGAAGTGTTTCAAGCTGTTTCGCAAAATCATCTATATCAGGGATTGTTTTATTGCTTACATCTAAAAGTTCATCGGTACTTTTAACAGTGACTCCGCATATTTGTGTTTCCCATTCCGTGGTTGTTTCCTCTGTGGTTATCTCAACAGTTTGTGTCTGTGTTTCAGCCGCTGTTTCATGTTCAGTGGAAACTGTTTCTGATACATTTTCTTCTGCTTCATTAGTAGTACTCTTATCTGCCAGGAAATAAATATAAACACATGTGCCACCAACAATACCAGCAATACATATAAAAGCAAGTATAAAAATAATAATTTTTTTCGTTGTATTCATTACGTTTCGATAACCTTTCATTATTTACTGTTGAGGCTGGGTATCCTTTATTTCTGATTTCGCAGATTTATTTCTTAGCCAGACTATATAAAGTACATAAAGTACGATACCCAGAAGACTTATAATGATTCCTTCAGTAAGATAAGCATATTTAAAATAAATACGCGTTATCCCTTTATCCACGTAAGTAAGATTATTCTTTTCATAGATAGCTTCATCACTCTTAAACATGTCATGATAAGCAAGTGTTGTGTTAGTGTTGTCCGTTTCAGAGATAACTGCTATTGATCTCATACCATATTCTATATCCAGTGGAACTATATTTCGCTCAGGTAATGGGTTTAAAACGTCTGATATGGCAAGGTAAATTATTTCCCTTGCAGTCTCATCCTTGGTAAGAGCATAGTGGTAGGTAAGATTCAGACCAATAAAAGTTATATTTTCATTCTTTACGGTACCCATGAATGACAATTTCATTCCGTTATCATAAATATAACCGGCAGTTTCATCCAGCCCGTTAAAATAAACTGTTTTCCAGTTCCGGTACTCCTTGTCAAAAAGCATACAGTCATATTGTACACCATTCGCATATAAAAATGGATAACCATTTTCAAATACAATCGGATGACAGGTTACGCCAAGAAATTCGGACCTGTTGTCATTCTTTAACTGGGGAATACCATCGCCGAAGATTACAATCTTAATTCCTGCTTCACTTAAATCAATAATCAGTTGTTCAGCTTTTTCTTTATCATCATATTCAAAATCAGAAAGAAAAATTATTTTATATTTGGACAGTTCTTCAAATGTGTAGTCATTTATATTGTCGGATTCCCCTTTCTCAATATCTGGATCCATATAGCAAAGATTTATTGCGGTGGAGCCAATACCAATACCGGAATATGAGGTTACACATCCAAATGTGTCAAAAGTATCATAATTATACAGAAGATAATTATTATTACTTTCTACCAGTCTGTATCCGACACTTTCAGCCGCCTCATTTACCTTATCTATATCGTTCCACTTATTTTTGAGAACGTCAATTTTTATAAGTACAGTGTCATCACCCATTTCAAGGCTGCGGTCAAAGAGGAAAGGATAAAATCCCTGTTCTGCAGCTTCATTGAGGCTCACAATATTGGTTGTTGTTGCCGCCGACTGCCAGCCTGCACCAAATGTTTGCTGTACTTTACCATTATTGTAATCAGTAAGAAGATATGCGCCCAGGGCGCCTGTCGAATCAATACCTATAAATGATGCCCTCTGGGAGGTTATTTCCCTTGCCTGTGTTAAAAGCATATTATCTGATTCGCTGTTAATGTGTTCCTGCGCAGAAACATCACCTTTACCATTATAGATAAGCTGTACGGATGGCACTGCATCTATCACAAGCAAAGCCGCTAAAAGCACCAGAATCCATTTCCGTAATGACTTCCACACCAAAAGACTATACAAAATCATGCACAGTGCGATTGAAATAAATCTTAACATCCAAAGATACTGACTTCCCGGCAGGTAAACAATTATTTTGTACATGGTAGAAGTAGTACATGCAAAAATAATTATAGCTGTAAGAAAACCTGTCTGTGACTCTTTCTTTGAACATATAAGTCCAAATACGGCAAGGACAAAAGCTGCAAGTCCAAAATAGAATTCTGCAACACCCCTGGTTATACGAAGTATGGGATTAAGTGAAACAAATCCGCTCTGGAAAAATGTCTTCATAACCTGTGAACTGTCTGTGGAGGTTATTCCGCCCTTAAGGGAAGGATACAGCCATATTCCGGTAATTAAAAACGGGATAATCATTCCTGCAAGCAGTTTAAGGCATTTGCCCTTCTCTTTGGAAATAATACGATATACACAAAGAAAAATAACCATCGCTATAAGAATCATTCCGGCATATCCGCTGTGGCACAGAATAATCAGCATAAAAACAGGTACCATGCCGACAGCATATTTCCACTTGTTCTCGTACAGATATTCGTAAACACAGTAGAAAAAGAGCGGCAGAAATATCATCGAAAGGCTTCTTGGAAGATTTCCCTCATAAAAGAGGGAATAAAGATTATTTGGCATGAAGAACCACAAAATACCAATAAATCCTCCGAGCATGACACGGTTCTTCCTAACCCCGATAAATAACCAGCTTAATCCACCAAGGAAAACAATTAAACCGACAAATACCAGATATCCGTATAAATCCGAACCGCCTGCAAGAAGCTGGCAGAAAGCGAGGAAGTAAACAGGAAGAGGTGCCCAGTATCGCATCATCTGCACGCCATTGTACCAGTACTGGTCATACAACGGATAGAAATTGCCTTTGCTTATCTGGTCATAAAGAACATTTCCCTTATAAATATGGCAAAATGTATCTGAACCTGTTGGATAGTTTCCGCTTAAAAACAGACAATAACAGATACCTATGGCTGCAATAATATATATATTTATCCAAAATATAACACCAAAATACTTTTTCATTCTAATCTGATTTTGCTCCCATTATCGAATCTTGATACTCCGTCATCATCTATAAGATCATCTATAAGTGTGTCTATAATCTGTGTAAGCTTGTCGTCTGAATTAGTCCGCATATTGTGCATAAAAGCACTGTCCTGTTCAAAACCGATAATATAACTTCTGGTAGGAGTCTCACTACATTCCATTTTTGTAAGAGTACCGCCTATTTCACTAACCAGATCCCTTAAATCATAAATAAAATAATCAGCCATATTCTCCAAAGTAGGATTGGTATGGTCGAAAGGTGGAATCTCATTTATAACTCTGTTCTGATATTTTGCGAAAAACTTTTCAATCCCCACTTCAAATTCATTAAACTGGATAAACTTATTATTATCAACAAGAATATCTATCGTGAATTCCCATGTATGTGGGTGTGGCTCACCTGCTTTGCCATCAATGATAATATAATGGTTGGCATTAAGATAAAATCTGAATCTATATTCCTTAAACAAAGAGTTAGGCATAAATTTATCCTCCTGTTATATATTTTCTGTAATGCTTCTGCATTGTTCCAGTAAAGACTTATTGACATCGTTATATTCCAGTATATTATTAATTTCATACTGTACACAGACGCTGTCACAGCTTTTTCGTGCGAATTCCTCCGTACCACGTATAAAAATGAGAATTAACGAATCATCAGAACTGTAAAATCTTAGTATTGTATCATCTAAAAGAACGGTTCCCTTTTCAAGAAATGTATTCTTTTCATTTTCATCCTTAAAGGAAATCTTCATAACGGTAACCGGAGCAATCTTTTTATCCTCCAGATTTTTCAAAAACTTTGGAAGCAGGGCAGCACTGAACAGATGCTGCCTCGTATTGTAATAGTTGTAATTACGAAGAGTTGTTCCAAGTTCATCTATATCTATATTTTTACTCTTAATTATCTCATGAAGTTCATATATCATGTCATTCTTTTTTCTCAAAACAGTTGCAAAACACATTATGAGTATAAGAAGAGTAATAAGTAAAATTGCTATATAGATACATATTTTTATTTCAGTGGACAGGAAATCATTATTATCTAAAATGACATCCGTATTAGTAAGCAGACAAATTTTATATTCTGAACCGCCATACTCAAAGATAACACCGGAGGCAACGTAATTATATCCGTCAATCTCAATAATCTTATTAACAATGTGGTTGACAGATAATTCAGACAGGAAGTCATTGGCACTGTCTGATACATAGTAGGTGGAAGTTGTAAATCCCTTATATCTGTTAGTCTCTGTAACATCCTTTACAAAAAGCAGTGTCTGCTCCTTTGTCAATGTCCAGTACTTCTTACTTGATGTATCAAGTGAGCCTAATATTTCCTCTATAATCTCAGTGTCGCTTCTGTCGTCCTGAAGGTTAATCTGATCAAGTACTAACTGGACGTATGCATCCTGCTGTATAGCATAGACTGATAAGACACTCTGTTCGTACTGATTCATAAGTGATTTGGAAACCAAGGAAAATATCAGAACTGCCACCAGGCTTGCAGGTATTATAAGCCAATAACGATATTTACGAAGCTTCTTCATTTACATACGCCCTCACTTTCTTCATTACTCTGGAAATAAAATTCATATCCTTTGAAACGCGGGAGGAGAAGGAATTGCATTCCTCCGTGAAATTTCTGGTTTTCCAGGCACTATTGGTGTTAATGCTGTTTATAATTCCGGCGAATCTGATAAAGAAAACAAGCAGATTGAAAAATGGCATAAAAGGAATGACATACCACTGTTTAATATAGTATTTTCTTATATCCTTGAATTCACTTAAGAATCCTATAGTGGAAATATAATACAGGATTCCGATTATAATATACAGTAAATATAAGACTAGCGTTGAAACCACTATCTGCTTCATGGAATAATTCATAAACATGAGGCAGATAAGAATCAGATACCAGATAATGCGTGGAAATGCAAATGTATGATCATAAACAAGAGTCCTTAAATTCACATTAGTAAACATTTTCAAAGGATTCATCTTTTTCTTTAAGAACATACTTGAAACCTCTAAGCTTCCGCGCTGCCAACGCTGTCTCTGGGTATATAATTTATTGAGATTCTCAATGGGGTCAACGAAGAAAATAGCATCCTCACATATAGAGACCTTAATATTTAAAAGGTACTTCATCTGGAAGGTTATGTGGGTGTCCTCGCAGATTGTATCCGTATTATACATTTGCGACTTTAAAACCGCTGATTTCCTGAATGCGGAAAATGCGCCTGACAAAGTATATATTGAATTGGTTTCTGAAGCATAATTTCGTCCGGCTAGAAATGCCTGGGCATACTCCATAAATTCAATTTTTCTTAACATCCTCGGGAAAAAAAGAGGGTATTGCTGAACCAGCTTTGGCTCTGTAAGAATAGCACCGGTCATACACTCAATTGTGGAGTCACTTTCAAACTTGCATACCATATTCATAAGAGCAGATTTTTCAAGCACGCCGTCACTGTCAATATGGATAATATACTTTCCGTTACTGTTAAACAATGCCATATTCAAAGCCTTGGATTTACCCTGCTTTGCATTTAACCATTGCATTTTTAAATCAGGAAATTCTTCCTGGCTTTTACAGTAAATATCAAAGCTGTCATCCTGCCCCTGGTTATTTACCAACAGGATACGGATACTTTTGTTAGGGTAATCACTGTCATTAATAGACTTGATACAGGCCCTCAACGTATCCTGCGAATTGTAAATAGGAATAATAACTGTAATTTCAGGAAACAGGGCAGGGGTATATTTCTCCTTTGAGCTGAGTTTTTTCTTGATAAGGATAATTATGCTCCCAATTGACGGAACTATCTCCATCATAAGGGGAATAATTATCCATGCTGCCCAGAACAGAACTGAATTAAGAAAACTATTTATTATCGCCATAAGTAAAACCTCCTACCTTCTGGCGAATAATCTGCGATTTGGTAAATACTAAAAAATACAACAGAATAGACAAACCATAAAATATTAATCTTCCCACAAATGTATGGGCAATATAAAATGAATCTATACCAAATATGTATATAATCACACATATTGATACTATTCTTATAGCGTTGGCGAGAATAATATAGCACACACCAAGTACACCTACGATGATTCTTTCAAAAACATCGTAAGCTCTGAAAAATATAAGCAAAGAAATAAATGCAAGAATTTCAAGTATTCCTGAACACTCAAAATCAATCATCAATGAGATTGAACCTGCACTTGAATCAATAAAAATAACACCATATTTAAAATAAGATGAAAACAGACCTGTTAAATTGCCCACAGCTCCTGCTACAGATGCAACAATACGTGCAAGTGGGAGAGTGAGGTACGGTCTTACAAAAATCATCATCAGAATGAAAGCTCCGCCACTTCCAATGATATAACGCCATGCCCACAGTTCACTCTTTTTACACACTCTGAGAACATATAACCATATCAGAATAATTACAATTGCCAAAATAGGATACATACATTTCTCCATTTGCTGAGACTGTTTATTTAGTAACAGCACGTTTACGTTTTCTAAAATACAAAGCCCCCGCTACGCTAAATATAGATAAACATACACCCATAACAGGATAAGTTGAAGTACCGGCAATTGATACCCACTCTGTACCAATATTGATGTACTGGGCCTGAATCATTTTAAAATCGGATGCATCCATGTTAAAATGATCTGCCAGCTTCTCCAAATCAATTTTATATTCCATCTCATCAAAGGATGTGCCGACAGTCAGATACATCTGCCCATAAACAGGAGCATCAGCATCATTTATATTGGTTGCTGTGGATGTCGAATTCAAATCCCAAAGATAATATTCATATGTACCTTTAGGGAGATTTCTTATATCAGGATCACGATTGATGTTTCCCTCTGCGTCAACTGTGACCAGTCTGAAATTAATTGTTTTATTGTCATCATTATTTACACGTATAGAAAATGGCTGAAACTCGCCTTCATTCTTGTGAAGATATGACTTAACATGTCCAAACAGGGTAGTGTCAGCTGTGAAGAGTGCTGCTTCTGAATCTCCACCTGCTGCTCCCGGAGTAGAATACTGAATAAGCTGGTGAGGATAATAATCCCAGTCATCATATTTACCGTCATAAACTATTCCGTTAAATGAGGTATCTTCTACAGGATTGCCTTGTAAATTGGCAACATCAGTTACAAGCATATTCTCATTCATATAAAAACCAAGTGAAATTGTTTCTTTATACTGCTTAATTGCAGAAGCAGGTATGGCAACCTCATACTGTTTGTTGGAGTGTGCCACCATCGCTCCCTCAATTCCTATGACCTCATCAGGCCTTACCTGAAAGGTAGTGTTACGCCCTGTATCGGTATAGATAGTAAAGTTTCCGTTAGAGCATTCACCCGACCATGTAAGTGCTCTGTCGTCAATTTCTTTTATGTAAATATAAACCCAGTCACCATCAAATACCATCGCAATATCAGTTACAACACTATCATCATAATGGTTCTTACTAACAGGTCTCCAGTCCTTGAAACTTCCGTCAATTACGATACCGGAGTATGCGTCTGAATCCATCACAGGCTCTTCAATATCTTTCATATCAGGAATATCAGAAATTGATATCGTGCTGCCACAATATTCAAGCACAAAGTCAGTACCAGTAAAAAATGATAACGGAACTGATACTTCTATCTCATACTTATTGGCTTCTTCGCTGGGAAGATAGCTGATATCAACTCCATTAATCGGTCCATACCAGGCATCCCGGGCTTCATGAAACATATGATCAAACTGAATCATTGTGGCTCTTCCTGCTGTTCCATCAGGATAAGAGATATTGATTCTGGCATATGATGCCGGCATGCCATAGGCGTTTCCTCCATTCTGCTGTATATAAAAATATAATCTGTCAGAATCTTTAGCTACTGCCCACTTTTCAACAGCAGAATGGGAAGAGGACATCATAGCCGCATTCATCCATTCAGTGGAATCTCCGTCAACGCTAATTGTAACTGCTTCTGCATTAATCCCCTTAGTGGTAAAAATTGTAAAAATCATTACCACAACTAATGCATATTTAATCATTCTTTTACGCATATTTATCACCTTTTCTGTAATGTATTACAAATAACTTATCCCTTACAGGAAATAAACCTCTACCATGTAATATTTTATACTTTTCAGTCGATATATGCAAGATTTTGTAGATAACTATTTTTTCCTGCAACTACATTTCCGACACAGCTTTGCGGAATTTCAAAGGTGACATGCCAACGACTCTCCTGAAACAGTCACTGAAATACGCATTGCTGGAAAATCCTGACTCGTATGCTATTTCTGTCATGCTTAGATTACTGTTTGCCAGCAGATTCTGTGCGTAAGTGATTTTTTCATTTAATACAAATGTTGAGAATGGAGTGTGCATATCTTTGATAAAAAGTTTTGACAGGTAGGATGGTGAGATATTGATTCCTGCTGCTGTTTTCTCAAGGGTTGGGTTATCACGCAGGTGTATTTTTATGAATCTTGCAGCGTTTATAATATGTGTGTGATTTTTCCCAGAATTAAGCATATTTACGCCGCTTACAATTCTTTCTCTTATACAGATTATAATAAGCTTATTCAGAAGTCCCTTCAAAACCAGTTCTGAATAATCACTGTAATTATTCCACTCTGTTTCCATCTCAAGAAAAACTGACAAAATCTTTTGCTTCGTTTCGGGAGCAAAATGTATGACGTGCTCATTGAACAGTTCATCAAATGTGTCCCTGCCTACAGTTTTTATTAGTTCTTCAACCATGCTGTCGGTAAACTTTATGATAATTCTTTCGTAGGGCTCATCGGAAATATAAGTTGTCCTCCGGTAAACATTTTTAGGAATAAAGACCACGTCGTCAGCAGAGGCAATAGTGGTAAAATTAGGTGAATAGATAAGTCTGCTGCCGCTAAGCATATATGAAATCCCATAAAATTCAGTATATGCCTCTGCTGTGGACATTTCATACCGCGCTGGCCTTAATTTCCTGTCATAATTAAAATTGTGTCCTGTTTTTAACGGTAATGGCATATCATCTTCCCCCTAAGCTTAAGTAGTCTTATAAAGTATATCACAACATTGAAATAAATAGTGACTGAAATCTAAAAAAATTCCAAATGTCAACTCTCAAACAGAAGAATAATTCCTTTGACACTGTTATAATTCAAATATACAGAATAAGGCGTCATCAATGCATAGGAATCCCTGTATGTCAAAGTCCTGAAAAAAGGGTTGTCTGCATGTATTATGTGTAGTTGAAATGAGATTAAATAATATGTAGCATGCCCTTTGCTTATTAGAATTTATGCCCTCGTGCTCATTGAAACATGTTTATCATGGCATGCAGGCAATCTTTTTTTCAGCATTTTGAGGGATTCAAAACTACTTATGGCGTTCTTATCAAAACATTATGTTTTTTCAAACTCCAATTAACTGTAGTGAATGAGGTTCATTATGAAGAATATAAAAAAGTATACAGAACAGTTGAAAAATGTAGAGAATGAAGTCCGGAAAGTAGTGTTTGGCAAAGATGAGGTTATTGAAAAGGTATTGATGGCTATTATCGGAAGTGGACATATTCTCATTGACGATATTCCCGGAGTGGGAAAAACAACACTTTCGTATGCATTTTCCAGGGCAATGTCACTTGAACAGAAAAAAGTACAGTTTACTCCTGATATTCTTCCATCCGATATCACCGGATTTTCAGTTTATGACAAAGAAACCGGCAGATTCAGTTATCGTTATGGTGCTGTCATGTGTAATTTATTTCTGGCAGATGAGATTAACAGAACATCTCCAAAGACCCAGTCTGCTCTTTTGGAAGTTATGGAGGAGGGAGTTGTCACTGTGGACGGCGTAACAAGAAATCTTCCGGATCCGTTTATTGTTCTGGCAACCCAGAACCCTGTGGGTTCAATCGGTACACAGAAGCTTCCGGAATCCCAGCTGGACAGATTTATGATATGTGTCAGGATGGGATATCCGTCTTTTGAGGCGGAAACCCAGGTTATCCAGGGTAAAAGATATAATCTTATGGAAACAGTTAAGCCTGTTATGACAGCGGATGACCTGATGGAAATAAGAGAAGCGGTAAAACAGGTATATATCGAAAAAAGTGTATGCGAATACATAGCCCATATTGCAGAGAAGACAAGAGAAAATGAGTATATTTCCCTGGGACTAAGTCCTCGTGGAAGCGTGGCTGTTGCAGGAATGGCAAAGGCGTGTGCCTTTCTTTGCGAGAGAGATTATGTCACTCCTTCCGATGTCCAGAAGATTCTGTACGAGACCACAATTCATCGGCTTATTCTTTGTTCAAAGGCAAAGATAAATAATGTGGCCGTACAGGATATTCTGAAGGACATATTAAAAAGTGTAAAAGTCCCTGAACTTATAATTCGTCAATATGGGGAGTGATAAGTATGAATAAGCGGTTATTATCTTACCTTTTATTATTTCTGATGCTATTTGCGGCAGATGTCGTCTACATAGATTATGGTTTGACTATAATATTGATATTAATGATGATTCTGCCGGTATTTCTTTTATTCTATACGGCTGTTGTCAGGCGCAGCCTCACAATCTCCATAAGCTGTAAAGACAAAACAGTTATCCGCAGAGCCGGAGAAGAATGTGTAATAAGCTTTAAGAACACCTCTTTTTTTCCGGCAACGGATATAAGCTTTACAGTCTGCTGCCAATATAACAATTGCCCTGAAACTTACACTACAAAGCATATAACTTATGTAAATAAACTGGATTCGTCGAGAACTACCGTAAAGCTTTTGTTGGAACACGCGGGAATTGCGACTCTTTTAATCAGTGACTGTCACATCAGTGATCCATGTGGATTCTTCCATCTAAAAATAGCTGCTCCTGAAAAATCTAAAATAATCGTTTATCCCATAAAACATCAGCCTGATTACCGGACTATATATAACCCACTGGAAAACCAATATACAGACAGCCTTTATTCGGATAGTGTATCCGGTGATGATTCATCTGAGGTATTTGACATTCATGAATATAAAAATGGAGATATCTGTAACAGGATTCACTGGAAGCTTAGTGCCAAATCGGAAGCATTGTTTGTAAAGGATTACGGATTTCCGCTGGGAAATATAAGTCTTATTCTTGTTGAGATTAACAGAGCAAAAGACAGAGAACAGCGTTTTAATATTGATGGAATATATGAGTTTGTGTACGCTGTTGGCAGCATAGCATGTTATCGTGGCAAAGAGATTGTAATAGCATTTTATGACGGTGAATCAGGCGAAATGCGCTCTGTTCCTGTGATAACACTTGATAAATTAGAGAAAGTAATGTATGAGCTGATTGCTCTTAATGGAAATGAAAATACTCCAGCCTTTCAATGTTATCTGGATAGCGATTTGCGCAGTATTCCCCGACTTATCTATGTGTCTTCAATAATTGACGATAAAATAACCTCTTATGCAGAGCTTACATCAGATAAAGATATATCAATATATTGTGTAGAAGGGCAGGAGGATGTATTTGCTCTTAAAGATAGTGGAGCATGCCGGATTAACCGCGATGAAATATTACAGGAATTACAGAGGGTGATGATATAGATGTATAAAGAAATAAGAGAAAATATATATAAACCGATAATGATGTCCGCCGCGCTTATTGCATTGTTGTGTGGTGTTTTTTCTGCGTTTAAAGTTACAGAATACAACAAAACTATATTTATTTCCTCTGTTATGTTTAATTTCTTTCTATTCTTCTTACTTCATTCCATGGACAATGCAAAGAAAAAGAAGAGTATTTGTTTATTACTTATTATTCTGGTAGTAGTATTTCTCATTTTTTATCCCATTTTTATTCGAAACAAAAGATTACTCATGATCTATTTCGTATTTGTAATAAGTCTGCTTGAAAATTCATTTTATGCAGGAAGAATCAATATTTCCATAATTATTATACCTGTAATTACATACATTGTTCTTATATTAACAGGTTTTCTCCCAGATGCTTTATTTATGGTACTAGTGATGATGTTGTCTGCTGCATATTTTGCCATGCCATCAGATAAGAGAATGTGGGGTGGTACTTCAACAATGTTCCATATAGTAATGGCCATAGGAATATTTTACGTAGTACTGACCCTTGTTTATCCTGTTTCAAAGAACAGCAGGCCGGCATTTATTGTGCATATACAGGAGAGTATTCTGGATATATTCAAAAGAACAGAGACAAAAGAACCGGAAACACCGCCTGAAACAGCATATGGAGGCATAAATGGCGGTAAACTGGGTGAGTTCGACCAGGTTGAATATACCAATAAGCTTATGCTTACCATAAAGACAGGATTTAAAGGACCTGTCTATCTTAGAGGATATGTGGGAAGTGTGTATGAAGACAATTCATGGCGAGAATTAACGCCAAAAGAGTATGGAGAATACGCAAAATTGTTTATAAATGCGAAAGATGATGCAGTTCATTTTTCTACCCAGACATCAAGTCTGCTTACAATAATAGACTATGATGATGATTTGAAGGAATACTTTACTGCTAATGGCAGAGGCTACCTTGAAAATGTACTTCGCAGGAATTATTCCGTGCGATACGAGGAATCCCCACTAACATACTGCTATCTTCCATACGGTTCACTGTATTATATGAGTAAAATGAGTTCCTACGACGGTTACTATACTGATAACGACAAAAGTGCCCTCAGTTCACTTCAATATTTCGTAAACGGAACCGATTATTCCATATACAGCAAAATGCTTGCAGAATATCAGGGAGATAACGAAAAACTGCTGGAATACATAAAGTATGAAAAACAGTACCGCGAATTTGTATATGACCGGTACACATGCCTGGGGAATAAAGAAACAACGCTCATAAACAGTATTCAGGAAGAACTGCTGGCATTCGAGAGTGAGTCCCAGTATATTGATGCCTTGAAAAAATACTTCAGGGATAATTATACATATACCTTAGCCCCTGGAAAAACAGGTGAAAATGAAGATTTTATCAGTACCTTCATGATTAATAAAAAGGGATATTGTACACATTTTGCATCGGCAGCAGTTGTGCTGCTAAGAAGCAATGGGATTCCGGCACGATACGTGGAAGGCTACTGTAAGCTTGTAAATGAAGGCTCCTGCAAGGAGGTAAATAAGCAAATTGTAAAGCGTACCTGCGGTAGTATTACCGGTACCGACACCTATAATGAATACATTGTAGAAATAACCGATGCCAGTGCCCATGCCTGGGTGGAGATATATAAGGACGGGTATGGATGGGTTCCGTATGAGTTTACACCGCTTTCAGCCTTTGACAGTATCGAAGAACAGGATAACTACGCAGAAAACATTGTCACAGATGATGCTGAAAGTTACATCACAGACTATAACTACGGCTACGACAAAGAATCTGACGAAAACGGTACAGATAAGAACTCCTTTAAATATCTGTCAGATTATTACAGCTACATGTTCTTTGTGTGGGTCAGAAGATTATTCTATTTTCTGTTGATTATTATAGTTATCATGATTATAATAATAGTTCCTGAAAGATTTGCTCATGCAAGGATCAGGAAAATGCTTGCACCCTGTAAAACGTGGACTCCTTTACAGGTCAAAACAAATGTTATTAAAATGTATAATTATTTTGAAAAGATGTGCCGTTTCTTTGGAATAAAAAGAGATTTATCCACGTCATATACCGATTTTGCAAAGAATGCAATGGAACAGAAAATATGCATTAAAGATGCTGATATCAGTCCGTTAATAAAATGTGCTCAGAAAACAGCCTTTGGTCGAGAAGATATTGAGTATTATGAATTATCTGAAGCTGTTGAAGCGGTGAAGAAAATGCGCTTAAACGCTCTCAGGGAACTTACCATTCCCCAAAGGCTTTTGTTCAGGTATATCTGGCATCTGTAATTGTTAAATTGATTATTGTTTAAGATGAGATGAGCCTATGAAAAAGAAAAAGACATTTGGTAAACTAAAGATATTTGCAATTATAAGTATGGGAATCCTGCTAATTATTATTGCTGTTTTTTACAGCAGATACAGGCAGGAGCATACATTTGTCTATAATAAAAACCTTGACAAAACTGCAGTGACAATCAATGATACCTGCGTTACACTGGAGGATATGTCGTACTATGTAGCGATAGTCGAACAGCAGATACAGGAAATGGCCATTTCATACAACCCTGATAAGCCGGATGAATTATGGAATACTCATTTTAGTGCCGGGCCTGACAGTGTATTTACGAGAGATTACGCCAAATCTCTTGCCATGGAATTATGTATTTATGATTATATTATGTCAGCCGAAGCAGAAAAAAAGGGATTCTCAATAAATGAAGAGCACAGGGAGAAATGTGCGGACTACACTGATAAAATGTACAGTAATCTTTCAAAACAGGCAAAGGACAATATAGGGATTACAAAGGATAACCTGCCTGCCATGGTTGAACGTCACGAGCTGGTAACCGCTTATGTTTCTACCGTGGCAGAAAGCTTTAAGGAACACGATGAAAATGTTGATGCCTCCGTTCTGAACTATGACGGTGAATTCTACAAAACTGTGATTTACCCCGAATATAAAGTAACTGTCAATGATGCCGTGTGGGATGACGTGAAATTAGGAAATCTGACTGTAAATTTATAATCAAATAATAAAATACAATTAAATAATAAAATACATGAAAAAAAATACATTTCGTGATATAATACTTGGTAAACAAATCATGTGATAAAATAATAGAACACGGAGGGGGATATCTTGGGTAATAGTGATTTTATTATTGATGGAATTAATGATGAGGTTATGGACCAGACTGACAATTTTGGTCTGTCTAATGCAGAACTGTCGACATACCTTTCGCTGACACATTGTTTCTGCCTTTCTTACAAAATTCATGAGGATGCTTTAAACATTTTCTTTATGAGTGATTTGAATATGCCGTTGGAAACTTATTCGGGAAAGCTTGCGGATTGGAGAAACGAAATGCTTTCCAATGACAGAGTGGACAGCAAATCATTTGATAATTTTGAATCACTCTGCACCAGCCTGGAAAACGGAGAGAAATTCATTCTGGAAAAAGTAACAATGTCCCTTATCGACGAAGATGATAAGAGGAAAACCCTTGTTACCGGAAAGACATGTGATGTTGATGGGCAGCCAACAGCTTATTGTGTATTAACATTGTTAAACGATACCAGGAATGTTAACGATGATGAGGACACTTCTGATAAGTTGGATTCTGAGACCGGCATATTGGATGCCTCTGCTATAACTGATTACGCCAGAAAGCAGATAGTTCCGGAAACACAAGAGTATGTAATGCTTGCAGTAGTTGAACTGGATAATTTTGAACTTGTAAAGGAAACATATGGTGATGATTTCGCTCTTGACGTTATACAGCGTTCGGCAAATGTAGTTAAAGAAGCAGTTGGAATGAAGGGTAAATGCGGACGTATCGGTGAACACAGTATGCTTATTGTGGTGAAAGGACTTATCACTAATGAAGAACAGCGAAATGTTTTGAGGGCGGTAAACAACAATATTAAATGGCTATATAATCTTGGCTCAGGTAATGACAGTCTTAAGATAACCTGCTCAATCGGAGCATCATCTTATCCTGTTGATGGACATGATTATGATACCATATTTAGTCTTGCCAACAGCATGCTTGATTTAGCTAAAGCAAAAGGAATGAATAAGTATATTATTTATCATGAAGATCTGCACCATGATTTTATTCTTGGCGGGAAAGCAGTTGACGCAAAGGATAAACGTTTCTTCAAGCATAGAAAGATTCGTTCTGTTAATATGTTTATCAGGGAATTCTTCAATGCAGATCAGGAGAGAAAGAACTCTTTAATTGAAATGTTTGCTCTGTCAATGAACGTTGAGAATGTCATGCTTTACGACAGAACCAACAAGAAGAAGGTTAATCTTTTTGGAGAAGACAAGACAGAAGAATCAATTGATTTCCTTGATAAAGATAATTTTATTCCAAGCTTCCGCGAGGATGGTCTTTTCGTAATAGACAGCATTGAACTGTATGAAACAAAGAACCCTACTATGTACAATGTATGTACCAAAGCAGGTATTCATCAGGCAATACATTACGTTGTGGGTGGAAATATATCACAGTGCAATGATATTGTTGTTTCGTGCTACAGATACACCCAGTCCAGAAAATGGACAGAAACAGAAATCAACTATATTGCAATATTTGGAGAAATCCTTGGCAATGAATATAGAAAAGGACTTGAGTAAAATGCAGACATACGACGCTCAGCAATTTGATGAAGAACGTGCTCTTTATGGTGTCAGGAATGCCCTGATAACTAATTGTACATTTGATGGTCCTGCTGATGGGGAATCCGCATTGAAGGAGTGTTCAGATTTACAGGTGAAGAACTGCTATTTTAACTTACGTTATCCTCTGTGGCACGTAAACAGGGCAGTAATCACTGACAGTGATATGACATCAGACTGTCGTGCCGCTTTGTGGTACGATAAGAATATTACAATAAGCAATACCAGATTACACGGTATTAAAGCACTCAGGGAGTGCTCCGGTATCTCTCTTGCTGACTGTGATGTCAATTCACCTGAATTCATCTGGAGATGTAACAATGTCAAAATAATGAATTCTACAATTGAATCAGAGTATCCTTTGTTTGAATCAAAGAATATTACTATTAACAGACTCTCTTTGAAGGGAAAGTATTCTTTTCAGTATGTTGACAATATGATGATAACCAATTCTAATCTGGATACAAAGGACGCATTCTGGCATACTAACAATGTTACAGTAATTGATAGTGTTGTTAAGGGAGAATATCTTGGATGGTATTCATCTAATTTGAAATTTATCAGATGCCGTATCATGGGAACACAGCCTCTTTGCTATTGCAGAAACCTCGTGTTGGAGGACTGCATTATGGAGGGAACCGATCTTTCATTTGAGAGGAGTGAAGTGAATGCCAGAATAAGAGGCAGAGTGGAAGGCATAAAAAACCCTGTATGCGGAAAGATTTCAGCTGATGAAATCAAAGAACTGTTGTTTGAAACGGATATTGTTAATCCAAAAGATACACAGATTACATGTGACAGAATCCTTAAAGCAATCACAACATAAAATCCTGAAGGTGTTTAGTTTAACACCTTCAGGATTTTTTCAAATTCAAGCTGTCCACCGAATAAATCCAGTGCACTTCCAATTGTAACATTTAGTTTATTCTGTCCAAGATCCTTTAATGCATACAAATCATCATAAGTGCCAACACCTCCGGCATATGTGATAGTAATCTTTCCCCAGTTTCCCAGAAGTTTAACCAGGTCTTTTTCGATTCCGTTACATTTGCCTTCCACATCAACGGCGTGAACAAGAAACTCATCGCAATAAGAAGACAGCATATCAAGAGTATCCTCTGTGACCGGAACATCTGTGAAAGTCTGCCACCGGTCTGTAACAATGTAATACAGGTTATCTTTTTTTCTGCAGCTTAAGTCCAGCACGAGACGCTCTTTTCCAACTGCTTTTACAAGCTTTTCAAGATTATCCATGTCAATCCTTCCATTTTTAAATACATATGAGGTTACTATGACGTGAGAAGCCCCAGCATCCAGGAATTCTTTTGCGTTGTCAGCATTTATTCCTCCGCCTAGCTGAAGACCTCCGGGATATGCACCAAGAGCGAGCATAGCCTGAGCCTTCGTAGCCTCGTAATATTCGGAAGTCTGGGGATTTAAAAGAATAATATGTCCCCCTTTTAACCCGTAGGACTTATAATAATTCGCATAAAATGCACCATCCCGGTCTGACACAAAATTTTCTTCTGCCTGATTGCCGGTATCCTTTAAGCTTCCGCCTATAATCTGCTTGACAGTTCCGTTATGTATATCAATACATGGTCTGAATTCCATAATTATCTCCATTTCTTATTGTACTGCTTTGATTATACATCCTTTTATGCCAAATGCGAATTACTTTTTTATATTTAGCTTTATTATTGCGATAAATTATAGTAAAATAAGCTTGACTTTACATTTTGAAACGCCATATTCATGTGTTTTTAAATTCGTAGTCGTAGGTGACATCTACTTAGTATTGCTAAATAATAAGCATTGGAAAGTAAAGGAGATTATTATGGGTGCTTGTGTCGGAATTCTTGATATTTTTGAGCTTACTGATAAAAGTTCAGATATCGTTGTATTAGGATCATTAAAGGGAACATTAAAGGTTGGAGCTGCTGTTTATATAAGTAATGTTGGAGATGATGAGTCTTCAACTGCACTCACAACTGTGCTGGGAATAGAAGTTGCCCCTAACACACCTGCAGAAGAGGCAACTGACCGTCAGGTAGGCCTATTAATTAAGGATGGTGCCAAAATGGACATAAGAAAGGGTAGTGTATTATTTGAACGTGATACCCCGGCGTCTGAAGTTCGTGATGCTTATGTTAATGCATTGGGAGATGAGTTTATTGGAAGACTTAATTTGAAAATTTCTGACAGTGACATGGACAAGCTTACATTTTCGGATTGTGTTGAACTGTGGAAGCTGTTCAGATTATATAAGGACAAGATAAAGCCTGACAAAACAGAAGAGGAAAAAGAACAGTCACAGGCTAATTTTTCAAGACTTGCCCAGGCAGTAATCAACAAGCTTTTTGCTCTTAAAAAGATATATTGTTTAATAAATAAAAAAACCGGTGAGCCTCATATGTTAACTAGTACATATCTGGATGACAATGAATCTTACCATGTCTCTCCACCCAATATACTGCTTTTCACAAAGTCACAGATGCCAGTGATTAGTCGTGTTTTCACTGAGGATAACTATACATACCAGCTTATTGAAAATGACACCGACAGCAAAAATCTTTACAATTATCTTGGCGAGGCATTTTATTTAAACGGAGCATGTGGTGTGTTCCTGCAGGACAGCGAGGTTTCAATTGCATCCTCTATGCTCGTGGAAGAACCTGATTATTCAGATTTACCACAGATTAAAAAGCCTGTTACCAATCCATCACTGGAGCGTTGGCTCCTGCTTATTGGACAGTTGGGAACTCCAGACTCGCCTGATAAAGAGACAATTTATAAAATCTACTACCGATTTATGGCAAGAGAACTGGTTAAGGCAAAGTTTCTCATACCGATTAAACACACAGGGGATATTCCTGCTCCGGATGCTGAGGGGAAAACTGTACTTGATAAAGGTATTGAAATTCAGTTTTCTACTCTTTCAGGAAAAGATTCAAAGGATGCAGTGAGAATGTACACCGACTGGAAACGCTTAAAAATGGGTGTTGGCGAAGGTTATGAAGGTATGATTCAGACCGTAGGTGAAATGATTAATGTCTATGACTGCGCTATTAATGTCACAGAGTATCTCAATGCCGGATGTTACGTAAGTAAGGAAATGTTTGATGAAATGTCAAAAATGAATGGATGATTATATCTTTTGAATTTCATGGTAAGATGTTGGGCAGCAAAAGTATATATGGGGCTGTCGCATTAAGAAATTAGTGAGGAGTCTCTTTTTCTACGTCAAAAACAACATATAGTTCTGCAGTTCAGGCACGCTTTTGCTGCTTTCGCCTCGCAGCGGATACTAAATTCGCACAACGCGCTCATTAAGTACCGGCGGGCTCAAAGCACCTGAATCTACATGAACTATAT
>JBJEME010000083.1:0-2689 GCA_051879515.1 Lachnospira sp. | reverse complement strand
CAAGCTCAACATCTATCTCATACTCGTCAATCTTGGATTGCAGATATGCCCATACCGTCTGCTCTATATCGTCCTGTGTCTGTCCGTTGATCCCGTTAAATAATTCCTCTGTCTTTGCCTTGAAATCAGCAACAACACTGTCTGCTTCCGGTGCTTCCGCCCGGATACGCTCATTTAACTGTTCACGCTCCACCGCTTCTGTTTTCTCCATAAGCTCCTCATATTCCA
This sequence comes from Lachnospira sp., assembly GCA_051879515.1. Lineage (GTDB taxonomy): Bacteria > Bacillota > Clostridia > Lachnospirales > Lachnospiraceae > Lachnospira. The sequence goes on along the minus strand of JBJEME010000083.1, from coordinate 2,461 downwards.
CCGGAATACGCTTATCCTGTTCTGACAGTCCAAAGTCCTCCAGAACGTCCTTTAACGCCGCATAAATGGAAATATCAGGATTGTCATACACACCACCGTCAACCAGCTTATAATTCGCATCAAAAACGGAATAATCATATCCCTCCGTACAGGTCTGTATGCTGACAAATTTATCTTTTATGGAAAATGCCATCTGCTCCGGCTCTTTTACCTCAAAATACGGATTGTCCCACTCCGTAATCGGTACATTTTCTTCGATGTGCTTCTGGTTGGCAGTAGGCATTAACTTCTCCATCTTACCTTCCCCTTTCCTATGAATAAAGGTAATTCATTATAATTTTATATCCAACCCACGTTGAAACGTCTCACCATACTGTCCCATTGTTACAGTTAATGATTTATCAATTGCCTCTCGGGTGATTCCATCTAATGCACCTGCTTTAATTTCTTTTCCGGGTTTCCATGTAGGATCTGCAGCCTTGGCAGCTTCATAAAAGGCTTTGTTATATTGTCTCTCGTACTGTTCCAGTGTCCATGTTCCTTTTAATCTATCCTGCTTTTTAGCATTTTTCTGATAATGATAGAAAACATCAGATCTTTTTGTTGTATCTCCGTTAGCAATTCCATTTTCTTCGAGAAATTCTCGCTTTGCATTATCAAACATTTCTTGTCTATTCTTCTCAGGAATGTTAATAATTACATGTCTTTGAGAAAGTGGAATATTGGTTGCATCCATACCGGCAAGCCCAGTCACCGGACAAATATAATCCCCGTCCGAATCATAATTTTTCATTAGATTCTTGATAGCTTGCGGATTGGTGTACATCATACCATTTCCATTTTTCATCATCTGACTTATAACTGTTTTATACTGCTTACTATTTGTATCAATACCAGCTGCTCTAAGCTGCGTCTGTACAGATTTTGTGCCTAGTTTAGATAGCTGAATACTATTCACCGGGCTTTTCATCTTTCCTTGAGTATTAGAAAATAAAAATGCATAATTCATTATCTTTGAACCCATTAGCACACCTCCCTTTACTTATACAGAAAAATCAAATCTATCTCCCGATTTACTATCTGAAACATTGTTCCAATCAATATTTTTAATTCTTTCAATTAATTCTTCCATAGAGTCGGCTTCTACTGTGGTTCTCTTAACTGCATCTTTTTCTTCTTTTTCATATGGACTCTTTTTCGATGCTTTTTTCTCGGCTTCTTTCCTTTCTGCAGCCTTCTTTTCTCTATATTTTTCTATGCGTTCTTTCTGTTTATCCGAAGATTTTTCCAATTCAGCAAAGAATTTCATGTTTCCATTATCATCTGTAACAATGCCAATTTTATTAACAGTACCATTGCCTGCCTTCATTGCATCAAATGCTGAAACATAGCCATTCTCTTCGCATATTTTTCGGCACATCTTAACTGCACCCTCTACGCCTTGCATTTTCTCTGCAGCATATTTTTCATCGCTTGCCATTTTTTCAATCTCCGCATTTGAAAAAATAACAGAAAACTCTTTGCTGCCACTTTTTGAAAGAGTCTTCAAATCATCTGTACTATTTCCAACAAGGAAATCATAATCTCCATATTTTTCACGCAAAGACTTTAAATACTCCTGCGCTTTACTTGAAAGCTTCCCCTCATTTTTCTGCGAAATATCTACAGTATCTGTTGCTCCTTTGGATGCTGCAGCAGTTGTTTTTGCGGTTGTCCTGTTCGTGTTTATTGCTGTTGACTGATAACTAGCAAATGTGTTTATTGCACTGCTTACATTCATATCGCTCATTCTGTTAATCCTCCTTGATCTAATACGCAAATCCCTTTTCTTTGCAGGGTGCCCAGACATGCCATACACCCCATATAAACAATGTGTAGTACACACACGGTTTCATAATCTTTTGGATTCAGGGAATATCTGTCAGAACTGACATACAGAATAGCCAAAATAGATATAGTATACTCATACTATATCTCAAAGTATCTCAATCCGTGAGAAATAATCCGAAATCCATTTCGTTTATATTCTAATTATCGGCGTTTATTTCTTAATTCTTAATCTCAACATCAAAAATGGAACGATATCTTGGTATTTAATTTCTTAACATTGTAGTTCTTTTCCACTCCAATTATAATTCATATGATAATGCGGTATCTCCCCATGGTCCTGCTTATAATTAAAAATACTGTGAATCATCTGCTTCGGATGCTTTGCAAGAAGCTTCAAGATTTCAAACTCGGTATATGTAAGCTCTATCTCCTGATTTTCCCGAATGATCACCCGTTGAACCTCGTCAATCAGAAGACCTTTGAAATTCAACGGATGATTATTCAAACCTGACATCTGAATGATTTCTTCTCTGGTATTTATCAACGATAATATGCGGTTCATCATATCATCCTCATTAGGGCTGGTCATAGTGGACGACAGAGCCGATTCTGGCAGCAAGGAGTTCCATCT
>JBJEME010000082.1:0-2724 GCA_051879515.1 Lachnospira sp. | reverse complement strand
AACAGTTCTGAAGTGAAACCACTGACATGGAAACAGTTAGACTGGCTTCTGTCAGGACTGGACATTGAACAGCCCAAAGCGATAGGAAATAAAGGCAAAAATATTTATTAAAAGAAGCCTTAAAAATGCTGATTTAGCTGCATTTTTAAGGCTTTTATGGTATACTTAACATAACAAGTTTAAAGGAGCTTATGGTATGCCATCAGATGCTAAGGATATCCAGCTTATGGAATTAAAAGATACAATCTTACAACTGAATGAAACGATCAGGATTCAAAATGCTGCTATGGATGACCTTAGAAAAATGGTGGATGGATTACGGCAGGCACTTGATAATAAACAGGCTGAACTGGATTACATGAAAGCAAAAATGTTTGGTTCGTCAAGTGAAAAAGGAAAAGTGCTTACTCCCGGTCAGTTGAATCTTCTGACCCAAGCCATGGAAGATGACCGTATTCCTGTAGAGATAGAACCGGAAATTGTAAAAGTATCTGAGTATAAAAGGGAACGTAAAGCAAAAGTTACTTATGAGGAAATGTTTGGCAGCCTGCCAACACGTCAGGTAAAAGTCAATACTTTATCGGATGAAGATAAGGTATGTCCATTATGCGGAACCCAGATGGTTGCCATAGGGACTGAAATCGTCAGAACGGAATTAATATATCATCCGGCAAAGCTTGAACGTGTAGACTACGTAGGAACAACATACGGATGTCCTGAGTGTAAAGATTCCCTTGAACCACAGTTTATTAAAGATGAGGGCAAGCCTGCGCTTATTCCCCACAGTTATGTTTCTCCTGGACTGGCAGCACATGTGATGTATGCAAAGTTTGTGAATGCCATGCCTTTTTACAGACAGGAGAAAGATTTTGAAACTTTGTTTGGAGTGAAAATCAGCAGAGGCACAATGGCTCATTGGACTATTTATGCTTCAGAGAATTATTTTTCACCATTGTATGATTACTTCCATCGCCTTCTTTTGAAACGCAGATTTTTATGTGCAGATGAAACACCAGTCCAGGTATTAAAGGAAGAAGGCAGACGTGCACAGACCAAGTCGTATATCTGGCTGTTCAGAACTGGTGAGGATGGAGGCTGTCCCATAATTCTTTATCATTATGCTGCCACCAGAAATGGAGATACCGCGGTAAAGTTCCTTGATGGAGCTGAAAAAGGATTCTACCTGGTAGCTGATGGATATGGTGGATACAATAAACTGAAAGATATCAGGAGATGCTGCTGTTATGCCCACATAAGAAGATATCTTTATGAAGCCATTCCGAAAGGGAAAGAGAATGATTATACAGAACCGGCCGTACAGGGATATCTGTATATTAACAAGCTTTTCGATTATGAAAGACAATACCGGCAGAAATGCCTGTCAAAAAAGCAATTGGAAAATCGTCGTCTCAAGGATCAAAAACCTGTCATTGAGGCTTTTTTGAAGTGGCTAGACAGACAGAGTACTGTAAAAGGTTCAAGACTTGACAGGGCTGTTACATACTGTCAGAACCAGAGACCATATATGATGACGTACCTGGAAGATGCCAGATGCAGCTTAAGTAATAACATCAGTGAGAATTCAATCAGACCCGTAACCTGTGGACGTAAGAACTGGTTATTCAGCGACACAACAGATGGTGCCAACGCAAGTATGACGGTATACTCCCTGATAGAAATGGCAAAAGCCAATGAAATAAATCCATTAAAATATTTAGAATATATTTTAGAAGCACGTCCTAATAAGGAAATGTCTGATGAAGAACTTGAAAAGTTATCACCATGGAATGAAGAAGTAAAAAAAGCATGTCAAAACAACTCAGAGCAAAACGCTTGAGTTATCGAGAAAATGAAAGCCTCCGAATTGGAGGCTAACTTTATACCTTATTACTTTGCGCTTACAAAATAAATGAGAGAGAGTACTATTATTTGATAAAATTATTTCTAGATGATTATAATCATATAATGGATATGGTAAAAAAATACAATTAATATTGCTAAGTAGTTAAGGCAAGGGAATCAGCAAATATTACGTTCAAGGTTGAAGTTTCTATGAAAAGTATATAAAGAGTGTCATTACGTTTGCTAATGCAGCAGGAGGTAATTTTGTCGTTGTTTGGATAATCGAACCCATGAAATAGTCGGTGTTGATAAGGAAGAGGTTTTTAAGATTATGAACAACATTATACAGTATTTACAGGAAACATGCATCAAAAGATTTGAAGAAATTCAGAAAGAATTATTTTGTGACTCTACTCAGGTTGCTCAATTCGTTTCAAATATAGACGATGAAGTGAAAAAACTGGGTATAAAAGTTATCCAGCAATCTTAGGAAACTATGGATAAAGAAATCATGTGTTGTCTTCTAGACAAAACACTGATGTTATCACCATGGAATGAAGAAGTTAAAAAAGCATGTCAAAACAACTCAGAGCAAAATGCTTGAGTTATCGAGAAAATGAAAGTCTTCGAATTGGAGGCTAACTTTATACCTTATTACTTTTCGCTTACTAATATTATATTTGCAGAGAATACACTGGAGCAGTTATTAGCAAAGGCTAAGATTGTTTTTTCTAATGAGCAGAGTAGCTATCTGAAGATCAGAAGTTACTTTTGGAAAGATACAAGAGATTTGATAAAAATCAACGTCTTATACTGACTGACTATATGGATGCATTAGAACGTATGAATGATTAGAACCCGATGAGAGAACATCGGGTTCTG
>JBJEME010000081.1:0-52639 GCA_051879515.1 Lachnospira sp. | reverse complement strand
AGCCTTCATGTAAACATTCTGTCTTTACACAGCCTGTCTTAAAATCATAAATGCGATTTGCATTTCTTCTGGTATCATCGCTAATGCCAAGACAATAGCAAAGTGCCTTGTGGTACACATCCTGATACCTCACCTCTTTCAATTTCTCATAGTAGAATTTCTCATGTGCTTCGCTGATAAAAATAATTTCTTGAGCTTTTTCAGCTCCTGCTCCTAACGCTGTACTACTCATGTTCATTTCCTCCAATTCATAATTTTTCGACTATAACACAAAAAGGACACTCTCCTAGTTTTCACTTGGAAAGTGTCCATTTGATACAAAATTATATGAAATTAGATTCACTATCGCACTACCAAAAACGCATTATCACGCATTATTTGGCATTACGCTTCGCAAATTTGTTGCAATTTTGTTGCAAATTCCATTTTCAAAAGCTCGAAAGCCTTGATTTTACTGGATTACTCAATGATTGTAGCAACACGGCCTGAACCTACTGTTCTACCACCTTCACGGTTTTGTGAACCCTCTCCATGTAATGAAGTAAGGTGGGTATTACTATTTATTATCCTATCTCTGAACCTTCAATAATATCCTTCGCACCATCTATTGTCATAACTGATAAATTGTCTTTATCATCCATTGCACAAAGTACCATTCCCTGAGATTCTAGACCGCATATCTTTCTTGGCTTTAAGTTAGTGACAACTGCCACCTTCTTGCCAATCATCTCTTCCGGCTTGTAGTACTTCTGAATACCGGATACTATCTGGCGAACCTCATCGCCAATCTGAATCTGTGAACAGAGAAGCTTAGTCTTTTTCACTGCCTCACACTTAAGAACCTTACCCACTCTTATCTGAACCTTCTCGAAATCCTCAAAATCGATAAGCGGCTTTTCTTCTACCTGTGGGTACTCAACTACTCCGTTAGCCTTTCTCTGTGCTTCCTGAATAGCCTCAACCTTCTCCTTTAAATCCTTCTCATAGTCCAATCTTGCAAAAAGAATCTCCGGAGCAACAGTAACCTTAAGTCCACTTTCTCTCATGCCAAACTTATCCAGATCATCGAAATCTCTTACGCCTGCTGCCGGATTATCAGGATAAAGCTGTGCAAGAATCTTGTCTGTCGTCTCAGGCATAAATGACTTAAGAAGATTAGCACCGATTGTAATACCCTCAATAAGATTGTAAAGAACCTCTGCCAGTCTGTCCTGTTTAGCCTCATCCTTTGCAAGTGCCCATGGCATCGTCTCATCAATATATTTGTTACATCTCTTAAAGAGTGTAAATACCTCTGTTATGGCATCTGCAACATGAAGAGTTGTCATCTTATCCTGAACCTTCTGTCTGGTTCCTGTAACAACTGCCTTAAGGTCTGCATCATAATCAGCCGGTGCACCACTCTCATCTGTTGCGCCCTCGCTTGTGACACCGGTCTTTTTTACAACGCCGTCAAAATACTTGTTAGTCATTGCGACTGTTCTGTTTACAAGATTGCCGAGAGTATTTGCAAGGTCAGAGTTCATGCGCTCTACCATAAGCTCCCATGAGATAACGCCGTCATTTTCAAATGGCATCTCGTGAAGAACAAAGTATCTGACCGCATCAACGCCGAACAAATCTACTAAATCATCAGCATAAATTACATTTCCCTTAGACTTGCTCATCTTGCCGTCGTTCTGCAAAAGCCATGGATGACCAAATACCTGCTTTGGAAGCTCCTCGCCAAGCGCCATAAGGAAAATAGGCCAATAAATTGTGTGGAATCTTATTATATCCTTACCGATAAGGTGAAGGTCGGCAGGCCAGTGCTTCTTATAAAGCTCGCCAGACTCTCCGTCAGCGTTATAGCCAATTCCTGTAATATAGTTTGTAAGAGCATCAAGCCACACATAAACCACATGCTTATCATCGAAATCAACCGGTATTCCCCACTTAAATGATGTTCTTGACACACATAAATCCTGAAGTCCCGGAAGAAGGAAATTATTCATCATCTCATTCTTTCTCGATACAGGCTGTATAAACTCAGGGTGTGTGTTAATGTGCTCTATGAGTCTGTTGGCATATTTGCTCATCTTAAAAAAATATGCCTCCTCCTTAGCCGGCTTAACCTCACGTCCGCAGTCAGGACATTTGCCGTCCACAAGCTGTGATTCTGTCCAGAAGGATTCACATGGAGTACAATACATTCCCTCGTAAGCTCCTTTATAAATATCTCCCTGGTCATAAAGCTTCTTAAATATCTTCTGAACCTGCTTCTCATGATATTCATCTGTAGTTCTGATAAACTTATCATAAGAGGTGTTCATCAAATCCCAGATTCTCTTAATCTCTGTTGATACATTGTCAACAAATTCCTTAGGTGTAATTCCTGCTTCCTCTGCCTTAAGCTCAATTTTCTGTCCATGCTCATCAGTTCCTGTCTGGAAAAATACATCATACCCTTCCTGGCGTCTGAATCTTGCAATGCTGTCAGCAAGAACTATCTCGTAAGTATTGCCGATATGTGGCTTGCCTGAAGTATAGGCAATCGCTGTTGTAATATAAAATGGACCTTTATTTTGTGGCATATTGTACCTCCGTAATCTATTTAAATCATTAAATATTATCGCCAGATTGATTATTTTACTGAACGCATATAGAATAAATTACCTCTTTTTGATATAATTTTCAAGATAATATACAAAATAAAAACACACATTTGTGAATATACATATATCACCTGTCATTATTTTTATTTCGGGAGTAGCAGAAAATGTTAGAAAAAATCAGAAAATCATTATTTTATAAAATTATAGCATTAACCATAATCACAGTTTTAATCACAGGAAGTGTGTCTGGTTGTCTTCATCAGAAGAATGAACTTGTCGATGAAACTGAAATTGAAAATAATCTGGAAAACAGTGCTGAAAATGATTCTTCTGCCTTTGCGGCTTTTACAGAGCAGTTGTTTCGGGATACCATAACCCAGGACAGCTTATCCTTACACTCTTATATAAATAATCCTGATAACTTTGGCATAACCTCTTACGATGTTACACTGGGACGTTTCGACTTTGATAACCTTGATTGTGCAAATGATTATGCCGACGTTCTTACATATCTACACTCTTTTGATAAAAACACTCTCTCACCAGCGCAGCAGATAACATACGACGAACTCTGCTTATTATATGAGAATCTGCTGGAGTACAGCGATTTATATTTATATAACACTTCTCTTAATTCCACCACAGGCATACATATTCAGCTCCCCCTGATTTTAGCCGAATACGTATTTTCTAATGAGAATGATATTCATGAATATATTACTCTCCTTGAGGATGTTGATGAGTATTTTTCTGACATCATTAAATATGAAAAGCTGCGGGCCGCAGAAGGAATTTTTAAAGAAGATAATATAATTGATTCAATAGTCACACAATGTAAAACCTTTATTTCCTCAGCAGATGATTCCGCCCAAAGTGTTCTTATTACCAGCTTCAACGAGAGACTTGATGCATTTTCCGGCTTATCTGACGCCGACAAAGACACCCTTAAAGCACAAAATGTTTCCGCCATAAAAGAGCATGTTATCCCGGGGTACCAGACACTTATAGATGAATTAACTAAGCTCAAGGGCTCCTGCAAATACGCGGGTGGTCTGTGCAATTCACCTGACGGACAGCGTTATTTTGAGAATCTTCTTTCCTCTTATCTTGGATGGAGTAAAACTGTTGATGAATTCAACCAGATGCTTGACAACGCTATTACGAAGTATTACTCAGAAATTCAAATGCTGCTTATAAGCGATTCCTCAGTCCGAAATGGCTTGAGTTCATTTTCATTTAATATGAGTGATCCTGCAGAAATATTATCTTACCTAAAACAACAGATAACCACAGATTTTCCTGAGATTGAAGATGTGAATTACGATATTAAATATGTTTCCGAAGCACTTTCAGACTCTGCAAGTCCGGCAATGTATTTCATTCCTCAGCTTGATAATCTGTCAACTAATTCAATTTACATCAATCCAAACTGTAAAATCAGCAAACTTTTCCCTACCCTTGCCCATGAGGGGTATCCCGGACATTTATACCAGACCCAGTATTTTGCTGCCACCAATCCTGACTGGATTCGCTATATTATCGCTCCGGGCGGATATGTGGAAGGTTGGGCATCCTATGTTGAATTATTATCCTACAGTTATACTGATACCGGAAATGACGCAATAAATCAGGTCATGGCTTACCAAGCTGCCCTTACCCTGTGCATTTACGCCAAATGCGATATAGGTGTAAATTACTATGGCTGGACCCAAAAAGAAATCAGCGAATTTATAAAAAAATATTTCAACGCCGCTGAATCCCTTGCTGGATGGATGTACACAGCGTTTGTGGATATGCCCGGAAATTACTGCAAATACGTTCTCGGCTTTCTGGGCTTTACAACCCTCAGACAGCAAGCCGAAACTGAGCTTGGAGATAAGTTTGTTTTGAAGGATTTTCATAAATTTGTGCTTGATATGGGACCTGTGCAGTTTGACATATTATTTAAAAAGCTTCCTGCCTGGATTGATGGCAGAAAGCTTTAAGTATCGGATTCTATTTTAAAAATTGAGTTCCCTCATGACATAATTAACATATACACATACCTCTGCAGAACATATTACAGCAAAGATTCAGTAATAACAATCTCACGCAGAAGCTTCCCATACCGGCCGTTGGGCGCTCATAGGCATCCTGTCTTGAGGTGTACCAGTTTCCACCGCTTGACATCGTCTGATAAAGTATCTGGTACTGCATATTATCGGGATCAAGCTCCACAGCCCTTTTTGCGTATTCCATGGCAGTTGACTGGTTCCCCAATCCTGACTGAGCCTGGGCACTGTAATAAAACCACCTTGCATCGCGGTCACTGATTCCCTCCAGAACATTAGCAGCCTCTGAAAAACGGCCATTGTTTATATAGTTTGCAGCTGCCCTAAGATGTATCGTTGTCGCATCATCCCCGCTAAAATCAGAACTTCTTCCATTCTGACTGTAACCGGAATAGCTTCCTGAAAAGCCGCCAAACCCAAAAGGTCCAAATCCCCAGAAACCGCCAAAGTCATCATATCCGGAATTATTCTGGTACTGTCTCTGGTAATCTCCTGAATATGATGTCGAAGAATATCCCTGTTCCCTCTGCTTCATAATCTGGTTATAGGCCTGCTGAATCTCTTTAAATGTCTCCTCTGCCTGCTCTTTATTAGGGTTATTAATATTGGCATCCGGATGATACTTTCTGCTTAAACTCCTGTATGCTTTTTTTATTTCCTCGTCGGTGGCATTCTCCGATACCCCCAACACTTTATATGGATTATTCACTTTCTTTTCCCTCAACATTCTTATTTCGTTTGTGTCTTACCAGATCAAACCTTGTCCACACACCGGAATAAATTATATTTTTCAATATTTCCACATTGCTGATTATCGGCAGATATTCAAAATCCCGTGCTCCACGAGCCATAAGACCTTTTAATATCTCTTCACACAAATCATCGAAGTCTGCTTCCTTCATGTGATACTTTAAAACATTATAGCTGCCTGTTTTTATATCCTTTTCCAAATCCTCATAGGCATCTAAAATATATATAAATCTTCCCAGATAATCTCCTAAACTCCTTAATCTTTGCTGCCATTCATCATTTCGGTAATCACATATTTCTGCCATGATTCCGCCAAATTCCCTTGCTGGGGCATCTATAAGCTTTTCCTCTTTTAGTTCCAGCTCTCTCAGATTCTTAAGATGCAGCTTTATCTTCTCTGACTTCTTTGGATACTTTTTCTCAATTGATGCCACCCGTGATTTAAGTGAAGATGAAAAAACTTTTCCTGACACTTTTTTCTCATCCTGCCAGTCATCCACACATTTGTAATATGTCATAAGAATATTCATGTCTGCAACATAGTCGCATATCTTGCTTCTTCTTACCGGATGCTTTACAAATGGGTGGGCTATACATCGCTCCTCGGAATAATCAATCTCCGGTTCATATAATCCTGTAAGCAGTAACACCAGAAATGTCATGTCATAGCTTATGGTAAACTGACCAATCCTGCCGTACGAATCCTTTAATGTCTGACATAATCCGCAGTAATATGAGCGGTATTCCGCATATTCTCTTATCTTCAATTCCTGTTGATTTACCACCACATAACCGTACATACTATTATCCTATCCTGTATAGTCTGTAAAAAATAGAACTAAGGGTGTTAAATGTAAACATACTATTACTCTTAACACCCTAATATTACTAAAATAACATGTTTATCGTCAATCAGAGTATTAATAATTAACAATAATTTATAAAAGTTTTATTTTTGTTTAAATAATTAATCCTTCTATTGCAAATTATCTGTCATATCAGTTTCCCACACCATGTAATTTGTGAAATCATCATGACCGCAGTTATTAAGACTGATATAGTAGTCTTCCTCATCTGTATTCTTATAATCTCTGTTGTAATCGGAACCATATTCGTCATAATCCTCGGGATACATATTTTCACCTCCTGTGCATATTCTAAAAACAAAATGTTTCTGCTTTGAAGCATTTTGCTTTCTGGTAGTATTTCCTGCACGGAAGTTAATTACACAAATACAGGTTATTTACCTGAATTTAACATTTTATACACGTCATCCCAGGCATTTTTAAATCTTATCACCCTGCAATTAATTTTCCTGTGTGAATATATGCAGTTAGATATTCTGCAACAGAGTTTTCTTCTGCAAAAGCGTTTTCTATTACAACAAGACATGAAATGCTCTTTTTATTTATCGTTATTATTAATTATATGTATTAATAATTATTTGTTGCGTGTGGCTGTAAGCTTACAGATAGGATTGCCCATTTCCGAGAATTTCTTCTCATACTCTGTCAAAACATTTCCCTCACAAAGCTCCTCGTTACTGTGAAGGTCGTATGTTACCACGTCCAGATTCCATCCCGCTTCTTTTACTTCTTCCACTGAAAAATCAAAAAGTGGTCTGTTGTCAGTCTTAAATTCCACCCTTCCTTCCGGCTTAAGTATCTGGTTATATCTTGCAAAAAACTGTCTTGAGGTAAGTCTCCTCTTCGCATGCCTGTCCTTTGGCCATGGGTCAGAGAAATTAAGATAAATCCTGTCCACTTCATTTTCTGCAAATACATCGCAGATGCTCTCTGCATCCATTCTTATAAATCTTAAATTGGGTAGCTGTAATTCATCCTGCTTCTCAACTGCACGGAGAAGAACACTGGAATATTTCTCAATTCCCACATAATTAACTGCGGGATTTAACTGCGCAAGTGTTGTAATAAATATTCCCTTTCCCATTCCTATCTCAATGTGAATAGGATTGTTGTTATTAAATACCTCTGCCCAGGTTCCTTTCATTCCCTGCAAATCAGTGTAAACAAACTCATTTTCAACCATTACCTCCCTGGCGCCGGGAACATTTCTCAATCTCATTATCTAGACCTCCAATTAATCTAATCCTTACATCATTTTATAACATATAATATTTTTTGCCAAATTCTATTTTTTCATTTACTTTAAATATGTGTTACGATACAATAAACACAAGAAATACTTAGATTTGTGAGGTTTATTTTCATGCTTAATATAAATGTTACTTACAGACACATGCGAAAGCTTCTTATGTGTTCAGCTTTAGTTGCCGTTATTTTTACAACAATTATTTCTTCAGTTTTTTCAGCCACTAAAGCAAATGCTTCACCCAGTATGTCTGGTGATGGCGCCACCTATCTTGCCGCTGATTTATCTGATAACACATCCAATCTTGACGATACATGGCCAACAGCACCGGAGGTAAGTGCCGAAAGCGTTATCTTGATTGATGCAGATACCGGTTCTATCCTTTACGAGAAAGACGCTTATTCACGCATGTATCCAGCCAGTACGACTAAGATTCTGACTGGTCTTCTTACTATTGAGAATAGCAGCATGGACGAGGTTATTACATTTTCATCAAGAGCAGCTAACTCCATAAATCCTTACGAGGATGCCAACTTAGGCACTAAAACAGGTGAACAGTACACCGTGGAACAGGCATTGTATGGTCTTTTATTGTATTCTGCCAATGAAATTGCCTACGGATTAGCAGAGCATGTGTCAGGCTCTCTTACTGCTTTTGTACAGATGATGAACGACAGGGCTACACAATGTGGAGCCAAGGATACACATTTTGCCAATGCATCCGGTCTTTTTGATGAGAACCACTATACTACAGCCTATGACATGGCCATGATTGCCAGGGAATGCTACAACAATGCCACCTTCGTAGGTATTGATTCAACTGCAACCACTTACTGTATTCCTGCCACAAACAAGACCTCGCAGCCAAGATACTTTAAGCATCGTCTGCAAATGCTTGAAGGGCGTGAATTCTATTACGAATACTGTAAAGGTGGAAAGACAGGATTCACTGATGAATCCCTTTATACACTTGTAACCTTTGCAGAAAAAGACGGAATCAGACTTATATGCGTAGTGTTCCGTGAACCTGACGAGGATGTACGTTTTGTTGATTCAAAGAATCTGTTTGAATGGGGTTTTAATACTTTCCAGAAATCCACCACCGGAAGCGGACAGATAAGCTCATTGTTTTCGACATCCAATTATTATAATTCAGATGTTTTTAGTACTAAAAAGCTTAATTTTGATTTGAGTGCATCCTTTATTACCATTCCTAAATCAGCATCCCCTTCGGATGTAGTTATGAACATTAATAAAGACTACAATTCTACTAATGAGAATGGTGTTCTTTCAGCTGAGCTTAATTATCTTTACGGAAGTCACGTGGTAGGAGCGTCCAAACTGAACATTTCCTCAGTGAGCAACAGCACTTCCAGCCAGCTGCCACTAATAGAAAAGGATTCAGGCACCACATCGCTTAAGCCTAAGAAGGTTATTCGTGTTAATCTGTGGATTGTTGTAATAATTCTCGTATCAGTAATTGTATTTACATTTCTTGTTGTAGACGTAAGACTTGACCGCAAGAGACGCAGACGTCGTCGCAGGCGCAGATGATGGAAACGCCTTATGCTTTAAACCCTCTGTTTTCCACCGGATCCGTTAAGTTCTCGTTAGAGTAACCTCCATTGGAATAAGTGAGCCCTGCATATACCTGCTGGGTATTCTTCATAAGCGGACCGGATTCATCCTGTCTGCTTATCTCATAAAATGATGCTCTGAGCTTGGCAAGCAGTTTCTCAACCCTCGCCAGCTCAGAAGTATTATGACTAACCTCAGCATTTATTAATGTTCTCTTAATATGATTATATATAAGATGCAGATTAATGGCTATTTCACTGTTCATTTCTAGTGTTACAAGCAGCTGGTCTATGCATCTTAATGCCATTCGCAGCTCCTTTCTAGCCTCTGTTAAATTGCCGTCATCAAAAGCTACAGCCGCATTTTCCAAATATTCAATTGCAATGTCATAAACAATAACCACAAGATCTGTTCTTGACGCCTGTGATATTCTGTATGAATACGACTTTATAGATTCCTTTGTCATAACTCATTCTCCCTGTGCAATTATTCTGAAGCTTTGGCAAAATACAGCTACTGCAATAGCTGAAGCACCTCTGAAGGTCTTTGATTAGCCTGTGAAAGAATTGATGTAGCTGCCTGGGTGAGTACTGTCTGTGATGTGTACTCTGTCATTTCTTCAGCCATATTAGTATCTGTCATTGTTGACAATGCGCTTGTAAGATTCTCAGTTGAAGTATCAAGATTGTTAGTTGTGTGATCAAATCTGTTTATGTAGGCACCAAATTTTGAACGGGTCTCGCTGGCCTTTGAAACAGCCGCATCAATTTTAGCGATGGAAAGCTGTGCCGTATAGCTTGTCATTACATTTAATGTGTCTGTTCCTAATGTGTATGTGGTAATTTCAGGAATATCAATAATAATCACCTGATTCTCATTGGCACCCACATGGATGCTCATTGTACCAACGTCTGTAACTTCCTGTTCAATAGCCTTGTCTGTTGATGATGTGACCGCTGACTTGAAATTAGTTTTTGACGTATCATCGAACACTGTTCCCGCGGCATTACCCGGTACATCCATAATAAATTCCTTATTATTGACATCCTTAACGGTAATTACTGTTCCCTTTGATGATAATACCGCTGAATCTGCAAATCCGACACGCTCTGTAACTCCATTCTCATTAGTTGTTGTGAATTCTGCAACCACATCACTTCCCTCAGCATATAACCCCTTATTATCTGCTGAGTCCTCCGGAATGTATGCATCAGACAATCCGAGAAGGTTAGCAAGTTCCTCATTGCTACATGTAACATTCATCATCTGATCTCTTCCATATTCATTAGTCATAAATACAAGATTTAAACCCGAATAATCATTAGTCACAGCAGGAGTATAGCCTGCATATTCTGTTCCATTTGCCGCTGTATCATTTGTTGTCTGGGCTACTGCAAATGCTTTACCGCCTGTTTTATTCACGCCATCAACAAGCTTATTAATAATATTATTGAGATCGTCTCCCTCTTCAATTTGGATATCGTAACCATTAACGCTTATAACACCCTGCTGTTCCTTGGTGATGGTTGCTGTCCCACTCATTGTAATTGCATTTCCGACTGCAACTGCCTGTCTTGCATCCTGTTTTATTGTAATGCCATAGATTCCTGCTGTATAATTATCTGACACTCCAAGCTGATGTACTCCCTGCAAATCTGAATAAACTCTTCTTGACAGATTACCATTAATAAGAGACTGTGTATTAAATTCTGTGTCTTCAGAAATTCTGTCAATTTCCATATTTATCTGGTTAATCTCTGCCTGGATTGCACTGCGCTCTTCGTCTGAGTTAACATCATTAGCAGCCTGTACAGTCAACTCTTTCATTCTTGTAAGCATCGACTGTATCTCTGCAATTGCTCCTTCTGCTGTGTTTATAACTGAAATTCCATCTGCTGTATTATTATTGGCCTGGTCAAGACCTCTTATCTGAACACGCATTTTCTCAGAAATGGCACATCCCGCCGGATTATCAGATGATCTGTTTATCTTATATCCTGATGAAAGTCTCTCAATTGAAGCAGAAAGGGCATTCTGTGACTTTTGTAACGCATTATTTGAAATTATAGCTGAAATATTCGTTCCTATTCTCATATGTCTGTCCTCCTTATGTCGTACAATTTTAATATCGGCAGATTAGTTTTGTTAATTAACCCCTGCAAATGCCCCTACTATAGTTTCTGCCATTGCAAACAGCTTATCAGTAGGTGTTTTTTCTTCTGATTCATCATACGTAATGTACGGAACATTTTCATTTATACTTACACCGGTATGAACTGACTCCATGCCAAATTGTTCTTTAAATGTTCCTGAAAGTTGTTCAAGCACATCATCCAATCCGCCTGAACTTTTACCAATAACAAATAACCACATGTTACTTCCGTCAATCTTTGCCTCAACTGACAGCTCTCCAAATGTCTCACTATCAAGTTTTACCGATATTCTTCCCCTGTCGTCATTATCTGACACCAGTGTAAGATTAATCATCCCGACTCCATTTTCAGTGGCAACCGGAATCCTGTAATCATTTCTTATGGCAAGATTACTGATAATGCCTATTACTCTGTTGTTAATGCGAAACTCATTCAGCCTGTCAAATGTGATATCCTGCTCCTGTGTTTTTTCCGTTTTGTGGTCCTCTGGCTGAGCCTCTGTCCGTGTCACAAACGCATCATTTAAATCCTCTGCAGCTGCCTGTTTAATTGAATCAAACATTTCTTCCAGTTCTTCTCTGTGTCCGATTTTTTCAATCGGATTATCCTCCAGCACCTTCCATCCTGCACTCTTTCTATTAGAAACAGCAAGTGTACCACTTTCCAGGAGCTGTTTTGCGGCAGCTACATTTCCAAATGTAATGTCCATATCTGCCTTTGAAAGCATGGCAACATACCGGCTTTCCTGCCTTAAATCAGTGGGAACTGCACCGGTCACTTCTTTAATATATTCTTCATTTAACTGCGCTTCAATTTCAGCATCATAATTGTCCTTTAATTCTTCGCAGAACTTTTCCACAGACTGTGCCTTGTAGTCATACCTGTTATCAACATTTTTAAGGGTATTTGGTGTTACCAAGTGTTCAGAACCCTTGAAAATGTTCATATAGTAGTTTACATTGCCAGCAACCTCTGCCATTCCCGTCTCGTTATCCACAGTAAAATCCATTCCTGCAGATTTCCTGCTGTTATATGCCGTTAAAAGATTTCCCATTGTCATATCCATACCCTGCTTTAGAACAGCACCAATGGCGGTTCCTGCGTCTTTTCTGAATATATTCATCATCTGGTATACACCTATGAAATCTTTTCTTGTATCCGCATCGATTCCGTTGGTTCTGTCAAGCTTAAAAAGAAACTTTGAAAATTTCTCCTCATTTTTTTCAGAGGCAGCGTTATTTAATTCATTGAGATATTCATTCACATCCCTGATGTCATCCTCCATAGGATTAACACCATTTTTCAACATGTTAAGAACTGTTTCCGGCTTCATGTTATTAATAAGATTATTCAATGTAGAATAGATTTCCTTAACAGTAGCCACATTCTCTGCAGACATTTCCATGCCATTCATTGCTAAAATGTGTATAGCTTCCCTATTGTTCCTGTTATCTTCGAACCCTAAGTCTGCAAGGATATCAGCAGCACTTCCTTTAACAGCCTTATCAACAGAATCACCTAAGTCTTTTCTTACCTCAGTTCCCACCATTTCGTAGTTATGATTCATCCTGTCAAAATCTCTCTTCAATTGCCCGCCTGTATGGGAAAATGTGGCAATTGTGAGCTTTTCCTGTACAGATGAGCTTCCAAGCAGCTTTCCAAATACTTCAAGGGGAGAATCACTAATCTCAAGAAGTGACTTTTTAACTTGAAATACCTGATTTATTATTTCTTCCGGCTCGGTAAGAACATTTTTGTAATCAGTATCATCGGCAGCCACATATCTTAAATTCATGGCCAGCTTATCAACTGATACCGTCATTAAAGACACTCCGTTCTTTGCAAGAAACACCCCTGCACTGGCTGTCATAAGGATTCTCGTTTCCAGAAGGAAATTATAGGCAGCTGTTGTTTTTTCCTCTGCAGCTTTTTGTCCTTCCGTTCCCGCCGCAATTTCCTGCCCGCCGGCTTTCATCTTCTCACTGTCACTAAGTGCCTCATCTATATTCTTATATGCAAAATGTGTTTCCTTTAAGTTCTCTAATGTTACTTCTTTTCCGTCTTTTACAACATTTTCCACATCACTGTAATTTACTGTATCCAATGTGTCTAATGCATCACGTACCTGTGAAAGAACACTAGGGTTAGCTGTAAGTGGAGTATCAATCGCTTTTCCACCAACAGCCAGATTGTCGATAATCATGTTAAGAACCACATTCTTTTTGTTATCTGATGACATATCTTCCAGATCAATATTGTCAAGCTCTGCTTTATATAAGATGTTCTTCTCTGTGACCGGTATATTGCTATTAAGAAATTGTCTTGCATTATTAAGATTATGATTGTTGACGGGAAGTCCGGCATTTTCAATAATCTTTTCGATCTGCGGTCTCATTGACTCAAACTGATCATCAGATACAGGGCTGGCTGCATAATCACCTGCACCGTATTTTCCTGAGCACGCATGCCCTGCCTGTAATATTCCTGCTATGGTTGGAGGAATTTCCTTAAGAACCATATAGTTTTTCATTTTTTCAGTCAGAGGTGACAGCTCTGATGCCTTGTCTAAGGCGTCTGTCACTTCATCAATATTGGCTTCATCTGTCGGAATTCTAATTGAATTTAACTTGGCTTCCACCGCACTGGCCATTCCTGCGCTTCCTGCGACGCTCTCAATTGCTTCACTGTCAGGTGTTGTACCATATGCTACATAATCCTCACAATGCATTGAAAGCTCTATTCTGATTTTTTCAATAATATTCACCATATCTTCACTGGTAGCATCTGTAAGATTGAACCCGTCTTCATCGAGCTCCACCGCACCTGCACCTGAGAGCTTCATGGCAAGAGCCTTAAGACTTAACTTTGCAGTCTCTGCCGAAGCCATTATCTGGCTTTTAACATCATCAGCCTCTTTTATAAGTGATTCGTATGTATTATCCTGACTGGCAGCTTTAACGCCGCCAGACATAACAATAGCGGAAAATGCGCCCTGCACACCTTCCGCCTTATTATTATTCTCTTTTATATTAATTGAATTACCGTTATTAACAGTATCCTGCCCTGAAAGCTTACTGCCTAATACAGCTCCCGAAATAGTATATGTCATAATGAATCGCTCCTCACGTTTGGCGGATTTCAAGTTCAAATGCCTTATCATGCAAGCATAAAAGGCATATTGACCATTCAACCCTGGTATCATCATATTATGATGTTAGGGTCGAATAACCCTTAACTGTGATACCTACGGATTGTTCCGTACTTCGTACTCCCACAATCCTGCAAAATATTCGCATATCGTGGTGCTTACGCTCCACTTTTATGCTCATATTTTGGCGAGTCCCAAGGTCTGAACCCACATATGAGCAAGCTCACGTGGGTTCAGACCTTTTGACTCTGGTATCATCATATTATATTTCGGTCAAAATCTATAAAAGTTTAGTTATCTGATTTATTCTTCTTTCCTAATGCCCATGGCTTAACGTCTGCCACATTGCCATTAAATTCATACACGTTAATGCCATATCTGTTGAGGTCTATAAGAAGTGACTGTGGATATCCGTCAGACTCTCCTTTTACTGTTTCAAGCACTTTCTTCTGATTAGCCTCATCATCACCGAGAATCAGCTTATACTTACCCTTAACAGGTACACCTACCCTGAAGCTCTCACGCTCCACCGGTGTGAAATTGAGAACAAACAGCAGATGCTTCTTATCTGTCGGACTGATTCTCATAAATGAGAACACACTGTTGTCTTTATCATTGGCATTAATCCATCTGAAGCCTTCCGGAGAGTAATCTGTCTCATACAGACATGGATATTTCTTATAAATATTCAGACATTTCTTAGTGAAAGCCTTAAGCTCCTGATGACTTTCATCCTCCAAAAGATACCAGTCAAGAGCTCTCTTCTCGCTCCACTCATTCCACTGTCCGAACTCCTGTCCCATGAAAAGCAGCTTCTTTCCCGGATGTCCGCACATATATGCGTAAGCAAGCTTGAGATTGGCAAACTTATCTTCCCTGTCTCCCGGCATCTTTCCTAGCATTGAACATTTCAGGTGTACTACCTCATCATGGGAAAGCACCAACATAAAATTCTCACTGTATGCGTACACCATAGAAAATGTCATCTTATTGTGGTTAAACTTACGGAAGTATGGATCAAGCTTCATATACTCGAGAAAATCGTGCATCCATCCCATATTCCATTTAAAAGTAAATCCGAGGCAGTTGCCCTTATCAGGATCTCCACTGACATTAGGCCATGCAGTAGACTCCTCTGCTATTGTAATTGCCTGAGGAAATCTCTTTCTTAACATACTGTTAAAATGTTTTAAGAAATCCATTGCTTCAAGGTTGCCATTGTCACCATATTTGTTAGGAACCCAGTTTCCTTCTGTTCTTCCATAATCAAGATACAGCATTGAAGCAACTGCATCCACACGAAGTCCGTCAACATGGAACTTGTCCACCCAGAACATACCGTTGGCAATAAGGAAGTTGGACACTTCATGCTTGGCATAATCAAATACCTTGGTTCCCCAGTCAGGATGCTCTCCCTTACGAGGGTCCGCATACTCATATACACAGCTTCCATCGAAATTAGCAAGACCATGTGCGTCCTTTGGAAAATGTGCAGGAACCCAGTCTAAGATTACTCCGATACCCTTACGGTGCATATAATCCACGAAATACATAAAGTCTAAAGGTGAACCGTATCTTGATGTTGGTGCATAATATCCTGTTACCTGATAACCCCACGAACCGTCGTATGGATATTCTGCAATACCCATAAGCTCCAGATGTGTATACCCCATATCAAGCACATACGCTGCCAGCTCCGGTGCTATCTCTCTGTAATTGTAAAATCCTTCCTCTGTTCCATCATTTTTCTTCTTCCATGAACCGAGGTGGCATTCATAAATAGAAACCGGCACATTCAATTTATCTTCTTTTTTCTTGGCTTCTACCCAGTCCTTGTCTCCCCACTGATACTGGGATAAATCCGTTATCACTGAGGCTGTTTCCGGACGCAGCTGTGCCGCATTGGCATAAGGATCTGCCTTATATAAAGCCTCTCCTTTCTGGGAAATAATGAGATACTTGTATGTCTGGCCAACCTTTGCTCCAGGAATAAACAGCTCATATATTCCACCGTCAGAGATTTTCTTCATGTCATACCCATAGGCATTCCAGTTATTGAATTCACCCACAACAAATACATCCTTTGCTGCCGGTGCCCACACTGCAAAATAAACGCCTTCCTGACCATCTTTTTCTACAGGATGCGCTCCCATTTTGTTGTAAATCTCATAATGAGTTCCCTCTCCAAAAAGGTATGAATCCAGCTCCGTGATTGCCACTTTCTCCAAACTCTGCATTTTGCCCATATTAAGTCCACCCTTCTATTATTTATTTCACGAAATTATTTCACAATTTAGTAATAGTATTCTATCATATATTTGTCATAAAAGCTAACAATATTTTATGCGATTTATGTGTTGTTTTGAAGCATTTTTTCTGCTTTTATATTTTTTGTGTTCATTCTGCTCTGTTTGTGATATACTTTAGTACGTGATTCTCACAAAAGCCAGCTGATTATGGAGGAAATTATGATTTTTTATTTATTACCTGATGACTACATAAATATTGTTTCATTTGTCAGTGTTTTGTTTGCATTTGCATTAACTGTAGCTGCCATAACATTTGGAAAGAATATGCTTCCACGTGATGCAGGACGCGCATTTGCCGTAAATGGTGCCAAGTCCGTTGGAAAGCCTCGTGGGGCCGGTATGATATTTATTCTTACCTTTACACTTTCATGCACACTTTTTATTCCACTTACAACTGAACTGACAATTTATCTTATTCTTGTCCTTGCTGCAATGATTTCAGG
The DNA here is from genome assembly GCA_051879515.1 of Lachnospira sp. Classification (GTDB taxonomy): domain Bacteria; phylum Bacillota; class Clostridia; order Lachnospirales; family Lachnospiraceae; genus Lachnospira. The sequence continues at coordinate 35,501 of JBJEME010000081.1, read as the reverse complement.
ATACCTTGACGACCGCTCAACTTCACCCTGGGGTGGATTAAAAAAAGGTCTCATTGATTTTGTTATCGCTTTGATGGCTGCTTTTACTTACCTTAATTTCAATCCAAGCACCTTTGAACTTGCGTTCCTTGGAATTGAGGTTACATTAAATCCTGCAATTTATGGTGCATTAATCATCATTCTTATATGGACCAGTATTAATGTTACTAACTGCTCAGATGGTGTTGATGGTCTCTGTGGTTCACTTTCCATCGTTACGCTGTCCGGAGCATACGTGCTTATGATTCTGTTAGACAGCGATTCAAACTTCCAGCACATAGTTCTTCTTATGATAGTATGTATACTTGGTTATCTCTGGTTTAATGCCTCACCAAGCAAGCTTCTGATGGGTGATGCAGGATCGCGCGCTATCGGTATATTTATAGCATTTGCTTTTTTAAAGCTTCATGCGCCATTATTGTACATTCCGATTGCCATAATGCTTATACTTGACGGCGGTCTTGGCCTTATCAAGCTTTCATGCATGCGATTCCTCAAATTAAATGTTATGAAGAATTTGAGAACCCCTATTCATGACCACATGAGAAAGAACAAAGAATGGTCTGATGCACAGGTAGTATTCAGATTTTCAATTATCCAGGTAATTGTATGCGTGGCTGTGGCATATGCACTTTACGCCATAAATTAAGAGAACAAAGGTTGTTTACATGACATTTGCGCTAATTGTTGCAATGGACTGTAAACAACCTTTTTACATTTTATATTCCAAGCAGCTCTCTTACAATGTGAGCTGCTATTAAAAGACCTCCTGTGGGAGGAACAAATGACGTGGACGAAGGAACCGACCGCTTATTAGTCACCTCATCACTTTCCTCAACAGGTGTAAGCGGTATCTCCTTTGAATAAAGTACAGTGAGATGCCTGACATTTCGTTTTTTCAATTCATGACGCATAACCTTTGCGAGAGGACACACAGATGTCTTGTAGATATCTGATATTTCCAGCATTTCAGGGTGAATCTTGTTTCCTGTTCCCATACTTGAAATAATGGGAACCCCTGCTTCATTCGCCTGAAGCACCATGGCAATCTTTCCTGCCACTGTATCTATTGCATCAACCACATAATCATACTGCGTAAAATCAAACTCATCCTTATTCTCCGGAAGATAGAACTGAGTGTATTTCTTAACCTTACATTCAGGATTAATGTCGGCTATCCTTTCAGCCATAACGTCCACCTTCAATCTTCCCACCGTTGAATGAAGAGCTATTATCTGCCTGTTAATGTTAGTTATACTTACCGTGTCGTTGTCCACTATATCAATTGCCCCGATACCTGCTCTTGCCAAGGCTTCACACACGTAACCACCTACTCCGCCCACGCCAAACACAATAACTCTGCCGGCTTTAAGCTTATCCATGTTATCACTCCCAAACAGCCGTCTTGTTCTTGAAAACTGGTCTGCCATTGCGAAAATCCCCCTTTATACTTTACTCTCCTGCAGTACTTCCTTCTGCCCTGCCTCTTCTTTTTCTTCTGTTCTCCCGCTCCTTTTCCTGCCGCCTGCGGATAATCTCTGCTCCATCATTATCAGTTCGTTTAAGTATTTTTACAACATAATAAAGTCCGTTATCAGCCTGTTTAGACCGGAATCGCCCTTTTATAAGACCATGCTCCTCGCATGAGAATAAACCATAATACATTTTTGAATTGGTGGAAAACCATTTAATTTCACGGTTCATTGTCCTTCCACATATAAAACATTTGCATGAACGCACCACTCTGTCACATACAGCAATCTCCCTGTTTTCAAATCCTTTTGATATATATTTGCTGTAATTTCCGAAATTCAAGAATATTTCTTCTCTCCTTGAACGAGGTATCTCATAGGTGTCCACACTGACAAATCTCTTTACTCGTGTAAATGTGCCCTCATTACCCATTTCGCAAAGAACCTTCGCCGTATATCTTGCATCAGTAATCGCTGAGTGGTATTCTTCATTTTCTGCAATCTCCATCTTGGTAATTGCATTCTTTAGGTTGATGCGGCTTTTTCCGTCATCATATGCGATACTGTATAGCTTCTGTAAATCGTAATACAGAAACGGCTTTGGAAAACTATACTCCACTCCAAAATGCTTCATATTTCTCTGAAGCTCTGTCAAATCTGAGCTTCCCCATGTTACAAATGTATAATCCTTCCCACACCATTTTAAAAAATCCCGGCATGCTTCCTCAAATGCAACACCTTCCGACAAAGCCTCCTCGCTTATCCCAAGAATCTCACGAACCTTGTACTGAAGCTGTGTGTACACCTGTGGATGAATCATACGATGCCACTCATCTGATATATTAAAATTTTCATCTACCTTGACAGCACCAATCTCTATTATTTCAAATGGCATATCCGCAAGGGAGTGGTTTCTTCCCTCTGCGCTCTGATTCCACTCAAGATCCATAACAATATAGTTCATTTTTTTACTCCATTTTCTCTAAACAATGCCGAAAACCATTGGGCCAGGCAAATCTATTATAAAGTGTAATTCCCCGCTTGTATAGTTTTTTCTTAACTGCTGTGGCTGGTTGTTTTTCTTAACTGCTGTGGCTGGTTGCCGCATATCTTATGTGGTCTATGGTCCGATAACGTGTGCGTTACTGTTTTCTGCTTCACAACTTGACAATCTTTCGTCCTAAAGCTACACTCTTTAGGTTGGCAAGGAATACGGTCAGAATCCGTAACAGCTCACTCTACTGTATGTCTGTACAGCCAATGCATTTGGTCTTAGTGCATATGTTTCATACACATACACCAGACCACTCCACTGGATTATTCCTATGTTTACCTGCTTCTTCACAGAATAAACGGGAATAATTGCGGGAAGGGGAGCATTGGATGGTCTGAAGGACAAGTCAGGATATTTGCCTTCAAATATATAATTAAGAAGTTACCTGGTGAGAGGTAATCAAGGAGGAAACATGAAGAAATTATTTAGAAGGATTTCTGCTTGTGTTCTGGCGTTATGCCTCATAAGCATGAATCTTGGCGTCGTGTGGGCTGATGACTCCTACACGATAAACAAATCACAGCCTGATGTTTCTGCTGTCTCTGCAGAAGCCCGGGCAACCGCAGCATATGTTCTGGAAAACACATCATTTAGCAGTTTGTCAGACACATCTGCATTTTACAATGCATCAAAGAATCTTTTTCTTGCCATGCGTTCAGGTTATGATTGCAGTACCTATGAGACAGCGTATTATTCTGCAATTGAAAACGTGCTGGGCGACGACGGAACAATTAACGTTGCTGTTGCTGAGTATGGATATCCCAATGATATCTATGTCTGTTACGCTTTGTTAACTGATATCGTTACTTTATCCGGCATGGATGCCACAGATTATAAGGGAATAAATCTTGTGGATAAATTAAACTCTGTATTGGCTACCGCCACTGCCAACGATTTTTCATATGGATCTGATCCCGAAACCTATTCAAATACAGGAATGAATCCATATCACATCGGTGTAATCGCAGCTACAGTGAGCGCATTTAAAGATAAGCTGAGCGACTATGAGACAATTTCAGATAATATTATATCTGCTCTTGAGACTCTGTGCTCCGGCAATCAGGGAATAAATTACTACGGAACAAGCGCTGACAATAATGGTGCTTCACTTCCTGGATTTGCCGCCATGTATTCAGAAGAAGCTTCTGTAAAAGCTATAATAGATCTTTCTGTTTCTTATGTAAAAGAAACATTTTTTGACAGTGAGTCAGGTGCTGCCCACAATATATATCAAGACTGGTATACCGGGGCAACTGTTGACGAACCAAGCCCAGATTCGACAGCGCTTTCACTTGCTCTGTATGCGCAATATGGCAACATAGAGGATGCTAACGCAACATACAATGCTTTAATTAACATGTTTAAATCACAGACCACACCAGGCGCATACACATATTACGGTTACGACAATCTCTATGCTTCCGCAGATGCCCTTATAGGCCTTGTAACATACAAGCATTGTCTGGAATCGAAGGGAAATCCCTATGACGTAAGTGATATCCTTTCAGCCACAGATAATGGCGGAAACGGAGATGGTGGTTCAAACAGTTCCGAGGATAACAACGACTCCGATACAGGTAATGGCTCTGCAGGAGAGAATGGCTCTACCGGGCAGAATGGCTTTGCAGGAGAGAATAACATCGGTTCAGATTCGCCTGAAACAGGTGATTCAGCCTACATCTTTATGTTATTATACTCTGCACTTGCATTATCAGCATTAACGGTGCCTGTAGCATTGTTTATTATGTCCAAAAGAAAAAATTAGTAACATTTTGCCTGCAAACTTTACGCAGTCAGAGCCTGGAGAGATTACCGCGTGGCTTTTTTACCTTTTTCGTCATTTACGCCACGCGCGCTTTTCTCTCCGCGTGGCTTTTGTTCATTCTTTTGATATACCATATATTTAAAACCTGTATTTTACCTTAACGCGCTCCAGCTTCTGAAGCATCGGCTCACCAAAAATAATCATGCATGCACTTGCACCAAGTGCGTGCATGGCATCATACGGTGCCCCCGTGATGTAAAGAAGCTTCAGCGCTTCAATGGAAAGACCTGCAGATTCCACATCACCATAGTAAGCAGAATTCATCACCAGCGCGGCCAGATTCATTACACCCCCATATACCACAAAAACTGTAATAAATGAAAATACACTGAGTGTAATGACATTGGCGGGAATCCGCCTGCGCATAATTACCACTGACATTATTATTCCAATAGTGCCAAATGCATATATTCTCCAGCCAAAGAATGTCTCTCCCTCTGATGCCGTAATAATATACTCCACATATGCAAGAATTTCTGAAAAAATCAGACATGCTACAGGAACGATAATATCTCTCGCCCCTGCCCTGATATTCTTTCTTGCAACTGCTTCCTTATCTTCAAAATATCCCACTATTACAGATTTATTAAAACACAGTCCTGAAAGTACTCCAAGCAATCCCCATGCAAACATTTCCCATGGTGTCCACATACCCTGTCCCAGGAAAAAATTACATGCAAATCTTGACAACGCACCAATAAGAAAACCATTTTCCGGCCCAAGCGCAGCTCCGCATAGTATCACAAGGGCTGTTCCCGCATGAAATGGCAGTGTATAAGCACATATCATATTGGCAATTGCAGTTATGGCTGAAAGAACTGCCACCAGAACAATATCCCTGGCTTTAGGTTTTCTATGCTCATAATGAATTATAAATGGCAGCATCGCAGCCAGTAGCAAAACAATGCTTATTGGCATGTAACTCATATCCATCCTCCCCTCATAATATCTTTCATCAGGTAATTGCAAATTTCTGTAACACCGGACGTTGTGAAAATATATCTGTTAATTAATCTCTTCCACATCCTTTATTGACACGCATGTCGGAAAATATTCCCTCATGATTCTGTTGACATTTGTAGTAAAGAACATATTACCTGAAAAAAACAAATTGGCAGACATCATGCTTACAACATCTCCGTTAAATAGTAATCCACAATACTCTGCAAATTCAGCTGCGAAATCCACATCATGGGTCACTATAACCACAGTCATACCTGCAAACTGCTCTCCTGTAAGCCAATTTCCCAGTTCCTTTTTAAAAAATGGGTCAAGTCCCTTCGTCGGCTCATCCAGAAGAAGAATTTCCGGCTCCATTAAAAGCATTTTCCCTATTGCCAGCTTCTGCTTCTGACCTCCGCTTAAATCATATGGATGCATTTTTCTATGCTCCGACAAACCCATTTTGTTAAGCATATCATCCACTTTAGCTATTTTTTCCTGTGTGGATAAATTAAATCCCGACTGCCGCTTATCCAAAAGGACCTCCGCCAGCTCTTCTTCAACACTTATCTCTGTAAATACTGACATTACATCCTGCGGCAGAAGCCTTACTTTTCCGTTTATTTTCAGCTTGCCTTTGGCTGGCTTGTAAACTCCTGAACACAGCTTTAGCAATGTAGACTTTCCTGCGCCATTGCCTCCAAGAAGAGCCGTGACACTTCCCTTTTTTATCTTTAAATCAAGTCTGTTCAACACATCTGGCAGACCTTTGGCATATGTAAATTCAAGTTTATCTGCTTCTATTGCAAATTCTTCTTTACCCGGCACTGCCGCGTCAAAATCTTCCGAATTCGGCATCACGGAATTATCTGCATAGAACCTTTTATCAGGATTTATATCTGAAATTCCATCAGGCTGTTTATTCTTTTTTTTATCAGCCATAATGCTGTTTATATAATTTCTTCCCTCACGCACAGAAAGCGGCAGAACAAAGTCCTTAAGAATGGCATCACTACCACTCCTTGTGTCATCTGCACTAACATGTCCCAGTCTTCCTGCTATCCGCGCAGCACATGGGAGCGCCTGCTTTAAAGGATTGTTTCCGTCAATAATATACTCTGCTGCCGCCCTTGGATTACCCATAAATATAAGCTTTCCATCCTCCATAACCATTATGTTGTCCGCCAGATGAAAAACATTTTCCAGATGATGCTCAACCATAACAACTGTGACACCCAGATCTCTGTTAAGATCTATAACTGTCTGAATAAATTTCTTTGCAGCAGGGGGATCTAACTGGGCAGTGGGCTCGTCAAGAAGCAGTACCTCCGGCTGCATTACCATAACAGATGCAAGATTAAGCAGCTGCTTCTGGCCGCCTGACAGTTCATCCACGTTCTTTTCATACCAGTCGTTAATATCCATGTACTCTGCCATCTCTGACACTCTTTTTCTTATTGAATCGCTGTCCACACCCATGTTTTCCAAGCCAAATGCCAGCTCATGCCACACTGTATCCATCACAATCTGGTTGTCCGGCTCCTGGGAAACGTACCCCACATGACCGGACGGATTATTAACAAGCCCTGTTCTTCTGCCTGCCGGTGCCGTGCGTTCCTTCATGAGTCTCAGAAGTGTTGTTTTGCCGCTGCCGGAAGCACCGATAATTATATTAAATTCTCCTTTATTTATCGCAAAGCTCACATCTTCCAAAGCCATTTTATCTGATGAAGCATATGCGAAGCTTACATTGTTAAAAGATATTATACTCATTCTGATTCTCCATCTGTGATTTTTAAAAGCATTTCACTGTCTTTTTCGTATTTGTATAGGTGTTTGCGAAACTCTGTAATTAACATTTGTGTTTGCAATTTTAGTATATTGCCGCCGGACACGCTCGCGCTTAGTTTCAACGCAGCGGTGCGTAAGCGGCTAAACATAAGCCGCTAAGCACCGGCGTTTGCAAATAGTCCGGCTTGCAATATAGTAAAATTGCACAACTGTATGGTGATAAAGCTACGTTTCGCAAACATCTAACATATTTCTACAAAGAAAGGAAATGCCCCAAGGACGGTAAATGCTGCCAATCCCACTACATTTGCAATTGTCAGTCCACCGGAATATATGGCGGGCAGATAATAAAAAACGAAGCATTTTCTGATTATTAATACTATTACCGTCAGAAATAAAATTCCTATCCCTGCTCCCAGTATTATGTCTGATTTATTCAATTTAAATCTTACAAACAACGTCCTCTTCCCTGTGCCAAATTCCCTGTTTTCCATTGACAGTGACATTTCCATGGAGCTTTCAAGTGACCATGTGACAAGTATGGATAACTCCTTTAATCCATACTTAAGCCGTTCTATTATGTCCCCGAATAATGAAGCTTTTGTTCCATCTGCATATCCACGCCCCATACCAGCCTGTCCCTCATGAATCTGCCTGTATCTTCTTTTCAGGAGTGGAATAAAACGAAATATCATGGCCAGTGTCATTGCTATTCCGGGAGTGCATTTTCCCACAAGATAAAGCAGCTTTTCAGAATCAATCATTACCTGTGCCACATTAAACCACTGGATGCACGCACAAACAAGTATCCACACTGCTATTCCATATATGTAATTCTCAAGATAAACAGGATTATCATTTATGTAAAAGACCGGGGTACTGCCTGTATGATTGAATAACGGTTGTATTATAACCATGAATATTCCTATGGGAAGGGCAAGTTTCGCGGATTTAATCAGACTTTTCCATCCTTTATATAACACATTTACCGCAATTCCCATAAAAAGGGATATTATCAGCATGCCCGGATTAAGGGTAACACAGGAAATAACCAGCATGGCAGCAACATATATAAAAATCACCAAAGGATGCAGCCTCGACATGGCTGTATCTGAATAATTATTCATCACATTCTTCATCGCTGCTCCTTTCCATAATATTCTTAATATTGTTAATCTGATGGCCCTGTCACATATATCCATTTTATAACATCACCATTCTCCACTTTACAGTAACATGCAGGACGCATTACCAGCTCATCATTAACCCTGTAGGTCCAGCCACTTCCTGTTCCAACCATCTTCTGAGCCAGTCCGCCAATGCTGCTTACATAGGTTCTGTCTGAACTGGAGACAATATCTATATCATTCATAAGTGCAACCTGATTTAACACATCATACACTGTAAATCCGGCTTCTGCCTGGTATTCTGTTACTTTCAATATACAGCCGTCATCCGGTATGAGGTTTAATATACCGGGATTACTGATGCTGCTCTTTTTATCAACTGCATTATCACACCTGATTTCAATTGTGCACTTAACTTTATCTGAATACTGTGTTTCAGGCTGTGATGTATTCTTTTCAGATGTATCTGACTCCGACGCCGAAGCTGTTATATCTTCTTTCACGGGTGACGTTTCCTTAGGACTTCCAGTTTCGTTATGGTTTACGCTCTCATGCTGTTCTTCTCCGGTTACAGATTCTAAAGTTTCATTCAACGAATCTGATTTCTCCTGCTCTGAAGGTTCCCCAATGGAGGCAGACTGTGTATCTGTCTGCTCCTCACTGTACATTGAAAGCATGCTTTCCTTTTCTTCCTGCACCTGCCTGACAGAACGGATACGTACACCTGTTATGATATAAAATACAACAGCCAGGATAATAATGGCAATACCTGCTAATTTCACAGGCCTAAATTTATCAAACATTTCTTCTCCTTATGCCACATTTTTCTTTTTATTTGTCCAGAAATAAAATCCGACATTTAACAGAATTCCCGCCACAGTGGCAACCGGTGCTGCCAAACCAATCTTTGTAAGGCTTGCATCCGGCTGAATACTCATATAGTATGACAACGGAAGTCTTACCAAAAGCGTCTGAATGAGTCCCTGTGTCATAACCCAGACAGTTTTGTCATGTCCGTTAAAATATCCTATCATACTGAATAATACAGCTGTTAAAAATGTTTCCGGCGCAAAGCCCTTCAGGTAATCATAACCATTTTGGACTACGGCAGAATCCGAAGTAAATATTCCTGTCAAAAGATCTCCCTTAACCAGCACAAGAACGAACACAAATACACCAATTACAATACCTATTCCCATGCCGGTAAACATCGCCTTTTTTGCACGTTTTTCATCTCCGGCACCCACATTCTGGGAAACAAAGGATGCCATTGACTGCATTAACGAACCAGGTATCAGCATTGCAAAATTAACTATCTTACATGCTACACCATATCCGGAGGATGCCTCTAACCCCAGTCTGTTTACAAAAGCGCACAGGGCAAGAAATGATGCCTGTGTGAGACATTCCTGAAGCGCAAGGGGAATACCAACCTTAAATGCACGCTTACACTGGCTGTTAAATCTAAAATCTTTTCTCGCAATCTTAAATGGAAGCTTCTTTTTTAAGAGCATTACAATAGCAAAAATGACGCTGACTGACTGTGCAAATACAGTTGCTATGGCAGCTCCTGTGGCATCTAAATTAAGACCGGCAACCAATACCAGATCGCCAATGATATTTACAACACAGGCTACAGCCACAAAAATCAACGGAGATTTACTGTCTCCAAGTCCCCTGAATATCGCAGCCAGAACATTATATGCAACAATAAAAAATATACCTGCTCCGCAGATGCGAACATAAGTCGACGTAAAATCCAAGGCTTCGTCAGGAGCCTGCATAATACACGCTATCTGATGTGAAAAGCATATCATAACTACAAATAAAACTGCCGAAATAATGGCAAATACCAATACCGAGCCACCTATAAGCGGTCCAATATACTGCTCATGCTTTTCACCGATATATCTTGCTATCAGAACGGTAATACCCATTGCAAGCTGTGTAATAACAAATGTTACAAGATTTAATACCTGACTTCCCGTGGAAACTGCCGAAAGACCGGAGGTTGTTCCGAATCTTCCAACCACCAGCAGATCCACTGCACCGTAAGCAGCCTGTAAGATTAGAGCCCCGAGAATAGGCATCATAAACGCTGCTAATTTTTTACTTATGCTTCCCTGGGTAAAATCTGAATTCGTATTATTCAAAATAATTCTTCCTTTCACACATAACATTATATAATTTATTTATTGTACTAATCATACAATCCGCCTCCTGATTGGAGATGTCATCTAAAATTTAGCCAATTCAGCAAAATATTGTCTGTCATATTTATCAGACAGCTCTTCTCCCTTTTCTGTTATGGTAATATATGTAATATAAGACGGCACTACTTCCTCCGGCAGTGTCAATTCTTTATTGAATATTATGGCGGCAAGGATTTTCCCTGCCGCCGTTTTTGCGTTGCATTTTAATGTATATCTTTCTTCATATATTTCAGATATGCAATAATTATTCCGCTAATTCCTATGACTGCACCGATAGCAACTAAAGTACAGTCTAAACTTCCGTTCGATACAATATCGGCTCCCTCGCAATATCCAAACGGTGTTATATACTTAAGAAACTCGGCAACATCGGCTATGTTTGCAATCAGGTTTAGAAAGTACATCATAGCGGCAATGCCGAGTCCTATACCTGTGCTGCCTTTGCGAAAGAAAGCCGAGATACCGAAGCAAATTCCCGCAAGCTCTAACTGGAGCAGATAATAGGCAATATGCATAAGACTGATTTCTTTCCAAGGAATTGTCTCGCCGATGGCAGCTATAGAACAGATAGCAAGTGCGTAAATAATTATATTCATAGCTGTAATCTGCATAAGCACCGCAATCAGCTTTTCGGTAATAATCCTTTTGCGGCTGACGGGGTGAGTCAACAGAAATTCCGCTGTTTTGTCCTTTTCTTCTTTACTGAGAATACCGACTGCACAAAGAGAAGCATAAAATGCGCCGCCCAGTCCCAAAATATTGCCGCACTCAACAGCATAGAACCCTATAAGCGTCCCGAAGTTCAAACGGTCCATACCGAATGCCTCGGTAAAAGAACCCATAGAGGCAAACATATCATTGACGCCCTCCATTTGTCCTTTCATTTCAGGAAACAGGAAAATACATATCACAAGCAAAAAGCTGATAGAAGCCATCCATATCAAAAAGGAAACTTTTCCTTGCCTTAGTTCGTGTTTTACAAGCGTCATACCGTCATCCCCTCCTTTTCATAATAGTGCAGAAATACTTCTTCAAGATCCGGCTCAGTAACCGTAAGGTCATCAACCTTACCTGAAGACAGTACGCGCAGTAAGCTATCCATATCCCCGCTGTAAAGAAAGCTGACCGAGTCTTTTGTTTCTTTTCTGTCACGAATACCGCTTAGATGTTCAAGGTCTATAAGACCATGAACAGTTATACGCTTTGCATTGGTTTTGTAAAGAGCGTCCACACTGTCGCATGCAATGATTCTGCCGTCACGTATAATCGCCGCACGGTTGCAGTTGCGCTGAATTTCAGAGAGAACATGGCTGGATAAGAAAATCGTTGTGCCTTCCATGTTTCTCTCACGCAGAATATCAAAGAACTCTTTTTGCATCAGCGGATCGAGTCCGCCTGTTGGTTCATCCAGCACCAGTAATTCAGGTCGATGCTGTAAAGCACAGACGATGGCGACCTTCTTTCTGTTACCGAAGGAAAGCTCATCAATCTTTCGGGATATATCAAGCTGTAAGCGCTCACAAAGCAATTTCGATTCAACAGTGCAGTCTTTTTTTCGCAAATCGGCAGACAGTTTCAACACATCTTTCACCTTCATTCCTTGGTAAAATAATGCCTCCGAGGGAAGGTAGCCGATGTCCTGTAAAATGGATTCTTTTTCTTTTGCAACATCTTTTCCGAATATCATTGCGCTACCGGAGGTAGGGGAAATCAACCCAAGCAATGTTCGGATTGTCGTAGATTTTCCAGCGCCGTTCGGTCCGATGAAACCAAAGAACTCGCCCTCTTCTACTGCCAGGTCAAGCCCAGTGATACCTCTTGCCTTATTGTAATATTTCGTGAGTTTTGTCGTTTTAATTACATCCATATTCCGTCTCTCCTTCCGAAGATAAACATTTTATTTATACCCGTAACGTAAGTCCCATCATGGTAATATCATCAAACTGTGGCGCATCGCCGACAAATGCATCAATTGATTTCTTTACCTCCAAAAGAAGCTTATCTGGTGGTAACTCTTTATTATTATTAAGGGCTTCCAGCATTCTGTCAGTACCAAAAAGCTCATTGTGCTCATTGGTTGCTTCCGGCACACCATCTGTATAAACATAAAGCGTATCCCCGACATTAAGCTCGAATTCATGTTCCTTAAAACGAATTCCTCCCATGGTTGCCACTGCAGGTGAATGTCTGTAGACAACAAGTTCATAGTCTCCGTCTTTTCGCTTAATTACCGGATGCTCATGGCCTGCATTGGCAGCCATTCCCTTTCCGGTCGATATTTCCAGAATTCCCAGCCATACCGTTACAAACAGCTCAGGTTCTCCGCCCTCACATAACTGATTATTAACATCGGTAAGAATTTCTGCCGGAGTTCCTCCCATCTGCGCCCTGTTTTTAATCAAAGTCTTTGCAATGACCATAAATAATGCAGCAGGCACTCCTTTTCCTGACACGTCAGCCATAACCATTGCCAGATGGTCTTCATCCACAAGGAAGAAATCATAAAAGTCTCCACCAACCTCCTTTGCAGGAGTCATGGTTGCAAATATGTCAAATTCCTTCCTGTCAGGAAATGCCGGAAAAATACTTGGCAGCATGTCTGCCTGTATCTGTGTTGCAAGAGAAAGCTCCGTTCCAATACGCTCTTTTTCCTTCGTTTCCAACATGAGATTTTTCATGTAGGTTTTTAAATCAGACGCCATGGTAATAAGAGACTCGGACAATGCCTGCATCTCGTCTTCTGATCGGATTTCCGGATTCTCAAAGAATATCTTCTCAGGATCTTCCTGCCCATGGCTGCTTTCCACAAACTTCTGTGCTGACATCTGAATCTTTGATATTGGTTGAACAATGCTCTTTCCGAACCACTTGTAAAGGCCTGCCAAAAATACACCTAACAGCACAATCATGCAGATTAATATAAATATTATGTAACGTATAAGCACTCCGCCAATCTCATTCATTGAAATATCAACCGCAAGCACAGCCACCGGCTCATCTGCAGAGTTTAACACCGGAACAAGTCCTGTATAATCATACCCAAACTCTGTCTTATTACTGAAATATGTGATTTCATCGCTGTCGCAGTTCATTATTTCGAGATAATTGGCAGCGACATCAGATGAATACGCATCCTGAGTTGATTCTCCAAGGCTTACAAGAGTATCCTTCTCATATTCTTTCTCATAAGCCGTTGCTCCGGCACATACATTCATCATATTATCCCGATCCTCAGTATTTAAAGGCTTTACGATGTAGATAAATTCAATTTCGTGTGTCTCTTTAATCTGGTCAAGGACCTTTTGCATATTTTCAAAAGCTATGGATTTTTCTCCGGTTCTGATACATTTCTCCAGATCATCACCGTCAATCTGCTCCACAGTGTACTCAAGTATGCCATTCATGTAGGTCTGGTACTGTTCAACAACTCCTCTGCAGTACATCACTGCTCCAACTGTTCCAAGAATGAAACACAAAAACACGCTGAAGACAGCACATCCGGTCAGTATCTTCCTGCTAAGAGGCCGCTTATATTCCTTTTTCTTTGTTTCCATCTTTTAGCTCCTTTCTGCATATGAGAAAATGTAAAAATCCTATTCCGGAGACAGCACCACAAAACGCTCCCGCCGAAACGCCAAATCTTGGAGCTGCCATAAGTCTTCCAAATACTACAGGACCCAGGGATTCACCTATATTTTCAGTAAAATTGTAGATTCCAATTGATTTGTCCTCTCCATATTTCTTTACCTTTTCTAAGTTCAGATAATAATTCTGCTGAACAGGCTTTCCAAATGATGCTCCGATACCAAGAAGCAGAAGGGCTATTATCATGCCTGCCATATTTGGATATACTGCAAATACTGCTAATGCGGCAACATTCATTCCTAATGCCAGATACATTGCATAGCTTCCAAATATCTTTGTAACCCTTTCTGTAAGCTTATTGGTACCAATTACGGCAATTTGTGAATAGAGCATTATAAGAACGGAGCATATTGTTTCACTGTACCCCCGCTCATCACAGTAAATCGGCACATAGTAAAAGACAAAGCTGCCAAATATGATATATGGATTCTGTATCAGTGCAATAAAACTCAGCACCGGCTTACTTAACACAAATCGTACACCGGATATACTACGGTTGATGTTATATTCCTCTTCTATGTCCTGTTCTGAATGACCCAGCATTCCATCCATCTGCTTCACCATATATCCGGTAAGAATTATCATAATAAGCCATGTCACTGCAACAATACCAAAAACCATATTCTGTCCCACTGTAACAGCTAACATTGAACCAAGCATCATACCGAAATTGATTCCGGACAGACATGCACCATTGTAAATTGTAAGACCCCAGGTACGGTTTACCTCATCCTTAACATATGTAAGCATTACGTAAACAGCATTTGTAATCAAGCCTACACCAATTCCATCCAGCACTAATCCTATGCAGATAGAATAAAAATTTGGCATAAGGAAAATGATAAGATTACCCAAGAGTGAGCAAAGTGCTGAAAGTGCCATAATCCTTCGAATTCCGAATCTCTGAACCAGTTTTGCGCAAAACAGCGACATCACTCCAATAATGAATATATTCACTGTAATTGGCAGTGCTCCTGCCAGTGATCTCATCTGTTCCGGAAAAATATCTGTTCTTCTCATCAGATAAACAGGAAGGAAACTGGCTGTCATGTTGTACGCCGAAAACACAAGAAAAACAAGCAGCCTCACCAGATGACCAGGAAGAACATTCTTCTCACCGGTTGCAATATTCTTTTTATAAACATCAATATTATTTGCAAATGACAGAGCCTCCACTGATATCAGCCACACCAACAGCAACAGAACAACAATTGACATCAGTATTTTGGTAATCATTGCATGCAGTGTATCAGTAATCACATATGTTTCAACTCCTACCGCTACAGCTCCGCAGATTTTTCCCGTCTCGTTATACACCGGTACTTTTACTGAAAGGTATGTTCCGGAAATATCGGCAACCTCCTGATTCCATACCGCCTCTCCTGTCTCATATACCCTTTTAAGCTCATCCTGCTCCACCTCATCCAGTGGAAAATACGAGCCTACAGACTGATCCAGATAAGCAACTGCATACCCTTCATCCCCATCTTCGGAAAGCTTTAATATATTACAGTACACCTGTTTATAGAAATCAATCTCCATTGAGAATGAATTTTCCATAATCTCACAAAGTCGATTATATGATTCTCCACCAAAGCCTCCGGTTTCTTCAATATTGTCAATGTCACTTCCCGACACCTGATTTGCAACCATATACGCCGCACTCTTTACCTGCTCTTCAATCTTCTCACGATAACTTGTGGTAAATGAGTTCATAAGCATGCTGCACAGAAGCACCGAAACTACTGCCACAGTATCAAATACCCAAAATGATATAACCTGTATTACACTGAATTTTTTACGATGAAGATTGAAAAACAAACGTATAATAAGGCATAGTACCAGAATGGTAGCTACAATCCATGCAATGAGCCACAATACCTGAATCATTATATTCTTTGCATTCTTATTAAGCACCAGATATACATTGGATTCATCACTACCCACAATATGAAGGCCTTCATCATCCAGAAGAAGGAGTTCTCCTCTGTCTGTAATCCCAACTGTCAGTGAGGATGTGTCCGGGTATGCAACTCTGCTGTTCTTTTCCTGGGTATTAACCATTCGAACCTGCTGATTTCTGATATCAGTAAAGTACAGGTTTCCATTCACATCGGCAGCAAGCCTGTATGGAACTATATTTTTATCATTTTCTACTGATAAGCTGTAGACAACTGTTCCAATCTTATCATTAGAACCAAATGCAGTAATTGTACCATTTTTATCAAGAATATATACTGTATCGTTTACAAACACTGCATCGCTTACCGCATTGAATGCGTTATCATATGGTATTTGAAAATCTCCAATCTTAATACTGTCAGAAAGGCATTCCACATACTGTGGCTTTCCATTTTTTTCACTTATTCCATAAAATCTGTGCTTATTAGTCCATTCTTCTGAATAATCGCGGCTGACAATTGTATCTACGTAATTACCGTTCTTGTCATATAAAAGAACCGCTTCCCTTGCAATTGCCATTTCATTCCATTCTGTGGCAGATATGTAGACACCGTCCGATGTTACAGCAAAATCATCCATATAAAGCCATCCACTTATATCGTCAGACGGATTTTCTATAGAATATTGTTCTTTTCCACTCTCATCGAAACAAAGTAATCTCTCATGACCGTCATCAAGCACATAAAAAAGACCATCCGATCCCTTCTTGGCACTATATCCCAGAGATATCTCTGTTTCTACACTAAATATCTCCCCTAATGGCATTCTGAATTCATAACAAAAAATCCCAAGGGCTATAAGCACTAATGTGATAAAAAAATCTGTCCACTTGTACCCTTTTGAAAAAAGATATGCTTTTATTTTCTTACTCAACCACATATTTTCCATATTCCTTTCTGTCCCAAGGCGCATTGAATATAGTGTTTACCTTATCAGTAGACAACAGCTCAGGGAATAAAATGCAGGAAAGATTTAACTTTCCCTTATGGGCTTTTCTGCATTTTCTAAATGAATCCGCCTCATCCATGCTGTCTACTTCTATCACATTGTTAATTCCGTACAGGTAGTAAGGCAGAGCAGGCATGGACACGTAATCCCTGACCGACTCCATCTTTTCCGGTATTCCTGTCAGATTACGTGCTATTTTATTGCGTTCCATAAAAACTGAACGTGCTTCATAGAATTTACGGCAAAGTTCTTTGTCTCTTTCATGAACCACCTCACAGTGAACATTCTTATGAAGATTTCTCATCCTATCTATCACATTAATATATAAATCGCTGATTTCATACTCAACCTGGCGGAACTCTTCAATGGCATCATTTCTTACCTTATCATCCACATCATTTAACACCGCTTTGAGATATTTCACATATGACATATCCGGTATTGGTATAACAAGAGGAGCAGAAAAAGCATTTGCAATCTCAAAGGGATATTTTATAAATGCCCACTCCTGTGGAGTAAGCCCTGCTTTTCTGTTTCTAAAATGAAGTGCCTGTATCTTACCTGCATGTGCTTTTACAAATTCTCCAAAATCTGTATTATCTTCCTCCTGCTCATGTTCAAAGTAAGATTTTCCGGTATTGTAATCAAAATAATCCTTTTTACCGTTTTTTCTTATTATCTCTACCAGAACCTCATCCGTTCCAAACAGACACGGACCTCCCTCTACTGCCACCTTCTCTCCCAGACTTATCTTTTCAGCCAATTCTTCCAGGCCTGAGGTAAAATATGGCAACTCATCTCTGATAGAGTAATTTACCCCCGCAAGCTGTGGAAGCTGTTCTTTTAGCAATGGAAAATCCGTAATCTCCAGACAATTTTTGTATAACAATACATTTTTACCATCTTTATTCTGGGCAAATTCGTAAAAGTCTCCCGAAACAATCTTAAATTCCAGCATTTTCTTATAACTGTTGGCATACACTGTATCCTTAAGATTCATTCCATTATCTGCACAAATGTCCATAATAGATGTAATCATTTTCTCCTGCCTCCCACCACGTCTCCGTCTTTTCGTATATCATATTTCCCTGACTTAATCCTGCAAGAATAATTACCTCTCAACTGTATAGATTATATCAGATATCCGGCACTCTTAAAAGTATTTAATTAAACAGCTCCCAGAAGAGCATAAATCAATGTTCCGACCACACCGCTTCCCAGGATAATGGAAATGGCGCTGACCTTAAACTTTCTTAATATAAATAACGCTGCCGCGAAAATTCCCAGTTCAACAAACCTGATATTTTCAAGGACTACATTCTCTAAATCTGTCTGAAACAGGCCCAGCACAAGAATAGATGCACCTGCAGAGCCAATCAGGGCGACAACTGCCGGTCTTAATGAGCCCAAAACCACCTGTACACCGTTTACACTGCGGTATTTGTAATAAAAGTGTGCCAGTGTAAGACAAATACAAAAAGATGGAATAATACACCCAAGTGAGCAGATAAGCACGCCAGGGATTCCAGCCAGCCGCATTCCCACAAAGGTTGCCGAATTGATGGAAATTGGTCCAGGGGTCATTTCCGCCACCGTAATCAGATCGGTAAACTCCTCCATTGTCATTAAACCATAGATATTTACAATCTGCTCCTGAATAAGAGGAATAGCTGCGTATCCTCCGCCCACACTAAACAAGCCGACCTGAATAAATGCAAAGAATAATTTCAATAACAGCATTTTAAGCTACCCCCTTTTTCTTCTTATAAAACGTAACCGCCAAATCAATCAGTCCGATACCCAGACATGTAAATATAATAATCATAGCACTGACACCCAGCAGATATGTCGCGATAAATGCAATTATCATCATGGCAATATACAGTACTCTTTTTGTCTTCACCACATTTTTTGCAAGATTAATTACAACGTCAAAAATAACTGCTGCCACACCGGCTCTCATAACCTGCAAAGCCACTGCAATATAAGGATTTGTTCTGAACTGTTCATAGAATAGAGAAATAATTGAAATGATTATCATTGGCGGAAGAATTGTTCCAAGAATAGCAGTCAGGGAACCAACCACTCCTGCCATTCGATAACCGATAATTACAGATGCATTTACAGGTAATGGGCCCGGCGCCGACTGGGTAATTGCTGTCACATCCAGCATTTCATCCTCTTCAATCCATTTAAGCTCCTCCACATACTTCTTTTTCATGAGTGATACAATAACAAAACCGCCCCCGAAGGTACATGCACTTAGCATGAACATTGATTTAAATAATATCCATAATTTGCTGTAGTCCTTTTTCATTACAAAAACCTGCGCCTTTCCGTTATCTGCTTACGCAGAAACAAATATTTCCCGGTTGTACGGGAATGAATATAACATAGTGGATATTATATGTAAAATGTTATTATTTATAATAAAAAGCTGCCTTTATTCAGGCAGCTTTAAATCAGGTAAGTTCTTTGTAAACATACCGCTTATGTCATATTTTATACCCTCATTTTCCAGAACATTCATGAGAGATTCGATATATCTTCCGTTGTTAACCGACTGACAGAAGCAGACATAAAAGTAATCCTTAAAGGAATTAATCTCTGTAAGGAGATGTCCTGTAGAAATCGTGTAAATTGACTTTATGTAGTCGCTTATGCTTCCGAAATCAGTCTGTCCCACGTAGCTTACGTTATAGGTATCTCTTATTCCGCCTACAAACCGCCCCGCCTTCATGCAGTATGCACGCTTTTCATCAATAGTGTTCATTGAGTCAAGCTTTTCGTAGAACCCGTTGAGCTCCTTAAATGCTGCAACTGCATTTTCCGGCTGCGACTGCAGCATGACCATTCCACGTGTTACGGTACATAATTTATCTATTGGCATATCAGCCATTTGACGGGTGTACTTAATATGAAGAGCTCTTGTTAAATCATGGTAGCTGTTAGGGCAGCCCACCTGAGCCCTGTAATTATTCGCCATACCGCAGAGTACATCCTGTGTATCGTGAGGAAATACAGAAGAAAATGCTTTAAACATAAACACCGAAAAAACAGCTGCAGGACTTCCATCGTTTGATTTCACATACCTCATAAGCTCATTTTGTGGTATTTTTATGCAGTAATATCCGTCGCTTACATGGTTAGGGTTGCTGTAATAGGTCATATAATCCTGTACAGGAAAATACCCCATACCACCAGTATACATTCCAAATGTTGGCTCATCCGGCAGTTCCTCAGCTATTGGGAAATCAGTTTCATCTTCAAGCATTGGAGAATCAGGAAGATTAAATCCTGTAGGATCAGGAACAAATCCGTACTTTTCCGAGATATAAAGGTACAGAACTGTTTTGATAAAAGGAATAAATCCGCAGGCCCCTGAGATACTGTGGTTAAAGTTAAAGAAAATCATCTTGCCAATGTAATCAACAGAAATAAGATGATAGTTTACCTCCTCTGAACCGAGAGGTGGTGGAGGATTAAGTGTTCTAATGACAGAAATTGGAAGCTCGTTCGGTTTAAGTACGTATCTTTTATCACCGTCTTTTTCAACCTTCACCGAAAAGTATGGATAGCGCTTAATCGCCTTGTTGACTGCGCAGTTCAAAATATTACCGTAAACATTTTCTTTCATCTTGACTACAATTCTTACATTGCAGCAAACATTAGGTCTTGTTTCATAAAGCAAATATGTGTCAGGCTGGTAATCACCGGACAGCAGGCGTTCTTTAGTTTCCATTATATTATTCTCCTTTCAGTTTTGACTTATGTTAGGCGTTTGCGAAACGTCGGTTATGTGGTGGATATCAAGCTGATTATATGGAATATGTATGTCTGCAGCATCCAAACCATTCTGGATTACTTTCATAACATCTCGTGTGCGGTCAGGCTTATCCTCAGGGAGACAAAAAAACCTGATTTTATAAATAATTGCCGACTCAGCAAATTGCTGTGTTCCCTTATAAATGCAACTGTCAATTCCCTCCAGGCAATCAATACGGGCACAGATATCCTGAAGTACCCGATGGACTCTCTGCGTATTCTCATCATATGATAAAGGCAGGTCAATATCCACCTGTGCGTGCTCCGGAATTCTGGTAATCTGTGAAATATTCCGGTTACATATGGTTGTGATTGTCTGGTCATAAATGTTTCTAATAGTGGTTGTTTTCATCGTAAAACCAATTACAACCCCTTCAATATTGTCATATTTTACCACGTCACCCACAGAAAAGAAATGATCGCTTATAATATGAATACCCATGATTGTATCCTTCAGCACATCCTGCAGTGCAAGACCAATAATAGCGCTCATCAATCCGAGTCCGGCTATTGCTGATGTGACATTTACTCCGTTAATCTGCAAAACTATTAGCAGAGTTCCTATAATAATCAGTAACCGCAACACGCCAAAAAACACCCGCACAAGAGTTGTTTTCTCGCCTTTTGCTGCCCCTGTAGCCATATACTGCCTATGTGCCTTACGGACAATCAGCCATAGAATGAAAGCCGAAATGATAATAATAATACTGATTATTGGCTTAGGAGAGTTAATTATCTTTAAAAGTTGTTTCATCTATTCTCCTCTTCTTAAATGTGTTTTTATCTGATTATAATGTATTTTATTCATTATACACAATACCTATTGGTCTGCTTTTACTTACTTTCTTGTGCTTTTGCTTTCAAAATATTAGGAATTGAAACACGGCAAATCAAAAGCAGATCCTGCAATACAGTTTCTTTATCCTGTGAAACCCTGTTCTTTATCCAGTCAATCATAATTCCGGCAGCTGCTTCAGAATAGAATCTTGCAAGGAATTCTTTAAATGATTCATCTATCGAAACACCTAATTTATCCTCGCCGGTCTTAATTGTTTCACTGATTATCCCAATCACGTCGCTGTAGAGGAATCTTTTTAATTCCTCATATCCCATGGAATCATAAGCGCAGTTAATAATATGTTTATTATCCTCAATATAATTCATGATAAAACGGAATGCTTCCTCCGTGTTAACAATCATATCAAATTGTTTTACAACATTGATGGCCTCCTCTTCAAGTACCCACTTCAAAAGTGCGTATATGTCTTGAAAATGATAATAAAATGTTTTTCTGTTTATATTACATTCGAGAATTAATTCACTTACAGTAATCTTTGAAAGCTTTTTGGTTTCCATCGCTTTTTTTAAGGCAGCGGCAAGTGATTTTTTTGTTTTTAAAGAAATTTCTTCATTTGTCAATTGTTATCACCTCACAAATTTAGAATTTCGACATGATTTATTATACACATGTCCAATAAGTAATACAACGGACAATCAGTTTAAATTTGCCCTACATCCTGTAGTGTTAAACGGGTAATAAACTTTCCGGTCAATTATATTACATTTGTCCCATATGTACCATTCAGGTAGTAATTGACCGTGTTATTTGGAGCTGGATTTCTATAAGGTAATACTACATCGGTGTCAGAGAAGGGCATATGACTGTGAAGAGCCATTTAAATGCTGTTAGCGGGCAGTTGGATATTTTGAGACATAGTGAACCCTTTGAAGGTACGATTGATTCAGACGGTAACTGCCAAATCAATGGCAAACTCATTACCTTAATGAGGACAATTAACTATGTGGCAACCGGACAAATTACATCTGACAGTTTGTCCCTGTCGCTTATAGATGGCCGCCATGTTCTCAAAATAACAGGAACGGCGAGTCGCCCATAAAGGAGTTTTGAAAATGCGAAAATTTTATTCATGGGTTGTTAGTAACCCCAAAAAATTACTTATATTTTTTATTACATTAGCAGCTTGTGGCGCTATACTTCAAAACCTGGTTGAAGTCAATTATGATATGGCTGACTATCTTCCGGAAGATAGCCATTCTACAGTGTCTTTGGATTTGA
This sequence comes from Lachnospira sp., assembly GCA_051879515.1. Taxonomy (GTDB): domain Bacteria; phylum Bacillota; class Clostridia; order Lachnospirales; family Lachnospiraceae; genus Lachnospira. The sequence continues at coordinate 12,581 of JBJEME010000081.1, read as the reverse complement.
TGAATGAGGAATTTGATGGTGGAATTCCCAATGCCCGCGTTATGGTAAAGAATGTAAGCATAGCCCAGGCACTTGAATACAAAGAGAAACTTAAAAACTGTGAAGGTGTAGATGCTGTTATCTGGCTTGATGATAACATAAGTATATATGCACCGTTGGAAATGGCAGATACTGACACAGTGGAAACTTACTATAAAGATAATAACGCACTGTTTACGGTTACTGTTAACGAGGATGATCTGGAAGATACAGTTGACCGCATACGTGAAATCATAGGCGAAGAAAATGCCATGAGTGGCGATGCTGTTTCTACAGCGGTGGCAACCACCGGCACCGTAAGTGAAATTAGCAAAATTACAGTATTTGCTATATTGGCAGTTTTGGTAATACTGTTTTTAACAACAAGCTCATGGGCAGAGCCTTTTGTTGTATTACTTGGTCTTGGTGTTGCCATTATGATTAACAGCGGTTCTAACCTTATATTTGGAGAAATATCTTTTGTAACCAATGCTGCAGGTGCTATTTTACAGCTTGCTGTATCACTTGACTATTCAGTATTTCTGATTCACCGATATGAAGAATGTCTGCTGGAAAACGATGACCGCAAGGAGGCCATGGTTGATGCACTTTGTAAATCTACATCATCAATTGCATCCAGCGGTCTTACAACAGTTATTGGATTTTTTGCACTGGTATTTATGCGTTTTGGTATTGGTTCAGACCTCGGTCTTGCACTGGCAAAAGGTGTGGCTATAAGCCTTATTACGGTATTTATATTTATGCCTGTGCTGATACTTAGTGTATATCCTTTAATTCAAAAATCACACCATAAAAATATAATGCCTTCATTCAGACGGTTTGGTAAAGTTGTCAGCCACATTATGATTCCTATAGCATTGACATTCATAATTATCGCGATACCTTCTTTCCTTGCCTCTAACTCCAATTCGTATTATTACGGTTCTTCCAAAATATATGGAGAAGACACAAAGGTAGGTCAGGATGCCGCAGCAATAGAGGAAGCATTTGGTAAGAACGATACTTATGTATTACTTTTGCCAAACAAAGATGTGGAGGCAGAGCAAATGCTTTCAGATGATTTACATGAATTTCCGGAAATTAAGAGTATTATTTCCTATGTGGATATAGTAGGGGCAGAAATTCCCAAAGAATATCTGGATGAAGATACACTGTCACAGCTTGTCTCAGATAATTACAACCGTATGGTATTGACTGTTGAGGCAGATTATGAGGGCAGGGAAACATTTGATTTGGTTGAAAGAATAAGAAAAACAGCAGAAGAATACTATCCTGGTTCGTATTATCTTGCCGGCGAAGGAGTATCCACATATGATCTTATGGATACCATTACGCAGGATACCTTAAAGGTGAATCTGATTGCCATCGGTGCAGTTTTTGTAGTGTTATTACTCACGATGAAATCCGTGTCACTGCCGGTTATTCTTGTGTTTGCCATAGAGGCGGCTATATGGATTAACATTGGAATACCATACTTTGCAGATTCTGTAGTTATGTATATTGCTTACCTGATTATTTCTTCTATACAGCTTGGAGCTACCGTTGACTACGCAATCCTGTTTACAGACCGTTATAAGGAAAATAGGGAAACGATGCCGAAGAAACAGGCAATAGTGGAAACGATTTCTATGGTTGCCACTTCAATCCTGACATCAGGCAGCGTGCTTGCTTTGGTTGGATTCCTGCTTTACTACATATCTTCTCACGGAATACTGTCGCAGCTCGGTTTATTTGTGGGAAGAGGCGCATTGCTTTCCATGACAAGTGTATTCTTCGTACTTCCGGGACTGCTTTATATGTTTGATGGAATCATCGAGCATACTACCTTAAAGCTTAAGTTTTATAAATAGGAGTTTGTGAAATATCACAATTAACACCGGACGTTGTGAATAGGATGTTTTGAATACCCCCCTGATATGATTTGTTAGGAGTTTGTGAAACGGATGAAACAGCAAGAAGGTATAAATAAAAATTTTTCATACGCAGGTACTTTGGAGCCCTCGGTACTTAGGCTCTGTTTTTTAGAGCCTTATGTACCGTTAGGAGCGACAAGTAGCGCAAGCGTGCCTGCGTGTGAATATTTTTATTTTATACCGTAGGGCTGTGATATTTCTCAAACTCCTAGGATTATAAACCCTTGAAAGGAGAAAAAATGAAATTATTTAATACATGTGAATTGAAGCCTTTAATAAGAGAAATGAAGAGGTTTATGAAGAGAACACTCCCCTTTGCCATGTCTTTTGTATTGATTACCGGGGCAGTTACACCTGCTTTTGCAGCAGAAAATCCTTCTAAAAAAGAAGAGGTCATCTATATAAACCTTGCTGCTGACGGTTCTGTAAAGGATGTATATGCCGTTAACATTTTCGACGGCGGTGATGTTACTGATTACGGCGATTACTTTTCAGTTGAGTTGCTTAACACGACTGATAAAATAACAAAAAATGGGGATACAATTACATTTTCCTCTTCTGCAGACAGAGTATATTACAAAGGCAGGATGACAAGTAAAGCTATTCCGTGGAATATTTCTATCAGATATTTTATTGACGAAAAGGAATATTCTGCTGATGAAGCCGCCGGGAAAAGCGGTCAGCTTCAAATCAGGTTCAAAGTGGCAAAAAATGAAGCTTATGACGGAAATTTCTTTGATACCTACGCTTTGCAGGCTGCATTTACACTTGATACAAAAAAATGCAGCAACATTACGGCAGAAAATGCAACACTTGCCAATGTTGGCAGCAAGAAGCAGATTTCCTACACAATGCTTCCGGGTGAGGGCATCGACGCCGTTATTACTGCCGAAGTAAAAGATTTTGAAATGGCTGCAGTTTCGATAAACGGCGTTCCACTTGCCATGAATATTGAAGTTGACGATTCAGAAATAATGGAGCAGGTATCAGAGCTTCTTGATGCGATTGAAAAGCTTGACGACGGTGCGGGCGAATTAAAGGATGGTACGTCCGAACTTCATGATGCTGCCAAAAGTGATTTGCAGTCAGGCGTTAGTGAACTGGCTGACGGTGTTTCCAAGCTTCATAGCGGTGCGACCGAGCTTAAAAAAGGAGGGGAGGCAATGAAGGATGGCACCGAAGAATTAAAAACCGGGGCATCAGATCTTAATGATGGTATGAGGTCTTTAAATGACGGCATTGCGCTGGTTCAGTCAGGACTATCGGAATTGAACGGAAAATCATCCGAGCTTACCACCGGTTCCGCTGAAATAAATAATGCTCTGGTTGATATCCAGAGAGAGCTTTCTAACGTATCCGCTTCGACAGAGCAGATTGACCAGCTTGTTTCCGGTTCTTCGCAGATTAAAACAGGAATTGATACTCTGTCCCAGGGTGTAACTGCCCTGCAAAATAATGTAAGCTTCACAGCGTATAAAACTGCTATGAGTGACAACGGACTGAATATAGATGAGCTTCAGAGCACAAATACACAGACAATTGAAAATCTGACAGCACAGATTACTACATTAAAACAGCAGATTGCATTTCTTCAACAGAATGGTGGAGATGCAACGCAGATTGCACAGCTTAGCGCAACTGTCAGTCAGCTTGAAGGCATTGTGACACTGCTTAATGGAAACAGTGCCGCAATCAGTGGTATGGAGGCTTATCTTACACAGATTAGTGCAGGTATTGCCGAAATTGCAACCGGTGTGGATGATTTAAAAACCAGCTATGAAAGCCTTGATGCAGGCATAAACCAGCTTGCCACACAGGTGAGGAGTCTGCTTTATAATCTGACGACCTTGAAATCCGGAATTGATACCCTCGTTACGGAATATGGTAAACTGGATGCCGGTATCAACGAGTACACCGGGGGTGTTGCCGCAATCGTGGCAGGCTATTCCCAGATAGTAACCGGTGCAGGTGAGCTTCTTACCGGCAGCAGTGCACTAAAATCCGGTACTGCCGAGCTTTACAGTAAAACCGGTGAGCTGCTGAACGGTATTGTAGAATTCTATAACGGTACAGGTACGCTAAAGAAGGGAACCGGCGAACTGTCCGATGGTGTACAGGAGCTGCTTGATGGCATCAAAGAGCTTTATGACGGAACCACTGAATTGAAAGACGGAACTTCCGAATTGCGTTCTGAAACAGATGGCATGGACAATGAAATTTCAGATAAGATTGACAGGATGATTGAAAGCATTACCGGAGGAAGTGGAGAAGTAGTTTCGTTTGTAAGCGAAAAAAATACTAATGTGGAAGCTGTTCAGTTTGTTATTCAGACTGAGTCGATAGAGGTTGATGAAACAGAAACGGCGGCCCCAGTCAAAGAGGAGGAATTGACCTTCTGGCAGAAAATACTCCGTCTGTTCGGTTTGTATTGATATGATAAACAGAACATGTATTAAAGTGTGTAGCTTTTAGGCAGGGATAGGAATATCCCTGCTTTTTCAATATAATCAATAAGGCGTATTTCAATTTGTGAATATGAATGCTATAGTAAACTAAAAGAAATACAATGATGCAGAATTGGAGGGCGAATAATATGAATCAAAAGAAAAAACAAAACGTTGACTCAGTTAAATCAGGAATAAGAAATGTAATTCTTCTTGGTCTAATCAGCTGCTTTGCCGACATATCAGCAGAAATGGTCTATCCTTTGATTCCACTTTATCTGACTACTGTTTTGGGAGCAACACCGGCAATTGTAGGTATCATAGAGGGGATAGCCGAAAGTCTTGCAAGCCTTCTAAAAGTATTCAGCGGATATATCAGTGACAGATATCAAAATAAAAAGAAAATTGCTTTTGCAGGATATTCTACAGGTCTGCTCTATAAGCTGGCATTGATGTTTGCAGGATCCTGGGCGGGAATACTGATTGCAAGAGTGATTGACCGTTTCGGAAAAGGAATACGCACTGCGCCCAGAGATGTTATGGTGTCCGAAAGTTCACAGGGCAGCAATTTAGGACGTACCTTTGGAATCCACAAAGCGCTGGATATGTTGGGGTCGGCAGTTGGAATCCTTTCAGCATTCTTTTTGCTTAAGTACATTGGTAATGGTATTCGTGCATACCGCATAGTATTTCTAGTATCTATCATACCGATTGTTATTGCTTTATGTCTATTTGGATTTGTGAAAGATCAAAAAAGACTACGCGAAGTATCAGTTAAGCCATTCTGGAAAGAGAGAGTTCATTTGGATGGGCAATTAAAGCTATATCTGTTTGTTGTCACATTATTTACGCTCGGAAATTCTTCTAATACTTTTTTACTGCTAAGGGCTAACAGCATCGGAATTGATTCTACGGACGTTATTTTCCTCTATTTTATATACAATGCAGTTGCTTCCATTCTTGCAATTCCTATGGGAAAACGGTCAGATAAAAAAGGGCGGAAAAGCCTTCTGATTTGTGGGTATCTTTTATTTTCTGTAGTATACCTTCTGTTTGGTTTTGCACCATCCAAAATATCAATGGTTGTAGCATTTGTGATTTATGGCGTCTACACCGCCATGATTGCCGGTGTGGAACGGGCATTTCTTGCCGAAATATCTCCTGCACACATGAAAGGTACAATTTTGGGACTTCACGGAACATTGACAGGAATTGCTCTGCTTCCTGCAAGCGTAATTGCCGGATTCTTGTGGAATAATATTGGCAGCTCTGCACCGTTTGTTTTTGGGTCAGTATTGTCCGTTATTGCGGCACTTCTGCTTCTGTTTGGAATGCGTGGAAAGAGCTGATGGCATTATTAAAGCTTGCACGTAAATAACAAACATAGCTTTATAATAACAAGACACACTGCCGGAATTATACATCCACCTAAAAGCTGTGGCATCGTGTGACGCTTCGTTTTAAGGCTTGATATCAGAACCGGGATAACAAGCAGTTCTCCAATCACAGCGGGTATAAGCATATTAAAATAAATCTTTTCCACTTATATCCCTCTTTCAATTGATATTGACAGAGATTAACCTCTCTCAGTAAAATAAATGTGAAACAATTGTATCATATACAATATTCCACAACAAGCAAGCAACCTGACGCAAAAAGGGCGAAATTATATCACATATAATAGAGGTGTAACATTTCTGAAATCATTTCCAGCGATAATCAGGTTTAGACTGGCATATACTTCATTTGTTAGCTACGCTTCAAGCCATGCAGAAAACATAAATCATTATCTGTAAATCTTTCTATACTTTTATTAATAATATCTACCAACTCAGCCATATTAGAGAATTAATTTCGATGTTGGAAACCCTTGAAAACAGAGGACTCTCAGACAGGAATAAAAATAAATCGCCAGCAAAACAAACGAAAAATCAATGTTTTTCAAGCATGTGACCATAGAAATCCGGGAAATGCGACTATCTGTTCTGAAAACCTCAAAAACGCATGAAAATCAAAGAAGAAAAGCTACCTTTCACTCCCCAAAAGGAGTATAATGTAAGTACCACCAAACATTAGAAAGGAGCTTTTCTCATGAACATTATACCACAGATGAAACTGTTTGAGGAGAGTGATTTTGAAAATCTTGGAGATTTAGAGAGACTGCAGATGGTGCTGGCGGCACTGGATGACGGAAAACTGATTCATAAGCTATACCGGATACGAGGAAAAGGAAGGAATGACTGGCCCTGCGAAGCAATGTGGAATTCTTTTATAGCCAGTTTTCTGTTCGAACACGAGACGGTAGAGAGCCTTCTGCGCGAACTGCGCAGAAATAAACAGCTCCGTACTATCTGCGGCTTCGAGCCGAAGACAGTTAAGCAGAAGGATGGCAGCATAAAGATTTATGTGTCACCATCTGCGAGCGCATATTCAAATTTTTTAAAAAATCTGATGTCCTGTCAGGAAGAGTTAAATGAGATGTTCACAGAACTAGTGCTGTATATGTATCAGAACCTGGAACATTTTGGCGAAATACTGATGGTGGACGGGAAAGCAATCCAAAGTTTTGGAACGAAGACCAGCAAAAAGGTGAAAAGTGGCAGACGCGGGGAACATGATGCAGACTGGTGCAAAAAGCAGTACAGTGCAAGTGGTCCAAATGGAGAGTCAGTCATCAAAACCAAGAAATGGTTTGGCTTCCGGCTGCATTTGATAGCAGATGCAACCTACGAGATACCTGTTGCATTTGTAGTTACTAAAGCATCAAACAGTGAAAAAACAGAGACAAAAAAGCTGCTGAAAAAGATAGAGCATACCCATAATGAGTGGCTGGAAAACTGTAAATATTTTCTTGGTGACAAAGGATATGACAGCAGCAAGATTATTGAACAGCTGGAATGTAAGGAGATTGTGCCGATCATAGATATCAGGAACTGTTGGAAAGATGGGGAAGAGACACACCAGTACCGGGATACAAATCTGGTATATAACTATAAAGGGACGGTCTGGTATGTAGAAGAAGACGGAAGCAGAACAGAATTACAGTACAGAGGATATGACAAAAGCACGGACAGCCTGAGATACGGATTTAAACTGCAGAAACATGACAAACGGATTTTTCGAATAAAGTGCGAAGAAGACAGAAGAATCTTTACGCCGGTGGCAAGAAGCAGTCATAAATGGAAAAGACTGTATAAAAAGAGAACCGGGGTGGAACGGATTAATGGAAGGATAGACAGGGATTATCAATTTGAACGGCATACAATCCGTGGACTTGAAAAGATGACGATGTTTATAACCGTGACATTTCTAATATATATGGCGATGGCAAAAAGCAAAATCGAAAGAGGACAGACAGAACATCTTTGTAAGATGTATGCATAAGAATACCATCGGAATTGTGAAAAAAGATTTGTGAAACCAAGGGGGAAGACTGCCCTTTTTGAGTAGGGATAAAATATCAGGAGAGTCCAAAAAGGCAGAATGTTCTGAATAAAGGATAAAAAGAGATAAAAACTCTGTTTATGGTTGTAAAATAGGGGTACCTATACATGATGGAATAGATACATCGAAAATAATTCTATTAGATACCTTTCTATCGCAAAACTCATATATCACATATTTTAGCAATTCATAATTTTTAAGCCTTGTTCCTAAGCATTTCCCCTTAATAATTATATCTTCAAAATTCCAATCTATTTTGACGTGTTTATATTTTTTTCTTGATTTTTTGCATAATCGTTTCCCTAAGTCAATTGGTGGTAACGCACAACAACTGTTGTCTTCATTTTTATAAAAGAAAATCCATCTTACTCCATCTGTAGCTATTACCTTGTTTATTCTGCGCAAATGAATACCAATTTGCTTTTGTATTGATTTTTGGTATTTCTCATCTTGAGCATAAAAGTAATTGCCATCACTATTTTTACTTAACATATTACTATTGATAAACTCTATTATATCCTCAACACTATTTTCAATTACTATTTGATTATTGATATAGCCAGGAGAAATCCAATATTCGTTGTCTGAATATACTGTTTTTATTTCTACAGTAAGGGTGTAATCATTCCTTATCTTATTATCATTTATCCAACTCCAATCGTTTGCTACACACAAATCAGGTGTTTCTATAACAGTATACAATATATTATCTTTTGTATAGCCATATTTTCCGCAATATAATTCATAATTATGGCATTTCCCAGATACTTTAATATCTACTGGAACTACATCTTTATTTGTACATATGCTTTGGATAAAAGGGCAAATAATAAATTCTTGTAACATTCGTTCTCTTGAATCAACGCTTAATATATCATCTACTTTTCTTGTATATTCCATGCCTAAATCATCTTTTTGTACACTTCGCATTGTTCCACCTCCGTTAAAAATCGGAATTTAGCACTTCAAATACCGATTTTTAACATAATCTCAAATTAATAATTGTAATAGTCTGTTTTTCCTATGCCTATAGATGCCCCATGATTTGCATTCATCAGGTCTTCATCAATGCACATATCTCATCTGATAATAATTCATTCAATGCAGATTTATGTTCTAATAATTGTTCTGTAGCACCAATGATGATTTCAGAGAATTTTGTTTCTCCAGCTTTTCTTCGTAATACTAAGTCCAATTTCTTTGCTTTTGATGAATTCAATTCATTTCCTTTTAACAATGTCATAGGCTTTGCGTTACCAGCAACAACACGTTGTGTAAAACTCTTTTGTTCTTCCATTAAACCTCCACATAGTAAAATAGAAGGATGACTTCACAGCCATCCTTCTACTAATTTTTCACAGTTTATTCTGCAATGGGAATGGGTTTTCGGTCTCCATCCCGACCGCTGGAACAGGTTTAAGGTCTCTGTTCCGACCTTATAAGTATCTCTTTTTGTACCTTAATTATACACTGCAACTTTGAGATAGTCAAAGAAAATTTATTCTTTTTCACTCAATTAAGTAATGATAGTATTTCTATACTTTATTATATGCACAAATGCATCGAATGCTATACTCTATTCGTTGCAAAAGAAATTTTGTTTATATGTTTCAATTTGTGTCACCACCAGTGACACAAATTTATTCATACATGCCTTCGATACCATAATAGATAACTTCTCCATGACACATTTCGCTGACAAATTTGTCACCGAAAACGCTGTTTTTACATAAAAAAAGCAACAATGATTTTCTTGTCATTACTGCTTAAAATAAGCGTTCCCTATAGGAATCGAACCTACAATAGAGTCTTAGGTGACCATTATTTTTGTTCTGAAAACATAGCCTCTATTTCTTCATTAGATATTGGTTCTACCGTAAATATATTTCCTCTGTTCTTTTCCTCATTCATAGGAACTTTATCCCAAATAATTTCACAATACTCTTTTGCAGCTCTTGTATACTCATACACATTTCCGCCTGATTTTTCAACTGTCCCCCATGAAAGATTCTGATTTCATGCATGAAAATGTATCCCCTATGTAACCTATTCAATCCCCAATGTTTTAAATACTGCATCCTTCGGGGAATTGTAAAATATAATCTGGAATGTAACAAACAAATCGTCCGGTACATCTACTATCTGTTTCTTTGCATTTGACGGAAGCAAAATCTTATTTGCATCGGCATCGTGAGCAACCTGCAGAACATTAGCAAGTTCCTCTATCGGATTGATGGTTCCTCCTATGCTGATTCCGCCAAGAATTGCTAGCTGAGTTAATACCGGTTTCTTCAATGCTGCAGATGTCATAGCTATAAGCGTAGACAATGATAAATCCTCAGCTGCTCCCTGACCTTGCAGATCTCTTATATCCATCATGAAATCAGTATTATCCATGTTAATCATTGAACTGTGAACGGTTCCCGGATTTGGAGTTTGAGCTTTCTGTGGGGCTTGAATATGAACCGCAGGTAGAAGGGGAATCAGCCGGAGTTATGTTATACCTGACCCATAAATTCCGTTATTGCTTTGGCATCCGCATGAAAAACGGACATAAGGAATTGTTTATACAGCGTATTATGGATGACGTAGTCAGTGAAGATTACAGTCGTATTATTTCAGAAAGGAAATTAACTCTGGAGAAAGAATTATATACCTTTATCCGGAGGGACGAGGAAGGTAATATAACAGATGAAAAGGATTTTACTCTGCAAAAATGAAAAGAATTTAACTTTGCATAATGGAGAAATAAAAGTTGGTATTCCTACAGAAAATGTGGAGATTCACCTGGAGAGGATGCTAAAGAAAGGTATCGAGGTAATTCGTATAGCCGAATTTGCTTGGAATAAAGTGGAGCCTGCAAAAGGGGAGTATACCTTCGACTTCTTTGATGAATTTCTGAATTTAGCATATGAAAAGGGCATGAGTGTGATTTTTTGCACATATTTATTGCTCCGTTTGCAGAATTTATGGTAAAATATCGGTGTTCACTTAAAAAGGGATTTGATGGTGAAATTGCAGTGATAAAAGAAAACAGAGAATGGAATGATAATTATGGAAGAAAAGCAAACGATGACAAACAATCAGATAAAACATATGCTTTCTCTTTACCGCACGATAGATAAAGTCTTATCCGCACTTGTGGTGGCGTTTATCATAATTTCGATTATTTTATGTTTTGTCGGTGCGGGTGCATTTGGTGTAATTCTTGGTATTGTGAGTTTTATTGCACTTAATATTGTTTTATACAATATAGACAAAAAAATTAATAAAATTCTTACCGACAATATTATCAACAATGTGGTGAAGGATGTGTTCGGGGATTCGGCGAAGTACGAGCTATATAGCAGAGTGGAACCTGCTCCGGAAGGATTTCCGTCCCCGCATGATAGAGTGCATGGAAGAAATAATATCGTAGCAGACTACGACGGGATACATATTGGACTCAGTAATATAACACTGGTGCGTAATGTACACTGTAATGGCGAACCGGAGGAAGCTACTATTGCTCCCGAAAAATTTTTTGAAGGACAGTGGCTCATTTGCGACTTCGGAAAAGAACTTCTCGGTGAGGTATTCATTTATGCGAATCCGGAAAAAGGCAAACCTGCTAAGGAAAGGGATGCTATGATGAATTACCGGGATTTCGATAATTGTTTTTGTGTCAAAACGAAGAATCCGGAGGAAGCATTAAGCATCCTTACACCGCATATGATGGACCTTATCCTCGAAATAGAGAACAAAGTCAATAGTCCGATGTATATAGCTTTTTTGCGCAGCGGACGGATACACATTGCGTTCGATACCAAGCGTGATATTTTAGATTTGGGCGATACTAAAGCAGATTATGACATACTGTACAGAAAGTTTTTCGATGAGTTGAAATGGATTGCTGATATCATTGACGGACTACTTAAGGAAAACACTTTCTGTAAGTAGGCGGCAGATGTCTGCAAAATAATGCCGTAGCTATTATTTGTCGTCGCGCTGCTCTTGACTATGAGCGTACCGCTGCCCTCGATGGTCAGGTTGCTATCGGCGTAAATGCCGCAGCTATAATCATACTCATTCGTGCCACCGGTGATGGTGTTGGTCGTGCTTGCCGCCAGGACGAAGGTCGAGTCAGTGGGGAGCTTCAACGCGGTTGCGGCGGTGGTGGTAAAGATCACGCCGTAGGGTTTGATGGTGTTTCATATTGTTTCCTCCATTTCTTCATAGAAGGAGGCAAACGTATGACATTTTACGTTCTGCTACTGGCACTGGCTGTGGTAGGCATCGTGCTGGCTCTCGCCGTATATATCGGTCTGGCTCTGATTCTTTTGGATGCAATCAGAAACCAACCGCCTGCGTGACAGAGCGGAATAATAATACTGTTAAGCCAATGGATCGCGGCGTTTTTGGCACCCCCATCGAGACTCGAACTTACTGCATTCCGCTTAGGAGTTCGAGTCCGTGGTGTAAATCCCAGTCAAGGAACGTAAGCTTAAGTCAAGGAAAGCATTATTTTTCTCACTTTCCTGTCATTCTGTGTCAAAATAAGAAAATAGAAATTCACCTGTGTAAAACGCTTTCGGTGGCAATCTGCCACCCAAAATCATGCCTGAAAATAAAAATGCAGTAATAATTGTGGTCAACTATTACTGCAAAAATCGCTGTTCCCAGCGGGAATCGAACCCACAACTAGCGCTTAGGAGCGACGCCGAGTGGTGTTTTTCCCTGTCAAGGGTTGTAAAGCTAAGTC
>JBJEME010000080.1:0-2793 GCA_051879515.1 Lachnospira sp. | reverse complement strand
AAACGGATGATTTGGAAAGCCCAAAGGATCGACCGAAATCACAAGTGGTAACAAACATCAACAAAAGAACAGAAACAGTTGAAAAGGTTCAAATGCTTTATGAGGAGAGTCATCAAGTTAAAAAAATGAGTGATATTTCATCAAATTAAAAAATATATCAAAAAAATAATTGGGCTACCCCTCGTCTAATTATTTATACAATAACAATAGAAAGGCTGATTTTTTATGAAAAACAAAAAAGGAAACTATTTTAAAATTCCCAATACCATTTTCAAAGAAAGACTTTCAGGAAATCAGTTTATCGTATACTGTTATTTATCTAAATGCTCGGACAAGCAAAATAAATGCTTTCCGAGCAGAGAAACAATTGCAAAAAACTGCTGTATAAAATCATTAAGTACGGTAGACAAGATACTTCAATTACTGGAAGATAAAGGATTGATTACAAAAACATACAGATACAATCCATCAGGTATTGGGTATCAAAGTAATGTATATACGATAAACGATTTATGAGGAGAAAGATATGGGAAAATCAAAACGAGAGCTTCAGGAAATGGCAAACACAATATCAAGCGAAACAGGTCAGTATCTTCTTACCAAAATAGATATATGCAAAATTACAGGATTAAGCAAACCTACTGTAAATAAGTTATGTTCTAACATTACACCGGCTTCAACAGGCAAAAGGAAACTCTATTACATTCAAGATGTATTAGATAAGCTGTATAACGGATAGTGAACATTAGAGGATTTGTAAAATATCTCACTAAAATGTCTCTATTTTATTGTTGGTATTGGTAATAGATATTATCAATGCAAAGTGATATTGTTTGTGTTGCCGAAAGGCAAAGTACAATATTAATGGAGGTAATTCAATGTACGAAGTAACAGACAAAGATGGTAAGTTCCTATACTATCGAATGACTAAACGAATGAAAAACGAGGATGGTGGTTATGATGTAATCACAGCTCGCTCAAAGCATTCGGAAAAGGATTGCAGAAAAAAACTAAATGCTAAAATAGCAGAATGGTCAGCAAAGCACGAGGAACAAAAAATCAATGGTGTTTACTCAACTATGAAACTTGGCGACTATGCTGAAAATTGGTACAACCTAACAATCAAAAACGCCAACTGTAGCCGAGCAAACAAGGAAAACTACAAAAATCAAGTATTCAATCACATCATACCTAAAATCGGTCATATAAAGCTGTGTGACCTTACGGAAGACGATTGTCAAAAAATGCTCAACGAATATGCCGGATGGAGCAAAACTTTAATCGACAAGATTAGGATGACATTAAGAAGAATACTACGCAAGGCAGTAAAGGAAGGACTAATAAAACGAAATGTTGCCGAAGATATCGTAAGACCGGAGTATACAGAAGGTGTTCGCAGACCGCTAACAGACCAAGAACAACAGTGGTTTAGCGAAACTGCTCAAAAGCATTATGCAGGTACAATGATAATGACTATGCTAAAGTGCGGACTGCGACCTATCGAAATACGCAGAATGAAATGGGATTGGATAGACTTTGAAAAGAATAACCTTATAGTCAAAAAATCAAAAACCGCCGCCGGAACAAACCGACACATACCAATTCCACCGGACTTAATGATAATGCTTAAACAATTGAAAATAAAGAACCTCAACGACGAATATGTGTTCGTAAAGTTTGATAAGCACACAAAATTGGATGACAATGCCTTCTATCAACAATGGAGAAACTTCATAAGAGACTGCGAGATAGAGCATGGCGCAATAGTATACAGAAATCAAATCACAAAGCATGTGCTTGCAGATGACCTTGAACCATATCTGCTGCGACATACATTCTGCACCAACCTTCAGGCAGCCGGAATACCATTACAAATTGCAAAAGAGTATATGGGACATTCGGATATATCAGTAACATCAAAAATATACACTCATACAACAGATGAGGTATATGAAATGAACAGGCAAAGGTTGCTTGAATATGAAAACTTCAAAAAGCAACAATGGGCAGTAGGATAAACTTAACGGGTAGGAATCGTAATGGTTCCTACCTGTCTTTTTTTGTTGCCAAAATCCACAAATATCGGTATAATAAAATAACTTATCATATTGATTATTTTTTTTTTATATGTTATAATTCATTTATTACAAGTGTTTATATTAAAATGGGGTGATTAGTTGGCGAATTATACAGAAGCTCAATGGAATGCGAAAAAGGTCAGCATTATGGAAAAATGCTTTGAAGGATTTACCGAGCTGGGACTCCACGGAACAGGTCTTCGTTCGATAGGAAGGCATTGCGGATATAATCCGGCTATGATTTATACATATTTTGAGGATTTGGATGACCTTATCATTCAATCCACCGAATACTGTATGAGTAAGGTGGAAGATGAGTTTATGGCGAAAGCTCCCACCGATGTGGAGGACTTGTGGCGGTTTATTGACGAGATACCGTATTGGACGGCAAAAAACCACGGCAAGAAATACAGACTTATGTATCAGGTTTATACTCACCCGAAATACAGGGAATACGGTCAGAAGTTCTTTAAGGGTGTAGATGAACGATATACGGAATACGCAAAGAGCTTAGAGCCAAAGCTGGGGATTCCCCACGAAAAAATCACACCGCTGATCTTCATTCTGATCAGAGCCTGTGTACACTTTGCACTCTTTGAGGATGAGTTCTATATGAAATCTCAGATAGAAACAATCAAAGAAACTCTTGAACTCTTTATTATGAAATATAACCCGAAAGCAAGGTCGGGGGCTGTTACAGAATAGAAATTATTTA
>JBJEME010000079.1:0-12166 GCA_051879515.1 Lachnospira sp. | reverse complement strand
GATGAAATTATTCCGATTTCCTTTAGAAATCATTTCTATGCATCAACGGGCAGAACCCATAAATACCCTTTACAAGCTTTCCTATGGGCTTTGATTATTCAACATATTTTCTCTATCCCTACAGACAAGCTTCTCTTAGCTTTTCTTGCTTACTCGAAACCGCTTCGAAAGTTCTGTGGTTTTAACAAAGTCCCTGATGCTTCTAAAATCACCCGCTTTAAACAGGACTTTTTAGATGATTTACAGCTCGTATTTGATAACCTTGTTGATGTTGCCGAACCCATCTGCCAGGCTATTGACTCTGCAAAAGCAGATATAAAGTCAATCCAACTATATAACACACGGAGCATCAAATATGTTTGACACTGCTGGATTAAAATACGAAAATTTTTATAAATTGGTTGATAAATGGGATTTGGTTAAACATGAAAACAAAAAATACCTTCACTCAATGGACGAGAATTTCTATAAGTTTCTGATTGATGTATATAACTTGAAAGAAGCATTCTCTCATTCTGACGATGATAAAAAATGGCAAAAGCTTTTAAAAAAGCATTAGAAACACTTAAAGAAAAATTCTCTGGCACAAGCAATTCAAAGGAATATGTATTAATTCCCGAAGACGATATGATTGAAATTGCAACCGATAATGTTGCAAAACGAATAAGCCTTTCCGAAGTAGTTGATATTCTTAATTTCTATCCTCCTAAGGAATAATAAAAAGAAATGGAACTGTTTTTTCAGATCCATTTCTTTTTTATTTACTCTTCTCTTCTGGTATAATCATTTCATAAATTATTGTTCCAGTTGTTTTCGAAGAAATTCTGCATTTTCTTTGGCAATCTCATGCCCTAAATCTGCTGCCCTATCAAACCATTCTAAGGCTTTTTCGTAATCTTGTTCAACAGCATTACCGTAATAATACATTGCTCCAAGATTATTCATTGCCCCACTATTGCCTAAATCTATTGCCTTTTCATACCATTCTAGAGCTTTTTCGTAGTCCTGTTCTACACCATTTCCATTATCATATAACTCTGCGAAATTAGTCATTGCAGGAGGATAATTCAAATCTAATGCTTCTTCATAACACTCTAATGCTTTAGCATAGTCCTGTTCTACACCATTTCCATCTCTATACCAATTGCCAATATCATTCATTGCACATGCAATATATAGTTCTTCTTTTCCTTCTTCCACTATTTTGCTAGCGTACTCTAATGCTATGTCGTATTGTTGTTCGTCTGCTGCAATCGAGGCATATGCACAATATCCATCCACACAACCATTGTCAACTATTGTTTGAAATATTTCTTTTGCTTTTTCTTTATCTTCTTCCACGCCTTGTCCATTATAATAAAGATATCCGAGAGATATTTGCGCATATGGATTATCCCCACATTCTTCGTAATAGTTTTTTGCCATCTCATAATTTTTTTCTGGATAATTATACCAATCACACAAAACGCCCAAATAGAAATTCGCTTCAGTCTTACCCAATTCTTTTGCTTTCTCAAAGTTATTATAGGCTATTTCCAAATTGACCTCTGTTCCATCCAGCCCATACAAGGAAGCTCGTCCTGCTTCATAACATTCATTGGCTTCGACTTCTTTTGCGGCAGCCTCTTCTGCTTCTTTTGCAGCGATTTCTTCTGCATCTTCATTTGCCCTTTCGGTCGCTTCTGTTGTGTTATTTACTTCACCAGACGTTTCTGTTTGAACCACCGTGTCTTTTGTTGTTGAACCACATCCCGATAAAGAACCGATTACAAGCGCAATTATTATCATTTTTACAACAAACTTTGTTTTCATTTTTTATCCTTCCTTTATCTTATTTTAATGTCCGCCATATGTTGGACATATAATAAAAGTGTACAACATTTGTTGTACACTGTCAATGAGGTGGTATAAAATGGGATATTACCCAAGACTTAGAGATTTAAGAGAAGATAGAGACTTATCAATCAGAAAACTTGCTGATTTGCTTCATATGCAACGAACCACCTATCACAATTACGAGACAGGGAAGAGAGAATTGCCATTTGAGTTAGCCATCACTCTTGCCAAATTCTATGATGTATCGTTAGATTATATTGGTGGGTTAACAAATGATATAACTCCACCACGCAAAAAATAATAGTAAGCGCATAATAAAATAGTGCCTACTAAATAAATAGGGAATGGTTTATAATACCATCCCCAACAACAGTTCCTATTTACATTGCTTCTGTACTTCCGGTGACCATGGCATCAGATCATCCAGTTCTTCCGGATATCTTTGCCATTCAGATCCGGGCATATACAAGAGTAAATGTTGAAGATATGCATATATATTGAGACCATTTGCTTTTGCGGTCTCGACTAAGCTATATACTGCAGCAGATGCGTTTGCTCCTTTTGGAGTATCGGCAAAAAGCCAGTTCTTTCGTCCTACGGTGAATGGACGAATTGCATTCTCAGCTGCATTGTTTGAAAGGGAACATCTTCCGTCCAGAAGATAGTTCTCCATATATGGTCTCTGATTCTGCGCATAAGTCACTGCTTTTCCAAGCGCAGAACCTTTTAACGCATTCAGAGAATCAAGCCAACACCAAAAAGCCTCAAGAACCGGTTTTTCCAGTTCGAGACGCTTACGAAATCTTTCTTCAGGTGACAAGTTCTTTAGATTGCTCTCAATGGAGAATAGCTTGTCACAGTACTGACGACCTATTTCAGCACTGGTCGGCGTTGCAACTGATGACTTTCTTGTAGGAATTGCTTCCACAAACTTCCGTCTCAGATGTGCCCAGCAACCTACTCTGGTAATACCACTCAGTTTATTGTACCCTGAGTAGCCATCTGAATGGACATAGCCTTTAAAGTCTTTCAGATAGGTAGCTGCATGATCACCATTTCTGGAAGGCTGGTAATCATAAAGGACGATTGGCGGCTTAGTATCATTGCCACTACAGTAGAGCCACATATATGACTTGGTCTGTGGCTTCTTGCCATCTTCCTTTAACACCTGAACCGGTGTTTCATCACAATGGATGATATCTCTTTTTAAGAGTTCTTCGCGAAGTCTGTTTACGACAGGCATTAAGTGGTCTTCGCTACTTCGAATAATCCAGGTTGCCATAGTAGCACGGCTAAGTCCGATACCGATTTGTTCCCAGTCCTTTTCCTGCCTGTAAAGAGGAATATTGTTCACATATTTCTGATACATGACACGGGCAACGGAACTAGGCGATGCCAGCGAATGGTTAAGTACTGACTTTGGAGCAAACGCTTTTTTGATAAACGGTTTTCCTTTATGCTTGCAGTTAGGACATTCACATGACTGACGCATATATCGAATTACTTTAACTTTTGCAGGAATGTATTCCAGTTCATCACGAACCTTGGTATATCCGATTTCCTTCAGAGCGGACCCGCACTGGTCACAGAACATGTCATCCGGATGAATCATACAGGGCACTTCTTCAATCGGAAGATCCTTTAATAATTCTTCGCGTCCGGTTTTGGCATTTTTTCTAACGATACCACCTTTTCGTTCGTAGAAAGGTTCCTTTGCATGATTGTTTACAAGTGTTTCCGCTTCATTGAATAAAGAAAGCTGTCCTTCGATTTGAGAAGTTGTCTTTTCGCTGGAAGAACCAAACTTTTCTTTGCGTAGCAAAAGAACCATCTCAGTAAGATTACTCACCTGATTCTGTAAGTCTTTTATGGTGTTTTCAAGGTGCTCGATATAGGCATCTTTTTCGTTCATAACTGGTATAATTCCTTTTTGATAAAATAATTATACCATAAAAATGTCAAAAAAACCAGTAAAATCAATAGTTTGCGCCACTTTGAAAGCTAACAGAAATCACCTTTTTGTGCCGGTTTGATAGACTGTTTTTGTTCGATCTGAAGGCCTTCCATCAGCCATCTGAATTGCTGCCAGGTAATCGGTTTTGCCTCGGCTTCATTTCGAGGCCATTTGAAAGAACCGTTCTCTAATCTCTTATAGAGAAGTACAAAACCGTCACCTTCCCAGAGAAGTGCTTTCATACGGTTTCTGTTTCTTCCACAAAAGAGAAACAGCGTATTTGAAAACGGATCGAGATGAAATTGCTGTTGAACGATAGCTGCAAGACCATCAATTGATTTTCGCATATCGGTATAACCGCACGCGATGTAAATGTTCTCGCAGGCTGTGATATCGCCTAGCATACACTCTGCAGTGCAAGTAGCACTGCCTGAATTGTCTGCTGAGAAGTCCCCTCAACCACTTCGACAGTTGCGCCATTCAATCGAATGATTACCGCCGCCTGTGTGTTGGGAACAGGAGTCTGAACTTCTAACTTTTTGAAAGCAACCGGCTTTTCATCTTCAACTGGAACCAGAGAAGTATTACTCTTATCCAGTTCTCTTGCTCTAAGCCGTTTTAAATAATAATAGTAGGTGTGTTGGTTGATATTGTTTTGTTCACACCATTCGCGGACAGTCAGACCGCTGTTTTGACGCTCGAATATGAGATTTTTCCATTGTTCGAGTCGAAAATTAACTTTAGTAGTAGTAACTTGATCCATGACAATACCTCCAGTCTACTCGAAAAACTTGAAAAACTCGAAAAACTATAATTTCTAAGTTATATGGAGTTCATTATCTCATAGATTGTGACCATGCCGAAAGGCATCAACTTATTAAGCGCTTACAAATAATAAGGGAATGTTTCAAAACTGAACCGAAATATTCCCTTATGTTTTTATGCAAAAATGCGACAAAGGAAGTTATTACATCCTCTGTCGCATTTTTATTCTCATTTTTGAGCATGTTCTCTTTCATTGGTCGCAAACCGGTCGCAATTTATGACTCCCACGCTCCAAATCCATGATTATACTGCATTTATTTATCCAATGACTTCATCGTCGGAATTGCCGATACACCTATTCGAAAATCTACGCCATCTTGTTATTACTTGCGATAAAACAGATACATCAACATCCTTATTATCACCCTCATACGATAAGTTATTGCTTACCTTGTATAAGTTGGCGTAAACTTTGGCGTAATTTGGCGTATGGCTTAAATTGACCATATATCGCTGTTATTAACAGCCATTGCATCATATGCAGACTTTTTAAAATCGTTAGTTACAGATGCGTAAATACCAAGTGTAGTAGAAATGTCCTTGTGACCTAATGTATCCTGAACCACCTTTGGATTCACACCAGATTCAATCAGTCTGGTTGTAAATGTATGTCTGAGATTGTGACAACTAAATCTTGGTAAGAGTACAGGTTCTTTCTCCCCTTTTGCCAAGACCTCATCATTACAGTCTCTGATAATACGTCTTAACGCCTTATTAAGAGTACCCTGATGCTGCACATTACCAAATCTATTGATAAAAATAAAGTCCGTATATGCATCTACAGTAACCTTACATTCCAGTTCATTGAATGTCTGATACTTTTTCTCCTGCAAAAGTGCATCTTTTACCAAGTCTAACATAGGTACTACACGATTACCAGCCTTTGTTTTCGGTGTATTAATTCCGAAATAGCAACCATTCTGTGCATGATTGTAATACACCAACGTATGATTTACATTAATCTCTTTCGCTTCTAAGTCAACATCGCACCAGCGAAGCCCTGTGGCTTCTCCTACTCTAAGACCCGAACCAATCATTAAAGCGAAGATAGGATACCAGTGATTATACTGCCTACTCTCCTTTAAGAATGTAAGAAACAACTTCTGTTCTTCCACTGTAAGAGCCTTACGTTTCTCTGTGTCAAAATTATGTGACTGCTTAAGTTCCTTCAATACATTGCTGGATGGATTATTACGAATATAATTATCATCCACAGCCATATCCAGTACCTGATGTAAAACTGTATGGATGTTATCAATAGTAGCTACTTTAAGACCTCTTTCATCAGCAAGAATATTATAAAAACGCTTTACATCCGATTTCTTTAATTTTGCAATACGATTTTTACCAAAATCAGACTGTACAAACTGCGTATACATATATTTGTAATTCTGAAAGGTATTATCTTTAAGACCACGCTTTAAGTCACACCATAATTCAAATACATCATTAACAGTAACATTCTGTGCTTCTACCTTGATACCATCCGACTTATCACGCATAATCTGTTCTTCTTTTATGCGAAGCTCATCTAAAGTCTTTGCATAGATTGAATGTCTTTTACCGTTTTGAGAAGTCCAGCGGTAATCATATGTTCCGTCTGCTCTCTGGGATTCCCCCTTACGTAATACTTTTCTTTTATTGTCTAATCTTCTTTCTGCCATGTTTATCTCCTATTCCGTACTGTGGATAGGCGATATGACAATATGATTGTATCAGTCACACGCCAATCCTACAAGTACTCTTTTTCAGTAATCAGTTACATTAAATGGAATACGCCTTATCAAGGTACTCATCAAGCACTCTCCTCTTAATCAGGCGTTTTGTGCCATTCCACAGTACAAACGGACAATTCTCATCATCTGTAAGTTCCCTAAGCTTATCCTTACCAATACCAGAATATGCAGCTGCTTCTTCTACCGTCAGATAGCTCTTATGCCACAAAGGAAACTCTTCTTTTGCTTTTCGGTACTCTGTTTTTTTAATAACCTGAGTATTCCTTTTCACTGTTGTTTTACTCTGAGAAAAAGTGTCCCAGCTTTGGTTTGTCAGCATTAAGAAATATTTTTCAACATTCATGATAACCAGCCTCCTTTAACTTGTAATACATTTCCTTTAGTTGCGGTGATGCCCATTTCGGAACACCACTATATTTTTTCATTATCTTTAATGAATTGCGGTTTACGTACTTATAAGAACCCTCTAACAGATACACAAGGTTTTCTACCTGTAATCCTTTTGTAAAAGCATTACCTGTACGTTCGTAACTACCATTGCGTTTCGGCTCAAATACTTCGTATCTGATATCCACAAAGCGGCACAATTTGACCTGCTGTGGTTTTATGGTATTCTGCTTTCGCTGTGCTTTTTCACGTTGCTTCTGTTTATTTACTCTGCTCATATTTTTGCATCTCCTTCTTAAGTAATCATTTTGGTTAATCTGTCTAAAAATTCGCATACATCAGCCATACCTTCTTTGGTATGAAGTACTGTCGCAAATTTCTCTACTTGCTCTTTAGTCTGCAACAGAATACTCTTTTGTTCTTCTACTGACGTTACAACCGAAAGTTTTTTCAGCATTTCTTCCTGAAGTAGATTTAAAACTTTTATTTCTACTCTTCGCGGTGTAATTCCTGTTATTTGATGGCGTTTAGAATTTCCTGTAATATCATGAATTACAGGTTGGCACTTCCAACGTCTACCTTTTTCTATCGGTGCAATCTTTGAAAAAACACCTTTACCACCAGCCTTAACCACAGGAACGAACATCATATCAATGTAGGTATTGATGTTCTCTACTCTGTTTACCTGAATTTGTGATAATTCAGCCTTAGAAAGACCACCCACTGCAATACCCAGTGTTTCCAACTGCTTAATTGTTTCCTTCACATGTTGTTGAACTTGAATCCAATTAATCTCATTACCTACATACGCCTTCCAAACACCATCAAGAAATTGTGGAAGATTAAACCGATATGCTCCTGTATACATAATTTTCATATACAGCTTTTCATCCTGTGTAAAAGAACTGGCATCTATCAATGCCATAGCATCTTCATAAGATACATAAGCCCCTTTACCGAAGAACCATTTCATATCTCTACAGACCATCTGTAACAGTTTATTTGATACTGCAATACTCTCCAGCAGACCAAATTCCTGTGGTGAACCTACCTTTTTATTTACACCTGAACTCTTCATTTGCATTTCAATACGAATTGTATTTCGTGCCTCTTGTAAGCCTTGCGGTGATACTACAATACCCTTATTTACAAGTTCCTGATATTTGTAATAGATATTGTAAGTGTAGTAATTGTTTTCAAACCTTAAGGACTCATATTTCTCTTGTCCGTTAAGATGAATAGCATTGTATGGTATTCTACAATGGTTTTGATTTTCCAAATCCAGAGAGCGATTCATAGCTCTGATAATGAATGGAATCTTGTCAATATCCACATCAGGAACTTTTACATCAAAACCACAATGCAAATCTACCATAGTCCAGTTTCTGGACTTACAGTTTCTTACATCGAGCTGTAATATCTTTACAAGGTAATCATTTATCTTGTCATACATCTCTTTGGCATTAGCTGGTGACATTTCTGCCATAGATACTTCTGCCTTATTCAATAGCTTAACTACATTGATTTCTAATTCCACTGAATACTGAAAACCATTTGCCTGTCCGCCTCTCCATTTAAGCTTCTTCTCAATACAGATGTTCTTAATACCTCTGCATCCAGTTGGGGAAATATAAAGTTGGTTCTCCGAATCATATATTTCAGGAATAGAAAACGTTCTACAGATACGACCAACTTCGCCAGCCGATATCCGTCTTTTGATTTTTAAAGTGTGAACCTGAACATATAGACTCATAACATTCCTCCTCGGGTACTCAATTAATGTGTGATAATCAGGGTACTCATTCTTACTAATATTTCTTAGGTACTCATTTCCCAGAAGAGCCTGTAAATAAGCCCTTCTGAGAAGAATAAGTATCGCTGGTTACAAGAATTATGAGCCCTGATACTAACGGTAACTAATACTAACCAAGGATTATTTAATTAGTATCTTAATCGTAGTTCCGAGAGATGTTGTTACTCTGTTGAAGTTCACCAACTGCTTCATATATACTTCCAGCTTATCACTTGCGGTAATACAGATACGACCAGCCTCCTTCTGTGCTTCAACAGAGATGGAATTAAAGTACAAGGCATTTGAATTATACTGATGCTCTACTTTATACTTCTGTTCTTTCAGATATCTTCTGAGTTCATAAATCTGCCCCCAACAAGCTCTGCCTGAAAATTCAACAGCAACAAGGTCGTGTCCCATCTCTTTAATAATGGATACCATAGTTTTCTGAATCTTCTTCTCTGCCTTTTCTAACGTCTTATCTACATAAGACTTATACTCTTCTACAGTGATAAATTTAGCCATATGCATTTCCTCCTTACGCTGACAAATTGTTTAAATTGCGATTATCCAAAAGAACTTCCCATGTTACTAAATCTTCTATTAACAGGATATCGTCCAATGTAATAATCTGTTCAGACACATACCATGTACCGTATCTCTTACCATATGTAAAATCTCTGAACCATTTCTTGTTCATACGATTTCGCTCAGCCCATGTAACCCACCACTTGTACGAGTCTTTCATAGGTACAGTAATTCTGATTCTCTTCTTGAAGTTTGGATTGTTAGGGCACTCCAAGTTATGTCCTGACATATCCAATGAATCAGTCAACCATACAACAGGCTTTACAGGGTCGGAAATATCACTGACCATTCCATAATAACCATCCTCATATCTGACAAGTCTTAAATCTACAGGCTTAATCAGATTACTTGGTGTTAATTTCAAATATCCTGATTGGATAATCTGCTCTGCTTGATATCTTGATGTGTAATGGTATAAGTTTTTCTTGTTCATTGTTTAGTCCTCCTGATTCGATAATTTATTAATCGCTTCTAATACTCTTGTTCTCATCTCTTCTGTTAATGGTTTTCTTAACAGGGTGGATAAATACCCTTCGGATATTCCCATTGCTTCTGCTACCTCATAGCGAAATAAGCGATGTTTTTTTATCAATTTCTTTATGTCTTCATTTGCCATTTTACTGACCTCCTATTTTTATTTTGGGAAGAATTCTTCTTTACAATTTGGAGTATAGCAAGATATAATTAACCCGTCAGCAAAATGAACAGCTTATAAACATTTTTTGTTTTATATTCGATTTGTTCACTTTGGAAAACAGCAAAAAGGAGACACGCAATGGAAGAAAATCGTTTTAAAAGACTACGTTATTATGACAAAGAGTGCTTACATCAAAAAATATCTATGACAAAGCTAGCCGATAAAATGGAAATAAGTAAAGCAACTATATCAAAGTTAGAAGCTCAAGATGACTATGATGCTCGAATATCCATCATAAAGAAATATAAAGAACAGTTCCCTGATATAACATTTGATTACTTATTAGGTGCAACTAATACACAGCATAAACAGTACAATGCTATTGAAGAAAACCTACCTTTTGAAAATGAATTTTACGATAATCTAGAAAAATTATTAGCCACAACTAATATACATGATAATACGTGGATTCATTGTCCACATGATGTTTATTCAGGTGAAGACCTAACACGAGATGAACTAGAAACATTATTTAACGCATTTATTAAAGACTCCGATGCACTCCATACATTACTACTCAAAACATTTCAGTCTATGCTAAGCTTATATAAGATAAAATATGAGCCTGATTCCATTTCTCACCATTTTGATACACCTATTGAGTATGAAAATGCGGCTAATTTTGGAATATCTCAAGCATACCTAAATTTTGTAAAAGATTCACTTATGGTAACCTTAGAACCATATCTAAAACATTGTGTCGAACAGCCAAAAAATATAGGTTCTATGGATATTCCAGATAATATTGACTTACCATTTTAGCATTTAAAAGGACAGCCATATAGACTGTCCCATTTTTATGCTATCGCTATCTTTCTAATGTTGGATAATGTCTTTTGGTTTACAACCATACAAACAGTAATTATATCAGTCAATGTATATAATTTCTTAGATGAGAGAACTTCTGGAATTATCTGCTCCACATCCTCTCTCATCATAAGAGCTTCTTTCTGGATGGTATTTGTATATCGTAATATCACTTCCCTCTCCAAATCCTGAATAAAGGAATTTTTAATTAGAAGTCCTACAGCAACATCATCTGGAACAACCTGTATTTCTTTTGGGTGTTCCTGTATACAATCCTCATATAAAGATGCAACCGATACCTGATACATACTGCATAACATTTTTAGTGTACGCTTTGATACACCGCAACCACATTCCGCTCTTGAAATAGTTCTCTGTGCTATCCCTAATTGATTAGCAACAAACGCCTGCGACCATCCTTTACCGACACGGATATTCTTAAGATTCTCTGCTACAATTAAATTTACATTATCCATAACAGCCTCCTTCTGTAGACAACGGTATAGAAAATAAAGTCATTTACAATACCCTGACTACAATTCATAATTTTAATGTATGTCCTAATATATAATATACCTGCATACAGGAGGGAATTGTTAAAATGCATATAAAATACCAATTCCAACCTGTATACAATAGGTATATATTTAACTGACCTACACCTCTCCCAGAGAAAAAAAAGAATATATCCCTAAGAAAGATATAGACAATTTTGATTACAACAGTTCCTTCTCCTGAAAACTGACAAAATCATTGCTTCCTATCACAATAAAATCCACCAGTAATATTCCAATCAGTTCCCCTGCCTTCTTCATCCTCTTACATACATGAAAATCTTCTCTGGATGGAAGCGACATCCCAGACGGATGGTTATGAATCAACATAATACGGCTAGCTCCTATCTGCAACGCTCTCATATATACACCTCTTGGGTCTATCAGGCTCGCATTTCCCGTTCCATGACTTATCTCAAATATCCCCATCAGCTTCATTTTATTATCAAACGCTCCTAAATACACATATTCATCTGCCTTTGTATCAAGATGAAACACTTCGTTCATCATGGAAAATACAGACAGCGGCGTTGTAAAATATGTACTGCCATAAGAAAAACTGTCTTTCACTTGCAGGCTGGTATGTTTTGTTTCTGCATCTAAAATCAATTCATATGTTTTAATATTCATAGATTCTGCTCCTTTCAAAAAGGGGACACAGATTAACTGCATCCCCACTATACAATTCACAGCTCAATTTTGAGCCACCAAATTATTCCACTGCTTTAAATTTCTCTATCAGCATAGATGCCTGAACACCAGTAATCTTCTTATAGTCATCAACACCAAAGTTAGATTTACAGTATTTGTTCATAGCTTCTGCTGATGTATTATGCTGGCTCATAAGCGTTTCCAGATACTTAATCTGTTTCTGTGTAACAGGTCTGTCGGCTTTGGGTTTGTTATTCTGCTTTAATTCATCTGGATTCTTACCTCCGACATTATCAGGCTCAATATTCATATCCTCAACATCCTGCGTAAAGCGTGCCG
>JBJEME010000078.1:0-12181 GCA_051879515.1 Lachnospira sp. | reverse complement strand
GTATGTTCTCCTCCTGCTCCTCATTGCAGAGTATCACCTTGCCCGAGTTACCAGCTGTGACGAACTGCCAGTATATGTTCCACTACTGCCAGTCGTTGCAGAGTATCACCTTGCCCGAGTTACCAGCTGTGACGAACTGCCAGAATATGTTCTACTACTGCAACTCGTTGCAGAGTATCACCTTGCCCGAGTTACCAGCTGTGACGAACTGCCAGAATATGTTCTACTACTGCAAAAATCTACAATCAATATCGCTTAATATGCCTTTATGTGAAAGTATAGGTTTTTACCATTGCAATTCATTAAAGGATGTAGAAATAGTCGATATGAGGAGTTTGAGCGATCTTGAATTTACTTTATGTTATGAAATAGAGAATGTAACTTGCGTGGAGGAATTGCCAAAATGCAAAATAGTTTTGAGTTGGTCAAATAAACTCACATTAGATAGCCTAACGAGCATCATCACGCACTTGCCCGACTTGAGCGGAGAAGACAGCAAAACATTATCTTTACATTCACAAGCGAAAGCGAGATTAACCGAAGAATTAATCGCAGAAGCAACGAGTAAAAACTGGACAATAGCATAATTATGGATATTAAGAATAAAACTTACAAAATGGTCACACCAAGCGATGGAATGTGGCTGTACAACGAGAGAGAAAAAACCATCAGCGATAAGGCATATATGCCAGAAGATGCAGATGTGAGTGTATGGGTTGAAATCAGCGAAGCCAAGAGGCAAGAGCTTGAAGCGCAATGGCAAGCTGAAATTGAAAAGGAGGTGCAAAGTGGTGAAATCGAGCAATGATTTAGTGAACGGCACATTTGCGGTGGTGGTAGGCGACTTATTCAGCAATGGCGTACAGCACTCAATGCCTTGGCTGGTGGCGATGACGCTTGTTGTGGTGGTGGACCTACTGACAGGGCTACGCAAGTGCTGGATGATTGGAGAGCCTATTCGTTGGAGCAAAGGCTACCGAGCAACCTTATCAAAGTTAGTCTGCTATTGGGCATTTGCTTGTGGCGCAGTGATGGTGCAAGAAGCCTGCGACAACGCCTACCCTATTGCGATGTGGGCTTGCTTGAGTGTTATCGCCATTGAGGGAGTAAGCATCGTGGGTAACATCTTAAAGCCACACGGAGTGGATATAAACATAGTGAACCTCATTAAGGCAATCGGAAAGAAGCACGATGTGGACTTAGACAAGGTGGTAACTAAGAAGAAAAAGGTGGGTGGAAAATAATTTATGTTTAACTTTTAAAAAATGATATTTGTAGAATTGTCAAAGAATTGTAGGATACCACCCACCTAAAATAAAAAACGGACACGATTCCCATCGCATCCGAATGTGAAAAAAATTTAATTAAATATGTCAATTGTTAGTACAAAGATAATAAAACTATTTGAGATATGAAAAAGGTAATCATTTTGGATATGGGTCACGGGAGCAACACACCAGGTAAGTGTTCTCCAGACCGCACATTTTTTGAGTTTAGGTTTAATCGCCAAGTGGGCGTAAAGTTGGGAAAGATGCTCAAGGAAGCAGGCTACACAGTGCTATATACTTGGGAGGGCGATAAAGAGCCGCTATACCAAGAACTGCCGATGCTGTATAAGGCACAATTGAACGATTGCTTAGTCTACCGATACCGCAATGTAAACGAATACTGCAAGAAATACGGCACAAAGAACTGCCTGTGCATCTCCATCCACTCCAATGCCGCATCAAACAGCGGATGGCATAACGCTCGTGGCACTTGCGTGATGATTGGCAGGAACGCATCCGAAGCGAGCAAGAAGTTTGCAAAGGCTGTTTATGCTCAAGCACTCGCACAAGGATTTAAAGGCAATAGATGTGTTCCGAGCGAGCACTATTGGGTGCAAGCATTAGCGATGTGCGAAAAAACGAACTGCCCAGCCATTCTCACCGAGAACCTATTCTACGACAACAAAGAAGACCTTGCTATTCTAAAGAGCGAGGAAGGAGTGAATAAAATCGTGAAGATGCACTTTGATGGCATCGTCAACTATTGTAACTCGCTATGAAGTATAGAGATGTAGAGGGTTGTGCTTGCTGTGTAGCCGTGATGCTTGTGCTATTCGGTTTGTTGGTACTCGTGTTTTGCACATCGTGTACGAAGCGAGTGTACGAAACCGAGTACGTGGAAACACCCGTGTACCTGCACGACACACTGCATAGCACCATCTATTCGCACGACACCACAATCGTTAAGGACAGCGTTTATTTCGCTGTTAAAGGCGATACGGTGGTAAAGGAAAGGTACAACACCAAATGGCAGATAAAAGTGGCTCACGACACGATTATGCGCTTTGTGGAGAAACCTGTGGAAGTGGTAAAAGAGAAGCAGGTGGAGAAGCAAGTGGAAGTGAACCGCATCTACTGGTGGCAAAAGCTGCTGATGTGGATTGGGGTGGTGGGGATATGTGTTGGAACTTTAATATCAATTAAACTAATTAAAAGATAAAAATATGAATATTAAATTCTCTATAAATAAGAAATCAATATTCAAAGAGGTTGAAACTGAAACCGGTTATGTTGCAGTAAAAGGTTCAATAGAAAAGGATTTAACACAAATAGTCTCTGTCGTTGAAGAAGATTATAAGCATTTGGAAACTTTCTTCAATGATGCCAGAATCGACTTGGTTAACGAGCTTGCAGAATTTGTGAATACAGAAAGCGAAGAAGGTGACGATTATTCGATTACACTATCTCTTTCTAATTCATTTAATCAATCATTTGTTCCAACAATAAACATTAGTTTATTTAGGTATTTTGTGCAATACTTGCTTTCAAAATGGTGGATATACACAAACAAGCAGGATTCGGGAGCATATGCTGACAGCGCAGTGAAATATTTGCAAGACATTCATAAAAAAGCGTTATTTAAAGTTAAACCACATAGACCACATTGAGATGACAAAAGAAATAAAAATAATACTTGATACTGATGAAATTGCTTACGATGTGATGAACAAAACGCATTTGAACGGAGAATCTATTGAAGGTGAAAAATACGAACCATCTTATCGTGTTAGAATAGGTTATGATGACGATGAGCAATATCAATTGAGCAGAGCAATAAGCAATGCTGTTATGTGCGTTAAAACAGAATTGAGCGAATATCTTAACGAAGAGCATAGCGTAGCTGATAATTTTATTTCAGAATTAGTACAAGGAGGCGAATCTGTAGAGTTTATATTCGATATGCCAACCAATTACGATAGCAGTTGTGTTGATTCTCTATCTTCAAGCATTCACAAATTTGTGGTGTGCAAATCAATCGGAGAATGGTATCTACTTAAAAACTCACAATTAGCACCTACATATTTTACATTGTCATCTGAAGCGATTTCCAATGTGAAAAAGAATTTATTCAAGAGAGTTAGACCGAAAAGACCAAAAACAAATCATTGACATATGTACCATATAGGATGTGATAAAAGTTGCTATGATAGCGACTATAGTAGCATAAAATACAAGGATGTGAAGCTAACATTTAATCGTGAGCAAATATTATACGACGTTAAGAATATTGCTTACATTGAAGGGCACAAGTTAGACGAAAAGCAACAGCACATTCAGCATACAATTGTAGATATATGCGAGGACGGAAACATTGACAGAGTTAACCGTGTATTATATAGTGTGTATTTATCAGTTATTGAATTGCTATATCCATATACTAAAAATGAAATAATGGATAATGAACTAAACAACGATATGCGAGAGCCGGAAGAATATGTGATTAATATGATTGTACCGGAAACGATGTCACAGACATCGATAAATATGCTTAATACATTGATTCACGATTATTTCGTTGTTTATGTTATTTATGATTGGATTGGGATATTGATTCCTGATGCTTCGCAGTATTGGATGCTAAAACTATCAGGAATAGAGAAAGACATAATTTCTGTTAAGAATCGTAGGCAAGGAACTATAACAAGACCAAACCACCCATTCTGATGAGCGGAAAGGAACAAATATATGATATTTCTGAACAGCTGAAATTCTTGGCTGAACATAATCCGTGTGGTATGAGCGATGATATTATGGGATTCATTGCTAAAGCAATTAAGAGTTTACTTGACAGTTTTATTGCGGTTGATATGTCAAGAGAACAAGCAGCAAATTATTTAGGTGTTTCAACGAGAACACTCGGTAGACTTGTTGAAGAAGGATTGATTGAGCAACCAAAGAGAAGAGGTTTTAGAAACAAAGCATACAGCAAAAAATCTCTCGATGAATATTTGGAAACAAGAAAATAGTTAGTATATTTGCAGTAACCTAAAAATAAACAATCTAATAAATGTTCATAATGGTTGCCGTGTGTGAGCATAGCAATCATTTTTTTTGTGTCCAAAAATAGGGCATAGATTTTATTGTGTTTAGATTTGCATCGGCAATATTGCCAAACAATTTTAAATACTTATGTTATGAGCGAAACAAAAACTATTGTTTATCCTGAAGGTGGTAATAACTGTTGCAACCTTATGGGTATGTTGGCACCGTTTATTAGTAGAAGCGGTGTGGATGCTAACTTGTTAGCAATGATGAATAATAACGGATTCGGCAATGGGAATGCATGGTGGATTTTATTGTTATTCTTGTTATGGGGTAGAAATGGATTTGGTGGTTATGGAGATAATGTACCACAAATGATTGCTAATGGTGATGGTCGTGAATACTTGATGCAGGCAATCAACGGAAACACGAACGCAATCAATTCTCTTGCTAACAATCTTAATTGCGATGTTAATTCTATTCGTGGAGCAATCAACCAAATTCAAAGTGCTATTTGTAATGTTGGTAACCAAATTGGTATGTCGTCTCAAGCAGTTATTAATGCTGTTCAATCCGGTCAAACTTCAATTATCCAACAATTGTGTAACTGCTGCTGTGATATGAAACAACTTGTCAATTCTCAAGGTTACGAAAATCGCATCAGCAACATTCAACAAACAAACACAATCCAAAACGGATTCTCGCAAATTTGTTATCAGTCTGCAGAGCAAACTTGCCAGTTGAAACAGAATGCAAATGCTAACACTAATGCAATACTTGCGAAGTTAGATGCAATTGAAGATTCTCGTAAGGATAGAGAAATCAACAATCTAACTGCACAGCTCACAGCTTGCAATAGCAGAGCAGAACGCCAGCAAGAATTGGCTCCAATTTACAAAGCGTTGGCAGATATTCAATGTAAGCAACCTAAGACAGAAAGTGTTTATGCACCATCAGTGGTTGGTATACCAACTTGCAATGCCTATCAGTTAGGATTATGGGGTCTTGGTAACGTAAACGGTAATGGTTTTCTTTAATTCTTACAGATATGATACCGGCTTATTTTATGGCGAATAGATGTGGTATTCCGAGGATAGAATCTAATGGTGTTAATGTAAATTCTACAAACGTTGATTTTACATTCCGCAACAATAGATGGGGTACTAATAATTTTAATGGAATTGTAATTGTAAGAATCAACAACGCAATACCATCAGGAACGACGACAACACTTCCTGTTACTTTCAGCTCTGGTAACAATCCAATATCAATTACCGGAATTAATGGAGCTTCAATCACAGTTGCTGATATTGGTGTTGGTGTATATCTGTTCTATTACGACCAAGATTCTAACACACTTCAAAAATTAACTTGATATGTTTGCGAATATCACACAAGGTTGTTCTATATACATACTGCATAAAGCAGATGATATAGTACTTAAAGAAGGAGTCGTTGAATTTGTGTCTGCGCCTATTCCGAGGATGTCTAACTACAATCCAAATTTCGGAGATATGGTAGTTGATATAAAAGTGAATGTAGAAGGAAATTCAACAGAGTATAAGCAGGTGCCGAGCAATCTTAATACGGCTAATTTCGGTAGTGTAATCATAAGCGATAGCAGAGATGATATACTTCGTGAGGTTGATAAGATTGCAAACAATAGCCGGCATATCCTTGATAGCATTGAACAGCACGAAAAGATAATAGAATCGTGTGACGGAATCGCAAAGAGGCTTAATCCATCTATCGCAAAAGATATAAAGCGTGACGAATTAATTTCCGGACTTCAAAGCGAAATGAGCGAGATTAAGCAATCACTTAATGAATTACTTAAGTATCATAAACCAGTTGTGTAGTTATGTGCTGCATAGAGATTATTACTTGCGAGGACTGCATGGCGAAACACAGGTATCTTAAAATGCACGGAAAGCATTTTAGTGATTCGCTTCTTTCATTCGCTGTAGGAGAGATTCATAATGAAGATAATACCATAATCAGCAGAAGTGATTTGGTAAGAATATTTAATCAGAACGGAATATCTTACAACAAAGATTGTATTAATGATTATGTGTATTTAGCGAATATGATTCTTTCCGATTTTTATGGTTCATCAATAGAAGATGAGCGACACATTGCAAAATATATATACGACACCATCAATGATAAAGACGGATATGAAGGAATGATATTTTGTAGGTGGATGACAGACATGGAAAACAAAGGTGTTGAAATTAATTGGGATGAGCATGTTTGACAATTCGTAATTAATTGCTAACTTTGTACAGAAATCTAATTTGTTTCCATTTTTTTATTAGATTTTGTTGCTTATTTGTTGCTCCGATTTTTTTAAGGTCGGAGCAATTTATTAGAAATCAGAAAATTAAATGTGTAAGCTAAATTTATATTGAGAAAACTTACTATGGTTTTTATACAATATGTTGTTGGTTTGTATGGGCCACAATTTCAATGTGTTAAACTTTTTTAATTTTGAAATTAATCTACATTAATCTACATTAATAACGGAAAATTTGTTGTTATTTTGTTGCTCGAAAACTAATGAGCAACAAAATTATGAAAAAGATTAAATCAAAAGAGCCTATACGGCTACGTCAAAGAGAAACAAAATCCGGTAACACATCCTTGTATCTTGATATATATTTTAACGGTAGGAGAAGGTATGAATATCTTAAACTTTATTTAGTTCCTGAAAAAACAAAGCAGGACAAAATAAACAACAAAGAAACACTTGCGCTCGCTGAAGCGATTAAATCTAAGAGGATAGTAGAATTAAGGAATGGTGAGTTTGGTTTCAATAGTGAAAAATCAAGAATAAAATTTGAGGATTTTGTTTTACACATCATAAACGAGAAATCAAAAACCATCTCGCAATCGACGATTAAAATATGGCATGCTTGTTATTTAAGCATGAGGAAATATGACAAAATGTTTCAAAGTATGTACATTAATGATATTGATGAACAGTGGTCAAACGGATTCTCGCTATACTTAACACGAAATCACAGCGGAAATTCTGCAAGTGTATATTTTGGTATTTTTGTTTCAATCATAAAAGAGGCAAAGCGAAAGGGTTATTTACGAAACGATATTATTGTAGATAGACCACAGAGGATAGAAGTAGAGAGGATTTTTTTATCAGCCAATGAGGTGCAGAAGTTAATAAACACACCGTGCAAAAACAACAATGTTAAGAATGCGTTCTTGTTTTCGTGTTTCACCGGTTTGAGGTCTGTTGATATTAGAGCAATAAAATGGGAAGATATATCAACCGATGGAAATTCTCATAGGATTGCAATTCGTCAACAAAAGACAAAGGAGTTTGTGTACATAGATATAAGCGATAAGGCTTTCAGTTTTATGGTTAAAAACAACAATAAACACGTGTTTATATTACCTTGCCAAGACAACGTAAACACTGCTCTGCAAAAGTGGTGTGCTTTAGCCGGAATAACAAAGAAGATTACATTTCATTGTGCGCGCCATACATTTGCGTGCTTATTGATTGAGCTTGGTGAGGATTTGTATACGGTAAGTAAATTGCTTGGTCATCGTAATATCACAACAACGCAGATATACGCAAAGGTAGTTGATTCAAAAAAGAAAAATGCTTTAAAAAAACTTGGAGATTTATTCTAAGAATAATAGAATTTTGCTAACTTTGTAAAGAAGATTAGTTTTTTTATAATGTTAAATTAGTTGGATAATAATTAAGGAGTAGTTATTTAATGGTTGAAGATGTTTTGTGCAGAGGATAGTGATATTATCTGCACTTTTTGTTTCTTATATGGTTAACAATAAATGCACAAAGAACACAAACACCTATACTTGCCATTATGATTTGCATTGGTGTTCTCATTAATCCGAATCCTATTAATCTTTCGTAATTGCAGCAGAAGTAAACTGTGTATCCATATATCAATCCAATTCGATGTGTAAGGCAGTATCCAAGAACGCTGCTCATTCTCATAAGTATGTAGAACACCACCAATCCGAGGATTATTTCAGCTGCTGCATATTCTATTCCATTAAGAAGCATTATACAGTGTGTGCACATAATAAATGTGCATAAGAATGGTATTATTCTCATTCGTTGAGCGAGTTTTATGTGTTTATTTTGTTTCATCATAATCCTTTTTATTTAGCATGGACATTAATTGTTTTATGTGTTCTTGGTAGAACTGTTTCTCATTAATCAGATTTTTGTTTGCATCGCAAAGTATATTGCATTTATCTCGAAGCTCCTCTACTTGTTTTTTTAGATTTTCTATTTCAACTGAAGCGTTCTCATCGTTACAGCAGTGGAATATGGAATTTTCTATTGGGCTATTGACAGAATTATTATTGATATTACCGGTTCCGGATATTATTGTAGAATTTTGTGTGTTAGATTTAATCATTTCACCTTCTCCTGTTTGTAACCAAGTTTTATTTATTTGTGGGAAATGTTCTAAGATTTTTTCTAAGCCTTTATATCCTATTGATTTACTTATTTTACCAACATATCCATTAGATAGACCGCACACCCTTTCAAATTCGTGTTTAGACATGCCCAAGTATTCTAATAGAGCCGTAATTCTATCTTTTGCTTCCATATTTTAAAATTTAAAAAAAGTTAATTTAGAATTTTTTCTTAGAGAAATTAGAATAATTCTAAGAATATTTCTATACCTTTGCATTACAAAACTTTTTACACAAAGTTTTGGACACAAATTTACACAAAATAATTCACAAAACAATCAACAGAAACTAAAAAAATGGAAAAGAAAATTAGTATTAAAAAAGCATTGATGATGGCAACAACGATGAAAGATTGTTTGCCACATGATGGAAAGCTAAAATTAGCAGTTTACACAAAAGATGACTATGAAAAAAAATTTAGAATCAGTTCTCCTGACGCTGTAGTTGCTAATTATGGTAACCTTGACGACGAATTATACATCATCGCAAATTTCAAGTTCACTGACGATGAATATAAGAATTGCGAAGTGATGAAATGTTTGGTGAAATTTGTAAATCAATATTCAAATGGAATTTAGGACGAAGTATCAAATCAGAAAAGAGAAGAGGAATAAAAAAATTTATATGGATTGGCTTGTTCTTACTTCAAACGCTAAAAACAGTAGTACTGAAGTAGTGAAATACTTAGCTAAAAAATACGGGTATAAGACGACAAAATCAATATATAATATCATAAAAGAGAAGAAAAATGAAAGCAATAATTAAAACTATTCTCGCAATTATGATTGCTATTAGCGCATTTTTTGCGTTAGGAGAAATCAACAATGATGATGACTTTACCTTAATGGTGATTATCAAGTTTATCGCTGTAGGTGTGATATTCATGTGCGTTGAGTTTTGGAAACAAGTAAACGAAGCCGGAAAATGAGCGAGATTGATGAAATAAAATCCATTTTAGGTGATGTCAAAAAGTCTTTGTCTATAGCACTAAAGCCAATGCTTAGCCTTAAAGAGGCGTCTGTATTCTCCGGCATATCTTATAGACAGCTTGACGAGATGTGTAGGCAAAGGAAACTTACACATTACCGACAGGAAAGGAAAAGATTTGTAACAAAATCGGATTTGTTGGAATATATGTGTCGAAATAAAATCCAAAGTAAGGTGAGCATTGAAGACGAGGCGAATGCCTATATACTTAATCATTAATCAACTAATTATAATTCATTATGGAAGAAACAAAAAAAAGTGTTTTTGATGTGCTTAGTGATATTGACTGTAACGAGCATATCGAAAAGAAAGGACCGCAAAAGTTATCTTATCTATCTTGGTCATGGGCTTGGTCGATACTTAAAAAGAACTTCCCTGATGCAACATACCAAATTTACGAAAATGAAAAAGGTATGTTTTATCACACAGATGGTAGAACAGGTTGGGTAAAGACAGGCGTAACAGTGAATGGTGTTGAATATATCGATTATCTTCCTATTATGGACTTTGCTAATCGTTCTATACCGTTGGACAAAATTACTTCTTATGATGTGAATAAAGCAATTCAG
This sequence comes from Lachnospira sp., assembly GCA_051879515.1. Lineage (GTDB taxonomy): Bacteria > Bacillota > Clostridia > Lachnospirales > Lachnospiraceae > Lachnospira. Next base: position 1,836 of record JBJEME010000078.1, on the reverse strand, counting down.
AGAAGCATTACAAAGGCTATTGCTCGACATGGACTTGGTTTGTATGTGTACGCAGGAGAGGATTATCCAGAAGAAAACAACAAATCAGAAAATGATAATCAATTATCAGAAGCCATTGAAAAAATAAAATCAGCTTCAAACAAACAGCAGTTGAAGGATATATACAATTCATATCCATCTCTACAAAGTAATATTCAATTTACGAGCAATCTTACTGTTAGAAAAAATCAGTTATCAAAATGAAACTAAACGATAATAAAATAATATTCGTTGAGGATACTCATCAATATTTCATCAACGAAAAAGAACTTAAAGGAGTTACCGGCATACTAACGAGAAGGTTGTTTCCTGATAAGTATAAATATGTTGTTAAAGAAGTACTCGATAATTCTGCAAATCGTGGAAAATACATACACAGAATGTGCGAACTTGTAGACGATTTGTGTATTGAACCTGAAAGCATTGAAGCTAAAAATTACATTATCATCAAAGAAAAATACAACTTAAAACCGGTTGCTCGTGAATATCTCATCACAGACGGAGAGCATTATGCGAGTGCTATTGACGCAGTATACGAAGTTGATGGCGGAGTTGTATTGAATGACCTAAAGACTACTTACAAGTTAGATAAAGAATACATATCGTGGCAGCTTTCCATTTACAAGTATTTCTTTGAGTTGAACAATCCAGATATTGAAGTCAAAGGATTGACAGCTACTTGGCTCAAAGGAGATATTGCCGAATATGTGGAAATTAAAGAAAAGAGCCGAGAGCAGGTACTTGAGTTACTAAGATGCGACATCAACGATGAGGAGTTTAAGGTTGAGTATTCCACGCCTGAATTTATTCGCTCAAGGGTAGAAGCATTGGTGTTACTGAAATCAAGAATAAACGAGCTACAATCTCAATTTGACGCACTAAAGTCAGAGGTTGAGGATGGTATGCGTAGTGGAAATTACGATACTATTAAGACCGATTCCATTACTTTTTCGCTAACGAAAGACAGCACAACGAAGTCTTTTGACAGCAAGAAGTTCAAAAAAGAAAATAGCGATTTATATAACAATTATTTAACCGAGAAAACCAAAAAAGGGTATCTCACATTAAGATTTAATTAATTATGGATTTTTATGGTAGTTTGTGCCTTTCAGACATTCCAAAACGGCACATTAAAGAAGTGAATGGCAAGAAGTATCTCAACATCAAAGTATGCGAAACTAAAGAAGTAGGACAATATGGAGATACGCACTTTGTAGCAGTGAGTGTAAAAAAAGAAGATAGGCAAGACGGAGAGAATACATTTATCGGACATATGAAGCCATTCCAAAGAAAGGTGACAGTGGCGGATATTGAAGCAGCTCCAGTAGCTGAAACAACAGATGATTTGCCGTTCTGATGGAATATAATCTTGATATAGACTACCAACATAGAGAGTTTGACGAGCGTGTCGCTGAATTGAAGAATGCTCGTTGTGTGGTAGAATTGCACAAGGTTTATCCAAAAAGAACACTTCAACAAAACAAATATTTACACTTGATTATAGGTTGGTGGGCGCTTCATTATGGATGCAATGAGGAATATGCTAAACGAAAATTCTTTAAGCTGGAATGCAATAAGGATACATTCTTAGTAATCCGGGAAAGCAAAGCCGGTAATCAATATTACGATTTGCTTTCAACAAAGGACATAACGACAGAGCAAATGACTATATGTATTGAGCGATTTCGTAATTACTGTGCAGAGCATGATTGCTATATTCCATCACCTGATGAGCGCCAATACCTAACCTATATCGAGCGAGAACAACAAAAAAACAAGAAATACTTATGAACGAAG
>JBJEME010000077.1:0-12254 GCA_051879515.1 Lachnospira sp. | reverse complement strand
AGGAATAATATGGATGTAAGAAATTGTAAGCAGTGTGGAAGATTGTTTAATTATATAGGAGGTTCTTATTCAAGACTTTGTCCTGACTGCATAGCGAAGCTGGAGGATAAGTTCCAGCAGGTTAAAGAGTATATTGAAAGCAACAGGGCAGTATCTATGCATGAGGTATGTGAGGTGTGCGATGTCAGTTCCAAGCAGGTTGAACAGTGGGTAAGGGAGGAACGTCTTGTATTTGCAGAGGATTCTGCAATTGGCGTGTCCTGTGAGATATGTGGTGCAACTATCAAATCAGGAAGATACTGTGAGAACTGCAAAATCAAATTGTCCAATCAGCTGGGAAGTGCTTATGGCGATACCGTTCAGATACCGGTGCGCAATAATACCAAAAGAGATGCAGCACGTATGCGTTTCCTGGATAATAAATAAATATTTTTAAGAAATTATTGTTTTGGGGTTAAGTGAATGACATTATCGTCCGATAACTATGACATAAGAAATAAGTTGTCTGCAACAAATACCACAGCAGAACAGTATATTTCTTTAAAGCTAAGGAAAGCGAGGCGATGGTGATGCGTGTAGATGCTCTTAATGCGGTAAGTCAGATTTATGCAGCTAACTCAACTACAGCTGTTAAAAAGTCTACTCAGACAGCGCAAGTGAGTGATAAGTTTGAGATTTCTGATATGGCCAAGACTTATTCTACAGCGAAAGCAGCTGTTAAGGCAGCTCCTGATGTAAGAATGGATAAGGTCGAGGATATCAAGGCCAGAATGGCAGCAGGTACTTACAATGTAAGTTCTAAAGATGTTGCTGATAAGATTTTGAATAGTATATCAACAATGACATTTTAGCGGAGGTTTTAGATGGCAAGCTTAATTGACTCATTAATTGAGGCGTTAAATAAAGAGAAGACTGAATATGATAAGCTTCTTGAATTGTCTAATTCTAAAACTTCTGCGATTGTCAGCGGAGATGTGGAACAGCTTCAGGAGATTCTTGTAAAAGAACAGAAACTCATTGATAACCTGGATTCAATTGAAAAAGTAAGACAGGATACAGTGAAGGATATATGCAATGTACTTCATCTTGATTACAGGGAGATTAAAGTCGAGCAGATAGTACAGTTGTTAGAGAAGAAGGCTGCCGAGCATGATGCTTTACAGGATGCACAGCTGAATCTGAGAAGAACAATTGATCAGCTTGTAAAGGTTAATGATAATAATAAGATATTGCTTCAGCAATCCATGGATATGATTGAGTTTGAACTTAATCTTGCAAAGAATTCCATGGTGGCTCCCCAGACCGGTAACTATGGAAAGAGCGCGTATGAGGAGACCGGCACTTTAGGCAGAGGCAGCTTTGATGCCAAGCAATAAATGGCATATCAATAATTATGAATATTCCACGGATGATGAATAGCTATGTAGGCATGGATGTCCGTGTTGCTATTATAAAAGCCACTTCCGGATGAAGAGTAATCTGGACAGTGACTTTTTTACTTTAAAGGATACCAGGCTTTTAGACATAAAGCCGGAAAGGATTGTTTATGGCAAATGGAATGGGAAGCCTGTTTGTTGGAAGCACAGGTCTTAGATCTGCACAGAATGCTTTAAATACAACAGCGCACAATTTAGCCAATATAAATACAGTAGGATATACAAGACAGCAGGTTTCTTTTTCAGATACCCAGTACATGGATGTCAATACCAAAAGTACAACCAGCGTAGGTACGTACGGACTTGGTGTTGCAGTTTCTGAAATCAGAAGAATTAGGGATCAGTTTATCGATAGTGCGTACAGAGCAGAGAATTCACGACTTGGATATTACGAATCCCAATATAAGGCGATAGAAGAGGTCGAAGATCAGTTTGGGGAGATGCAGGGTGTTACCTACGAGACGTATCTTATCAATTTCTATGATTCAATAAATGAATTGACAAAGAATCCTTCCAGCACAGTGGCAAGATCATCTCTTATCCAGAATGCAACAGCATTTCTTGACAGATCACAGTCTATTTACAATGGTCTTAAGGATTATCAGACAACACTCAACACTGAGATTAAGAATAAGGTTGACAGGATAAATGAGCTTGGTAACAAGATTTATGATCTCAATAAGAAGATAGCTAAGATTGAGGCTGCCGGAGTTGAGGATGCTAATGATTACAGAGATCAGAGAGATTCTGCTCTGGATGAGTTGAGCGGATATATTGAAATTGATTATTATGAGTCAGAGAGTAAAGAGGTAATTGTAACGGCGGAAAACGTTCCGTTTGTAACACTTGCCAATGTAACCAGCATGTCCACAAGATATATTCAGGGCACATCCCTGGTTATACCAACCTGGCCGGCATTTGACAGAGATGTATACAAATCAGGGGACGATTATTCGGCAGTTTCTGATAACGATAAGGGAGAACTTAAGGGATTGCTTCTTGCAAGAGGTAATATGGTTGTGGATAAATCTTATGTTCCTGTTGTTCCTGACAGTACCAAGTATGATTTGAATACTCCGGAAGGTATTGCAGAATATGAAAGCGACTATGAGAAATACAAAGAGGCACAGGAGTTCTATGACAGGAATGTGGGTTCATCTGTTATACTCACGGCTTTTGCAGGATTTGACTATCTGGTAAATGGAATAGTTGAAGCGATTAATAATGTTTTATGTCCGGAAAAAACTGTGGAAACAACTGCTGCATGGACTGCTGATGATGGCAGTGAGCTTCAGGCCGATATATATACCTATAATGCTTCGGCTAACAGTATTTTATACACCAGATTCGGAGAAGCGGTACAGGGAAAAGATAATGGAGACGGCACATACAGTTATGAATCGGGAGAGAAGCTGTTTACTGATTCGCAGGGTCTTAACGCAGAGAATGTTGATAAATACTCATATGTTATTCTTGATATGGATAAAACTGACTATGGAATGGACGATGACAAGACGGTGGGAACAGAACTGTTTTCAAGAAAGGGAACAGAAAGATATATCAAGACCACAATCAATGGCGAAATTACTTATGTTAGGAATAATCTTAATGAAACCGGTCTGGAGTCAGCATATTCTCTCGGTAACCTTGAGATAAACCCGGATGCATCGCAGGATGTGGCAAAGCTTCCGCTTTCCACTATTCATGGCAAGGAGGATTTTGCCAAAGCTGAAGAAATGCTTGATTTGTGGGAAGAAAAGTTTGGAACTCTTAATCCTGCACAATATGCGAAGTCAGATTATATGACATATTATAATAACTTTGTGAGCCAGTTTGCTACATGGGGAGATGTCCTTTCCAACTATGTCGGAAACCAGCAGACTATGGTTGATGGTTATGACAATCAGAGACTTCAGACGGAGGGCGTTTCTTCTGATGAAGAACTGGAAAAGATGATTAAATATCAGCAGGCATACAATGCATCTTCTCGATATATCAATGTTATCAGTGAAATGCTTGAAACCCTTATAACTAATCTCGGGGCTTCTTAGAATAGTCTGCGATAAAGCACTTTAGGATTTGCAAAAACAACCGATATAGTATATATCAACACATAGCAGCCTTTACTTTAAGAGGGGTTTTGCTGAAAGGGGCGTTAGAATGGCATCAACATTTTTTGGATTAACAATAGCATATACAGGTTTGCAGGCGTCGCAGGCAGCAATTAACGTAACATCCCATAATCTGGCTAATATTAACACAAAGGGATATTCAAGAGAGGCGGCGTCTACACAGGCTGACAGAGCATTGAGAACCTATGCTTCTTATGGAACCATAGGTTCAGGTGTAATTGTAACAGAAATAACACAGAAGCGTGACTCATACTATGATGACAAGTATAGAAATAACGAGACTAATTATGGTGAGTATGAAGTTAAAGAAAATTATATGGCACAGATAGAATCATATCTTAATGAATTCGTGCTGGATGGTTACAGTGAGGAATACATAAATTTCTTTTCAGCTGTTAATCAGGTTATGCTCACACCGGAGGATGAATCTGCAAAGAATCAGCTTATTAATAATGCCCTGAGTATGACAGATTACTTTAACACACTGGGCTCTAATTTGCGCGATATTCAGGTGGATGCCAATAACGAAATTAAAGATGCCGTGGAACAGATTAACTCTCTGGCACAAAATATTTCTTCTCTCAATAAGCAGATTAATCAGATAGAAGCTCATCATGGAAATGCTAACGACTTGAGAGACCAGAGAAATGCTCTGGTTGATGACTTGTCAAAAATAGTTAACATTTCTACCAGCGAGCAGGATTTGGGAAATGGTCTCACTAATTATTCTATCTCTCTTAATGGCTCCAACCTTGTAGACGGATATAATTATTTTACGCTTGAGGTAAGTGCGAGGGAAGAGCAGAGAAATGCATCGGATTCGCTGGGGCTTTATGATGTTAAGTGGTCTTCAGGACAGCCTTTTGATATTTACAGTAATTCATTAGGTGGTCAGTTAAAGGGTCTTGTTGACATTAGAGATGGATGTAACGGTGAGATTGAAAGCTATGCAGTTGATGAGAATGGCAATGATATATTAGACAGCCAGGGCAATTACACAACAATGACAAGCGCCAAGGCAGCGGAGAATACGTCATTCAAAGGCATACCATATTATATGTCGCAGCTTAACCAGTTTATGCAGATATTCACAGATGCTGTAAACCAGATTCTAGTGGGAACACCTAATAATCCTACGTATACATCTGATGGACAGAATACAGGTATTCCGTTGTTTGTGACTAAGGATAAGACAATTGCAATGTCTGCAACCAATGTAACGGTTAATCCGGATTTATTAAAAAATGCATCTTTACTTGCCACTAAATCACGAAACAACACAGGAGAGGCTAATGCAGATATAATTGAGGAACTCTATAATCTTCAGAACTCGAAGATATTTGATGGAGGAACGGGCTCTTTCTTTCTTGAAAGTATTGTGAGTGATATGTCTATTGATTCCAGCAAGGCAAATAATTTCCTTGCCAATTATAACAATCTTCAGTCTACGATACAGAATCAGAGATTATCTGTTATGGGTGTAGACATTGAGGAAGAGGCGATGGATTTGGTAAAGTTCCAGCAGGCATATAATCTTAGCTCCAAAATGATGACGGTTATGAACCAGTTATATGATAAACTTATTAATTATACAGGCGTATAATCTAAGAGGAGGAAATCAGATATGAGAATTACTAATCAGATGATGATGAACAGCTCATTATCCAATATCCAGATTAATAAAGGGCAATTAAACGATTTATCTACACAGCTTTCGACTCAGAAGAAGATTAACAAACCATCTGATGATCCGATTATAGCAATCAGAGCATTGAGACTTCGTTCAAGCCTTGATCAGGTTACACAGTATCTTGATAAAAATATTCCTGATGCAGACAGCTGGTTATCAGTTACACATGACGCTTTAGATGAAGGCTATGACATTATTTCAGATTTGTATAATTATTGTGTGCAGGGTTCAACCGACTCATATTCTGAATCAGAGCGAAATACAATCAGTCAGAGCCTGGAGAAATTAGTAGAGGCATTTTATTCCCAGGGAGATGTGGATTACGCAGGAAGATATGTATTTACAGGATATAACACAGATGTACCGCTTACATATCAGTCTGACGAAACTGCAGCTGATGTTGACTTTACTATCACACAGAATTTTACCAGGGATAATCTGTCATCTAAGACAGCATATACAAATGCCTATTCTAACACGGATATTATGAATCTTGATGTTAATTCAACCATGCCAAATGTAAAGACTGTGTATAGACTTCAGCTTGCCTATAAGGAGATTAATTCTTCGGAACTTTCTATAACAGATTCAATTGGAAATGAAACTGCCGTCAGTGTTGACGCCAATGGAGTTGTGACAACAACAGGTGGTGTCAAGTATACTGATGGCAACGGGGTAGAACAGACTGCAACGATAACTTCAACTATTGATGACAACTATGTTCCTGCAGCGGGCGAGATAGCAATTAATTCAGCAACAGGCGAAGTCCTTTTGGGAGAAGATGTTTATAAAGATATTTACAAGAATAATTCATTCTCTATTACATACAGAAAGGATAATTTCATAAAAGGCGATATTAATCCTACCATGTATTTTGACTGTGTGGATAATGTTACGGGAATCGAATATAAAAAAGAAAGTGAAGATGTGGAATATCTGGTGAACTTCTCACAGAAACTTAAGGTAAACACTGAGGCACAGGATGGATTCAATATTTATCTTGGAAGAAATGTAGACGATTTGGTTACGGCAGTTAACAATGTTCTGGACGTAGATAACCAGATTAGTCAGGTTAAGGCTATGCTCAATGAGGAACAGTACAGTGATGAACAAAGTCAGGAAAAGCTGAATACAATACTTGAAGGTCTTACAAAGCAAAAGGAGCTGGCTGAGGATGAGATGACAAAGGCCTTTGAGAGAGGCGTTGGACAGATGCAGAAGTACCAGGAGCAGATTTCAAATGCGAAAGCTGATGTGGGTAACAGGGTTACAAGACTGAATCTTACAAAGGGAAGACTGACAGAGCAAAAGACAAACTTTACAAATCTGAAGTCTCAGAACGAAGATATAGACCTTGAGGATATTGTGATTACTTATACTTCTGCTACTCTTGTTTATCAGGCGGCACTTCAGGCAGCAAGCAAATCAGTACAGGAAACACTGCTGGATTTCCTTGGATAATTAAAATGAGTTTATAATGTTGGTTTATTTGTTGTGTTATGATATTATATGTATAACTATTAGAGAAGTGAAATGGATTTGTCTATAAAGACTTAATAATAAAGCGACAGGGAAGTTGCGGAAAGATGGTGAGATATGAAAGTACAGACAAAATGGTTTGGAGAAATTGAGATTAGTGATGAAAAGATTATCACTTTTGAAAAGGGAATAATAGGCTTTGAAGATTGGAAGAAATACACTCTCATTTACGATGCTGAGAAAGATGAGGAGGTTTCTATCATCTGGCTTCAGGCCGTGGATGAGCCGACTCTTGCTCTTCCAATTATGAAACCTGAGATTATTAAGGAAGATTATGATCCTATTGTGGAAGATGAGATTATAAAATCATTAGGTGAAGATATCCAGAATGCTAACCTTATGGTAATGTGCGCTCTTACGATTCCGGAGGATCTGGAAAAGATGACTATTAATCTTAAGGCACCATTTATCATTAATATTGATACTATGAAAGGCGTCCAGCTTATAGCAGATAATGATGACTACATGGTTAAATACCCTATTTACGACATTTTAAATACAAAGGAGGGTGAATAATATGTTGGCATTATCAAGAAAGAAAGATGAAGCTATTGTTATCAATGATGAGATAGAAGTAACCGTAATTGAGATTAAGGGAGATCAGGTTAAGCTTGGTATCTCAGCACCTAAATCAGTTCCGGTCTATCGTAAAGAGGTATATGTACAGATCCAGAATGCCAATAAGGAGGCAGCTTCTCAGAAGGTGGATGTGACAGCAATAAATAAGCTCTTTAAAAAATAATTTTTGTATAGACAATTAATTATTTAGTGATAAAATATATTTAAACAGAATTGTACTTTTTTAAGTACAATTTTGTTTTCTATATAAACTTTTTAAAATTTTAGTCGAAATATACGGTAAGAAATGATTTTCACATGGAGGTGATTGTATGGGAATTGAAAGCATAAGCGGAGTAATGGGTGCTGCAAGTTATCAGAGTCAGGTAACACCCGCAGCTAAACCGGAACAGGTGTCTAATAACACGAACAGGGATGGTGTGGTATCAGAGACTAGTCAGTCTGCAGCATCAAGCCAGCCAGTAGTTATAAGTGAGGTTGCTGATAGTAATCAGAGTAACGCTAACAATAATGCTGCTGAGAACAGAGATAAGCAGTCTGCAGAAAAGAATACATCAATGAAGGATGTAAAGAATGTATCTAAGCTTATCAACAATAATACTATTGCGGAGTTTAGTTATAATGAACCAACTAACAGAATAGCAATTAAGATTAAAGATAAGGATACTGATGAAGTAATTAAAGAAATTCCTTCAGAGAAGGCTCTTGAGATGCTCGCAAAAGCTTGGGAGCTTGCGGGTATTATGGTGGATGAGAGAAGATAAATAATGCTATGGTTTTGGTAAACAAAGACATGGAGGTTTTTGTTATGACGAAACGGTGGGGTTCGTATGTTTAGCGCAATGGATGGCGCAGATTGGAGAAATTTATGGGAATTAGATTGTCAGGTATGATTTCGGGCATGGATACAGAGAGTCTTGTTTCAGCTCTTGTGTGCAATTATAAGATAAAGTCACAGGATCTTACAAAGGCACAGACAAAAGTTGGCTGGAAACAGGAAAAATGGAAAGCAATGAATACAAGTATTTACAGCTTTTACAGTGGAAAGCTTTCATCAGCAAGATTTTCTGCATCATACAATATTAAGACAGCATCAATATCTAATTCGTCTGTTGCAAAGATTACTGCCGGTTCAACAGCAGTAAACGGAACACAGAAGCTTAAGGTTAAACAGCTTGCAACAACCGGATATCTTACAGGTGGAGAGATTGGTGGAGCTGATGGCAACAACCTGAAAGCGGACAGTAAACTGTCAGATATAGCAGGTCTTAGTGATTTAGCAGGAGGTTCTATTACTCTTAATACGGGAAAGGGTAATAAGACCATTGAAGTAAAGGCAGATACAACGATTAATGATTTTGTCAAAGAGTTAAAGAGTGCAGGACTTAATGCCAGCTTTGATGCCAATAACAGGAGATTTTTTATAAGTTCAGCAACATCAGGTGCTGAAGGAGATTTTTCATTTACGGCCGATGACGAGCAGGGACTTAAGGCACTTAAGGGTCTTGGCTTGTTTACATCTAATGACACGGAATTAAATGAATATGTTAAGTGGGCATCTTATTCACAGGATGAGATTGATGCGATTAAGCAGAAAACAATTGAAGAAAAAAAGGTCACTTTAGAGAACTATATTAAAAAATACGAGAATGAATACAGCACTGCCATAAAGAATATGGAATCGGCAGCAAAGAGCACAGACACATGGGGGGACAGCCTGGACACAGCCAAGACTAATCTTGACAATATGAAGGCTAAGCTTGATGACTATGCACTAAAGGATGCTGACGGTAATTATATTCTGGATGATGAAGGCAACAAGAAGTATGACACAGAGAATGCTGAGTACAAGAGCCTTAGTGCTGATATCAAGAAACTAGAGAATGCCATTACCAAATATGAAACTAATAAGGCAGCAGCAGATAAGCTGGTGGACGACGGTTTTATCACAGTTCAGACGGAGACTGATGCTGATGGAAAGACAGTTTCTAAAGGTGTGGCTGTTGAAGCAACAGTTCAGAGTGAAGTGGATGCTGAGAACGCCCGTATTGCCTCTGAGGTGAGCGACAGCATTGACAGTAAGGTTGCATTTGCTAAAACCATGGTTACAGAGACCACAGATGAAGGCGGCAATAAGATATACACGATGAACGGTGCGGCTTCCAAAGGTGCGGTAAGAATTACAGGGCAGGATTCAATAATTGAGCTTAATGGAGCTGAGTTTAAGAGTAATACCAATACATATTCCATCAATGGTCTTACTATCCAGACTACAGCAGAAACAGGCGATGAAGCTGTAACTATTACAACGGATACAGATGTTGACGGAATTTATAATATGATAAAGGGCTTTCTTAAGGATTATAATGATCTCATCAAGTCAATGGATGAAGCATATAATGCTTCAAGCTCAAAGGGATATGAACCTCTGACAGATGAAGAAAAAGAAGCCATGAGTGATGATGAGGTTGAGAAGTGGGAGACTAAGATTAAGGATTCTCTTCTTAGAAATGACTCAACACTTAACGGGGTAATCAACTCCATGAAGTCTAATATGATGTCTTCATTTGAGATAGATGGAAAGAAATATTCTCTCAGTAGTTTTGGAATTGCGACTATGGGATATTTCGCTTCTGGCGAGAATGAAACAGGAGTTTATCATATAGATGGCGATAAGGAAGACAGCCTTACTTCCGGAAACTCTGATAAGTTAAGATCAATGATTGCCAGTGATCCTGACAAAGTTATCAGTTTCTTTTCACAACTGTCAACCAAGGTATATGATGACCTGGGAAAAAGAATGGCTTCTTCATCAGTCAGCAGTGCATATACAATTTATAACGACAAAGAGATGAGTAGCCAGTATTCTTCTTATAATTCAAAGATTTCGGACGCAGAAGACCAGCTGACTACATGGGAAGACTATTATTACAAGAAATTCTCTGCAATGGAATCAGCACTGGCTAAGATGCAGTCGCAGACATCTTCCTTATCAGGAATGTTTGGCAGTAATTAATATACAGATTGGAGATTGATATGGCGTTTAATCAGGATATAGCACAGCAGTATAATAGAAATAAGATAATGACAGCATCTCCTGCTGAACTTACCCTGCTTTTATACGAGGGAGCTATTAAGTTTTGCAATATAGCAATTATGGCCATAGAGAAGAATGATTTCGAGAAGGCTCATATTAATATAAAAAAGGCTGAGGCTATAATTATGGAATTTAAGGCGACGCTTAATCATAAGTATGCTGTTGCTGAGGATTTTGAGAAGATTTATGATTATATTTATTCCCTTCTTGTTGACGCTAATTTAAATAAAGATACTGAAACTTTAAACAGAGCGTTAGATGAAATAAGGGGTATGAGAGATACCTGGAAGGAAGTAATGATTAGATCCCAAAGTGGTCAGAATTAGCGAGGATTGTTTGGATGGCAACACAAAACTATCTTTCTCTTATGATTGACAGCCTTAATAAGAAGAAATCTCTTTTGCAGCAAATTGTTGACTGCAATGAAGTTCAGAAAAGCATACTTGATTGTGACAATCTGGACAGAGATGCATTTGAATCTAATATGTTAGATAAGGGAAATTGCATTGATGAAATAAATATACTTGATGAAGGCTTTCAATCGTTGTATAATAGAGTAAAAGTTGAGCTTGAGACTAACAGAGAAGATTATACTGAAGAGATTAAAGCACTACAGCAGCTCATACGAGAGGTTACTGAACTCGGAACAAGAATAGAAGTTCAGGAGAAAAGGAACAAAGTTAAGGTTGAGGAGATGTTCCGTAGAGAGAGAAAGGAACATCAGACAGCCAAGAGAAGTGCAAGCATGGCACAGTCCTATTACCAGAGTATGAATAAGCTGAACTTTGAGCCACAGTTTATGGATACTAAGAAATAGTATCATGAGTGGATTTTTTGAGGATATGTCATAGTATGACAGGTTGATTCAATAATCCTCAAAAAATTAAAAAAAGTTTATATTTTGGACTAAAGTTTTAAACTTATGGTCCGATATATAAAGTACAAGGGAACAAAACAAGTTACTTGAAAGTTCCCACATGAGGCTTTAAGCCTTGTGACAACCATATTTTATGGAGTGGCAAGGATGCCACCCAAATTTAAATTCAAGGAGGAAAAAATTATGGTAGTACAACACAATTTATCAGCAATGAACACAAACAGACAGATGAGTGTAGTTTCAGACTCACTTAAGAAGTCAACAGAGAAGTTATCATCAGGTTACAAGATTAACCGTGCAGGTGATGATGCAGCTGGTCTTTCAATCTCAGAGAAGATGAGAAGCCAGATCAGAGGTCTTAACAAGGCTTCTTCTAATGCACAGGATGGTATCTCTCTTATTCAGGTAGCTGAAGGTGCTCTTAATGAGACACATTCAATCCTTCAGAGAATGAATGAGTTAGCAACACAGGCTGCTAACGATACTAACACAAGTACAGATAGAGCAGCTCTTCAGAAGGAAGTTGATCAGCTCACATCTGAAATTAACAGAATTCAGTCTACAACACAGTTCAACACAATGAACTTGTTGGATGGTTCTTTCTCTGGAAAGAATCTTCAGGTTGGTTCACTTTCAGGTCAGAAGATTGAGCTTACAATCAGCAACATGAATGCAACAAGTCTTGGTGTATCTGGTTTGAAGGTTAGCTCATTCTCACAGGCTGGTACTTCAATGAGCAAGATTCAGGAAGCTATCGATAAGGTTTCTACACAGAGATCTAAACTTGGTGCTGTTCAGAACAGACTTGAGCACACTATCAACAACCTGAATACAACATCTGAGAATACACAGGCAGCTGAATCACGTATCCGTGATACAGATATGGCTTCTGAGATGGTTGAGT
>JBJEME010000076.1:0-53709 GCA_051879515.1 Lachnospira sp. | reverse complement strand
TTTATCTGCTTATAAATAAGTAGAAGTACATTCTGTTTGTTTATAAGCAGATAAAGCTGTGCAAAGATTGGAGGAATTTATGAACAAGGAAAAGAAAAAGAAGTTTGTCCGATACCAGGAGGGAGCTGACATATATAGTATGAGTGTAAGGAAGTTTCAGGATTTGGCAAAGGACGCAGGAGCAATATACAAAGTTGGGAAAATGGCTCTAGTAAACTGTGAGATATTTGACCAGTACATGGAAACTTTCAAATTATAAAAGAGATTTTGTTTAACAAAAACTACTTGACAATTTGTTTAACAAAAAGTAAAATGTTATTGAGCAGGAAATGTGAGGTGAGCAGATGGCGAAAATGGGACGTCCTAAAAAGGACGAGACAAAGAACAATTTTATAGGTATTCGTTTATCGGATGAATGTCATGCCCGTTTGATGCAGTATGCTTCCGAACACAAGCTGACTATAACACAAGTAGTGCAGAGAGCCTTGGAATTGCTGTTTCAAAGTTCTTAGCAGGATGCAAAATCTCTTTCCTTTTAAATTGGAAAGGAGCAGAGATGGCAAAAGCAAGAAAGGATAATAAAGGAAGGGCTTTACGGAAGGGGGAAAGTCAACGTTCACAGGATAACAGGTACGTTTACACATATACCAATCCATTGGGCAAGCGTGGTTATGTCTATGCGACAACCTTGCAGGAGCTTCGGGAAAAAGAGGAAAAGCTAATCAGAGATCAATTAGACGGACTGGATTTGTATGTGGCAGGAAAGGCAGATTTGAATTTTGTGGTAGACAGGTATATGGCTACTAAAAATAATCTGGCATCATCAACATATGCGAATTATCGCTATATGTATGACCACTTTTGCAAGGACAGTTTAGGCAAGCGAAAGGTTGCAGATATTAAATATTCTGATGTGCTGCATTATTATCTCGGTCTGATAGAGGGTGGCATGAAAGTCAAAACAGTGGAATCACTGCATTGTGTATTGCACCCGGCATTTGACTTAGCAGTACGAGATGAAATTATCCGAAAGAACCCTAGTGATGGGGTGATTTCCGAAGTTAAGAAAAGACAAGGAGGAAAGCAGAAAGTGCAGAGAGCTTTGACAGTGGAACAGCAAAGAGAGCTGTTGGATTATGTGACAGATCACCCGTTATATAGCGGTTGGAAACCATTATTTACCGTACTTTTGGGAACAGGGTGCCGGATTGGAGAAATATGTGGGCTGAGGTGGCAGGATGTAGACCTTGAGAATAGAGTGATTGACATCAATCACAGTATGACATATTTTCGTAGAGGTAAAGAAGCACCATATACCTTTGAATATCGCTTTGAACCGCCTAAAACAAAGGCGGGAATAAGGAAAATTCCGATGCTGGACAGTGTGTATGAAGTCTTACAGGAAATGTATGACTATCAGAAGAAGAATGGGTTTAGTCCTCTTGTAGTGGATGGAGCTACCGGATTTATTTTTACCAATAAATTAGGAAATCTCTATAAGCATACTGCGATTGACCATTCAATCAGACGTATTGTGAACAATCATAACGCAGAGGAAGAAGTAAAAGCAAAGAAAGAGCATAGGGAACCGATTATGTTACCATTCTTTTCATGCCACACCTTCAGACATACCTTTTGTACCAGATTTTGCGAGAACGAAACCAACGTAAAAGTCATTCAGGCAGTAATGGGACATGCGGATATCAATACAACAATGGATATCTACGCAGAAGTAACAGAAGCAAAGAAAAAAGCGTCAATGGAGAATCTATCAAAGAATTTAAAGATTTTCTAGGAAAGAGTCCAGAAAGAGGATTCACAGACTTTGCAACAAAAAAGCAATTTTGCAACAGATTTGCAACGAATTTGAGGTTGATAGTGCATATAGGTACATAACAGTGCATGAATGAAAACCCAATAAATAAGCCAGTTTGAGCGATAATGCCGGGTAGTGCATGAAAAGCGAAATTCATTCAGGCTGTGTTGCTACAATCATTGAGCAATCTTTGATAGTGTCTCTAAAAAGCAAGATTTTATAGGGCTTTCCTAAGAATAGGGAAGCCTTTTTTTGTGTGTCTGATTTAATCAAACAAAATATTGTTCGAGACAGTTTACATTAAATATTATCGTTTCAGGCAAGCGAACATAATATATTTTTTACCTTAGAATAATTATGAGATTCGGAGGGTCAACTATGCACTCAAGACCAAATAAAATGATCAACTTAGATTTTATACTAGTTATAGCTATCATTATCGCTGTTCTTGTGATCTTAGTTGTATACTCTTTTGAAGACACAGGTTCTACTCCGGGTGAAACTGAAGCTGACATATCTGCTCACCCAGAAACTTCGTATGTTGAAGATACTTCTGCATCCGAAGAAGAAAGCACTGAATCAGAATATGAATCTGAACTAAAATATTGGTACATGGAACAGTTCTCTAATTACGATATTGATTTATCTGCTCCAACAACAACTATCGAATCTTCATTTAACACTACGGAAGAAATCTATCAATATGCCACAGAGCAAATTAATACAAGAAAGTACTACAGTGCTATTAAATATTTACAAAAGATTCCTGACTATAAGGATAGCACACAGCTTCAGATGAAAATATATGCGTTGATTAATCAACGGCTCTTTACCACTGGTAGTACGTCTGATAATCTTTTCAATGATAATTGTATTCAGCAATTAGACATAGGATATATCGATTCAAACGGAGATTTACTGATTAATACGACTGGGATTTCAGATTACACCTATAATAATTTGTATATCCCTCTGTTAAACCTTAATAAAACCACAAAATTTCAGTCGCTGGTATTTAACAAAGAAACTATGACCTCAAGTAATATAAGTGGCGCACTACTTACACAAAGTGGTGACATAATCAGCTTTAGCCTTGATTTTAAAACCAACGAACTGCATTTTAGCACAATAGATTGCTCTATCCTTGCTTCTGGTGAACGCATAGTTCACATTACTACTGAACAGGCAGTTTCAAACAAGGGAAATGTATACAATTTCTACTCATACAAATTAAGTAAGTCTGATATTGAGGAAGGTGCCATAATAATAGCAAACAGCTTTTTATATGTAACCGCTGAAGGAACACTTGTGAATGAACAGCCTGGTAATTATACATCTTTTCCTGCACTTCAACAGTGGTCAGATATTATTTGCTTCAGCACTGAGCGTGATATCTTTAATTGTTATCCTGAATATTGTGTAGGTTTAACATCATCCGGTGCAGTATATCTGGCATTGCCTAATGATTCTGTTACCAAACGCATACTAGACAAAAAATGCACTTACATTGAAGTAAAATCATTTGGTGACCATATTATTGCTATCACCGATACTGGTGATTTGCAAACCTATTATATTCCTTATTATCCTAAATAAGTTGATTCAGACTTCAAAGACTTTTTAAGAAATAAACAGCTTTCTTGCATTATAATTAGTTGCGTCGATTACTTCCTGTGAGGATATGCCTTTTATTTCGCCAATTTTAGCTGCCACATACTGCAGGTTTCGGCTGTCGTTTCTGGTGCCGCGGTGTGGCTCAGGTGCCATATATGGGCAGTCGGTTTCAAGGACGATTCTGTCAAGCGGTATATATTCAACAGCTTCCACAAGCTTTCTTGCATTCTTAAATGTTACAACACCGCCAATTCCAATGTGAAATCCCATGTTAAGATAATCTCTTGCAGCTTCCTTGGAATATGAATAGCAGTGGATAATACCGCCAAGCTCGTTGGTGTGGTTGCTTTTCAGCATGTCAATAGTGTCCTGGCAGGCTTCTCTTGAGTGGATTATCACCGGCTTCTTTATCTGATATGCTGCCTGCAGCTGTCTGTCAAACCAATACTTCTGGATGTCGCGCACAGGCTCCTCATAGTGGTAATCAAGACCGATTTCGCCTATTGCAACTATTTTATCGTTAGTTGTTGCATTTTCAATAAGCCATTCTATGTCCGATTCTTTCAATTCTCCAACTTCCTCAGGATGAACCCCTATGGCTGCATATATTTTTTCATAATCAGCTGCAAGCTTTATTGATTCGACGCAGCCCCTAAGACTTGCTCCCACGTTTATAATGTAGTCAATTGTTCCATCAGCACCAAGCATTTCCTCAATAAGTGAAGTTCTGTCCATATCGAATGCCTCATCATCCAGATGAGTATGTGTTTCAAATATTTTCATGTTTAATTCTCCATTTTTCTAAATTTAGATAGCCAGGTAATAACATGAGGACATTTTATCAGAAAATCTATATCATTAAAAGCCGATTTATGATAAACTATCCGCAAAGGGCAGAGTGCAGATGCACTGCCCGAGTAAGGTATGGAGAGTTTTATGGAAGAAAATAAATATAAAAATGTACTGCATCTGGGTAATCCCACTAATACCATTGCAGTTCTTAACAGATACGGATTTGATTTTAAGAAAAAGTTTGGACAGAATTTTCTGATTGATGAAAATGTAGTTGAAAAAATTGTGAGGGAAGCGGGAGTCACAAAGGATGACTGTGTGCTTGAAATAGGACCGGGCATAGGAACCATGACACAGATTCTCTGCGAGAATGCCAGAGAGGTAATTGCGGTTGAGATTGACACAAAGCTTATTCCAATTCTTAAAGAGGACACGCTTTCGTATTATGACAATATCACAATAATTAACGAAGATATTTTAAAAGTGGACATTAATAAGATTGTTCAGGAACATAACGATGGCAAACCAATAAAGGTTGTTGCGAATCTTCCGTACTATATCACAACACCTATAATTATGGGATTATTTGAGAGTCATGTGCCAATAGACAGCATAACGATTATGGTGCAGAAGGAAGTGGCGGAGAGAATGCAGGTAGGACCGGGAACGAAGGATTATGGAGCACTTTCGTTAGCGGTTCAGTATTACGCTAACCCTAAAGTTGTATTAAATGTTCCGGCCAGCTGCTTTATGCCAAGGCCAAATGTGGATTCTGCGGTGATAAGACTTGAGGCTTACAGCGAACCGCCGGTAGAGGTTAGAGATGAACACCTTATGTTTAAGATAATACGTGCTTCATTTAATCAGAGAAGAAAAACTATGATGAACAGTGTTGGAAATAGCCCGGAGGTACCTGTTTCAAAGGAAGAATTAAGCGAGGCTTTGGACAGATGTGGATTTGCACAGACAATAAGAGGAGAGGCGCTTACACTGCAACAGTTTGCACAGCTTACCAATGCCCTGAAAAAATAATCATAAAAACAGACCCTGTTTCATAAAGTCATTTTAGAGACAAATATATGAAATGGGGTTGTTTTTATGAATGAGTATAGAAGATTTGTGTCATATATATACGCCTACCCGGGTGGAACGAAAGAAAAAAATGTGGGATTTTCCAAGGTAGAGGTGCGTCAGGGACAGTTTAAGCTCAGTGTGACACTAAGGGGAGTATACACGGACACACCTGAATTATTCACTGTTTATATGCTTGTTGACAGGGATAAAACTACACAGGGAAAGTATACGCTTGTCCCTCTTGGAAACTGCATGGTAAAGAATGGAATGTCGTTGTATAATGACATTTTCAATGCAGGTAATATAAATATGACAGGGTACGAATTTGCGGATATCTGCGGTATTGCGGTTGCTAATGCAAATAACAGATATTATATGATGTTTACCATGTGGGAGGATTATGATGTCAATCCGTCAATGGTGGTTATAGCCGACAGGAACCATAAAAAGACTGAGGATAAGCAGGAGATGAAGGAGCCTGAGGCGGAGGCTGGCGTGAAGCATAAAGCCGAATTTGAGGCGCAATATGAAGCAGGGCATGATAAGGAGTCAGAGGAGCAATCTGCCATGAAGAATGAAGCGGAATTTGAGGCACAATCTGGAGTGGAGCTTAAGGCAGAAACTGTTGCGGATGCCGAAACGGGGAACCAGGTGAAGCCTGAGGCAGAGGCTGAGGAGAGAAAGGTAGAAATACATGTGGACGAAAACAGCCGCACTACCGGTGCTAATGTGGAAAATGCGGCAAAAGACAAACAGTTGGAAGATGTGGCCATAAAAAGTGAGGCAAACAAAGATATAGTTCGTGCTGCAGAAAACAAAAATTCTGAGCTTGAGCCTGAAGAACAAACCGGAATAGAGCGCATGTTTGCCCAGAGTGATAGTATTGATGCATTCCCGGATGATGTCTATTATGACTGTATAGAAATCTCACCTGAGATGCTTAGGAATGTTCTTCTTCCTGATGAAATCTCGCCAAATAACAGCTTCCTTTTGCATGGGTATTACAATTTCAGACATCTGCTGTTTGGAAGAGTTCAGGAAAATGCAAATAATACAAAGTATTTTTTAGGTGTTCCCGGAATGTACTGTAACAGGGAACGATATATGGCATCTATGTTTGGATTCAGAAATTTCAAGAAAAGTCACAGGTCAGACTATTTAAACCCATACTTTGGATATTGGATTATGGAAATGTAGGAGGTTACACCGGATTTATGTAGACGAATCTTCTGTGGTTCTGCCAGCTTCCATTTATCCTGGCATAGGAATGGGCTGTTCCCTCATCTACAAAATTCAGTTTTTTTGCGATACAAACAGAGGCTTCATTTTCAGGAAGAATGTAAGCCTCTATTCTGTGTAATTTTTTCTCTGTTGTCATTATTCCAAGCGCCGTGTGTACCATAAGTGTTGCCAGACCCTGATTTCTGTAGGATTTATCGACCTTATATCCGATGTTGCAGGATTTATTGTCACCTGTGGAAATATTTGAAAATGATACGGAGCCTACAATGTTATATGGATCGCTGTCAAGAAACATAAAAAATCGTGCATAGTTGCCTTTTACAAAGGCATTATACTCAGCCTTTGTCATATTCTTGATAAATGAATTAGTGTAAAAATTATCTGGCTTTTCCGGCTCGTAGCGGTCAAAGTCATCTCGGTTTCTATAATAGAAATCAAGAATGTCTTTGGAGTATGAATCATCAAGAATTTTTAACGAAAAGCCGCTGTATTTATATTCAAATTTCATCTGTTTTTTTCTTCTTTTCCCTTAATTGTTTAAAAAATGTGGTTAGCAGGGTGGAGCATTCATCTCCCAAAACACCGCGAATTACCTCAGCGCGATGGTTAAATTCTGCCATCTGAAGCAGATTAAGAATAGAACCGGCGCAGCCGGCCTTTGGGTTCATGGAGCCTATAACAACCTTTGGTATGCGGGCCTGCACAATAGCACCTGCGCACATCTGGCAGGGCTCAAGAGTGACATATAATGTGCAATCTTCCAGGCGCCAGTCACCTATGATTTTGCTGGCTTTCTTAATAGCAGTAATTTCGGCATGTCCAAGTGTTGTCTTGTCAGTGTTTCGTCTGTTGTAGCCTCTGCCAATAACTTTCCCGTCGTGGACTATAACACAGCCAATGGGAACCTCCATGAGCTTTTCAGCTTTTTTTGCCTGAGCTATCGCCATCCTCATATATTTTTCATCTTCATTTAATGTCATAGCTATCCTCGAATTTATCAATCCATAAATATTTCGTTTATTCTATCACATTTTATAAATAATTAAAATGAGGTATTGCGCATTTGCATAAAAAATAAGAAAATATAATGACGATAGGAGGACATTTACTATGGCACTTATGAAGGGAAGACCTGAGGATATATCAGGAAGAGAGAATAAAGAAATAAGAGTTTATGATTTGTTAGACAGCCTTGGAATGGATTATTACAGGACAGACCATGAGCCTGCAACCACCATGGAGGTCTGTAATGTTATCGATAAAGAGTTAGATACAATGATTTGTAAAAATCTGTTTTTGTGCAACAGACAGCAGACACAGTTTTACCTGCTTATGATGCCGGGTGACAAGCCATTTAAGACTAAGGACTTGTCAAAGCAGATAGGCTCTGCAAGGCTTTCATTTGCAACACCTGAGTTTATGGAAAAATATCTGGATATTAAGCCCGGCTCCGTATCGATTATGGGGCTTATGAATGACGCTGATAATAATGTGACTTTGCTTGTGGATAAAGAGGTGTTTGAAGGGGAGACCCTTGGTTGTCATCCCTGTGTAAATACGTCAAGCCTTCGTCTGATTACCAGAGAAGTTGTTGAGAAATTTCTGCCGGCAGTGCATCATGAACCGGTGTATGTGGAGCTGCCAAGGTATGAAGAGGAATAAAATAGATAAATAAATATAAAATTGACATAAGTACTGATTACAGATATAATATTTAATACCGTGCAGCCGGGGTAGTAGCGGCACCTTGTACCTGCAATCCGCTATAGCAGGGGTGATGTTTTGCAGAGGGCGAGCGTTTATGGAGCAGCCCGGTATAAGTGGTGATGACATCTGGGTCTTTCACGACGGAAATCCATGAACCATGTCAGGTCAGGAATGAAGCAGCATTAAGTGGAACCTTCCGGGTGTTGAAAGGCAGCCTGGATCGAGCTAACTGTACCGGTAACGTCTGTGGGCAATCGTTCGAAGTAAAGCGCACGGTTTTTAATTTAATTATTATAGGTGTTTGCGAAACTTCATTATTTCACCAAACAGTTGTGAAATTTTACTATATTGAAAGCCGGACTCTTTGCAAACGCCGGTGCTTAGCGGCTGTACTTTAGCCGCTTACGCACCGTTGCGTTGAAACGAAGCGAGAGCGGGTCTGGCGGCAATATAGTAAAATTTAACAACGTCAGGTGTTAGTTTTAGAGTTTCGCAATTACCTATTGGTTATTAAACAGTAAGGCGGAGGCGGAGGATATACATTTTCGGAAGCATTCGCCCATATTATTCTTAAGGAGGTACCTATGTCATATCAAGCTTTATACAGAAAATGGCGACCTGACAACTTCAATGATGTCAAGGGTCAGGATACAATAGTTACAACCTTAAAGAATCAGATTAAAGCAGACAGGATAGGACATGCGTACCTGTTTTGCGGAACAAGAGGTACCGGTAAGACCACAGTTGCCAAGATATTTGCAAAGGCGGTAAACTGTGAGAATCCGGTTGATGGAGGTCCCTGTGGAGAGTGTGCCACATGCAGGGCAATAAGTGCCGGAGTGTCAATGAATGTTATAGAGATTGATGCGGCATCTAACAACGGTGTTGACAATATCAGGGAAATTCGTGAAGAGGTACAGTATTCACCGACAGAGGGTAAGTACAAGGTCTATATTATTGATGAGGTTCATATGCTTTCAATAGGTGCCTTCAATGCCCTTTTAAAGACTCTTGAGGAGCCGCCGGCATACGTTATTTTTATTCTTGCCACAACAGAGGTTGCCAAGATTCCAATCACGATTATGTCCCGATGTCAGAGATATGATTTCAGAAGAATTTCTATTGAAACTATAGCAGGTCGTTTGTCTGATTTAATGAAAGAAGAAGGAATAAATGTTGAGGACAGAGCGATTAAATATGTTGCCAAGGCAGCAGATGGTTCCATGCGAGATGCCCTCAGTCTGCTTGACCAGTGCATAGCATTTTATCTTGGTAAGGATCTTAAGTATGAGAATGTGTTGGATGTCTTGGGAGCCGTGGACATGGCTGTATTTGACAGAATGCTTCAGATTCTCTTATCAGGGAATGTGGCTGACTGTATGCAGCAGATGGATGAGCTTATTATGCAGGGCAGGGATTTAGCCCAGTTTGTCAATGATTTTATATTCTATTTAAGAAATCTTCTGCTGATTAAGACAGCTTCAGATGTGTCAAGAATAGAAGATATTATTGAGGTTTCCAGAGACAATCTTGCACAGATGCAGACAATGGCAGAGCAGGTTGATATAGAAACGCTTATGAGATTTATAAGAATCCTTTCAGAGCTTGGAAGCCAGCTTAAAGTTTCTACCCAGAAAAGAATTACCACAGAGGTAACATTTATTAAGCTTATGCGTCCTGCCATGGAAAATAAACAGGCTGAATTGCCGGATGTAATAAGCAGAGTGACGCTTTTGGAGGAACAGTTAAGAGAGGCTCTCGACCAAATTAAATCAGGTGTAACATTTGTAAGACCCGAAGCAGACGGAGGGCAGACAGATGCAGGCGGATATACAGGAATGGGTTCGGGCGTATTAAAGGAAGTAGTAAAGAAGCGTGTATATGAAGCGGTTCCGGAAGATGTTGCTGAGATTGCAGCAAGATGGGATTCTGTCATAAGCTCCATAGATGAGCCTATGACACAGAATATTTTAAAAAATGCTCATGTAACACTGGCAGAGGATGGAAGAAGTCTTGAGATTATGGTACAATCATATGTGGCATATAACAAGCTTAGTTCTGATGAAGGTAAGGAAGGTCTTGTAAACCTTATTGAAGAAAGAACAGGAATACATGTGAATATTATTGTAACCAAGATTGACAGTGAGGAAGATTACCACAAGAGATTTGTTGATTTGAAAGAGCTTGTGGGAATTGATGTAGTAATTGATGATAAGGAGGAATATATTTAATGGCTAAGAGAGGTGGATTTCCAGGAGGAATGCCTGGCAATATGAATAATCTTATGAAGCAGGCACAGAGAATGCAGCGCCAGATGGAGGAGCAGCAGGCTGAGCTTGAGTCAAAGGAATTTGTTGCAACTGCAGGTGGTGGAGTTGTAGAGGTAACTGTTACAGGAAAGAAGGAAGTTACAAAGGTTAAGATAGATCCTGAAGCGGTTGATCCGGATGATGTTGAGATGCTTGAAGATCTTATCGTTGCAGCGACCAATGAGGCACTTCGCAAGTGCGAGGAGGAGTCACAGGCACAGATGTCTAAGATAACAGGAGGATTAAGCGGATTTGGCGGAGGTCTGTTCTAATGGACATTTATAGTGGTGCTATAAACAAGTTGATAGAACAATTGTCGAAATTACCAGGGGTTGGGGCTAAAAGTGCCCAGCGCCTGGCATTTCACATTATAAACATGCCTGAAGCGGATGTTGTTAATCTGACAGAGGCTATGATGTCAGCGAAGCAGAATATCCATTACTGTAAGGAATGTTTCACCCTTACGGATGAGGAATTATGTCCTATCTGCAGGGATGAAAAAAGAGATCATAAGACAATTATGGTTGTGGAGCAGACGAGGGATATGGCGGCATATGAAAAAACAGGGAAATATGAAGGGGTTTACCATGTGCTTCACGGTGCAATCAGCCCTATGCTTGGTATTGGCCCTGCTGATATCAAATTAAAAGAGCTTATTAAGAGACTGGAAAAGGATGTGGACGAGGTTATTATTGCCACTAACTCCAACCTTGAGGGAGAAACAACAGCCATGTATATAAGCAAGATGATTAAACCAACAGGAATTAAGGTTACAAGGATAGCAAGTGGTGTGCCGGTTGGCGGCGACCTTGAATATATAGATGAGGTTACGCTTTTGCGTGCTCTGGACGGAAGACAGCCTTTGTAAGAATGAGAGGTACTTATGGCAGAAAATATGATGGGTGATATCATTTCTGATCACCGTGAGAGAATGCTTAACCTGAAAAAGTATTATCCTTTTTTCAGGCTTATAGATACATCTTTTTCCCAATACAAGGATGGGAGATATGATATCCTTGATATGGGTTACATTGTAATGGCAGTACTGCGTTTTTTTATTGAAGAGAATAATTTTAAAGAGAAGGATGTCACTTACCCTGAATATCTGGAATTTGTCAGTGTACTGCTTACGAGGGATTTTGGTCTGGAACTTACAGAGGATGAGAAAAAGGATGTCGCTGATTATATATTTGATAAGATAAAAAATGAGGGGCGTCCATTTGAATTTTCCTATTTTGATCCGGTGGATAAAAAGAAAAGAGTTTCGCGAATGAAGATTATTGAGAGCTCCATTCGTGAAAATGTTGTGTGGTATTCAATCAGTGCAGATGCCATTGAATTTTATCTTGATACCAAAGAAATTAAGGATGAAAGTAAGATAAGTGTTTCCCAGCTTCTTCTTGAAAAAATGATTAATTCCAACAATTTCAAAGGAGGAATTGAGGTTGTTGAAAGGATTAATGAGGAAGTAAACAGGCTTAAGATCAAGAAAAATGAAGTTTTGTTAATTCTTGCAGGAGATGTGTTTGCGGGAATTGAGGCATATGAAGAATTTGTAAATACAGGAATGAAATGGTTTGAGGACGAGGAGAAGCTCTTTAAAAAGAATCGAGAGCTTATTGCCAAGGCCATTGAAAAATTGAATGAAACAGGAGGAAGAAATGAAAGCTATTACCGTACAATGAATGAGATTTGTAATCTTGAGAGACAGCTTCAGGTTGCCATGAACAGACACAGTGAGCTTCTCAGGGATTGTACGGACATGCAGAGAATGACAGATGAAGCTGTAAAGAAGGCAAAGCTTGGAAGATTAAGAAGCCATATGGATTTTACGACAGCACTGTCAGATATGATTAACAGGGATAATGCCGATGCACTTGTTTATCTGCTTAATCCGTTATTTAAACCTAACATAAAGAAGACCTTTAACATAACCTGCATTGATGATGCGCTGACTGTCAAACCTCCAAAATATGAGGAAAAAGAAAAGGTTGCAACGGAGAAAGCAGAGGAAATTGAGTTTAAAGATGAGATAGAAGAACGCAGAATAAGAGACAATTATATTTTTATTATGCGTAATCTGATAGAGTGTTTGAAAAAATCAGACATGATGACATTGAACGATTTTAACAAAGCAATGAGCAGGGCTTATGGAGAAAGCATTTTAAAAAATGGGGATTACTATTCATTTCTTGTCAACCTCTGTCAGAAGGATGAGTACAGGGTAGGCGGAGAAGTGAAGGAGAATAACACATTTTTGGATGAGTATATAAGCGAGGCGTTTAAGGGCGCAGATGAAGTGTGTTTTACAATCACCAAAGGTGATGAGAGGCAGCTTCAGATATCTGACAACATTCAGATAAGTGACGTGGTATTTTCAATCAGAAAGTAAGAGGACATGTATGGAAAACAGAAATCTTGAAAAGGCACTTGATATAGTGGCTAAGCTGATTACAGGTGAAAATGTTTCTGAGAAGGGAAGCAGTGCTGCTTTATATCAGGAGTATAATTCAAATGCCGAAGTGTATGATATAGTCCAGCTTTCCATGAAGAAGCTGAATTTGCATATTTATGAGTATAATAACGGACTATATGTGAGTACGGGAGATAATAACAGGGTATTTGGATATACCAATGAGGAACTCAGGGATAAAATGGGCCTTAAGGTCAATCGTGAATTATATCTGGCATATTTTATTATTTACAATGTGATTATGGAGTTTTATTCTGACACAGCAAGCTCTACATATGCTGAATTTATAAGGGTTGAGGATGTTATAAAAAGTGTTGATGAGACATCAATGGGAATTATAGACAGAAAGCAGGGGCTCATAATTGATGAGGTGGAGGAAAACAGCTTTAAACAGATTGCATTAAGCTGGGATGAACTTCCGGTTACCAGTGTGGAGGAGCAGACTGAGGTGAGAGCGGCGAGAAATTCTAAATCAGGCTTTGTTAAGCTGGTTCTTAATTTCTGTGTGTCACAGGAGCTTCTCACAGAGGGGCAGGGCAGGTATTATCCAACAGACAGATTTAAAAGTCTTATAGAGAATTATTTTGACGATTACAAGGGAAGATTTGCGCAACTTATGAACCAGAGGTAGTCCGGGAGGTAGGCTGATATGCCACAGATTAATCGAATTAGAGTAAACAACATAAAATATAATTTTGGAACGCAGGTTTACGACGATTTTCTTATGCGTTTCAATTGCAAAAACACAATATATGATCTTGCAAATGGAGGCGGAAAGAGCCTTCTTATGCTGCTTCTTATGCAAAATATGATTCCAAACTGTACTCTTGATGAGAAGCAGCCTATAGAGAAGCTGTTCAGGAATGGTGGTGGTAATACCTGTATTCATTCACTGGTTGAGTGGAAGCTGGATGCAGGTTACATAAAGGACGGTTTCAAATACATGACAACCGGATTTTGCGCCAGAAAAGGACGTTTAGGGGAAGATTTAGATAATAATGGGGACGGAGCAGTATCTGATTTATCCGGTAATTCTTCTTCGGTAAGCAATGCATCCTCAGCAAGTGTGGAATATTTTAACTACTGCATTTTTTACAGGGAGTTTGGCGATAATGATATCAAGAATCTTCCGCTGGAAAACAACGGTGAGAGAATTACATATAATGGGCTGAAAACATATCTTCGCGAGCTTGATAAGACAGATTATAAGTACGAGGTTTATGTGTTTGACAGAAAGGGTGATTATCAGAGCTTCATTGCTGAGTATGGTATATATGAGAGCGCATGGGAGATAGTTCGTGGAATTAATAAGACGGAGGGACATGTCCGTACTTATTTTGAGAGCAATTACAAGACAAGCCGCAAGGTCGTGGAAGATCTTCTCATTGAAGAAATCATCCAGAAGTCATTTAATAACAGACTGTCAGTGGATAATGACGAGGGAATGATGGCAAAGACTCTGCTTGATATTAAGGATAAGCTTGTCGAGCTGTCAAAAAAGCGTGCCCAGATCAGTGCCTATGACAGCCAGATAGAAGAGATTAATTCATTTAAGGAATATGTCGGTTCATTTGCCGGCTTCTACGAACAGAAAGAGAAGCTTTCCAAAGAGCTGTACAATTTATTTATAGCAGCAACCGTAATGTGTCAGGCTAAGGAAAAAGAACGTGTGGCGCAGGAAGAGCTTGTGGAGCATATGAAGTATGAGCTTGCAAAGGAACAGGAAGCTGTATTGGTTGCTGAGGTTATGCTTGAGAAGAAATCATGCAAGGCTATGGAAACGCTTGTTGCAGAGACGAGAGAACACAGAGACAGTAAGATGGGTGAGGTTGCAGCGTGTAAAAAGGAGCTGGCACTCACAGAATCAGCTAATGATTACAGAGATTACCTTGAGGCGAAGAATTCTCTGGATGAGCTTAATGTTGTAGTAGAAAACAGATTAAGGGAAGATGAGGATATTTTAAGGGAAATCAGAGAACTTGCCAATGTTTATTATCAGTTTTACATAAAGGAAAAATCCGGTCTGGAAAGCAGCCTGGAACATACAAAGAATAATGTAGACGAACTGGCTGGAAAGGTAGCGGTAGCGGCAGAAAAGCTTCGTGACAACGAAAAGAGAGAGGCATTAGAGGAAGGCCGCAGGGAGAATTTAAAGGAACAGATAACCAGAAAAGAAGCAGAATTAAGAAATATCCTTGAAAAATGTGGGGTTCTGGTTGCTGAAAATACAGGCTCAGAAATAATTAAGGCTGAAGCACAGTTAGAGGTCTTAAAAGAAAAGCTTGATAATAATATGGCTGAACGTGAGCAGAAAAAAACACGTGAGGCGGACCTTCTTGTAAAGACCGGAGAGATAAATGCAAGAATTAAAGACCTGGAGTATCAGCTGTATAAACTGGACAGTGTCATATCCGATAATTCAGATGAAAAGCGCCTTGAGCAGATTAATTCTGTATATAACAGGGATGGAAATGGTAATACTGAAGATATAATACTTGAGACATACAGATTGATGGAGGCAGAAGCCTTTGAGAAGGAAAATGAGCTCAGGGCATTATCACAGTTTATAGAAAATGCCGGTACCGGCAATTATTATTTTAATGATCCTGCAAGGGAGAAATTAAAGGAGTATCTGGTCTCTCAATACGGTGAAGATGTGGTGGAAGGCCATGAGTGGTTTAAGACTTTAAATGCAGGACAGAAGAGGGATGTTCTTAAAAGAACGCCATTTGTGGAATATGGTTTCATTATTAAGAACGATTTTGACAGAATTAAAGAGGATGAGACTCTTGCCAATTTTGGAAGAGGTGGAAATGTATATCCTGTAATCAGCGAAATGGTCCTTATTGACACCAAGCTGGAAATTAATAAGGAGTTAATTGTTTTTGCACTTAAGGACATGTCATTTCTTCGTGATGAGTCCAGACGTGAAACCGAGATTAAGCTTGCTTTAGAGGAGAAGGTTAATCTGGAAAGCAGCGTTGACAAGCTACATGACAGAATGTTATTGGTGTGGGAGGATTATACATTTGTTTTGAGAAGTCTCGGTAGAAGTATACTTGAGTCAGAGAAAGCTTCAAAGGACAAGCTTACTAAAGAATTAGAAGCTTGTAAGGCAGAGATTATTGACATAAAAAGTGAATTAAAGGCTGTATCCGACTCTGATGAGAATCTAAAGAATGAAATAGAGTACACACAACAGAAAATAGAGGAAGAGAAAGAACATTTGCACAATCTTCGCCGGACAGACATCATAAACGATGAGATAAACAGCTGCTATTCTGAATTGAAGAAATCAGACATGGAGATATCAAGGCTTCTTGGAGATGTTAAGATATTTGAAGAAGGCCACAGAGAGGCAAAGAGAGAGTACGAGCAGGCTGTGGTTCTTATGGAGGATGTGAGTAGGAAGCTTTCCCAGCTTGTTGAATCATGGGAGAGGGAGTACTCACAGTATTACACAGAGGATACTTCTGGGACGGCATCAATGTCAGATATTATCAAGGATGATGCAGATGCCTTGAGAAGCAGGTTGTCAGGACTTATATCGGCACTTAACGACAAGAATGCTGATGTATCAGATAAGCAGGCATTTATGGCACACCTTAGGTCAACAATGAACAAATGTAAGGAGACCATTGAGTACAGAGGTTTTTCATTTGAAGAAATTGCCGAGGCAGTAGAAAGTTCAGAAATCAGCATGGGAGATGCTATGAAGCTTCGCCAGATTAAGGAAAAGCTTGAGGTGCTTCAAAAAGAGGCGGATTCGATAACAGAGGAGCTTGCATCACAGGAAGCATTGTTTAACAGGCTTGAGGGTAGTGTGGCACATGGAATTAACCAGATTAATGAAAAATATGGTGAATTCAAAGAGTTTGAATGTGATAATCCGGAAACCTTTATGGAGCAGCACAAATCATTGATTAAGAAGCTGGATGACAATATAAGGCAGCAGGCGAAGAATGAAAAGTCTGTGGCCGCCATGGTCAGGGAGCTTGAAGTTACCAGAAAGGATCTGGAAAGAATTGTTAAGGCAGCAGGTTTAGAAATCCCGGACAATATAGCAGATATAGCTGCGGATGAGGATACTGACAGATTATCTGCCAAACTTTCCGAGTATGAGCTTGTGGCAAAGGATTATACATCTCTTACAAAGCTGGAGTTTAAGAAGGCAGATGAATTCCTGGGAAAGAGGCAGAAGCTTATTGACAGACTTATGTCACTGGAGGCAGATGATTTGGCTGAGGAGATAAGAATCTCAGTAAACATGCCTGAAAATGTGGAGAAAACTAATATCCTTATGCGTTCTTTGGAGGAGACAAACACCTTTATAGAACTTGAGAAGAATAGAATTCATAAGGGAATAGAGGATATGGAAAGAATCAAAGACAACTTTGAAAACAGATGTATCCAGACATGCAGTAACATAAAAACTGAGCTGGATAAGCTGCCTAATCTTTCCAATATTACACTGGATGGTGAGCAGATTTCCATTATCAGTCTGGGGATTCCTTATGTAAAGGAGGAAATGTACAAAGACAGGATGTCTGCTTATATTGATGAAACTGTGGTAATTGCAGAGAGTTTTAAGGATGCAGATGAAAGATTGAAATATATTAGAAACAGACTAACATGGAAGAGGCTGTTTTCTGTAATTGTAACTGATATGAATGCAATCAGGATTAATCTGTACAAGAGGGAAAGAATTAAGGACCAGAGCAGATACCTGCGTTATGAGGAGGCTGTTGGTTCAACAGGACAGTCTCAGGGTATTTATATACAGTTCCTTATAGCAATTATTAACTATATTTCCAATCTCAATGCCACAGTTCATGATGGCGGTGTTGTAGGAAAGACAATATTTATTGATAATCCATTTGGCGCTGCGAAGGATATATATATATGGGAGCCAATATTTAAGCTGCTGGAAACGAATCACGTTCAGCTTATTGTTCCGGCACGAGGTGCGACTCCTGCAATAACCGGAAGATTTGATGTGAATTATATTCTTGGACAGAAAATGTCACAGGGACGCCAGCAGACCGTGGTTGTTGACTATTTCAGTAATGTACGCGAAACAGAGCTGGAGTATACACGAATGGATTATGAACAGGCAACTTTTGACTTTTTGTGAAAAGATAATGAATTTGCATATAATCAGATGATGTGAGGTTTACAACAAGAATTTGCTATGATAAAATTGTTACGTATATGTTAAGGAAATGTTACGGAATGAGATAAATATTCTTTTAATTGGTAATATTGGTAATATAACGTAAAGAAGGTGCAACTTTTATGGATAAGTATGAATTTAATTTAAAGGTTGAGCAGATAAAAAAGCTCGCCGCAAAAAAGGAATTTGAAGAAGCTGCTAAGATTGCAAAAGGAATGAACTGGCAGAAGGTAAAAGACTGGCCGACCTTGGCGACTGTGCTTAATGTACAGGAAACTGTCGGTGATTACGAAGAAGCCAGAGATATGGCAATTCTTGCGTACAACCGTAATCTTGGAGGAAGGAAGCTGATATATAAGCTTACAGAATTGCTTATTAAGGTTAAGGATTTTGATAATGCGGATATGCTGTATGAGGAGTACGCAAAGGTTTCACAGCATGATGTGAACAGATATATTCTTCAGTACAACCTTCGTAAAGCAGAGAACGCGTCTGACAATGAGCTGGTGGAGATTCTCGAGGAATATAAAGAAAAAGAAATTGATGAGAAGTACATGTATGAGCTTGCAAAGCTGTATTACAAAACTAATCGTAAAGAGGAATGTATCCAGACCTGCGATAATATTGTCTTGTGGTTTCAGGATGGAATTTATGTTGAGAAGTCTGTTAAGTTAAAGGATGCATTAAATGGTTCTCTGACAGGTATTCAGAAAAAGATTCTGGATGATGCCAATAACCGTAATGGCGCATCTGCGTCTGAAAAGGATGTAGCTTACGCAAAACAGCAGGAGATTGCCAGACTTAAAAAAGATGATATAGATGATGCTTTAAATGAAAATCAAAAGACAAGAAAAATAGATTCTTTTGCTGACGTAACCAATAAATCAGAAGACGACGAGGATGATTTAGGTTTCTTAAAGGGAAATGATGGTGACTCCGTGGAAGTACCGGTTTCAACTTCAGGTAGTAAATCTTCTGAAGTGAATTATGAGCCGCTTATTAAGTCTGAAGATGATAGTGATGGTCCGATTTCGATTGATCTTGTTCAGAATAATCAGAACAATGAGTTGAAGGATTATATAATTAATGCAATAAATTCTACAGCAAAGCAGCAGGCTGAAGCGGAGGCAATGGCAAATCTTGAGCAGAAATTAAAGGAGAGTGAAGAACTTCAGGTCAATGTCAAGGAGCCTGATGAACAGATTTCAGTGCAGGCAGATGTTCAGGCAGGAATGGAGAAGGAGTCTGACACTGTCAGTGATATTAATAAAGCTTCATCTTCACTTAAAGAGCTTATTGAGAATGCCAAAAAGCAGTTAAATGAAAATTATGAGCAGATGAACAGACAGGATGAGGAAGAGGACAGAAGGGAAGCAGTAAAAAAGATTAATGAAAAGGCTGATTCCATTGATATTGAGGTAAATATACCTAATTATTCTGTTTATGACACACAGCGTATACAGCTTGAACTTGCCCAGAATCTCAGTGATATATTTAGTGATGAGAATATCATTACAGATGAGGCAGTAAATGTTCTTCATCCGTCAAATGATGATGCAAAAGCTACTGTCCAATCTGACCCGGTAAGAATACAGGCACCGGTGGCAGTATATCAGGAGCAGGAGATAAATCCTGAGGATGAACAGATTGAAGGCCAGTTAAGTATCATGGACTGGATGGATTCTGTCAAAGAAGAAAAATACGGAAAGCAGCATACAAAGGAATTCTCAAGAGCTGAGTTAGAGAGAATTCTTGATGAAAAGGATGAGAAGAGTGCGGCATATGAAAGAATCATGGCGAAGCAGAAAGCAGACGCATTAGAAGCAGGAAAAGCATTTGACGAAGAAACTGCTAAGAGAAATGCAGAGGCTGCGATGATTCTTGCCTCTGCAAAGACAGACCTTGCTATCAGAACAGGAAAAGCTTCTGCCAAGCTTGAGCAGTATTTTGGCGGAATAATTGTAAAGAATGAGCAGCATAATACAGAGGAAGAGACTGTTAAGGCGGTAGCGCAGCCTGTATTGCAGGTCAAGGCGGAAGGTGCTGAAAATAAACAGGTCAAGGTGGAAGCTCAGCCGGTAAAGGAGGCAGAAGAAGTTCCTTTGGTAACCGCCAGCATTCCTGCTATTTCAGATGAAATTATTAACAATGTAAGACAGATACTTAACGAGTCATCTGAAGAGACCACAAGAAAAATAAAGAGTGAGGATGTTCTTCCTACAAGAGAAGACAGATATAATGAGGATGAATCTAAGTTTGATTCAGATAAAAAGCTGACAGGTGAGCTCGCAAAGATATTTAAAAAATACAGGGAAATGCCAGGTATAGAGGAGCAGTTAGTAGATTTGTTCGATTCTTACGGAAAAGAGATGGCAGTGAATACATCTGCGACAGGTAATATTCTTATTTCTGGAAATTCAAGCTCGGATAAAACAGATCTGGCACGATCAATTGTAAGAGCGCTTAATTATCTTTATCCTGACAAGCAGAAGAAACTTGCCAAGACAACAGGTGAGAGTATTAACCAGCGTGGAATAACCAAAGCCATGAGTAAGCTTAGAGGGACTGCACTTATTGTGGAAGGCGCAGGAGTTATACAGCCTAAGAGAATTAACGAACTTATTAATTGTCTGGAGCAGGATACAGACAGGATGATCGTTATTTTAGAAGATTCTGATGCGGAGATGAATGTGTTAGTTAATTTTAATCCTGAACTCACAAATGTCTTTAATTACAGAATTGTTTTGAAACAGTATACTGTAAATGAGCATGTTGAGATGGCAAAGAGATTTGCAAGAAAGAGACAGTATGAAGTTGACGACGATGCACTTCTTGAACTATATCTTAAGATTGACAAGTTGCATGGTATGAACGATAATATTAGCTTGGATGATATCAAAGAAATTATCAATAAAGCCATTGAGAACTCTGAAAGAAGAGCTGCAAGAAGATTCTTTGGCGGCCTTAAGAAAAAGCGTGGGGAGAACGGAGATGTTATTTTCCTTACGGAGGCAGATTTTAAGGACAGATAATTTATACTAAATAATAAATGCTGCGCGCAGAACTGTTCGCAGGTAAAGGGAGGAAATAATGGCACATATTGATGAAATGTCAGTTAATGCAATAAGAGTATTATCAGCAGATGCAATTCAGAAAGCGAATTCAGGACATCCGGGGCTTCCACTTGGAGCAGCACCTATGGCTTATGAGCTGTGGGCAAAGCACATGAAGCATAATCCGGCTAATCCTGACTGGATTAACAGGGACAGATTTATTCTTTCCGGCGGACATGGTTCAATGTTGTTATATTCTTTATTTCATTTGTTTGGTTACGGCAATCTTTCAATTGAGGATTTAAAGGATTTCAGACAGTTAGGCTCAAAGACACCGGGACATCCCGAGTACGGTCACACTGTCGGTGTCGAGGCAACAACAGGTCCTCTGGGACAGGGTATGGCTATGGCAGTTGGAATGGCTATGGCAGAGGCTCATTTGGCAGCAACCTTCAATAAAGAAGGATTTAATGTAGTAGATCATTACACATATGTATTAGGCGGAGACGGATGTATGATGGAAGGTATTTCTTCAGAATGCTTTTCACTTGCAGGAACCCTAGGTTTATCAAAGCTTATTGTATTGTATGACTCTAATAATATTTCGATTGAGGGAAGCACGGATATTGCATTCACTGAGGATGTGATGACAAGATTTAAGGCATTTGGTTTCCAGACAATTGAGGTTTCAGATGGAACGGACCTTGAGGCAATTGGTAAGGCAATCGAGGAAGCTAAGGCAGATAAGACACGCCCATCTTTAATTAAGGTAAATACATTAATCGGTCATGGATGTCCTTCTAAGCAGGGTAAGGCAAGTGCGCACGGTGAGCCTTTAGGGGTCGATAATGTAGCAGCACTCAAGGAGAATATCGGTTGGCCATGCAGGGGCGATTTCGAGGTTCCACAGGAAGTTTATGACAACTACAGTGAAATTTCAAAGAGACTTGCAAAAGATGAGGAAGAATGGAATAAGCTTTTTGAGGATTACTGCAAGGCATATCCTGAAATGAAAGAAATGTGGGATAACTACTTTAACGGATATGATTTGTCTGAGCTTTTCAACTCAGAAGAGTACTGGGCTAAGACAGATAAGGCAGAGGCTACAAGAAGTACAAGTGGTACAATTCTTAATATGATTAAGAGTAAGATGCCTAACCTTATTGGTGGTTCAGCAGATTTAGCTCCTTCTAATAAGACCACCATGAAAGATGCAGGAGATTTCTCCAAGGATAATTATGCGGGAAGCAATCTGCATTTTGGAGTTAGGGAGCAGGCTATGACGGCTATTGCCAATGGTATGTATCTTCACGGCGGACTTAAAACATTTGTGGCAACATTCTTTGTATTCAGTGATTACACAAAGCCAATGGCAAGACTTTCATCTATTATGAAGCTTCCACAGATATTTATATTTACTCATGACAGTATTGGTGTTGGTGAGGACGGTCCTACACATGAACCTGTTGAACAGCTTGCGTCATTCCGCTCAATGCCATGGTTCTCAGTGTTCAGACCTTGTGACAGGACAGAGACAGCTGCAGCATGGATGCATGCTATACAGTCAAAGGATAAGCCCACAGCACTTGTGCTTACCAGACAGAATCTGCCACAGCAGGCAGGCTCATCTAAGGAAGCTCTTAAGGGTGGCTATGTTATTGCAGATTCAACTAAGGAAGTGCCGGATGCTATTATTATTGCCAGTGGTTCTGAGGTTCAACTTGCAGTTGGCGCTAAAGAGGTACTTTTGAAGGATGGCATTGATGTAAGAGTTGTAAGTATGCCATGTATGGAGGTATATGAGAGACAGTCAGCAGAGTACAAGGAGAGTGTTCTTCCAAATGCTGTACGCAAGAGGGTAGCGGTTGAAGCACTCTCTGAATATGGCTGGTTCAGATATACAGGTCTTGACGGAAAGAATGTAACTATGAATCAGTACGGGGCTTCAGGTCCTGCTAATCAGTTGTTTGAGCACTTTGGATTCACAGTTGATAATGTTGTAAATACTGTTAAGAGCTTATTTTAATATTATATATTAATAAATCCATGGGGATTGCTGTGCAGGAGCTTATCTGCCGGCAGTCCCTGTTTTGATTACGCAATTCCGAAATTAGCCGTAGTTGTAGGAGAGAGGAAAAATGAGTAGCAAATATAAGAATCAATATGAAAAGATGACGATGACACCGATTCCCAAGCTTGTGCTGACACTGGGCATTCCAACAACAATAAGCATGCTTGTAACCAACATATACAATATGGCAGATACTATGTTTGTTGGAAAGCTTAATACCAGTGCATCCGGTGCAGTGGGAATAGTATTTGGATATATGGCGGTTATTCAGGCATTTGGATTTATGTATGGACAGGGAGCAGGAAGCATTATATCAAGAAAGCTGGGTGCAAAAAATGTTGAAGATGCCACGAAGACGGCATCTACCAGCTTCTTTTTTTCAATGCTTACAGGAATTATGGTAAGCCTTTTAAGTGTGGCGTTTTTAAAACCGCTGTTGTATTTGCTGGGGTGTACTGATACCATTTATCCTTATGCGCGCTTATATGTATTGTTTATTATTGCAGCAGCACCATTTATGATGAGCACATTTGTAATGAATAATATTCTGAGGTTTGAGGGAAGGGCTTCACTTGCCATGATTGGTCTTCTTACAGGGGCAATTCTTAATATGGTTGGGGATCCGATATTTATGTTTGTATTTGACATGGGAATTGCCGGAGCAGGTCTGTCAACAGCTCTTTCACAGATGGTTAGTTTCGTTATACTGTTGTTTATGTTCCTGTCAGGAAAGACACAAAGTAAAATATCAATAAGAAGAATTACACGAAACATCAGGGATGTATGGGATATAATCGGAACAGGTTTTCCAAGCTTTGCAAGGCAGGGACTAAACAGCATATCAACCATGATACTTAATAATGGTGCTGCTGTGTATGGCGATGCTGCGGTTGCTGCCATGAGTATTGTAAACCGTCTGAGCATGTTTATATTCTCAACTGCTCTGGGTGTGGGACAGGGATTCCAGCCTGTGTGCGGGTACAATTATGGCGCAAAGAAATATTCGAGGGTTAAATCGGCATTCAAATTTACGCTTGTATTATCAGAAACAATGCTGGGAATAATGGCTGTTATTGTTCTTATGTTGTCTAACCAGATAATTGGGGTTTTCAGAAACGATCCTGAAGTTATAGAAATTGGCCGATTTGCACTGGTGTGCGCATGTATGTCTCAATTCTTCCAGCCGTTAAATGTATTGACCAATATGTCGTTACAAAGCACCGGGCAGAAGTTGAAAGCAACTTTCATGTCACTGCAGAGGAGTGGTCTGTATTTTATACCGGTATTCCTGATTCTTTCCAATTTGTTTGGTCTGAAGGGAATCCAGATAGCACAGCCGGTTGCTGATTTGATGGCGTTTTTCACAGCGTTGCCGTTTATAATTGTATTCTTAAAAAAATTGCCGGAAGATGGAAAGTAGATTAAGAATACGTGTTGAATAATCAACTGGAGACGGTGAAAAGTACCCTCCTTACCGGACAATTGATGTTCAGTAAGGAGGGTTTTTTAATCTGAAGTAGGAAATTTTTAAAAATATTTGCAAAATTATAAACCAAAACCAAAATCATTACGTATATACAGAAAGAAGGGGGGTTATGATATGAGCATTATTTTACAGGCGGATGGTATTTCCAAGACTTATCAGGCAGGTTCAGTAAAGGTAGAGGCGCTAAAGACGGAAAGCGTTTCTTTCAATAAGGGTGAATTTGCTGCGATTGTTGGAAAAAGTGGTTCGGGAAAATCCACACTTTTGAGAGTATTAGCATCAATTGACAGACCAGACACGGGAAAGGTGTTAATAGATGGAGAAGACATTTTTTCTATGAAGGACAAGGAGTTGTCGGCGTTCAGACGCAGAAAGATAGGTTTCATTTATCAGGATTACAGTTTGTTTCCTGAATTCACTGCCTATGAGAATATTATCATGCCTATGGCGTTTGATAATAAAAAGGCAGATGAGAAGGAGATAGATGACATACTTGAAAAGCTTGGTATAAGTCATTGCAAGAATAAATTTCCTGATCAGATGTCAGGAGGTGAACAGCAGAGAGTATCTATTGCAAGGGCACTTTCCACACATCCGGCTGTAATATTTGCTGATGAACCTACAGGAAATCTCGATGCAGAGAGTGCACAGGTTGTGGCAGACATGCTGTCGATGGCTTCAAGAAATTTTGATCAGACTATTATTATGGTAACACATGATCCTCAGATGGCAGAAATTGCAGATAGAATTCTTACCATTTCTGACGGAAGAATATGTGAGGAGTAAAGCTTTGGAGTAAATGATGTATGGTAAACAAAAGATTTAATAATATTGTCAAAAAGTTTTTCTGCATGTTTGGAACGACAGCTTTGGTGGCTGTAGCTGTTTCAGGTTGTGAGAAGAAAACACAGGAAGAGAAGATTCTTTTAGGAATTGAAGAAGAGAACGAAGAAGATATTGAAGATGTTGAGATTGAGGAGAATATCAAAGAAGAAACATTTGAAAAGGACGGTGTTACCTATAAAAAAGAATCAGGACAGCACTTAGACATCACGTATCCAATATTGGAGAACGTAGAGTACAAAGAAAAGATTAATGACGGTCTGATTAATCACAGAGCGTACGTTCATCTTGCGGGTGCCGAGTTTTACTGGGGGGATAATGAGGATACCGGAGTTGTAAGCGTTTTTATCGGAATTGAACCTTTTTTCTTTGATGAGTCACATTCCAAGCTGTTAAGCAGCACGGAGGAAGTAAGTTATGTTACATACCAGCTTTATAATGCAAGGGCATATTTATATACTGACTTGTATGGTATTAGCGATATAAATAAGAAGAGTTGGATTCCAAGAGATGAGTCGGTGTTAGGATTGTCTGAACCAACAAAGAAGATGCCTTTGACCTATTCATCAAGTAGTCATCCTGATATTGTGTCCACTCCGGTATCCCTCATTGATACTGATTTTCAAAGTGGTAATATATTTACAATAATGGACGTACCGGGTGGAAGGACTATAGACAACAATAATTATCTTGCGATTCAGTTCTTGTTTGAGGATGTTTATGAGAACTGCG
This sequence comes from Lachnospira sp., assembly GCA_051879515.1. Lineage (GTDB taxonomy): Bacteria > Bacillota > Clostridia > Lachnospirales > Lachnospiraceae > Lachnospira. Next base: position 27,324 of record JBJEME010000076.1, on the reverse strand, counting down.
AAGATTTTCAAAAGCAGAAGCTTGCGGCTGCACCGGAGCTTGATAAAGCAATTCTTGAGGCAGAGATTCATTATAAGAATGGCAATATAGAGAAAAAGTATGTGGGATTTAAATCCTACAATAGTGTTAATCCTTGGTTTTATGATATCTATAATGTTGAGGTTAAGTGACAGTAAAATGTGTGATGTTGAGGTGGTGAATGTTATATGGTAAATAAAAGATTTAAAAATATTGTTAAAAGATTTTTCTGCATGTTTGGAACTACAGCTCTGGTCGCTGTGTCTGTTGCAGGTTGTGATAACAAGAGGGCTTCAGAAGAAAAGGTACTTTCTGATGTGAATGATGATATTGAAGATGTTGAGATTGAGGAGGATATAAGGAGTGAAACATTTGAAAAAGATGGTGTCACCTACAATAAAGTATCAGGAGTTTTTTCCAGTATAACATATCCGGTGCTTGAAGGTGCAGAGTATAAAGAAAAGGTTAATGATGGGTTAGTATATCACAGTACTTATAGTTCCGGGCTTTCGGGTGTGACATTTAAAACGGGCGATAATGAGGATATCGGAGTAGTAAGCATTTGTATTGGCATTGAACCGTTTTATTTTGATGAATCCCATTCCAAGCTGTTAAGCAGCACGGAGGAAGTAAGTTATATTACATACCAGCTTTATAATGCAAGGGCATATTTATATACTAGTTTATATGGGCTTAGCAATACAGATGAGAGCAGTATTATTCCTAGGGATGAGTCGGTACTTGGATTGTCAGAACCGACAGAGAAGATACCTAATTACTATCCAGCAGGTAAGTATTATGATATAGTGTCCAATCCGGTATCGCTTATTAATACTGATTTTCAATGCGGGCGTATATATAATGTACCGGGGGAAGGTACTATAGACAAAAATGTGTATCTTGTGATTCAGTTCCTCTTTGAGGAGTCTTATGAGAACTGCTCCAATTATACAAAGAAGAATATTATGGTATCAGAGGAACTTGATAAAGCAATTCTTGAGGCAGAGATTCACTATAAGAACGGAGAAACAGAAAAAAAGTATATAGGATTTAAATCATATAATGGTGTTAATCCTGAATATTATGATGTCTACACAGTTGAAATTGAGTAACGTAAAAAGGTGACTTATCGTATTTACGATGAGGCACCTTTTTAAATTGCCACCATTACAGGGGAAACGCTGATTATTCGCATGTGATACACTGTTGATTGTAGAAAGAATACAGAACATATCGCTGTATTCATTATATAACCAAAGGAGAATCATTATGAAAACATGGAAATTAGTGTCGGGAATATTAAGTATTGTGTTATTTTTCCTTGTAATGTTTCAGTCATGTGCGGCAGGAGTGGTTAATACACTTGAAAGTAATGGGGAGATGTCAGGAACAGCAGGAGTGTTTGTGTCATTTATGATGTTAGCCGGCGGCATAGTTTCAATTGCTACAAGAAAAGCTAAGGGAAAAGGAGGGAATATAGCACTGATTATATTGTTCGGCCTTGCAGCATTAGTCGGATTTTGCGGATTTGGAAACTTTAGCGATCTGGCAATCTGGGCAACATGGTGTCTGATAAATGCAGTTCTTGCGGTAGTATGTATCATACGCAGGAAAAATGGACAGGAGCAGGAATAATATACGGAAGCAATAAGCGAAGGATTATAAAAAGCGATTATGGCAGAAACGTCATAATCGCTTTTTCAAGTGCGCCTTGTGGATCAAGTTTTTCTTTTAATGGGTGATTTAAGCCATTCCGTTTACTGTTTTGTACTTATAGAGCATTTCGGCATGGTTCTGTTCCTCAATCTGGATATCTGCAAGAAGCTTTCTGATAGCTGAGTCTGCAAATACGAACACGTCAGAGTTGTATTCAGAGGATACCATTTTTTCAGAACCGATACTGTCTGTGGCAAGGAAACAGTCTGCCTTCTTATCAGCAGAATCACTCATAACATCATAAGTGGCCTTTGGCTCATAGACATCGCCCTTTGAATCATTGCAATCACAGCATGGAACTTTGCCTTCGAGAGCGTTGGTAATAGATTCATAATGCTTTCTCTCATTCTGTTCAAGTAATTTGAATAAGCCCTTAAGAACAGGGTCTTTAGCATCATTCTGGTATTTCTTATATTTGTCAATACAAGTCTGCTCCTGTGTCTGTAAATCTTTAAGTGTTGTTTTTTCTTTTTCTGTTAACTGCATATATGTGCCTGCCTTTCCAGCGCCTGATGCGCATTAGATTACATGAGAATTGTTGACAGAAAGGAGAATTTTATTCAGGTGGTTTTAAAAATAAATTTCAAAAAATTCTTCTCAAATTTAAACCATATTAGAAATTATTTCGTATATGAGTAATGAAGGGATAGATATAGTCTTTGGCTGTTTGTCATCAGGGAAGCAACAAGATGACAAACAGCTCGGAAGAGAGGTTTGTTATGAGATATACGGCATTATTTATTAAGGGATTATTAAGAAGAAAAAGAGAAGTGTTCAGAATATTTTTGGCCAGCTTTCTATCTGTGTTTTTTATATGCGGAATGCTTTTATTTCAGGAAAATATGTACCAGTGGCAGATTGCGGAGAATTATATGCAGTTTGGAAGATGGTTTGTTATGGAAAGAGGAGAAGAACCTTCCGAAGAGCTGGTTTCCAATGAAAATCTGTGCGAGCCGGTAAAAGCAACAAGCTATGTCCATATGTTTAACAAAAACTGGAAGAAAACAGGTGTATATCTTGGAACCATGACAGACGAATTTATTGAAAGTGAAGGTTTACGTCTGGAAAAGGGTCGTCTGCCACAGACAGCGGATGAAATTGCACTCGATTGGAATTCACTGGAAAAACTGGGTTACAGCGGTAAGCTGGGACAGACAATCAAGATTAAATACTATGTCAATGACAACAAGTCTGAAAGAAGTCCCATGAGAGAAGCAGAATACACTTTGACAGGTGTATTTTATGATTACAGCGAGATATGGATGACAGGAAAATATATTCCCGGTGGAGTTATTACTGAGGAGGCAGCAAAAAAGCTTGAGGCACACCCAACCAATGTGTGGTGTTATAATCGGACTTCACCGATGAAGGATGAGGATTATAACAGTGAGTATAATTCTATGACAAAAAACATTACGCGTAAGGTATTTTACAACAGTGCGGTTTATGATTTTAAACCATGGGGACCGGACAACATTTACAACTACATTTATTTCATGATAATGATTATCGGTGTGTCTGCGCTTTGCTATCAGATTATCGGCTATCAGCATAACAGAAACAGCATTTACAGAAAACAGAGACTTATCGGTGCGACAAGGGGGCAGATTCTTGGAGCGAGAAGCATGGAAAATGCAGTGATACTTGCTATATCAGGTGCGTTAGGCATTGGATTAATGCTTGTAATAGGTATAATCGTAGGAAGATACCTTGGAAATGAGAAGGGGATACAATTCTTCACAATAACAGGCGAGGTAATTCTAAAATCCATATTGTCCATAGTGATTGCAATAGTTATTTCAGAATTGATAATTGTCTACTTTACAGTGAGGATGAATGGTGTGTGGACAGCAGCTTATGGAAGAATGGATAAAATTCAAAAGACTGCAGAGAAGAGTGCGAAAAAGAGAGAGAATTCATATGGTAAGAAGAGAGGTTTGTTATCAGGAAAGAATATTAATAGGGAAATAAGACGAAGATTTTCACTGAATACCAGCAAAATATCAAGAATAGGTGTGAGACTGTTTTCGTTGACTGTCTGCATTGCGATTGTATTCTGTGGGGTAAATATAGTCAGTGCATTTAAAGATTATAAAGAGGTTGAGGCAATTCCGGATGTTGTGGGATTTGAGCAGAATCTGGATGCTCCGTTATCTTATTTTCTGCCTATAACAACTGAATACCTGTACTCTGATACAAAGAAAATAGAGGGAGAGTATATAGTTGATAAAAAACCCATCGAGTACTATATGTCAGGAAAGACGGATGATTTAACAAAAGAGGAATGGATTACCGGCATAAATGAAGAGGATTCAGGAAATAATAGCTGGCAATACAAGGTTTTTTATGGATGGCATAAGCGCTATAATGAAAACGGTAAGCTGATTAAAGATGACAGGTATTGGAATGATTACAAAGATACTGATCGTTTTGAAGTTACAAAGATGTTGATAACCAATGGTAAAGTAAGCAAAAACGGTAATAGCAGCTGTATTTCGGGAATAAATACCAACTTTATTGACAAACTGGAATCGATTAAGGGAGTTGACAATATAAGCTTTGCTTCATATGACACTATGAGGCGATTTTTCTGGGAAGGACAGGATTATAATGAAATCGATATAAGATTTATAATGGGAGATGTAGAACGAAAAGTTGTATCGTCTGATACATATCTTTATGCAACGGAATTTGTGGATCCAACAAAGGAACTGTATGAAAAGATTAGCAAGTATATTGATTCGGATAAGCTTGATTATGATTCTTTTGCACGGGGGGATCAGATTGTTCTTTTCCTCGATAAGACACCGCTGGATCATTATGATACTAAGATTAAAAGTGGAGATATATTAAATTGGGGTTATTATATGATACCGCTTGTAGATATAAGTAATGGTTCATCTTCAGAAAGCGACGCTGAACCTCTTCCATATTGGAATACATTTCTGGAAAAATATTCAGCAGATGTTATTAAAAATGCAACAAAAAATACACAAGAGTATTTGTACGATATGATGTATGGAAGCTGTATATCTTCTGAAATTGCAGGTGTTGTATATATTGATGATGAAATCAGGGAAGAAATGGGTGAACTGATTCCAGGTAAAGCATTTTATACTGCCCTGGCTTCAAAAAATCTTGGAGAAAAGGCAGTTCAAAAACAGAATAAGCTTATGGCAAATCTGTTGGGAGTCACAATGGATGATCTGCCATCCGCACTTAAGAGTAAATTTATGTATAACCAGATAAATGTACAGTTCGGTCTTTCATCATCATTTTCGGCAACCAATAATGTACTTACAACATATTGTAATTCCAATAATATTATCTACAATTCCAATGTTAATCAGAAGGAGGAAAGAAGGACAAAAGCGCTGGATTCGCTGCTTCAGTATGGATTTACGGTGATTGCAGTTACAGTAATTGATATAATCATATACACGATTTTGATAAAGAACAGGCTGGAGAATAGAAAAAAGAAATATAGTCTATTGAAGCTGCTGGGAAAAACAAACAGCGGATTAAGTAGAATTGCGCTGGGAGAAATTGCTTTGGAAACCATATGGTGTATCTTTACAATGCCTTTGCAGATGCTTATAGCCAAGATTATAGTAAGCAAATTTATGAAAGAGTTGTAGTTGCGTGTCACATTGAATGTCTGATACAATAGAATTCATCAACAAGTGTGAGCAAATAAATTTGACAGGAAGATATAGTATGATATTTCGCGAACAGGATAAAGAGCTAATAAGGCTAATAGTAGAAAATAGAGATACAGATTCAGCCAACCAGCTTATTCATAAGTATTATAAGTATGTATATAAGGAGATATTTATTAAAGTACAGGACGAAGAGCTGACAATGGATTTAACACAGGAAACATTTATTGCTATTTTAAAAGGGCTTAAAGGTTTTGATTCCGATAAGGCAAGTTTTAGGACATGGATTAAAAAGATTGCCGAAAACAAAGTTATAGATTACTTCAGGAGCAGGCAGTATCATGAACAGCTTCTTACTGAAATAATGGGGGAGTCAGCAGGAGAAACTGTGGAGATTATGGAACAAAAAGTTGTTAGCGTTAATTCGAACAACAATTTCTATTCCAATTTAATCAGCATGGATGACAAGGTAATTAGCGATATCTCAGCAGATGAAATCAGACAAAAGCTTTCATCGGAGAATGAGGAGGATAGGAAGATATTCCTTATGAAAGCAGAGGAAGGATATACATTTGAAGAAATAAGCGATATTCTGAAGCTTAGCAGAACAACAGTTAAGAACAAGTATTATGCACTGGTGAAACGGTTTAGAAAGGAGGTCGGAGACATTGAAGAAGATTAATTATCCAAGTAAAGAAGTCATTGATTTTCAGGTGAAAGAGATACTTAAGAAGTCAGAAATGTTTAATATTGAAGAGGAAAGTGAAGACGAGAGAACCGTTCAGTGTGTTTCTGTAAAGAGCAAGTTTAACGTTAAAAGTGTAATTCCGGTTGTGGCAACGCTGGCTGTAGCAGCGATGATTGTTGTAGTAGTTTATAACTATAAACCGGTGGAAGAGTCGAAGGAGAATGAGAAGGAGCTTAATCCACTGTCTGCATTAGAGATTATAAATGGAGATTCAGATGATATGGCAACAGTAACGGAAGAGAATGATAAGAAGCAATCTTCCGGTTCAAGTAGTGCTAACGTAGATGACCGGTCTGTAAGATATGAAGATGCACTTGATACAAGCACCTATGACGAGGGAAGTGTAAGGGTAGATATCACTAAGTATAAACTGTCTGCATTATATTATGAAAATTTATATTGTGGGTTAGCTGAATGGAATCGATTTTTGGACGGGAAATCTGATGAAGCAGTAGAGCGTCTGGCAGGGAAGAATTCATATAACAATACAAACAATCTTTATTACCAGCGCTATGTGGAGTATTGCGTTCCCGGGAAGGAGCTGGTTTCACTGGTCGCTGCAGATTACAGTATAGATACAGGTAACGAAATATCAGAATCCAGAGGGTATGCTGAATCATTTTTATTAACAAAGAAAGAGACTATATATGGATGCAGTGCACTTGCGCTGGAGGATATATTTACTGATGTTGAAGCAGCAAAAGCAGAGATAATAAATTATCTTCAGTCACAGGGAATTGCAATTGAGATGGAAGAAGCGTTCTCAGAAGGTAACTGGTATCTTTCAGATTCAGGATTTAAAATAATTTACAAAACCACATGCTCAATAGACTCAGACGATCAGGGCAGAGCAATAACTGCAGAGGTTAACAGTTATGTGGTGGAATATGGAAAGTTATCATATCTGAATTATGAAATAAAGGATAAAATAGGTATTAGCTGATACTAAAGACATATATAATGCGGGGAGACAAATAATAATGGACGATAAAGAGTTTTATTTAAAAAAAGCAAAAATGGTTTTAAAGGAAGTCAAGAAATCTGTTGTAGGTAAGGATGAGGTCATTTGTAAGGTTTTAATGGCAATTCTTGCTGATGGGCATGTACTTCTTGATGATATTCCGGGTGTCGGCAAAACAACACTGGCAGATTCATTTGCAACTGTATTGGGACTTGACTGGAACAGAGTACAGTTTACGCCTGATGTAATGCCATCAGATATTATGGGCTTTAATATGTATAACAGACAGACTAATAAGTTTGAGTTCAAGGCGGGAGCTGCAATGTGCAACCTCCTGCTGGCAGATGAGATTAATAGAACTTCGCCAAAGACGCAGTCTGCACTTCTCCAGGTTATGGAGGAGGGGAATGTAAGTGTGGATGGAAAAACATATCCGCTGCCTGATCCGTTTGTTGTAATTGCGACTCAGAATCCTGTGGGCTCCGTAGGTACCCAGAAATTACCGGAATCCCAGATGGACAGATTTATGGTAAGGCTGTCCATGGGATATCCTACCCTTGAGGATGAGATAACAATATTAAAAAGTAAACAGACAAATCTTAATCAGAGAAATGTTTCATCAAGGATATTGGAGCCGGGCGAATTATCAATGATAAAAGAAGCCGTAAATGATATTTATGTTGATGACAGTATCTTTGAGTATGTCGCAAAGGTTGCCAAGGCAACGAGAGAATCAAGTGAAATTCTGGTTGGAATATCTCCAAGAGGAAGTATAGCAACAATTGCCATGGCAAAGGCAGAGGCATTTTTAAGGGGTAATACGTATGTGTTACCGTCTGATATTCATAATATTATTACGGATGTATGTGCCCACAGAATAGTCGTTAATAACAGTTTTAAGCATGGCAGTAAGGTTCAGCAAAAAATACTTGTTGACGTGCTTAAGAAAGTACCTGTGCCAGATATTGAAAGAAAAGGATACATTATATGATTCACAGAAGGATAATTTATTCCATTTGCCTGATTGTGGTATTGGTTCTTAACATTTTTTATGTGGAATATCAGTTTTTTTTCCTCCTTTTAATGATGCTGCTTATTCCTGCCCTGAGTTGGCTTTTGCTTACAGTAAGCAGGGTGGGAATTAGTATGCAGCTATCTTCGTTCAATAAGGTTCTCACATATGGAAAAAAGACAAAAATAAAAATAACTCTGTCAGGTTCGCTGGGGGTTTTTCTTGCTAATGCCGATGTTAAAGTTACGGTAAAATATTCTGAGAGTAATGAAATAATCACGGAGAAACTCACTTTTGTCTGCAGAAACATGAAAGCATATGCTGTTTTTTCAACAGCGCCTACACATATAGGTGAAATGCTCATAAGCGTGGATGATGTAAATATATACGATTATATGGGCTTGTTCTCAACAAGGAAAGCATTTTCAGGAGTACAGAAATTATACGTTATGCCGGAACTTTTGCCGGTATCATCTGATGAGCATAAGGTCAGGGAAATAACAGATAATGATCTTGTTCCTACGATTGCAGTTGCAGGCGACGGGGATGAGATTATTGATTTAAAAGAGATGTCAGATGGAGATGATTTCAGAAAGATACACTGGAAGATGAGTGCAAATCATCCGGATGAAGAGTTTGTCATAAAGCAGTATGCACAGATTGAACAGGAAAGTAACTACATAATTGTAGATTTGTCTTTAGATACAGATAGAATGTTTACTGATGAGGAAATAGAAAAATTCAGGTACAATCTTGACAAAATATATCAGGTGGCATTGTCAATTGTTGGGTATCACCTTGATAATGATATGGAGTCATCTTTGGTTTTCTGGAATGATAAAAACAAAAAAATGATGGTGGCAGATATTAAATCAGTGGATGATTTTAAAAATGCAGCCATTGAACTGATGAGTACGCCATGTAGCAGGAATGCCCTGATAAAGACCTGTGATAATTTCCGTATTAATAAAAATGTGGATGACTGCAATCCTGTTGTTGTCACCGCTGATGATATAAAAAGTGACACATTTCACGTTGTAAATGTGCTTAAGATGAGAGTAAACGAGGTATTTAAAAAATGAACTCCAAGAAGGAATATGAGCTGGGGCTGAAATTTATAATATCAATAATAGGCTGTGCCGGCATGGTCAGTATTCCATGGTCTGCGTTGGAGATCGATTATGGTATAGGTGCAGAAATTATTTACTGCATATTATTTCCAATTATATTTGTGGCTCTTTTTAGCTTAAAAAAAGGGCACAGACGGTTTTTTTATATTGTTGCAGGAGTGTGTTTTGCACTGTTTTTTCTTGTGTTTGGAAACAAAATAATTACCGGAATACAATATTTGTATGATGATTTTATTGAAAAGTCATTAGCGCAGGCGCAGGAATATTCATATTACAATTTCAGCTATGGAATGCAGGAGAAGTCACTGGCTATGCTTGCCTTTACCATTGTATGCGCGGCTGTCACTTCTGCGGTTGTTATCTATGTAAGAAGCTTCGTTGCTGCATTAATAAATATAGTGCCGCTATTGGGCGTCTTTGTATGGTTTGTTGTTATTCCGTCTACATTTTCTTTTGCACTTTGTGTTATTTACATCGTGTCAGTTTCATCATTGTATGGTAAGCGTTTAAATGTTACCGGCTCAGTGGCGTTAATGTCTATTGGGATAATAAGTGCCTTACTGATTGTGTTTGTTTTCCTGCCTGAGAATTATTATGAGAGACCGACACTGTTTGATAAGACAACTGACATGGTAATGGATATGCTGGGTGACAAAATTGATGTTAACGGACCCAAAAGTTTAAGTGAGAAGGGGACTGATGACGGTAATCTGGGTAAAATTGACAGGATACAATATAAATATGAGAAGGTTGCAAGTCTGACAACTATTTCAACGGGACATACACAATATATAGGACAGTATGTAGGTATTAGTTATTCTCCATATGATAATGAATGGATTGAAGAACAGTCAGAAAATAGAGATTATGATTACACAAATAAATGTTTCAAAATATATGATGCCAACAGTGTAATAAGATCAAAGTTAGACAATGCCTCAAACGAGGAGTATTATGACAATTATCTGGCATATCAGTACACCTTTAGTCTAATAACAGATGAGGGTGATAATAACTCTGATAAGAAATATGAGACTACACAAAAGGATGCATTTTGTGTCAGATCAGGAGATTACAGTTGTTTTGACAATATGGAGATAACCCGGAATAACAACAGTGTGTCCAGGCAGAAACTATATAATGACTATGTAAAAGCATTTTATGTCAGTGTGCCTGCAGACATCCAGGATATGCTTAAAAATGAACTGGATGGGAAATTTAGGCATCCATCAGGGGAAAGTGAACTGGAATATGCGGAAAGAATTAAAGAATATTTTGCAGATAATTATGAGTATACACTATCTCCGGGCGCAGTGCCTGAGGGTGAGGATTTCATCAGTTATTTTCTTACAAAGAGTAAAAAAGGTTATTGTACATATTTTGCCAGTGCAGGTGTGATGATTCTTAGAAATGCGGGTATTCCGGCCAGGTATTGTGAGGGATATATTGCAACAGACCATCAGATTAAAAATGGCACTCCAATAGAAAAAGAATATGTAAGATACGATTTTGGTGGAAAAACAAGAACAGTTGACTATAATACATATAACGTGAGTATTAACGACAGCGCAGCTCATGCCTGGGCTGAAATATTCATCCAGAATTATGGCTGGGTTCCGGTGGAATTTACACCAGGTTTTGATGCAGCTGAATTCGTATATTATGATGAAAATGGAGAACCTGAAAGTGAAAGCACTTCCGAAAATGATACAGAAATGACTTCTTCAACAATTGATAGTCAATCCGGTACAGATGAATCTGATACGGAATCATATAGTGAGAATATTGAATCCTCAGAAGATATAAATGTGTCTGGCAGAGGAAATTCAGGAGGCAGCGGGCTTGATGGCAGAATGCTTATAATAATAACAGGAATTATTGCTGCTGCTCTGTCAGGTGGAGCATTAATATCAATTTTAACTGTTAAAGCGCGCAAAAGAAATCGATTATTGAAGAAATCAGACATGGATAACAGACAGAGAGTTATCGGACTGTATGTTTATATGAATAAACTTCTGCTTACGCTGGGATACGAAAAGGAGTCAGACGGTGATTATGAAGATTACGCAAGAAAGCTGGAAGAAAATGATATTATTCTTGCTGATTTTAAGCTTGCTGATGCCGTAAATGTTGCACTTAAGGCAAGTTTCAGTGAAGATGATATAAGCGCGGAGGACTTAGGAAGGATGCTCTCAACCGTGAAAAAAATAAGAGAATATGCGCTGGAAAGCGTCAGTCCTTTGAAACGGATGTGGCTTATTGTGTTCAGAGGAATGTAAGTATATCAGTGCAGCAAAGGATAGATATGTTTGATTTGGAAGAAGAATTAAAGAAGCTTCCGGATAAGCCGGGAGTCTATATTATGCATGATAAATGGGATAATATTATATATGTGGGGAAAGCAAAGGTTTTGAAAAATCGTGTCAGACAGTACTTTCAGAGCAGCAGAAACCATTCGCCAAAAACGGTGCAGATGGTGTCACATATTGAATATTTTGAATATATTATCACAGATTCCGAGCTTGAGGCGCTGGTGCTTGAATGTAATCTTATAAAGGAGCACAGGCCTAAGTATAATATTATGTTAAAGGATGACAAAAGCTATCCTTTTATTAAGATTACCATAAATGAGGAATATCCGAGAGTCCTTTTTGCCAGGGATATGAAGCATGGTGCGGCTAAATACTTTGGTCCGTATACTTCTGCAGGCGCAGTAAAGGACACAATTGAGCTTTTGTGTAAGCTTTATAAAGTGCGGACATGCAACAGGATATTGCCTAGAGATGAAGGCAGGGAGAGACCCTGCCTTAATTATCATATCGGACAGTGTAATGCACCTTGTCAGGGATATTTAAGCGCTGAAGAGTACAGAAAGAGCATAGATGAGGTCATCTCATTCTTAAATGGCAATTATAATACTATAATGCAGAGGCTGACGAAGCAGATGCAGGAGGCATCAGATAATCTGGAGTTTGAGGAGGCAGCGAAATACAGGGATTTACTACAGTCAGTAAAGCAGGTAGCCCAGAAACAGAAGATTACAGCAGATGATGTTAATGACAGGGATGTGATAGCCTGTGCCTCTGATGGAGAGGATGCGGTTGTCCAGGTGTTTTTTATAAGGCAGGGAAAGCTTCTTGGCAGGGATCACTTTCATATGAGGGTGTCCCAAGGTGATACCGGAGCAGATATTTTATCTGACTTTATGAAACAGTATTATGGCGGAACTCCTTATATCCCTAATATAATTATGCTTCAGGAAGAGATAGAAGATGCCGGCGTAATTGCAGAGTGGCTCAGTAAGAGAAAGGGAAAAAAGGTTACACTTACCACTCCAAAGAAGGGTGATAAGGAGAAAATAGTAGAGCTGGCATATAAAAACGCCAGACTTGTACTTGTTAAGGATGCAGAGAAAATTAAACTTGAAGAAAAAAGAACAACAGGAGCGATGCAGGAAATAGCTGATTTGCTGGGGCTTCCAAAGCTCGTACGCGTGGAAGCATATGATATCTCCAATACCAGCGGAGTGGAATCAGTAGGCTCCATGATTGTTTTTGAAGACGGAAAACCAAAGAAAAATGATTACAGAAAGTTTAAGATTAAGACAGTAAAAGGTCCGGATGATTACAAGAGTATGAGGGAGGTTCTCACAAGACGCTTCACAAGAGGAATGAGAGAGATTGCCGGTGAGGAGGAGGAAAGAGGATTTTCCCGATATCCTGATATTATTATGATGGATGGTGGAAGGGGCCAGGTAAATGTGGCTCTGGAAGTACTTGGGGAACTTGGACTGGATATTCCTGTGTGTGGTATGGTAAAGGACGATAACCACAATACAAGGGGATTGTACTTTAATAATATAGAGCTTCCGATAGACAGGCACAGTGAAGGCTTTAAGCTTATTACCAGAGTTCAGGATGAAGCACACAGATTTGCGATAACATATCACAGGAATTTACGTGGAAAGGCGGAGGTTCGGTCGGTGCTTGATGATATCAGCGGTGTGGGCCCGGCAAGAAGAAAGGCTCTGCTTAAACATTTTATGGATATAGATAAGATTAGGGAGGCATCGGTAGACGAGCTTACAAAAGTTGACGGAATAACTGAAAATATAGCAAAAAATATTTATGATTACTTTCACTAGGTAACTTTTTTTCTTTCTGATTATGTGATAATATATTCATATATGCGTCATTTAGATGGCAGTCCAGTACGAATGAAGATTTGATGAAGATATTATTTTATCTGGAAAGGATAGATTATGAACGGAAAAGAAAGAGTAAAATTATCAAAGGTTATAGAGAAAATGCAGCTTACTAATCTTACACCCAATATAGATGTATCTGAAATATGGCTTAATGTGCCGGATGTGAACAGACCTGCATTGCAGCTTACAGGCTTTTATGAGCAGTTTGACAATGACAGACTTCAGATAATTGGTAATGTGGAGTATGCATATCTTAACAGTCTTGATGAGATGGAAAGATATGAGCGTTATCAGCAGCTTTTCTCATGTAATATACCATGCCTTATTTTCTGCAGAAATCTTCAGCCGGAGCAGAAGATTATAGAGCTCGCAGGGAAATTTGGAATACCTATTCTTATGACAGCTGATACAACATCTTCATTTTCTGCAGAAGTAATCCGCTGGCTCAAGGTTCAGCTGGCACCATGTATTGTCATTCATGGCGTGTTGGTGGATGTGTACGGTGAAGGTGTTCTTATTACAGGTGAAAGCGGTATAGGAAAAAGTGAGGCTGCTCTTGAGCTTCTTAAGAGAGGACACCGCCTGGTTACAGATGATGCTGTAGAAATCCGTAAGGTGAGTGATGAGGAGCTTGTGGGTTCAGCACCTGGTGTAACAAAGTACTTTATTGAACTTAGAGGTATCGGAATAATAGATGTAAAGACACTTTTTGGCGTTGAGAGTGTTAAAGAGAATCAGAAGATTGATATGGTAATCAAGCTTGAGGACTGGAATAAGGATAAGGAATATGACAGACTTGGATTAGAGGAGGAGTATACCGAATATCTTGGCAATAAGGTTGTATGTCATTCACTTCCTATCCGTCCGGGCCGTAATCTTGCTGTTATTGTTGAGGCGGCAGCAGTTAACCACAGGCAGAAGAAAATGGGTTATAATGCCGCTAAGGAGTTGTATAGAAGAGTTCAGGAGAATCTGATGAGAGGTGATGAGGAGGATGAATAACATTAAATCTGAAGCCCATGGTAAGATTCTGTTTGGAATAGATATTGGTGGAACTACAGTAAAATGTGGTACATTCTCTGAGGATGGCAGACTATTGTTAAAGGAAGAGATTCCAACGAGAAAGGATGAAGGAGGAAGCCTGATTCTTTCGGATATCAAGGCGTATATTGATAACATTCTTGAAAGTGAAGAAATTACTTTAGAGGATGTGGCAGGCATCGGGCTGGGTGTTCCCGGGGCAGTAACCGGGGATGGAACAGTGAATAAGTGCATTAATATAGGCTGGGGCGTATTTAATGTGGAAAAGACTTTCAGTGAAATGATGGGTGGCATTACTGTCAGGGTCGGAAATGATGCAAATATGGCTGCACTTGGAGAGTACTGGATGGGCGGAGCCAAAGAATATAACAGCCTGGTTTTTGTAACTATCGGAACAGGTGTCGGAGGCGGAGTAATTGTGGATGGAAAGCCTCTTTGTGGAATTAACGGTGCGGCTGCGGAGATAGGACATCTTCCGATTGTGGAGGATGAAACAGAGTATTGTAACTGTGGGAAGAAGGGCTGCCTTGAGCAGGTGGCATCAGCATCAGGAATAGTGCGTGTTGCCAATAGATTTTTACAGAATTCAGATGAGCCGTCTTCTCTGAGAGAAGCGCCATATATGTCGGCAAGGGTTGTATTTGATGAGGCTAAATCGGGCGACGGAATTGCCATTAAGGTTACGGAGTATGTGTGCAGATATCTGGGAAAAGGTCTTGCATGTGCAGCAGGGATGGTTGATCCTGAGTGTTTTGTGATAGGCGGGGGTGTATCCAATGCCGGAGAATATCTTATTAATCTTATAGAGAAGTATTATAAAGAATATGTATTTCATCCAAGTAAAGATACCAGGATAGTTCAGGCTACTTTGGGGAATGATGCAGGAATGTATGGAGCCGCACGGCTGCTTTTATAAAAATATAGGTCATTTGATGGCAGAATTGGAGTTTCAGTGAATAGGGAGCACATATTAGAACAGTTAAAGAATATTGCAGGAGATTCGAATGTTAAACTGGATGAGAAAATGAGCCTTCATACAACGTTTAGAATTGGAGGACCAGCTACATTTTTTGTGACTCCGCAGACACAAGAGGCGGTTACGGGATTAATCAGGTTATTTAAAAAAGAGGATATAAGCAACATTTTCATAGGCAATGGAAGTAATCTGCTTGTCAGCGACGAAGGATTTGACGGAGTTGTTGTACAGCTTGGAGATTCGTTTGATGAATATGAAATAATTGATAATAATGTGGATGGTGTCTGTGTAAATGTGAAGGCTGGAATGATGATGTCAAGGCTGGGTAATGAGCTTGCCAGACAGGGAGTTGCGGGATTTGAGTTTGCGACGGGAATTCCGGGGACAATAGGCGGTGCAGTAAGGATGAATGCAGGTGCCTATGGAGGAGAAATGAAGGATATTGTACTGTCAGTGACTGTTGCTGACCGGGAGGGAAATATTCAGGTTATCCCGGGAGAAGATATGGAATTTGGATATCGAAGCAGCTGCATAGACAGGTGTGGATATATTGTTCTTAGCGCAGTTCTTGCACTGCATAAAGGAAATCCGGAAGAAATAGTAACTGCAATCAGGGAGCTTTCAGAAAAGAGGAGAGAAAGGCAACCGTTGGAATATCCAAGCGCAGGGAGCACATTCAAACGTCCGGAAGGATATTTTGCTGCAAAGCTCATTGAGGATGCAGGACTTAAAGGCGTGAATATAGGAGATGCAGCAGTTTCTTCAAAACACGCAGGATTTGTTATCAATCGGGGAAAGGCTACCGCTACAGATGTAATAGCACTTACAGATTTGATAAAAAAGGAAGTTTATGACCAGTTTAAAGTTACTCTTGAACTTGAAGTTGTGAAAGTAGGATTTTAATGAAGATAGTAATTGTTACAGGAATGTCAGGAGCAGGAAAATCTACAGCACTTAATGTACTTGAAGATGAGGGATATTATTGTGTGGATAATATGCCTATATCACTTATACCAAAGTTTGCAGAGCTTGCAGCGGCAGGTGAGGATGGTTATAACAACATTGCTCTTGGAGTGGATATAAGAAGTGGAAAGGCTTTAATAGAATTTGATAATGTCCTTGATTCCATGAAGGATGAAAAGTATGATTACACAATCGTATTTTTGGATTCAAGTGACGAGGTGTTAGTTAAAAGATACAAGGAAACCAGAAGAACTCATCCACTTGCAAAGGATGATAACGACAGGGTGGACAAGGCAATTAAGCTCGAGCGTGAACAGATGAAATTCTTAAAGGCCAGGGCGGATATTATTATTGATACAAGCAGCCTTCTTACAAGAGAGCTTAAGGGTACTCTTGAAAGTATAATCGTCGGCGACAGAAAATATAAGAATCTGTTTGTAACGGTCTTATCCTTTGGATTCAAATATGGAATTCCGGCAGATGCAGATATTGTACTGGATGTAAGATTCTTACCTAATCCTTATTATGTTGAGGAGTTAAAGCATAAGACAGGTAATGACAAAGAAGTTCAGGATTTTGTCATGAGAGCTCCTGAAGCGAAGATATTTCTTGAGAAAATAAACGATTTAATTACTTTTCTTTTGCCCAATTATGTGAGTGAGGGAAAGAATAGTCTTGTAATTGCAGTTGGATGTACAGGCGGTAAGCACAGATCTGTAACACTTGCCAATGAGATAGCCGATTGTATATCAAAGACGGAATATGGCTGCAAGGTTGAGCACCGCGATATAGAGAAGGATTCAAAGAGACGCTGACGTTACTCTTTGCTTTTTTAGAAATGAGGTTTAGCATATGTCTTTTTCGATGCAGGTTAAGGAAGAACTGGAGACGAGGGTAGATACAGCAAAGCATTGCCAGATAGCTGAATTTGCCGCTTTTATGGGAATGCTTGGACGAATCAGACGGGGCCATGACGGACAGATGAGTCTGGAGCTTGTGACAGAGAATGAAATTGTTGTGAGCAGAGTAAAGAAGCTCATATCAAGATTATTTAATGTGAGTGAGGAAATCTGGGATACATTTGCAGAAGGGAAAAAGAATAAGATAATGACGCTTAGGATAACAGATCAGAGGTTAGTCGCAGATATGTTAATGACGCTAAAATGGTGTGATGAGCAGTTTAATGAGATTGAGCCCGTCTTTGTTAATAAGCGTCTGATACAAAAGGATTGCTGCAGAAGAGCATTCTTGCGAGGCGCATTTATGGCATCAGGGTCCATAAGCGATCCAAATAAGTTTTATCACTATGAGATTGTGTGTGCATATGAAGAGGATGCAGATGTGCTTAAGGACATTATGAGTTTCTTTAATCTGGATGCGAAGATAATTGTAAGAAAACAGAACTATATTGTTTATCTCAAGGAGGGGAACAATATAACAGATGTGTTAAATATTATGGGTGCAGTAAAGGCACAGATGGAATTATATAATGTTATGATCCTTAAAGATATAAGTAATAATATCAATCGTCAGATTAACTGTGAAACTGCCAATTCCAATAAAACAGCAGAAGCCTCGGCAAAGCAGACGAAGGATATTGAATATATCAGGAATACAATAGGTTTGGACAGTTTAAAAGACAGTCTTCGTGAAATTGCACTTTTAAGATTGGAAAATCCGGAAATGAATCTGAAAGATCTTGGAGAAATGTTAGATCCACCTGTTGGTAAGTCAGGGGTTAATCACAGACTGAGGCGGATTAGTGAAATTGCTGAGGAACTCAGAATGTCAAGAGGTGACTAAGCATCGTTGCGGAATAAGTTAATTTTTTTTTAAGACATTTGTATTTGTACATGGATTGACAAAGAGAGTATAATGAGGATAATACGAAGTACGGAGCAATCCGTAGGTATCATAGCTGGGGTCTGTCTGACTCCAACATCATCTTAATTAGAAACGGAGTGTAATAGAAAAATGACGAAAGTAGATATTATATCTGGATTTTTGGGTGCAGGAAAAACAACTCTTATAAGCAAGCTTTTAAAGGAAGCTTTTACGGGAGAACAGGTTGTTCTCATTGAGAATGAATTTGGGGAGATAGGTATAGACGGCGGGTTCTTGAAGAATTCCGGCGTGGAAATCAGAGAGATGAATTCAGGCTGTATATGTTGTTCTCTTGTTGGTGACTTTGGAACCTCGCTTAAAGAGGTTGTTGACAGTTACCATCCTGACAGGATTATTATTGAACCATCAGGAGTGGGCAAGCTTTCTGATGTGATAAAGGCTGTAAAGGATCTTCATATTGAGAATGAAATCCGTCTTAACAGTGCATCTACGGTTGCAGATGCCTCTAAGGTAAAGGTATACATGAAGAACTTTGGCGAATTCTTCAATAATCAGATTGAACATGCCGGAACTGTTATTCTAAGCAGAACACAGAATGTTAGTGAAGAGAAGTTGAAGACAGCGATTGAGATGATACGTTCACTCAATCCGAATGCCCATATTATCACTACTCCATGGGATGATATTTCAGGTATACAGATTCTTGGCGCAATGGAGAATGTTACCAATCTTGAGCTTGAGATGCTTGCAGAAGCTGCTCAGAAGGCACATGAGGAGCATGAACATCATCACCATCACCATGATGGAGAGGAGTGCTGCTGCGGACACCATCATGACCATGATGAGCACGAGCATGAAGACCATGAGCATGAAGACCATGACCACGATGAACATGAGCATGAGGAGCATGAACATCATCACCATCACCATGACGGTGAGGAGTGCTGCTGCGGACACCATCATGACCATGATGAGCACGAGCATGAAGACCATGACCATGAGCACCATCATCACCACCATGCAGATGAAGTGTTTACAAGCTGGGGTTGTGAGACTCCTAACAAATATGAGAAATCTGAGCTTGAGGATATATTAAAGAAATTAAGCAGTACAGAGGAATATGGTAAGATTCTCCGTTCAAAGGGAATGATTCCTTGCACTGACGGAACATGGATGTTCTTTGATCTTGTTCCGGAAGAATATGAGATACGTGAGGGTCAGCCTGATTTTACGGGAAGAATATGCGTAATAGGTTCAGAATTAAAGGAAGATGGGCTTAAGGCACTTTTCAGAGTGTAGCAGATGCCTAAGGCAGATCGATAAGATAAAGTAAGGTAAGGAGACGTATTATGGCTGCTGAAGAATATCAGATACCAATATTTTTAATAAACGGACAATTGGACAGTGGTAAAACCAGATTTATTTCAGAGACAATTGCCATGGGACAGTTTGCCGAGGCAAAGAAAAAGCTTTTGATTGTCTGCGAGGAAGGTGAAGAAGAATATTCAGAAAAGCTTCTCAAGGACAATGGAGTGGATATGGTTGTTGTGGGAAAGGAAGATTTTACCGCTGAGAAGCTGGAGGAATTGGACAAGGAGTATAATCCGTGGATTGTTATTGTTGAATATAATGGAATGTGGGATCCTGCACTTATAAAGAATACAGCAAAGCCAAAGGGATGGGAGATTTATCAGTCAATTACTCTTATTGATGCATGCGCTTTTAATCTTCAGTGGAATAATATGAAATCAATTATCGCAGAATCTGTCAAAGATGTTGAAATGGTTATATTCAACAGATGTAAACCGGGAAGCATGGATCTGGGTAGCTATAGAAGAAGTATGAGAGCATTGAATCAGCAGCTTCAGATCATATTTGAGGATGAGCGTGGAGATCAGGTTTCTATAGCAGAGCAGCTTCCTTATGATATAAATGCAGATGTTATTGAAATTGAAGATGGCGATTATGGCATATGGTATATGGATGTAAGCGAGCGTCCTGAGGTTTATGTAGGCAAGAAGGTAAGATTTAAGGGACAGGTACTTAAGAATAGATATTTTAAAGATAAGAATTTTGTTCCGGGAAGAAGAGTGATGACCTGTTGTGCCGATGACACGCAGTTTATAGGGTATATCAGCTTTTATGATAAGATTTCTGAACTTCAGAATAAGGAGTGGGTGTGGGTTACAGCCACTGTGAAGAATGAATTTCAGATGGCATACAAGAAGAAAGGACCTGTTCTTTATGTTCAGAAGGTAGAGAAGGCTGAGGCACCATTGGAAGAAATGGTATACTTCTAATAATTAACCTCTGTGGCAGGAAATGGGGAGTAATGATACAGGATATTGAGCCTAAACATTTGTATAACGAATTCAAGAATTATGTGCCGGAGTCGTCAGATATTGTATTCTGCTTTAAGGGAAATACTCTTCTGTCAAAGCCGGCAGGGAACTTTAATATTGATAGTCCAGAAAAAGGAGAGCTGGTTTATCCACGATTTAAGGAATTCATATGTGCATTAAAATCGAGCAACTCTACAGAGCTTGTTGATAATTTCAGTTTTATATATTTGTTTTCTGTTGATGAAGACAGATATTTTCTGGCGTTGGAAAGAAATACAATTTTAAAGGGTGAATTTGTTGGAGAAATGGCTGATTCAGACAGGCACAGTGAGATACAATCACTGCTACCGGGATATGAGTATATAGGCGTGAATTCATTCAGAAAAGCTAAGCCTAAGGAAACAGCATTTGCTGCCATTACGGCTTATCACCTTTACGGATGGTACAGGGATAACCGATTCTGTGGAAGATGCGGTTCTCCTATGCGCCATGACGATAAGGAGCGGATGCTTAGATGCGACTGCTGTAAGAATATGGTGTATCCTAAGATAAGTCCTGCTGTTATTGTGGCAGTTACTGATAAGGACAGGATACTCCTCACAAAATATGCAGGGAGAGCATACAAGAATTATGCTCTTATCGCCGGCTTTACGGAAATTGGCGAGTCGGCGGAGCAGACAGTTGCAAGAGAGGTAATGGAAGAAGTCGGTTTGAAGGTAAAGAATATTCGTTATTATAAAAGTCAGCCTTGGGGACTCAGTGGAAGCCAGTTATATGGGTACTACTGTGAGCTTGACGGTAATGACGAAATTACTTTGGATAAAAATGAACTTTCTATTGGAACATGGGTTTCTGCAGACGAACTGGATATAGAGTATGACGGAATAAGTCTGACTAATGAGATGATTTGCGTCTTCAAGAAATCGTTTTCTAAATAAAAGTAATGTAATGGAATGGGGGCATAATGCCTATGTTTAATGTGTACTTTGAAGTATCATCTGCAATATTTACGCTTGTTTTATATACCTATTTTGTCATGCAGTATGATATGCATGAAGAGATTAATAAGGTGTTCCAGAGACTGTTGATATTTACATTTCTTGCAAATGTATTTGACGTTGTTTCCGGCATTGCAATTAACCATGGAGATCTGATTCCAAGAGTAATTAATCTTTTACTAAACACAACATATTTTGTAATTGATGCCATAATGGGGCTGTATTTTGGTATTTATTTTACAATGAAGGTTGATAAGAGTGTTGAGAAGAATAAACTGCTTATTATTAACTATTGTGGCGTGGGATTATTTGTAATCTTGCTTATTATTAACATTTTTACGGGCATAATTTTTTCAATTGGTCCTAATGGAGAGTATATTCACGGTCCCATATATCTTTCAGTGTATGCGTTTCCATTTTATTTCTTTATCTTTTCGTTTATAATACTGCTATCAGGATTTTCCAAGTATGACTTGAAAAATAAGATTTGTATTATTATGTATATGACGATAGGTGCCACGGGACCTGTTTTGCAGATGCTGTTCCTGCCTAATGTATTACTGTGTATATTTACTCTTACAATAGGAATCATATTGGTTTTCCTCACAATAGAAACAAAGGATTATAAACAGCTTAATGAGACGCTTAAGGAATTAAAGATTACACAGCAGGCGGCGGAGAATGCCAGAGAGGCCGCACTTGAATCAAAGGAAACAGCCATAAAGGCATTGGAGGATGCACAGCAGGCGAAGGAAGAGGCGCTTCATGCAAATCAGGCAAAGAGCGAATTTCTTGCAAATATGTCCCACGAGATACGTACTCCAATTAATGCGGTAATCAATCTTAACGAGATGATTTTAAGGCAGAGCAGGGAACATTCCATAAGAGAATATGCGATAAAAGTACAGAATGCCAGCGAAAGTCTTCTCAGCGTAATAAACGATGTTCTGGATTTTTCTAAGATTGAGTCAGGAAAAATGAATATTGTTCCTGTAGAGTATAAGCTGGGTGAGCTTATTGATACCCTGAATAATATGGTTGCATCAAGGGCTCAGAATAAAGGAATTGAATTCAGAACCCATGTAAACAGCGAGCTGCCATCTGTTCTTTACGGAGATGATGTAAGATTGAGACAAAGCATAACTAATCTTTTAAGTAATGCCGTAAAGTATACCAATGAGGGTAGTATTGACCTTATTATAGATGGCGAAGTAGAAGATGATAAGCTTATGATGTATGTAGCTGTAAAGGATACAGGTATTGGCATAAAAAGAGAAGATATGGCAAAGCTGTTTAACGATTATCAGCGACTGGAAGAGCGTTTGAATCATGGAGTAGAGGGAACCGGACTGGGACTGGGAATAACTAACCAGCTCTTAAGAATGATGGGAAGTATGCTCAGTGTGGAAAGTACATTTGGCCAGGGCTCTACATTTTCATTCTATGTGGAGCAGGGAATAGTGGATCATTCTCCAATTGGTGATATAAGTGCGATAATTAAGAATAAAGCAAAGCTGTACACATATTGTGAATCATTTACAGCTGAGAGAGCAAAAGTGCTTGTTGTTGATGATACTCCGGTTAACCTTTTTGTTTTCAAAGAGCTTTTAAAGAATACAAAGATTCAGATTGAAACGGCTGAAAGCGGAGAACAGTGTCTGTGGCTTACAAAGAATAATCATTATGACTTGATATTTATGGATCACATGATGCCCGGTATGGATGGAATTGAAACATTCAAAAGTATCAGACAGGGGAATGGTCCATGCAGGGATGTTCCGGTTATAGTTCTTACTGCAAATGCTATTGCAGGAATGAGGGAAATGTACATAAATGATGTGGGATTTACAGATTTTCTGCCAAAGCCAATTGAATATAATGAGCTGGAGAAGATGATTATTGCATATCTTCCGGAAGATATGTATGAAAAGGTCGAGATTGAGACAGAGGCAGACAAGAATGAATCTGTGGTAGAAGAGGAAGAAGAAACAGTTGACCTTCCAATGATCGATGGCATTAACTGGAATTATGCGCGTACATATTTTAAGAAACAGTCACTGTTAATTTATACGTTGAAGAATGTTTATAATATGCTGGGTCCGAGTGCTGATAAGATTGATAAGCTGGCAGAGGATATTGCAAATGGAGATGATGCGGCAATTGATGAGTACAGAATTGCCACTCATACAATAAAGAGTTCATCGGCTATGGTGGGTGCCTATGTTGTTTCGTCTTTTGCAAAGATACTTGAAATGGCGGCCAAGGATCTGGACACCGGGATGATTTCTGAATTGACACCTGTATTGCTTCAGCAGATGAGGAGTCTAAAAAAAGACCTTAATCAGATGTTTGACAGCGATGATAAAGAAACTGTAGATAATATTGACACAGTCAGGGAGACTCTCAACAGTTTAAGGATAGCAAGCGGCAAGATGAATGTTGACATGATGGATTATGAGATGGGAGCGCTTGACAAATACAAGTACTCACCTGATATTCAGCGTAAAATTGACGAGTTACGGGAAGCGGTGTCTAATCTTGATGCAGATAGTGTTGGTGAGATTATTAAAGATTTATTGTTGTAAGAAAACGATAATAATCAGATATACATAATAGGAGAATACATGGCATGAAAATTATGTTTATGACAGAGAGGAAGAGAGTGGAAACATATTCTGATTTTTCCACTCTGCCTAAAGATTGGGAACTTGTATGGACCGGATATGGAAAATCGGTGGATGAGATGGTTGCAGAGTCAGGGGATGCGGATGCAATTCTTGTAGACGCCATAACACCGGTTTCGGGGGAGCTTATAAAGAGGATGCCTAACTTAAAGATTATTCATTCTGAGGGCGTTGGCTTTGAGGCAATTGATATTAAGACGGCAAAGGAATGTGGCGTGTATGTCTGCAATAATAAGGGCTGTAATAAGCATGCGGTTGCAGAGCAGGCACTTCTTATGATGCTGGCGGTGACAAGACGTGAGATAGAAGGACATCAGGCTGTGTTGGACGGCAAGCAGATTGAGAAAAAGACACAGTGGAGCATGGAGGGTATTCACGAGCTTGGAAGTAAGCATGTGGGTATTCTTGGTATGGGAGACATTGGTCTGGAAACTGCCAGACTTTGCAGGGCATTTGGCTGTAAGGTAAGCTATAACAAGAGAAATCCGCTCAGTAAGGAAGTGGAGGAGCAATATGGAATAGAATATTTAAGCGCAGATGAGCTTATCAAAACCTGTGACATTGTGAGTCTTCATATTCCGTCTAATGCTGAGACAAAGGGATATATGAATAAAGAAAGATTTAAAATGATGAAGAAGGATGCCATCCTTATCAATACTGCCCGTGGCGAGGTAGTGGATAACGAAGCACTCCTCTGGGCGTTAAGAGAGGGAGAAATCAAGGCAGCAGGTCTTGAAACTCTTGCACCGGAGCCGGTTAAGGCTGATAACACGGTTGTTGTTGCAATGAAGGCTGATACAGAGCTTGCTAAAAAGATTACTCTTGCACCACATATCGGAGGACTGACATATCAGACCTTTGTTCAGATTTATAAAAATATATGGAGTAATTTCAGGGCAGTAGCAGAAGGTAAGGAGCCGATTAATATTGTGAACAGGTAGGTGCTTAGGTAATTGCGAAACAGCAATACGGTATAAATTAAAAATATTCACACGCAGGCACGCTCGCGCTACTTGTCGCGCCTAGCGGTACATAAGGCTCTAAAGAACAGAGCCTAAGTACCGAGGGCTCCAAAGTACCTGCGTATGAAATATTTTTATTTATACCTTCCTGTTTCGTCAATTTCGCAATTAGCTAAGATAGAATAATAATATTATAAGCTGCGGCTTTAACGGAGGATTCACAGTGATGATGCCCGGGAAGCGGCAGCTTTTTTGCATAAATAGACTTTGGACACCCAAATCATTCATGGCAAATAGAGAATGTGAAATTATATTCATGATGTATAATACGAAAAATGGGAAGAATAATTATAGAAAATGATTAGCAAGAGATGTATAATGTTTCGATGTGTTAATGCATGAATGAGGAGTGAATATGAACAGTAAAAAATTGGCGTTTTTATATATTTTAATTCATGGGTTTTTCTGGTGCACGTATGCGATAACGTGGAGTTATACTGCCATGTATCTTCAAAGCTGTGGTTATAGCAGCAGTATAGTCGGTATAGTTACCGGAGTTGGTGCAGTTATTTCCATAATACTCCAGCCGGTATTAGCAAAATTTACATCAAAGTTCAGATTTATGAATAACAGTAGTAATATTCTGATGTTAAAGCTGATATCAATTGTTATTGGTGCTGTTATGATGGTAAAGCTACCGGGACTATATACAACAGCATTTCTTTTTACATTTGCAGCAGCAATCGATGCTTCCATACCGTCAATTCTAAGTTGTGTTGCGATGGATAGTATTAATTCAGGCGTATATATTAACTATGGAGTGGCAAGGGGTTGTGGTTCCGTTGCATATGCAGTCTTTTCATTTTTGCTGGGAGTACTTGTGCAGTTTCTCGGAGTGTCCTGCCTTATGCCTTTGTATATAGGTACAGGACTTATCACAGTAATTCTGGTATGGTTGTTTATAAAGAGCTATGAAAAGAAGATTAGGATTTCAGAGGTGAAAGGCAGTGAAGCAAAGGCACACAGGGAGAGTGAGCCAAAGAATGAAATGTCGCTTAGTGGTATTTTAAAGAAGTATTCTTTTCTAAAATGGCTTCTCTTAGCATCGGTGTTTTTGTTTATGGGGCATAATATGATAAATGTATTTATGCTTAATATCATTGAGAATGCAGGTGGAAGCAGTGCCAATCTTGGGCTTGCTCTGGCAATTTCCGCCATGGTTGAGCTTCCTGTGATGGTCAGCTTTGTAGGCCTTTCACGCAAGATATCAACAGAAAAGCTTTTGGTTATAAGTGCAGTCTGCTTTACTGTTAAAAGTATATTTACTTGCTTTGCAGGGACCCTCATGCTGGTATATTTATCACAGTTAATGCAGATTGGAGCATTTGCAGTGTTCACACCTGCATCAGTTTATTTTATTAATCAAAAAATGTTAAGTGAAGACAGCGGCATGGGACAGGCGTTACTTGGTTCCTGCTCTCTTGGGCTTGGTGGAACTCTTGGAAATATTATAGGTGGATTTGTCCTTGATGGGTTTGGGCTGCCCGGTATGCTTATGTGTGCGAGTGTGCTATCCGCTTTCGGAATTGTGTCTATGATTAGGTGTGTGAAGTGTAAATAAGATAGTGGATTGTGAGGACAATGCGGTGTGTACGTTAGGAACTTGAAATAAACATGAAAGTATTATATATTGTGAATGTAAATTCGTTTGACAATTTTAATTTGTGGAGATAATAAATATGATAGCTTTTAGTATAATGTTGTGGTTTGTTTCTATTATACTCTTGTTGTTGGGCATTTCTTTATTAAGAGGAAATTATTCCAGTATGCATGGAAAGATTTTTGATACTACAGATGATAAGAAAGGTTATGCAAAGGCTTCTGGAAAACCTGTTTTATTACTAGGAGTCGGTATTGCGGTGGCTGGAGTTATAGCTGTTGTAGTACAACATGAGTATTCAATAATTATTGCAGTTGCCTTTATATTGTTTGTAATTATTATCGTTGGAATATGGTTTGGTAAAATTCAAAAAAGATTTTCGTAGAGGTATGAATGCGGGCT
>JBJEME010000075.1:0-55411 GCA_051879515.1 Lachnospira sp. | reverse complement strand
ATTTTACTTAATGCCAGACCATTTTACTTGTAATAATAAGATAAAAGTCATATAATTATCATATAATTAGTATTCGAAATTTAATAAAATAATGAGGGCAATGCGTGAAAGAACATATGAAAAGGTTTAATACGAAAAAGTTTAGTGCAATTCTGGTCGTATTGGCAGCTATTTTGGTAACTATTTTTGTAAGCTCATACAGGATATCTTATGAGCTTGAGGAACAGTTACAGCAGAATCTTGAAGATGTAGCATCACAGAATGCTGTGGCACTGCATAATAAGATTCATTCCAATTATGAGCTTCTTCTTAGCCTATCTAATGAAATGCATGGTGTGGAGCCTGACAACATTGAGGAAAAACTCCAGTCTCTTGAGATTTTTCTTTCTGAGTACAACCTTAAGCGTTTTGCGTATATTTTTCCGGATGGGACAAGCTACTCCACAGATGGAAGAGTGGGAGATTTGTCCTTCCGTGGATTTTTTAAACGTGGAATGGAAGGAAAGGCAACAATTACCGGTATCCTCAGAGATGCGTTGGAAGAGAAGCATGATTACGTGAATGTGATGACTGTACCTGTATTTGATGACAGTGGCGACGTGGAAGGAGTATTTGGTCTGACGTTCAGCTCCCAGAACTTTAATGATGCTTTGCAGATTGACTGTTTTGACGGTGAGGGTTACAGTTGTGCAATTAACAGCGACGGTGAGATTGTAGTCGCAATGGGAAGCGACATTGTACAGATGTCTGAAAATATTTTTACGGATTTATTAGGTGCCGATGAACGGAATACAGAAACAATTGAAAATCTGAAAAAACAAATGGCAGACAATACGGCAGATGGCGGTATATTTTATGCGGAAGAAAAGAATTATTATCACTGCGTTCCGATAGATCTTGTGGGTGGCGATGTAACATGGTATATGCTTACCATCATACCTTCAGATGTATTGCAAAGCAGGGTTTCGCCTATTCAGCGCAGTCTGTATCTGATGGCTTTTATTGTAGTTATACTAACAATTTTGGGAGTAATATTTGTCATCGCATTTTCATGGAAACAGAGAAACATGATGCTTAGCTATGCCTATGAGGATCCTCTTACCAAAGGCGCCAATTATGCCAAGTTCTGTGCTGATATGAACAAGAAACGGGACAGTAGTGGGTTTATGGTTTCCATGGACATAACACATTTTAACAATATTAATATCGCTGCAGGTAAATCGGCTGGTGACAGGATGATTGGTGATATCTGGCAGATAGTAAATGATGAACTTCAGGGCGATGAGCTGGCAGGGCATGTGCAGGAGGATGTATTTAGTATTTTCTTTAGACCGGAAGATAAGAAAATGTTATCTGATCGTTTAGAAAAGATTTCTTCCGGGATTCATAAGAAGGCAAAAGAACTGCAGGTAAAGGGTATCTATGCCCGATACGGAGTTTATGAAATGGACGGTACAGAAGGACATGAGGATGCTTACAGTAAAGCCCAGATTGCAAGGGAAGAGGCACGAACACAGAATGACCAGCATTACGTGTTCTACAACGAAATGGATCATGAACGTTTGCAGCAGATTCAGCAGTTAGAGGAGCGTTTCGAGGAATCTCTTGCCCAGGGTGACTTTGAAGTCTGGTATCAGCCAAAGTATAGTGCCGCAACAGGAGAAGTGGTTGGCAGCGAAGCGTTGGTACGGTGGAGAGATACAGATGGAAGTCTGATATCTCCAGGTATATTTATTCCGTTGTTTGAGCGTAACGGAATGATAGTGAAGCTGGATGAATATATGTTCCGTGCGGTATGCAGACAACAGGCAGAATGGCTTAATAAAGGCGCAGTAATATATCCTGTGTCTATTAATTTAAGCAGAGCTTCACTGTACAATGTGGATATTGTTGAACGATATAGGAACATAATAAAGGAATATGGGATTCATCCGGATTATATACAGCTTGAGATTACAGAAAGTGCCATGGAAGGAATGTCAGGTATAAGGGAATTTCTTGAACAGTTCAGAAATATGGGAATCCGAATCCTTATGGATGATTTTGGTACAGGTTACTCTTCCCTTGCTACATTGAACATGCAGTGTTTTGATACCTTGAAGCTGGATAAGAGTCTCATTGACCACATTGGAGATAAGAATGGTGAAACATTACTGTACTATGTGATTAATATGGGACAGAAGCTGGGACTTCATATTACAGCTGAGGGCGTAGAAAGCAGAATGCAGCTTGATTTCCTAAAGGAGAATAATTGCGACGATATTCAGGGCTTCCTATTTGCAAAGCCTATGCCGGCTGAGGAGTTTGAGCGTATTTTGACCCTGGTATCATAGAAGTTAATATTATATTTAACAGGGTGAGTTGCCCCAATTTGCCGGACACGCTTACGACTATACACTAAGATTATAAAGGGGAAGATATGCGAATATTTTTATCACATTCGTCTAAAGATGCCGACATGGCGGCTGCCATATGTGAAGCTTTGGAAAAACAGGGATATTCTTGTTTTATTGCACCAAGAGATATACGTTCAGGATATGAATATGCTGAAGAGATAATCAATGGAATAGATTCAAGCACAGTAATGCTTTTGTTGTTATCAAGGGAGTCAAATGAATCTCCACATGTGTTAAGGGAGGTTGAGAGGGCTGTCAGCAAGAAGATACCAATAATTGTTTACAAGCTGGAAGATGTCAGACTTACCAAATCAATGGAATATTTTCTCATGACTCATCAGTGGATAAATGCTGATGTTAATTCAGGGAAGCAGATAATGGTTTCAGAAATAGTCAAAAGTGTTGATGAATATGTCCAAAGGAATGTGATGTCTGATGGTGTGACTTCAGAGGCAAAGCAAGAAGATACCGGTATTCCATGTGAACAGCCACATCAGAAGGAAGTCTTAAGCAGAAACACAAAAATCGTTGTGACAGCAATGCTTGTCACAAGTGTTCTGGCGCTTGTGACATGTAGCTGTCTGCTTCTTACATCTCAGTTTGCATTTAAGACGACAAACAGACAGAAGGAAGAGACAACGGATAACGGTGTTAACACTGTTATTACAGACGCCGATGACACTGGCGGACAGGCTGACTCTTTGCAGACAGTAACAGACAAAGAAACGAAAGAAAATGCAGTGGCAGCAGCGGCAGATGTTAAACTTGGAGCAACAATAGTCCTTGGCAGGTATAACAATCAGCCTATAGACTGGCGGGTGATTAAGATTTCAGATGATGGAAATCAGGCAATGTTGATAGCAGATAACATTTTAACAATCAAGGCATATGATGCTGCTGAGAGCGGAACATACAACTATTGGAATGGACAGTATTACTGGGATTCTACCACTAAATCATTGACAGCGGATTCGCAGACTAAATTAAGAGGCAGCAACAAATGGGCAGATTCCAACATCAGAACATGGCTTAACTCTACAAATGAAAATGTCGTCTATAATGACCAGGCTCCCACGGTCAGGTCAATGTCTGACATGAAAAACGGATATGACACAGAAGCAGGATTTCTTAAGAACTTCTCAGAAGAAGAGAGAACTGCAATACTGACTACCTCTGTAAGTACCAATGGTGTAACCACACAGGATAAGGTATTTCTTCTTTCAAAGGACGAGCTTTCATATCTGGAAACGGCTGATGTGACAAAATATCCGGTTCCAACACAGGAAGCAGCCGGTAAAGACCAGTCAGGGTGGTACAAGACGTATTCTCTGGACTGTGGAGTTCAGGATCATTACTGGTGGTTAAGAGATGCTGACACCACATCATATCCTAATTTCTGTGAATGTTTCCTTGTGGCCAACAGCTATTCCGGCGGTACTGTTATCAGCAAATGTGTGGGACTGGAGGGATTTGGAATCCGTCCGGCAATGACTGTTGATCTTACATCATCATATATAATGGTTAAGTAGTACATAAGGAGAGGGATAATGAAATTATCTGAATTGAATAAGTACAACAGGATAGTTATACAGGTTCATGACAATCCTGACGCGGATGCAGTCGGCTCTGGCTATGCAATTTACCGGTATTTTCAAGAACAAAATAAGGACATACGTTTAGTGTATGGCGGGAAGAATGTCATAGCAAAAAGCAACATGCTGCTAATGATAGCGGAGCTTGAAATTCCAATAGAGTATGTTGGCAATGAAACAGATTTGGGCAAACCGGAGCTTCTGATTACGGTGGATTGTCAGTATGGAGAGGGAAATGTTCAGAGGTTTGAAGCGGTGAACATCGCCATGATAGACCATCACAGCACAGGCAGAATTTCTGGTGACATGTCTGAAATACGAAGTAATCTGGTAAGCTGTGCCACAGTATGTTATGCAATGCTTAAGGATTCAGGCTTCAGGATAAATGAAGATTATAAGGTGTCTACAGCCTTGTACTATGGATTATATATGGACAGTAACCAGCTTGCAGAGATTACTCATCCCCTTGACCGGGATATGGTTGAATTCCTAAACTATGATAAATCGCTTATAAACAGATTAAAATATGCTAATTTCAGTCTTTCAGAATTAGAAACAGCTGGAATAGCCATTACAAATAACCGTTATATTGAAAAGCACAGAACGGCAATCGTTAATTCTAAGCCATGTGATCCTAATATACTGGGTGTTATAGGTGATTTTGTTATACAGGTTGACAGCATAGATGTATGTATAATATATAATCAGTGTCCCGGTGGATACAAATTATCCGTAAGAAGCTGTGCCGTGGATGTGGCTGCCAACGAGCTTGCCACATTTATTTCAAGGGAAATCGGTAACGGGGGAGGACATCTTACCAAAGCGGGAGGTTTTATAAGTCAGAATCGATACAAAGAATACCATGGTTCTAAACCAATCGAAGAATATATAGAGGAAAAAATAGATGAGTATTATGAAGGTTTTGATGTAGTACGATACAATGAGATTCCTAAAGATTTTAGCGGATATGTGAGATATAGAAAGAAAGCAGCTACATATGGTTATGTACGCGGTGCGGATTTATTTATACCAGGCACGGAATTTAAGATAAGGACTTTAGAGGGAGATGTTATCCTTACAAGCAGGGATGATATTTATCTCATGATTGGGTATAGCGGTGAGGTATATCCAATAGAAAAAAATGTATTTGAGTCAAAATACCAGTCAACCAACGAAGCCTTTGTCAAAGAATTTGAATACGCACCGGCAGTTATTGATATCGCAAAAGGAGAGTATTATCCTATAATGCCATTGGCAAAGAAATGTGTTTCAGGCTTTGGGTCACCTGTGCTTGCGAGGAAAATCACAAAGTATACAAAGGTATTCACAAGATGGGATTATGAAGGTCATATGGCAGGCAATGTAAATGATATGCTTTGTTATTCGGAAACTGATAAAAGAGATGTCTATGTGGTAAAAAAGGATGTTTTTGAAATGACGTATGAGTTATATCAGTAACTGAAATCTTACTTTGAAATAAAGCCCCTGATGCAAAGAAGCGTCAGGGGCTTTGTAAACGATATATATTATATTGTTCTTATGAAAGCTTAAATTCATTTACTGTGTCAGAAAGCAATTTCGCACAATCTCCAAGCTGGATAGCAATAGCACTATTTTCCTGAGCTGTTGCAGCATTAGTTTCAACAGTATGAGATATTTCCTTGAAATTGTCTGATATTTCTTTGACAGAATCCTTCTGGGCACTGACTGCATCAACAATCAGATGTACATTCTTTGTACTTGACTTTGAATATTCTATTCCGGCAGAGATAGTATCTTTTGTTTTCTCTAATAATTTCTTTCCACTGTCAACGGCAACCCTTGATTTTTCAATCATATCGTTTATATTTTCACTGGCTTTTGCTGAGCTTACTGAAAGACTCTGTATCTCTCCCGCAACTACGGCAAAGCCTTTTCCTGCTTCACCGGCTCTTGCAGCTTCGATAGAGGCATTAAGTGCCAGCAGATTGGTTTGTTCAGCAATTTCATTGATTTCGGTTACAAAAGTGGCAATGCCGTCAAAACATGTTACGATATCATTCATGGCTGTGACTAAAGAATCCATCTCCTGTCCGCCGGTGGTAAGTCTTGCATTGGTTTCGTTGGTATTCTGGGCAACTGAACCTGCAAGTTCTGAAATCCTGTTCATACTCTTAACAAGGCTTTCAATTTCATTATTGCATGACAAAATTGACTGGCTCTGAACAGTAGCACTTTCAGCAACATTTTCGCTTGTCTGAGCTAAATCATCGGAGAATGACCTGACCGTACCGGCCTGCTCATTGATACTGGCAAAGCTTGAGTTCAATACCTGGATTATTCGCTCAAGAGAGTTTTTAATCTTCTTGTAATCTCCATTATAATTACCCGTTATTTCCAGTGAAAGATTCTTATTGGCTATGGCATCTACCACTTCGCTTATCTCATGAATGTAATATCTCAGCCCATCAATTGTTGAATTAAGAGCCTGGGTTACTTCGTTAATCTCCAAAGACTGCTGGTCAACCTCGAAACTGAAATCCAGATTACCATCTGTAATGTTGGAAATATTGGAAGAAACATTTTCCAAAGGCTTAAACATTGGCGCTATTGAACGAAGAAGCCTCTTTGAGTTAAGCTGGGCAGATACAATTGTTACCAGAGTAATGGCAATTACCAGGACAGCAATAATGAGTATGACATTCAATTCGCTCTTTACGTATATTACAGACCAGTTGAGAGACTCTGATTTAATAGAGCAGACGGCTTTAAGACCGCCATTCATTTCAAAAAGCGGATAAACCTTACCGTCATTGTTAAATGCACTGCTGTATCGGGTTGATGATACATTCACGTTGTTGGTTGTTGATAATGCGTAATCAGCATCAGGATGTGTCAAAATGGTTCCGTCGTTAGAGGTTATGCAGATATAGTTTCCGCCGTCGTCAGCTGTATCAGATAAACTCATGAGATCTGACATGTACATATCCATTCCGACGGCACCTTTTCCACCTGAGGTTTCTACCATATATGACAATGTAATGCAGATATCACCGCTCTGCTCGTCCACATAAGGGTCAGACACAAATAACCCCTTATTCTCAAGGGCACCCTTGTACCAGGATCTTTCAGAAACAACAAAGTCAGCAGGTGGAACCCATCCGCCACTCATATAGGTATATATTCCGTCTTTGTATTTAGATGATGAATCAGGAACACATACATAGACTGCTGAAACGTCATCATACTGCTCCACCATTTCATTAACATAATCGTAATATGCGTCCTTATTAACAACACCGCTGTTTACGCCTGCTGCAATTGTTTCAATAAATGATATTTTCTCACTCATGGCAGTCTCAACCTGGGCTGTATAAATCCTGGCTTTTTCTTTGCAGGTAGAGTTTGCATTTATCAATAATATGACAATAACAAGTATAGTTGCAATTAAAGAGGTTGCCATGATAATCCTCTTTACTGATTTGGATGTACGTTTACTGACAACATCACTGAGCGTTGACAGTTTCTGCTCATTCTTCTCCATATTTAATGTTCCTCCTACCGGTCAGTTTACTTCTTATAATTATAAACAATTTTCAGGAAAAAATCACTAAAAAAATGTATTTTCCACAAATTTTCGACAAATATTTAAAGAATCTTTCTGGTCCGGATAAAATTATATGTCAGTACAAGATATACGGAAATATTTAGCATGAAAGACAGCCTTGTTTGAACGCTTTTGAGATGATACAATAGCATATATTGCGAAAGAAAGCGTGAAAAGGGGTAATTATATATGAAAAGAGTGTGGATTACAGGTGCAGCAGGTCATGTTGGTGCCGTGCTGCCGGGATTACTTGATGAAACAGAATATGAGATGTTTCTTACAGATAAAGATGTTGACGTCACTGATGTGGAGGCTGTACTAAAGTTTTGTCATATAAACAGACCTGACGTAATAATAAACTGTGCAAGTATAACTAATGTGAGGACTTGTGAGGACAATCCTGATGAGGCATACAGGGTAAATGCCATCGGCGTAAGAAATATTGCATTGGCAGCCAATGAGATTAATGCCAAGGTTATCCAGTTATCAACAGATGATATTTTTGGAATTCCAAGCAAAAAGCCTTATGTGGAATTTGATGAGCCATGTCCTGTCAATGTGTATGGGAAGTCCAAGCTTGCAGGAGAAAAGCTGCTTACACAGCTGATGAACAGATTTGTAATTATAAGAAGCTCATGGGTTTATGGAATAGGGAAGGATTTTGTTAATACTGTTCTTTCTGCAGTGAATGACAATACAGAGATATTCGCAGCAGATAATATTTATTCATCTCCAACAAATGCAAGTGACCTGGCTAATGTAATCAGATATTTTATTGACAGTGATGAATTTGGAATTTACCATTCAGTCTGCAAAGGCTCATGCAGCAGATATGAGTTTGTAAATGCAATTCTCGAATATTCAGAAAATGTGGGAAAGATTAAGGTTACACCTGTAGAGGCGGAGGAAGACAGAATTGACGGTGGAGTCGTACTTGATAATATGATGCTTCGTATTTCAGGACTTGAGCAGCCAAGAGAGTGGAGGATTGCACTTAAGGAGTATTTAGACAGCTTGGGAGGGGAAACACAATGAATAAAAAGAAGAGTCATGGAAAGAAGGAGCTAAATCTTTCCACACTTATATTTGTTTCGCTGATTGCCGGTGCGTTATTAGGGGTGTTATTGCACTATTATGTACCTGCGGGCTATATTAGAGACAGTATAATAATTGAGGGAGTGCTTTATGTAGCTGGACAGGGCTTTATAAGGCTTATGCAGATGCTTGTTGTACCGCTTGTATTTTGCTCTTTGGTCTGTGGTGCCATGTCAATAGGTGATACAAAGACACTTGGAAAAGTTGGTGTAAAGACAATTTTGTTTTATTTGTTTACAACTGCTGTTGCGGTAACTATAGCTCTGTCAGTATCGTTGCTTATTAAGCCCGGTGTGGGTCTTAATATGGAGGCTGTTGAACAGGTACAGGTAGTTGAAACAGAGAAGATAAGTCTGACAGATACTATACTGAATATTATTCCAAAGAATCCGATCGGCTCAATGGCATCAGGTGATATGCTTCCAATTATTGTATTTGCTTTATTTGTGGGAGTAATGCTCGCAAAGCTGGGAGGCAGGGCTTCAACCGTATCTAATTTCTTTAGTCAGTTTAATGATATCATGATGGAAATGACCATGACCATTATGAAGCTTGCACCAATAGGTGTGTTCTGTCTTATCTGCAGGACATTTGCTAATCTTGGTTTTTCGGCGTTTAAACCGATGCTAAAGTACATGGGCAATGTAACACTTGTATTGCTTATCCAGTGTTTTATTGTTTATCAGATCCTGTTATTTGTATTTACAAGACTGAATCCTATGAAGTTTATAAAGAAATTCTTTCCTGTTATGATGTTTGCATTTTCTACAGCGACATCTAATGCCACCATTCCAATGTCAATTGACACGCTGGATAAAAAGATGGGCGTTTCAAAGAAGATTTCCTCATTCACGGTTCCTTTGGGGGCAACCATAAATATGGATGGTACTTCAATAATGCAGGGAGTGGCAGTTATATTTATAGCCCAGGCTTACGGGATGGAGCTTACATTTGCCAACCTTGCAACAGTCGTACTGACGGCAACTATCGCATCTATCGGAACGGCAGGTGTGCCTAGTGTAGGCCTTGTCACCCTAGCCATGGTACTTGGCTCAGTTGGACTTCCAACAGAGGGAATTGCTCTTATTATGGGTATTGACAGAATTCTTGATATGATTCGTACAGCGGTAAATATTACTGGTGATGCAGTATGCACAACGGTTGTTTCACATCAGGAGAAGGCACTTAACAGAGAGGTGTTTAACAGTTAATGATGAATATATGGCACGGTATAAATGATAGAGAAAACAAAAAATGATTGAGAACATCAAATCAATATGATAGAATATCTGTGTATTGGTTTTTGGGGCATATTACAAACCAATATGATTTTTGGGATAAAGGGGACAATGATTATGGAGTTAGACGATTTATTGCATTTTGCAAGAAGCGAGAAATGTTCTGATGTTCATCTGACAGCAGGAACAAATGTAGCCGTTAGAAGATACGGACAGCTCAGGGTTTTAGACAGGAAACCTACAATTAAAGAAACAGAAGATATGATTTATTCTTTGCTGAATGAAGATGATATCGCCAGAGTTAAGGCCGGTGAAGATGTGGATGTTGCGGCAGCGGATCCATCAGGTTCACGAATAAGAATTAATGTATACCATCAGAGAAATAATCTGGCAGCCAGCATACGTCTGCTGGAACAGCACATTCCAACGTTTGCAGAGCTCGGTATGCCAAAGCCAAAGCTTTTAGAGGATCTTGCAACAAGAAGAAGTGGACTTGTGTTGGTTACGGGACCGACAGGTAGTGGTAAGTCTACCACACTTGCGTCCATGATTAACTTTATCAATAAGACACAGGCCAAGCATGTAATGACAATAGAGGATCCAATAGAGTATGTTTATCAGTTTGATAAGGCGATGATTCACCAGAGACAGGTAGGAAAGGATGTACCTGACTTTGCGACAGCACTTCGCTCTTCACTTCGTGAGGATCCTGATGTAATCATGGTTGGTGAGATGAGAGATTACGAAACTATCAGTGCTGCCATTACCGCAGCTGAGACAGGACATCTGGTGCTCTCGACATTACATACAAAGAGTGCTGCCCAGACAGTAGATCGAATTATAAGTGCATGTCCTATTGAGGGACAGCCTAGTATGCTTTTACAGCTGTCTGCACTTCTGGTAGGTGTTATTACTCAGGAACTGGTTCCTACAATAGATGGAGAAAGCCGTGTTCCTGCAACAGAGATAATGATTAACAATACTGCGGTAGGAAACCTTATTAAGGATAACAAGACCAACCAGATTAACAGCGTGCTTCAGTCCAATATGAATATTGGCATGCATACACTTAATCATTCACTGCAGCAGCTTGTACGCATGGGTACTATTTCAAGAGAAGAGGCGCTTAAGCATTCCAATACTCCTGCAGAGCTGGAAAGATTGATTATGTAATAAGGGCGTTTCGCAGACACCTAAATATAAATATAGAAATGATAAAGGGGTTGTCGCATTAGTGCGGCGCCTCTTTTTTAGTCTTTGAAGGCGCCGCAATCTACATTTCATAATACGAGCAAAAGCCTAAAATTCCGTTAAAATTTTACAGAAAAATAACAGCTAGGCTCCATTTTGTTACTTAGCAGTTCATGCCGTATACTTCTCTGGCAAATTTCTCAAGAACAGGAATAGAACGTTTAACCTTCTCCGTGTCGATACAGTATGCCATACGGAAATATCCGGGACATCCAAAGTTGTCAGCAGGAACAAGAATAAGGTCATATTCTTTAGCCTTCTGGCAGAAAGCAACAGAATCCTCCTCAAGTGCCTTAGGGAAGATATAGAAGGTTCCGCCAGGCTTTACAACGGAGAATCCAATTCCCGTCAAAGCATCATATAGAAGATTCATATTTGTCTCATAAACACTTAAGTCACTTGTCTTATCAAGAGCTTTGGCTACAGCGAGCTGGACACTTGAAGAAGGACAGTTATGACCGATACCGCGGCTTATCTGACCACACATTACTGCAAGTATATCTGCATCCTTTGCCTTTGGATTTACTGCAACATATCCGATACGTTCTCCCGGAAGAGAGAGGCTCTTAGAGAATGAGTAGCATGAGATAGAGTTGTCATAATATTTGCTTACATAAGGAGCATCAGCACCGGCAAACACAATTTCCCTGTAAGGCTCATCACTGATAAGGAATATTTCATGACCATATTCCTTCTGTTTAGCGTAAAGAACTTCAGCGAGACGCTTAATTGTTGTGGTGTTATAAACTGCTCCTGATGGATTATTTGGTGTATTTATTAAAACAGCTGCAACATTTGGATTAAGGGCAGCCTCAAATGCCTCAAAATTAATCTGAAAATCCAATAGATTAGCAGGAACAACCTTTAATACGGCGCCTGTGTGGTTTATATATGGGAAATACTCAGGGAAACATGGCGCAAATGTAAGTATTTCGTCTCCGGGCTTAGAAACAAGTCTTACTGCATGAGCTATTGCAGAGGCTGCACCGGAAGCCATAAATATGTGTTTTGTCTCATAGTTCATGTCAAAGCGTTTATTGAGGCTTTCAGCAACAGCTTCTCTTACACTTGTGATACCCAGGGATGGGCTGTAGCCATGAATATCCATAGGGTTCATACTCTTATGCATATCAATAATAGCATCTGTGTATTCCTGCACGGTAGGAACGCTTGGATTGCCTAAACTATAGTCAAAAACATTCTCATAACCTATTTCTTTTCCTCTGGCAGTTGCATATTCGCTAAGCTCACGTATAACTGACTTGCCATTTAACATTTCTTTGTAAAACTGATTTATCATATAGTCCTCCTAATAATTATGAATATAACTAGCTTACTACATTTTTCAAAAAAATCCTACAGTATTATTCAAATTTAAAAATATTAAGATGGATATTGCAGTGGAATAATGCTACAATTAACTAAAGCAACAACTTAAAATATGCAGGAAATGAATTCATTTTTAATGAGTGAGGGATTAGATACCAAGATGAGGAATAGAAGATGGATTAGAAGTGTTGCGGCTATAACATTGATTTGTGTAATGCTGGCTCTTTCCGTGCCAACATTCTCAGGCTGTAACCAAAAACCTACAGTGACATTGTCATTGTGGGGAGCAGTAGATGATGAGGAGCTCCTTTCAAAGATTGTGGAATCGTTTAAGAACGAGTATGGAAATCAGGCGGAATTTGAGATAACAATATGTCGGGAAAGTGAGCTGACATGTAAGGATACAGTGCTGTTTTGTCCGGAAAAAGCAGGTGATGTGTTTGCATTTGCAGGAGATCAGTTTTATGATTTGGTGAAGGCAGGGGCTCTTTTAAAAATTGACAATAATGTGGACAAGATTATAGAGGATAATGGAGGAGTTGATTCTGCCGTTGTTGATGCCGTGTCATACGAGGGCGATGTGTATGCGTATCCCATGACTGCCAGCAATGGATATTTTCTTTTTTATAACTCTGATTATTTATCAGAGGAAGATGTAAGAAGTCTTGATACAATATTAGATAAGGCAGAGGAGGCCGGGAAATACTTTGTCATGGATTTTACCAGCGGATGGTATACATATTCATTTTTCAAGGCAGCGGGTCTGGATGTAACAATGAATGACGACGGGGTAACTAACAGATGTGACTGGAATTCAACATCAGGAGATATTACGGGAGCGGAAGTACTTCAGTCGATGCTTGATATAGCTGCTCATCCGGCATTTAAGAGCATTGACAGTAATTCATATGTTGAGGGTGTAAAGTCCGGAAGTGTTATAGCCGGAGTGAGTGGTACATGGAATGCAACTGCTGTCGAGGAGGCTTACGGAGACGGTTATGAGGCAACCATTCTTCCTAAGTATACCGTAGGTGGAAGGGAAATACAGATGCACAGTGTAAGCGGATATAAGATGATAGGCGTCAGTGCCTACACTGATGAGAGCTATTGGTCACAGAAGCTTGCAGAATGGATTACCAACGAAGAGAACCAGTTATTGAGATTTGAAATGCGTGCGGAAGGACCGTCTAATGTAAATGCTGTTAAGAATAATAAGGTTCAGGAATCCAAAGCTATTGCGGCATTATCAAGCCAGTCAGAATTTGCCCATATTCAGCTTGTGACTGATAAATACTGGAGTGAATCTTATAAGCTGGGGACTGTAGTACTATCACATAATCTTGAGAATAAGCCGCTGCAGGAGATACTTGATAACTTCGTGTCCACGATAGGAGATGTCCAATGAAAAAAGTTCCTATAAGAATTTTAGTAATAGTACTGGCAGTTGGAATTGTGAGTACTGCCGGAGAGTATATTCTTTCCCATTATATGAATAATCTTGTGGAAGAACACAAAACGATTATGAAAGAGTATGTCAGGAACGGGGAATATACAAAGGAAATAAGTGTCCTGTTGTACAGACACCATGCAATTATTGGGCATATTCTCACTGATGACGGACATACACTGGAGAGCTATGAGGAACAGGAAATGCAGATAAGGAGTGAAATTAAGGAGCTTCTTATTGAGTTTTCTGACAGAATGTCACCGGGAGAATATGAACAGCTGTTTCATGTTATGTATTCCAACTATTGCAGCTATGAGAAAAATGTGTCAAAGCTTTTAGGCTTTTGTGATGAAGGAAGCTATGATACGGCTTTATATTATTACAACGAAGTGCTTACAAACTTCCTTACAGAAATTGATACTAATCTTGATGCATTAGATGAGTACACACAGCATGAAATACATGTGGCACAGCTGGAGATGGACGAGAATATTGATAATGCCCAGGTTGTACAGGCAATTTGTGTATTGACAGTGGCTCTTCTTTCAGCATTTTCAGTTTACTACTGTGTAAAGATAACTAAAGGTCTGGATGATTATAAATCATATCTTGAGAATGAATTGAAGCAAAAACAGGAAGACCTTGTTAACAGCAACAGGAAGGTTATTAAGCTACAGAATGGCATTATTATCGGCATGGCTAATCTTATTGAAAGCAGGGATGCCACTACAGGTGAACATGTTAAGAAGACCAGCATATATGTTAAAATGATTGCTGAGGCTGCCAGAAAGAAGGGTATTTACGCAGATGAATTAACGGATGGATATATTGACAGACTCACAAAGGCAGCTCCCCTGCATGATGTGGGAAAGATTATAGTACCGGACAGCATACTAATGAAACCGGGTAAGCTTACCCCGGAAGAATTCTCTATAATGAAAAACCATTCAAAAGAGGGTGGAAATGTCATCAGAGCTATTTTTGAGAATCTGGAAGATAAGGAATATGTTGATATGGCGGTGGATATTGCTCAATATCATCATGAAAAATGGGATGGCTCCGGATACATGGAGGGGCTGAGAGGCACAGACATTCCGCTATCAGCAAGAATAATGGCCATAGCAGATGTATTCGATGCTCTGATATCAAAACGCTGTTACAAGGAAGCTTTTCCGATTGATGAAGCCTTTAATATAATAAAAGAATCAGCAGGGACACATTTTGACCCAAAGCTTGCTGATGTATTTTTGGAAATTCGCGGGGAAATTGAGAAATGCCTTAGGTGAAATACGAATAAGCAGTATAAGTAAATAAGAAACAAACAGGTGTCAGATAAACGATTATTTGAATCATTCGTTCATCAGGCACCTTCTTTTGTGCTTAAAATTGCTATTGGAAATTACTTATTCCTGCGACGTTCTTTACGCTCAGCTTTTTCAGCTTCAAGAACCGGCTGGAAACGGTTCATTTCTTCAGCAATGATGCCGCTCATTACAATCAGGCATATAAGATTAGGTATTGCCATCAACGCATTTGCAATATCTGAAAATGTCCATGCAATGGCAAGTGTAGTAGTTGCACCAAAAAAGCTGATTACAGAGAAGAACAGCCTGTATGTTATGTTATATTTATGTGTCTTTAAAAGATATTCAAATGCTTTTTCACCATGATATTCCCAGCCAAGGATGGTTGAAAAAGCGAAAAATCCAATGCTGATACATACAAACCATCCGCCGGGTGTCCCAAGAATACTCTTAAAGGCGGCTATTGTAAGAGCTGCGCCGGTGAGAGGTTCTTTGTAATTATAAGTGTTGTCACTTGAAGATAATTCATAATCTCCGGAACTGTCATCTGAATAAATATTATCATTAAATGAACCCTTAGGGACGGTTAGAACTACATTTCCCTTTGAATCTGTCAAAACAATATTCTCTGTTGTAATACCTGAGTCATTAGCAATCTCAACATACTCATATGTACCTGTGGAAGTTACTTCCTTTGTCCCTAAAACACCTGTACTTGCAATGCAAAGACCTGTGATTGTACAGACAACGATTGTGTCCCAGAATGTACCGGTCATATTAATATAGCCCTGTCTTACCGGGTCATTGGTTGTGGCAGCAGCTGCAGTGATGGCAGCTGAACCCATACCAGCCTCATTAGAAAATACACCTCTTGCAACTCCGAAACGCATTGCCTGTGACATTGAGGCGACAATTGAACCACATAATCCGCCGCCAACTGCTTTGACAGAGAATGCCATTTTAAAAATCATTGCTATACCGGCAGGAACATTTGCAATATTACCCAGGATAATAACTAAACCTGCAACAATATAACATACAGCCATAAGAGGAACAACTACCTGTGAAACCTTTGAAATAGACTGTATACCGCCTAAAACTATTAAAATAACCAGAACAGTTATGATGAGTCCTGTAATCCAAGTAGGAATATTGAAGGTTGATTCCATGGCTGAGGAAATGGAGTTGGCCTGTGTAAGATTGCCAATACCAAAGGATGCCAGAACTGTAAACAGAGCAAATAACCAGCCCAGACAGGCACCGACTTTTTTATTCTTAAAGCCCTTTTTCATGGTATACATCGGACCACCGGACATTTCTCCGGCTTTGTTTACCTCCCGGTATTTGATGGCAAGCAT
Source organism: Lachnospira sp. (assembly GCA_051879515.1). Classification (GTDB taxonomy): domain Bacteria; phylum Bacillota; class Clostridia; order Lachnospirales; family Lachnospiraceae; genus Lachnospira. The sequence continues at coordinate 38,815 of JBJEME010000075.1, read as the reverse complement.
ACACTCTGAGAATTTGGACGTTATACCAAATGCAGCGGAAATCCACATCCATACCAAAGCTCCGGGACCGCCTGATACCATGGCTGTTGCGACGCCAACTATATTTCCCGTACCAATGGTAGCAGCAAGTGCAGTTGTAAGGGCAGAAAATGGGGAAATATCACCATCTCCTTTTTTTTGTCGGGCTTCCTTGCTCAAAACGCTTTTTACGGCATAAGGAAGATTTCTCCAGCACAATGCTTTAGTCCTTATAGTAAGGAAAATTCCTGTTCCTACTAAAAGGCAAAGCATAACAGGACCCCATACAAAACTGTCAATGCGCTCGAGAATGGTTGATAAAGTATTCATGAACTAGTATTCCTCCTTACAAATATTTTCCATTTTATCATTAATTATTATATTTTAGCAACTTATAAGGCAAGCAGAAAATTTTTTTAACATGGAACCTGGTTCGACAATTTTCTTTAAACCAAAGAGTTATATTAGCTATAACAATTAGGGGATACGAGTAGGAGGAAAATATTATGAAAATAGTCAGATACAGAAAAGATCTTATTAACAAGGCAGAGAATTATCTCCTTCGCAGCGAAAATGCGGAGGATATTAATGCTCTGTATGACGTGCTAAGCCTTTATGAGTCTCTGGAGAAGGACTATGATGCCCAAAAGGCAGAGAGGCTTAATCTGCAAATGAGAAAGGATTATCCGATTATTGAAGAGCTGGAGGAGATTGCCGATGAATATGCCCAGGATATAGCAGATATGCAGGCGGTACCGGTATACAGAGACCTTTCGGAGAAAATATATGCGGATATACGCGGAATATATGTAGATGCGCTGATGCGCCATGGACAGATAGTGAGTCCGTGCCAGTTCATGTATTATCTGAACGATGCTTCTTTATTTATGGCAGGGAAATATGCAAAGAAATATGCCAAATCAACATTATATTCATTTATTGCCTGAATCTTTATACTGTAAAAGCTTGAAAATAAGTGGTTTCTGGGATATTATTATCTGGTGCATAGGTTTAACAATGACATGACTGTTACTCCGATTGTACAATGGGCAGATAAAGTCTGCCACCTGATAATAAAGATGGGAAAAACCAGAGACAATAATGGATAAATATGTTTGTTTAAAAAAATATTTTGGATATGATGCGTTTCGTCCCGGTCAGGAGAAGCTGGTGGATGCGATTCTGTCGGGAAGAGATGTTCTTGGAATAATGCCAACAGGTGCCGGTAAATCTATATGTTACCAGGTGCCTGCTTTATTATTGCCCGGAATTACCATCGTGGTATCTCCTCTGATATCACTTATGAAGGATCAGGTAGGAGCACTTAATCAGGCAGGAGTACATGCGGCATATATTAACAGCTCACTTACTGAGAATCAGATAGCAAAAGCACTTAATAATGCGTCAAATGGGCAGTATAAGATTATATACGTTGCACCGGAGCGGCTTCAAAGCCGGGGCTTTATTGAATTTGCAGCAAGTGCATATATTTCCATGGTCACTGTGGATGAAGCCCATTGTATTTCCCAGTGGGGACAGGATTTCAGACCAAGCTATCTTAATATCCTGGGGTTTGTATCAATCCTGAGAGAAAGACCGATAATAAGCGCATTTACAGCAACCGCGACTGACAGGGTAAGAAATGATATTCAGGGAATATTAAAGTTAAAGTCTCCTGAAGTGCTCACGACAGGTTTCGACAGGGATAACCTGTATTTTGAGGTAAGACATGAGAAGAATAAAGATGAATTCTTATTAAACTACTTAAGCGGGCACAGAACAGAATGTGGAGTAATATACTGCTCAACAAGAAAAAATGTGGATAAAGTATATGAAATGCTGAACAGATGTGGATATTCCGTAACAAGATACCATGCAGGGCTGTCGGCGGAGGAACGAAAGGAGAACCAGGAGTCATTTATATTTGACATTAAACCGGTAATTGTGGCAACTAACGCATTTGGAATGGGAATTGATAAGTCTAATGTGAGATTTGTCATTCATTACAATATGCCACAGAGCATGGAAAACTATTATCAGGAAGCCGGAAGAGCAGGAAGAGACGGAGATAGTGCTTAGTGCATACTGCTGTATTCACCACAGGACGTCATTATCAACAGATACTTAATTGAGAACAGGGAGCCGAACCCTAATCTTTCGGAAGATGAGGTAAGTGAAGTAATAAGCCGTGACGAAGAACGGTTAAAGCTTATGACCTATTACTGTAAAACAACAGGATGCTTACGAAAATATATACTTAATTATTTCGGTGATTACTCCCTTAAGAATAAAAAAGGGTGCGGCAAATGTTCAGGCTGTTGTGGAATTACGGAAATGGAATACGCTGAAACATTTTATGGAGCGCACTATGAAACAGGTATTTCCCCTGCACAAAAGGCGGCAAAAGACAAGCTTGCGGCATATAGGAGAGGAAGTGTCGGTGCAAAGAAAACGGGGGCAGGAGATATCCTTAATGAATCCCAGATGGAGCTGTTTGGTAAGCTAAAAGAGTTAAGAAAGCTGATTGCGACATCAGAGGCTGTTCCACCTTACATAATATTCTCTGATAAAACACTTATAGACATGTGTCTGAAAATGCCTTCAAATATGAAGGAGATGCTGGACGTATCGGGAGTCGGACAGCACAAATATGAGCAGTACGGAAATACTTTTCTCGCTGAAATAAAGGATTTTGCGGAAATGAGGAAGATATGAAGAATTACAAGCTTACAATTGCATATGACGGAACAAAATATTATGGATGGGAGCACCAGCCAAACACAGACATGACTATTCAGGGAAAGCTTGAATCAGTTTTGTCGGTTATGACAGGACAGGATATAGAGGTTATAGGGGCAGGAAGAACTGACGCAGGAGTCCATGCGAAGGGAATGGTTGCAAATGTTCATATGGACACAGGATTAAGTGAAAATGAAATAAATGAATATCTTAACAAATATCTTCCCGAGGACATATGCGTACTGGATGTTAAAGTGGCCTCCGACAGATTCCACAGCAGATATAATGCTGTCGGAAAGACATACTGCTACACCTGCTATACAGGTGATAAAAAGCCGGTGTTTAACAGGAAATATGTTCATATTCTTGATAAAAAGCCGGATGTGGAAGCCATGAGAAGGGCTGCTTCATATCTTGTGGGAGAGCATGATTTTGCCAGCTTCTGTGGTAATCCAAAGATGAAGAAATCCACTGTAAGGGAAATTTATTCAATTGAAATAGAGCAGAGCGGACAATACCTTAACATGACTTTTCATGGAAGCGGTTTTTTGCAGTACATGGTAAGGATTCTTTCAGGAACACTGATAGAAGTGGGATTAGGAAAGAGAGACGCAGACAGCATGCCAATGCTTTTAGAGGCACGTAACCGTTCCCTTGCCGGAGCTACAGCTCCTGCAAAGGGATTGTGCATGATGAAGGTGGATTACTAGAAGAGTACCGGAGGATGGAGAAAATGTACGAAATTACCATAGATAATATGGACCTTGCCCAGATTGCAGCCAGTGGGCAGTGCTTTACATGGAAGCGTGTAGGGGAAGCAGAAAAGACAACCTACGGCTTTGTTGCCCTTGACAGATACCTTGAAATAACACAGCAGGGAAACAGATTTACATTGTCCTGTGACAGTAAAGAGTGGGAAAAAGTATGGTGTAATTATTTTGATTTTGATACTGATTATAAGGACGTGGCTAATCGCATACTTACATCAGGAGACGAGTATCTCATTAATGCTTACAGGCAGGGTGGCGGAGTAAGGATATTAAGACAGGATCTGTGGGAAATGATAGTTACATTTATGATTTCCCAGAACAATAACATAAAACGTATCACTAAAAGTGTGGATATGCTGGTTGAAAGATGCGGCTGCAAATGTGAAGACGGTATTCATTACAGATTTCCACGTCCCGGCGAGGCACCGGAGGAAGTGTTTGCAGATGCGGGGCTGGGATTTGGATACAGAGCGGAATATCTCAGGGAAATATTTGAATATGCCGCAGGAAATCCCGGATGGCTGGACAGCCTTAAAAGAATGACTTATGATGAGGCATTCAATGAGTTATTGAAGAGGAAGGGTATTGGGGCAAAAGTGGCTAACTGCATATGTCTGTTTGGACTTCATCATATTGATGCGTTTCCGATTGATACCCACATAAAGCAGATACTGTCAGCTCATTACCCTGACGGCTTTGATTTTGAACGGTATAAGGGTGTTGCGGGAATAGTACAGCAATATATGTTCTACGCAAAGATTAATTAGAAACCTGCATAACGTATGAAAAGAAAGACGGTATGAATTAAAAAATTACATACGCAGGTACTTTGGAGCCTTCGGTACATAAGGCTCTGTTTTTAAGAGCCTTATGTACCTGGCAAGCACTTATTTACACAAGAACCTTTGAGAGAAATTCTTTTAATCTTTCAGATTGTGGATTTCCAAAAAATTCTCCGGGTTCATTCTCTTCCTGAATGATTCCTTCATTAAAGAACATACATCTGTTGGCAACCTCTCTTGCAAATCCCATCTCATGTGTGACAACAATCATAGTCATTCCTGATGCAGCAAGCTCCTTCATAATAGTGAGTACCTCACCTACCATTTCAGGATCAAGGGCGGAGGTAGGCTCGTCAAAAAGCATGATTTCAGGATTCATGGCAAGTGCTCTTGCAATTGCTATACGCTGCTTCTGACCGCCGGAGAGCATGTCAGGATAAGAATCTGCCTTATCCGAAAGTCCGACACGCATAAGAAGCTCAAGTGCTCTTTTTTCGGCCTCTTCTTTAGTCATAAGCTTAAGCTGAACCGGTGCCAGCATAATATTTTTCTTTACTGTCATATTAGGGAACAGGTTAAAATGCTGGAATACCATTCCGATTGATTCCCTTAATTCATCAAGATTGACATTTTTGTCGGTAAGGTCCTTGTCATGAAAATAAATGTGACCGGATGTTGGAACCTCAAGAAGATTCAGAGAACGCAAAAATGTGGATTTACCGCAACCGGATGGCCCGATAATGGCAATCACATCACCTCTGTTTATTTCTGTGCTGACATCCTCTAAAACAACATGTTTGCCGTAAACCTTTCTTAAGTTCTCAACCTTTAAAATAATATCAGCTGTGTCGCTCATTGCTTCTCAACCTCCTTTCCAGCTTCTTCACAAGATATGAAAGAATAACTACAAGTGCAAGATATATCAATGCCACAAGGAAGAGCGGAAGCATAGGGTCGTATGTAATGCTCCTGATAATATCTCCGCCTCTGGTCAAATCGTTAAGACCTATATAACCACTTATTGAGGTTTCCTTAAGAAGAACTATAAACTCGTTAGCCAGAGCCGGAAGAACATTCTTAAAGGCCTGTGGCAGGATAACATGAATCATTGTCTTATGATAAGGAAGGCCTAAGCTTCGTGCTGCTTCGAACTGTCCGTTATCAATTGACATAATACCTGAACGGAATATTTCCGCAACGTAAGCACCGGAGTTTATACCAAACGCCAGTATTGCAACAAAAACCTTGTTGATTGAAACTGAGCTGAAGATTACGTAATAAATAATCAAAAGCTGTACCATTGTTGGAGTACCTCTGATTACGGTAAGATAAATGTTGCATAAGAAATTTAATATCTTAAAGCTTCCTGTCTTGTCATAGCTTGAACGGACTACGGCAACAAGAAAACCGATTATTACGCCCATGATTGCTGCACAAAGGGCAATAATAAGTGTGTTTTTTAAACCAGTTAAAAGGTACTCGTATCTGTCATCTGTAAGGAAATCATTTTTGAACTTAGCTTTAAGGCTGGTGCTTTCACGTACCGCATCATTATCCCTCACAACGATAACCTGACTTGAGGTTGTATAAGAAACAGAGAAATCGATATTTTTTTTGCGGTCCTCCGTTACTGTTATTCCGGATAATCCCATATCAGCTTTACCGGATGCAACTGCTGTTATTATGGAATCAAATTCCATATCTTCAATGACAAGCTCCATATTAAGAATATCTGCGATAGCATTTGCAATATCTGCATCTATTCCGATAATATCGCCGTGGTCATAATATTCATATGGTGGAAAATATGCATTAGTTGCCATAGTAAGACGGCCGTTTTTTCTGTCAAGGGAACTGTCAGGCACATAAGGCTCATTTGTTGCATTTTCTCCTATGTAATTGTTGATAATATTGTCTATGGTGCCATCGCTTAGAAGTTTATTTATGGCATCGTCTATTTTTGTCTTTAATTCTGAATTACCCTTTGCAACGCAGATGGCATAATCCTCAGTGACAAAATCTTCTTCGAGAATCATAAGGTCAGAGTTGGCACTGACAAATGCTTTGGCAGGCTGGATATCAATTACGACTGCGTCGATTTTCCCCTGCTTTAATGCCTGAATGGCGTCGTTTCCTTTATTGTAACGCTCTACCGTTGTTCCTGCATCATCGCCTTCGTAATCTGAAACGTAGATATCTCCTGTCGTACCAAGCTGTACACCAATTGATTTCCCTTCAAGGTCATCTGCAGAGAAAACAGTATTATCAGGAATCTTATTCCCGCAGGACACCAGCGGAAATATCATGAAGCATACACAGACAATAACACCGAACAGGGTGATAAGCCGTTTGAACTTAGATAATATTCGTGTTTTCATCGGTTTTCCTTTCATTTAGTTCTTAATTTAATTTTTCAAAAGCCCGGAGGGCAGTTATTATATATACAAGTGGGATTATACAATGTAAACCATGTCTATTGCAAGGTATAATGTTTTACAAAATAATATCTGAAAAAATATTGAAATCTCTAATAAATAATGTAAAATTAGATGAACAGGTCATTCATGACCGGGCTGTGGAGGGAAGCGTATGACAGACAATAAGTTAAAGGGCAAAAATGCGATATATATAATAACATTAGTAGCATCATTTATAATAGGTATCAGAACAGCTGCAGAGTTTATTATATATTTATCTGCCTACGGGAAGGACGATGTGGAGCTTGAAGCCGAGATTGCAATGGAGAATTTTACCTATCTTGGTTTATTCTGCGTGTGCATAATTGTCTCATTTATACTTAATATAGTATGCAGGAAATATGTAGAAAACTGGATGTTTATAACAAGGACGGTTATGCTTGTCGCTGCATTTTTATGTGCCGTATGTTCAGCACCTGCGATGCTTACATGTGCTGTTATAAGTCTTGCCAAAATGGAAGGTCAGACAGAGATAATTGAAAAGATTTATTCATCAGAAGTATATTCTTTACTGGAAAGCAGTCCGGAGTTGTTTTATTCATTCTGGGCGGCAATAGTTATAGTTGCAGTGTTGGCAGTCGCTTCATTTACCGTGTCCCAAATTGGCAGGCACAGAAGCAGAAACGGAGGATAACATTGAAGATAAAGACCCCTTATTATTATAAGGATTTTAAATGTATTGCAGGTGCGTGCACTGATACGTGCTGTGCAGGCTGGGATGTGGATGTTGATGAGGCATCATATAAATATTATAAAGGTGTAAAGGGTGCTTTTGGAAAAAGATTAAAGAAAGTCATGGTTCCTGACGGGGAGGGAGGCTGTACATTCACCCTTAATAACGGAAGATGCCCTTTCTTAAACGACAGTAATCTGTGTGATTTATTTACTGAGCTTGGAGAGGATAAGCTGTGTGAAACCTGTGCGGAATTTCCAAGATTTATCAATGAATACGGAAATGTGCGTGAGATAGGAATAGCGCCATCATGCAAGACGGCAGGAGAGCTGATGTTCTCACATAAGGAAAGACTTGTATTTTTCATTGAGGAAAATGATGAGCCTGTAGGCACTGTAAATGATATCGACGGCTTCACATTTTATCAGTTAAATAATGCCAGAAAGATTGTATATGATATTCTTTCAGACAGAAATTATACAATTGATGAGAGAAGCATGCTGTATCTTACATGTTGTAAGGAAATACAGAAACATCTTGACGCAGAGAGAGATGATCTGATTGAAAATGTATCATTTAAGTATAATTCCACTGAAAAAAGGAAAATAATAATTGAAAAAATCAGACATAATCAAAGAAAAAGAATTCTCGGTTTAGAAACAGTAAAGAATGGTAATTTTGCGGTAAAGGAAGAAAAGTTTTCCAAAGACAGAACACTTGAGAATCTGAAGTCTTTCTATAGCGCCTTTAAAGGGATGGAGATAATTAATAAAGACTGGATAGGATTTGTGGAACAGACTTTGGAGTTTCTTGACGGATTCCAAAGCTATGAGGATTTTTCAGGAAAGGTACATGAGTACATGAGGAATAATCCGGACACACTTTTTGAGTATGAACAGCTGGAAATGTACTATGCTTACAGATATTTTCTTGATGCAGTCTATGATTATAACGCCCTGTTAAAGGCTAAGAATTGTGTAGTGGGACTGCTTGTTTTAAGAACCATGGAGGTGGCGGACTGGGCTCTTAACGGAGGAAATATATCATTTGAAAGAAGGGTGGATCTGGCTCACCTGTACTCAAGACAGTTTGAACATTCCTATTATAATTTTGAAGTATACAGGGAACTTTTTAATACTAAGAGAAGATATTCATATAACAGTCTTATGGATATGCTGAATATGTAAAATTGGGACTGGAAAGAATTATTATAAAAGGTAGATTTACAATGAAAACGATATGGATATATTTAAAAAAATATAAAAAAGAATGTGCTCTGGCGCCGTTGTTTAAAATGCTGGAAGCGTTATTTGAGTTGTTTGTGCCACTTGTTGTTTCTTCTATTATTGATATTGGAATAGCAGACAGGGATGTTTCATACATTGTTAAAATGTGCCTGGTATTGCTGGCACTTGCAATAATCGGACTTACGTGCTCAGTGACAGCGCAGTTTTTCAGTGCAAAGGCAGCAGTTGGATGCGCCACTGAAATGAGACATTCAATGTTTTCACACATTCAGGGACTTTCATTTACTGAGCTTGATACAATCGGACAGTCTACACTAATCACAAGAATGACCAGCGATATCAATCAGGTTCAGAATGGAGTCAATCTTGTATTAAGACTGTTCTTACGTTCACCATTCATCGTGTTTGGTGCCATGATTATGGCATTTACAATTGACGTAAAGGCAGCGCTTGTGTTTGTATGTGCCATACCTGTTTTGTCGTTAGTTGTATTTGGAATAATGCTTGCCACAAGACCGATGTACAAAAATGTTCAGGCAGGACTGGATAAAATACTGGGAATTACAAGAGAAAATCTTGTGGGTGCCAGGGTAATCAGGGCATTTAACAAGCAGGATTCTGAACTTCTGAACTTCAAGAAATCCAATCAGGAGCTTAACACATTACAAAAGTGTGTCGGCAGAATTTCAGGACTTATGAATCCTCTGACTTATGTTATAGTAAATGTTTCAATTATTCTGCTTATCTGGATAGGTGCCGTCAGAGTTAATGCGGGTAATCTTTCACAAGGACAGGTTGTAGCACTTTACAACTACATGTCCCAGATTCTGGTAGAGCTTATAAAGCTTGCAAATCTTATTGTAAATATTACAAAGTCTTTGGCATGCGCATCAAGAATCAAGACTGTAATGGATGTTGATTCAAGTATGGCTGACGGTAAAGAAGTGTATTCAGGAGCAAAGGATGCTCCGAGTGTGGAGTTTAAAAATGTTTCATTACAGTACAGCACAGCAGGAGATACGTCAATTGCAGGGCTGTCATTTAAGGCTTATCCGGGACAGACGATTGGAGTTATCGGAGGAACAGGTTCAGGTAAATCAAGTCTTGTAGGACTTATTCCAAGATTTTATGATGCAACAGAGGGAGAGGTCCTGGTTGCAGGCAAGAATGTAAAGGAATATAAGCAGGAGTCCTTAAGAGAACGAGTTGGAATTGTCATGCAGAAGGCTGAAGTGTTTAAGGGAACCATACGGGATAATATTCTGATGGGTAAAAAGGACGCCACAGACGAGGAAATAGATGAGGCTTTAAGCATTGCCCAGGCTAAGGAATTTGTTGATAAGAAAGAGGGCAGACTTGATTATAAGATAGAACAGGGCGGAAAAAACCTTTCCGGAGGACAGAAGCAGCGTCTTACAATAGCAAGAGCGGTTGTGAAAAAACCGGACATCCTTATTCTTGACGACAGTGCATCAGCTCTTGATTTTGCCACGGACGCGGCACTCAGAAAATCAATCCGGACAATGAGTAACAATCCTACGGTATTTATAGTGTCACAGCGTGCGGCATCCCTGATGCATGCGGACATGATTATCGTTCTTGATGAAGGAGAGGCAGTTGGAATGGGAAGCCATAGTGAGCTTATGGAAAACTGTCAGATATACAGGGAAATATATGAGTCTCAGTTTAAATCTGAGGCAGAAAGTGTGCAGGCAGTATGAACCAGAGACAGACAATAAAAAAAGTGCTTGCAAGGCTTAAAAAATACAGGTTATATCTTGTGTTTTCAATAATAATGGCAACCATAACGGTTGCGTCAACGCTTTATGTACCAATTCTTGTGGGAAATGCCATTGATTACATTATTGGACCTGATAACGTGGATTTTAAAGCCATTATAAATAAACTTCTGGTAATAGGGATTGTTGTTCTTGTGACAGCAGCCTCTCAGTGGATTATGAATATCTGCAATAACAAGATTACCTATGAGGTAACAAGGGACATAAGAAATGAGGCCATGGAGAAGGTGGAAAGGCTTCCGCTTAAGTACATTGACGGGCATTCTTATGGTGATGTGGTAAGCCGCGTAATTGCGGATGTTGACACATTTGCAGATGGACTTCTGATGGGCTTTACACAGTTCTTTTCCGGTGTGCTTACAATTGTTGGAACACTTTTCTTCATGCTTACAATAAATGTGAGTATTACGGTTGCAGTTGTTGCGGTTACACCGCTTTCACTTTTTGTGGCAAGCTTTATAGCAAAGCACACATTTTCAATGTTTAAGCTTCAGTCTGAGACAAGGGGAGAACAGACAGCACTCATTGATGAGATGATAGGCGGAGCAAAGGTTGTTAAAGCATACGGATACGGAAATGATGCCATTGACAGATTTGATGAGATAAATGAACGACTTAAAAAATGCTCTTTGAAAGCAATATTTTACTCATCCTTAACAAATCCGTGTACCAGATTTGTAAACAGCATAGTGTATGCGCTGGTTGCTGTTACAGGTGCCATACTTGCAATAAATGCAGTTATAACAGTTGGTCAACTTTCATGCTTTTTAAGCTATGCTAATCAGTACACAAAGCCTTTTAATGAGATTTCGGGAGTTATTACCGAACTTCAGAATGCAATTGCGTGTGCTGCAAGAATATTTGAGCTTATTGAAGAAGAACCTGAAGTTCCTGAAGTCCCGGATGCAGTGGATGTAAAAGAGGTTAACGGCGAAGTGGATCTTAACCATGTGTATTTCTCTTATTCTTCTGACAAAAAGCTTATTGAGGATCTTAATCTTCACGTTAAGAAGGGCCAGAGAATAGCCATTGTAGGACCGACAGGATGTGGTAAAACTACAGTAATCAATCTTCTCATGCGTTTCTATGATGTTAACGATGGGAGCGTTGAAGTATCCGGTGTTGATATAAGAAATATGACAAGAGAATCCCTGCGAAGGGGATTTGGTATGGTTTTGCAGGAGACATGGCTTAAGTCCGGAACAATACGGGATAACATTATAATGGGAAAGCCTGATGCCACAGAGGAGGAGATAATTACCGCCTGCAAATCGGCTCATTCTTATGGGTTTATAAAGCGTCTTCCAAATGGGCTGGATACTATTATCGGTGAGGCTGGAGGAAGTCTTTCCCAGGGACAGAAGCAGCTTTTATGTATAACAAGACTTATGCTGGCGAAGCCACCGATGCTTATTCTTGATGAGGCCACATCATCTATTGATACAAGAACAGAATTGCGGATTCAGAACGCATTTGCAAAGTTGATGGAAGGCAGGACAAGCTTTATTGTTGCCCACAGACTTTCTACCATACGTTCTGCAGATGTAATACTGGTAATGAAAGATGGTCACGTTATCGAACAGGGCAATCATGACAGTCTGATTGCACAGGGAGGATTCTACAAGAATCTTTATGAGAGTCAGTTTGAAACGGCAGGTTAGGAACAGATATTATGGCATATATTGAAATAAAAAATGTTAAAAAGAAATACGGAAAGCATCAGGTGATTAAAGATGTAAATTTATATGCAGACCAGGGTGAGTGCATAAGTATTGTGGGTGCTAACGGATGCGGTAAATCAACTCTTCTTGGGATTCTTTCGGGGAGTCACAAGGCAGATGGAGGAGAGTATACCATAGGTGGAGTGTCTCCGTTTAAGGATTCAAAAATCTTTTCGAGGTATGTGGGGTTTGTGCCACAGGAGAATCCTCTTATGGAGAATCTGTCAGTTATGGACAATCTTAAATTCTGGTATTGTTCAACAGGACGAAATCTGGAGGAAGATCTCATTAGCGGTGTTCCTGCGGTATTTGGGATAAACAATTACACAAAAAAGATAGTAAAAAACCTTTCCGGGGGTATGAAAAAGAGGTTAAGTATAGCCTGTGCACTGGCAAAGAACCCGCCGATTCTTATTCTTGACGAGCCGGGGGCATCTCTTGATATTGTGTGTAAGCAGGATATTATGAATTATCTAGATGCGTATAAAAAAAGTGGCGGAACAATAATTCTTACAAGCCATGAAGAGGGTGAGTTGAAACTTTCAGACAGGATGTATCTTCTTAAGGATGGCGTTGCCGAAGAATTGTCGCAAAATGTGTATGGAAATGAATTGATGGAGCTTATCAGGTCATGAATAAATTCAGGAAAAACATGGAATATCTGTTTCTTCAGATAAAGTCAGCATTTTTGTCGATTCCAAAGATTTTGCTCTCAACAGTTGTGCTGGCTGCTCTTGTTGTGCTTATAGTCTTTGCTGTCAGTGTGGCAATGGAAAGCAACGACGAGGATTACGGGAAAATGGTTGTTGCAGTTGTTTATTCAGAGGAAGAAACTAGTCCATATTCAGAGATGGCAATTTCATTTATAAGTGAAATTGAAACCGTGAAGAATAACTGTATCTTTGAGGAGACAGATGAAAAAACAGCATATAAAGGTTTGGAGGATGATACATACGCAGCAGCAATCATTATTCCGCCAAATGTTATAGAGGATATAATAAGAGGTATAAACACTCCTATCAAAGTGGTATTTCCGGCTGGCGGAGTTAATAATTCATCTGTTCTTTTCAGGGAATTATGTAATGCAGGTACTGCTGATTTAAGCAGCGCCGAAGCAGGTGTCTACGCCATGGATGATGTGTTTTTTACGATCCTTAAGGATAAAAAAAATAAGCAGAGAAGAGCGGAGGATGAACTGAGTGTTAAATACTTTTCATACGCATTAAACAGGTCTGTTTATTTTGAAATGCAGGATATTTCAGAAAGGGACGGACTCAACTCAATACAGTATTATACCTGTACAGGTATTGTACTGCTTCTGCTTTTAAGTGGAATAACCTGTACCGGATTATTTAATGCGGGGAGCAGACTCCTTAAAAAGGTGCTTGCAAGGGAAGGTGTTGGAAATATCTCCATGGCAGTGAGCACTATTCTGGGAGTATCGTTAGTGTATTTTATTCTGCTTACCTGTACATATTGTGTTGTGTTAATTTTGGGAAATGCAGGATCCAATTCAATTCTGTCAGGAATAATCAGAGCCGGTGATTTTGGAAGCATTGCTGGTGCTGTTCTTGAAATAGGAATTCTGGTGTTTAGCGTTTTTTCTTTTATATATTTTCTCAATAATCTAATTGAAAATGAAGTGTATTCCACTCTCGCATTGTTCTTACTGGGAATTGCGGGCATGTATGCATCAGGATGTTTTGTAATGCAGTCCATGCTTCCTCCACTGGTGAGAAAGCTGGGCATGGTTATACCGATGAACGGTTATTTTCAGCTTGCAGGACAGATCCTTACAGGGAATCTGAATATAGGCATATGTGCAGGTGCGCTTGGATATGCAGCATTGTTTATTCTGTTATCTGCAGCCGTAAACAAAATAAGAAGATAATGGGGGATTCCATGAAACGGGCGGTATTTTGGATTTATCTGTTGCTTAAAAGACAATTAAAGAATATAGCAGTATTATTGCTTCTTGTGGCAATTCCCATTGTTTCCTGCGTAGTGACCAATGTTGAGTCTTTAAACAAGTCTGACAGGATACGCATTGCACTTTATGTGGAAGATATGGATAAGACGTCGGTAGATGCAGTAAATATTCTGCTGACTGGAGAATACTCATTTGATTTTTATATGGCAGAATCAAAGAAAATGCTGCTTTCTGATGTATATGATGATGAGGCGGATTGTGGATACATTTTCAAAAAGGATCTGACACATAAGCTGGATACGGATGATTATGAGGGAAGTATACAGTGTGTTTATAATTCAAAGAATTACTCTGCGATGGCAGGTAATGAAGTTGTTTTTTCCGCGTTATTTAAGGTATATGCAGAAAATATAGCAGTGAATTATGTCAACAGTTCCAATATATTTGAGGAGGTAAGAACTGAAGCGGTTGACATAATAAAGGATAATTACAGTGGCTACAGTGGGGGAAAAGAAACCTTTCACCTGGACATAGTTTCCATAGACAGGGAGAATGGAGTGGGAAGCTATGTTGCCATTGAAGATAAAACAGGTGAATTCCCACTAAAGAAAATACTTGTTATTCTTATATATGTGGCGGGACTGTTTGGCTGTGTGCAGTATTATATTGATAAAGAAAAGGGAAGCTTTGTGACGCTTTCAAAGGGATACAGAATACTTGGAATGCCGCTGTACGCTTTTATAAATACACTTGCATTTGCCATCTCGACACAGATTAGTCTCATTATCATAGGAGAGGGCGGAGGCTTTGCCGGTGTGGCAGAGATGGCATTATATGTGCTTGCTGTAAGTATGTTTTCGTGGTTTGTTGGAGCTGTTTCAGGAAACTTAAGAAAAATGATAACAGTGATTCCCGTGCTTATTATTGCCTGCCTTGTTCTATGCCCGGTATTTGTTAACATTTCGGAGATGCTTCCGGTGGTAAAGCTTTTAAGAAAATTTCTCCTGCCATATTATATGATGTAACAGGTTATTGCTAAACTCAGCTTTTTCACAACGTCCGGTGTTAATTACAGAGTCTCGTAAACACATACAGATGAAATGGTTTAGGAAATGTTGAAAAAAGAATATTATGGTGTTATAATGTCAAAGCATAAATAAAGCGTGTTAATTTAATATCACACATGAGTGAAAGAGAGGTTTTTATATGAAGTCTGTAAGAACTAAAATTTTATGTCCTGTGCTTATCCTTGCAATGCTTGCTATTTTTTCAGGCTTACTGGGTATGATACAGCTTAATCAGGTACTTAAAAAGGCTGAGGTTATAACAGATAATTATCTGGAATCAGTTAAGGATGCAGGAGAGCTTTCAAAAAATGCACAGGAGTTTACAAGACTGGTATATAGTTATGCCGCCTGTGATAATACAACTCAGGAAAAAGAAGTTCAGGCTAAGCTTGTTGATGCAAAACAGGAAATGTCTGAATTGATGAGAGACTTTGAAGAAGGTCTGGATCCTGAGGAAGAGGAAATGTATCAGAAGTTTAAGACAGTGTATACCAATAAGCTGCTGCCTCAGGTCAAGGTGCTGGAGGGCGCTATTGGAACCGGAACAATGCGTGATACAATTTCTATATCGACTGATAATCTTAACAGCATATGTGATGATATTGATGCAACTCTTGCTGAATTGTCAGAGGTTGAGCAGAAGCTCGCTGATGAAGCAGTTGAAGAGATGGAGAGAACATATTATTTGTCAGTTATAGTTTCTATTGTTATTTTTAGTATAACTGTCGTGATGATTTTGATATGTGTATATGTGAGTATCTTTGTTATTTCAAGAAAGCTTGTTATTGCCAATAAGCAGTTCACAGAAATCAGCAGGCTCATTGAAGATGGCAACGGTGATCTTACAAAGAGAATCACAGTTAAGTCTAATGATGAGATTGGAAAGCTTGTTAATGGTATTAACTCATTTATTGAGATGCTCCAGAACGTAATGGGTAAGATTGTTAAAGGGTCTAACAGACTTAATCAGGTTGTTAATACAGTCAGTGATAATGTAATATCTTCAAATGATAATGCACAGGATGTATCTTCTGCTATGGAAGAGCTTTCTGCTACCATGGAAGAGATTGCAGCTACAGTTCAGAATATCAATGAGAATACATTAGCTGTCGGAGATGAAGTAACAGAAATCGCAGATAAGACAGTCAGTATTTCTGATTATTCTGAGCAGATGCGTGACCGCGCAGAAATACTTGCAAGTAATGCTAAGGAGAATAAAGAAACGGCAACTGAGATGATTGGCAATATTATGACATCACTCAAGGCTGCTATTGAGGAAAGTAAGAGCGTTGAACGTGTAAATGAACTTACTGACGAGATTCTTAATATTTCCAGCCAGACTAATCTTCTTGCACTTAATGCGTCAATTGAGGCGGCAAGAGCAGGTGAGGCAGGAAAAGGATTTGCGGTGGTAGCTGATGAAATAAGGCAGCTTGCTGATTCAAGCCGTGATACAGCCAATAATATCCAGGCAATCAATGAGCTTGTAACAAAGGCCGTTAATGAGCTTATAAGCAGTTCTAAGCAGATTGCTACATATATTGAAGAGAATGTATTGAGAGACTATGATGGTCTGGTTCAGGCTGGTGAGCAGTACAGTGCTGATGCAACCTATATCAGTGACACAATGGTTGATTTCTCAGAAAAGACGGCAAGGCTCAGGCAGCTTATGGATGATACTATTCAGGCAATCGAGGGTATCACAAGCGGAGTTGAGGAAAGTGCCAATGCGGTAACAACATCTGCCGGAAGCACGACTGCACTTGTTTCTGAAATGGACAGTATAACTAAGGAAATGGGCGACAGTCAGGCAATTGTTGATGAGCTTAAAAAGGAAGCAGATGTATTCAAGAAGTATTAATTATGATAATTTATTTAGCTGATATTGAAGAACTTAATAATGATAATTATAACAAAGCCCTGCAGATTGTAAGCGGATACAGACTCCAAAAGGCAGACAGCCTTAAGATGGAAGCTGATAAGCGAAGAAGTCTAACTGCAGGGCTTCTTCTCAATTACGCAACAGGCGTCTTCTTAAAGGAAGAAACAGAGTGTAATGCGGATATATGCAGGAAGAATAATTCAGGGGATGAGACGGGAATTATATTAGAAAAGATACCGTTAGATACTATCATTGAAAGATACAATTCCAATTACGACTTCACCATAAAAACAAATTCCTATGGTAAGCCATATTATGACGGCAAGGATAATATACATTTCAGCATCTCACACAGTGGCAGATATGTGGCTTGCGTAGTATCAACTAATCCTGTCGGTGTGGATATTGAAGGTTGGAGAGATGTAAGCCTTAAGGTTTCAGAAAGATATTTCTCCGGAAATGAAAATGTTTGGATATCAGAAAACGGTGAATCTGAAAGGATAAATAGATTTTTCTGCATCTGGACATTGAAGGAGGCATACAGCAAAGCAACAGGAGAAGGCCTTGCCAGAGAAATAAGAAGAACTGAATTTGATGTGGAAAACAAAATCTGCAGGATTAATGGGCAGAATAGAGAAGAAGTACGGTTTGAAACATTGGAGACTGATGGGTATAGTGTTTCAGTGGTTGTATTATCTCCAGTGTGAAGCTCCATCATTTTACTGTACATAGGCATTTGGGTGTCCAAAGTCCATCACATATAATTGGACTTTGGACACCCAAATCTGTTTATTTGCTTTTGTTCTGATAATCTAAAGCGGCTTCAATGAAACCTCTGAATAAAGGATGAGGTCTGTTTGGTCTTGATTTAAGCTCAGGATGTGCCTGCGTTGCAACAAACCATGGGTGATCCTTTATTTCAATCATCTCAACAATTCGTCCGTCCGGTGAGATGCCTGACAGTACCATTCCATTTTCCTTGAGAACATTGCGGTAGTCGTTATTAACCTCATATCTGTGTCTGTGTCTTTCATGAATTGTCTCTTCACCGTACAATCTGTAGGCTAAAGAAGTTTTGTCAAGAACACATGGATATGAACCAAGTCTTAAGGTTCCTCCGATATCATCAATTCCTTCCTGATCCGGCATAAGGTGAATTACCGGATGAGTTGTATCAGGCTTAAGTTCAACGCTGTGGGCGTCCTCATAGCCAATAACATCTCTTGCAAATTCCACAATTGACAACTGCATGCCAAGACATAAGCCAAGAAATGGAATATTATTCTCACGGGCATAACGTATAGCCTGGATCTTTCCTTCAATTCCCCTGTCTCCAAATCCACCCGGAACAAGAATTCCGGATACATCAGAAAGAATCTCTGATGCGTTTTCTGCAGTTACAGTTTCTGAATCAACCCATTTTATATTAACTTCGGCAGAATTATGAACACCGCCATGCTTTAAAGCTTCTACAACACTTATGTAAGCATCATGAAGCTGAATATACTTTCCAACAAGAGCAACAGTTACCTTCTTGGTAGGATTCTTCCATGCCTTGCACATTGCACGCCATTCGTCTAAATCAGGTTCAGGACATTCAAGTTCGAGACATTCGCAGGCAACCTGAGCAAGGTGTTCTTCTTCCATTGCAAGAGGTGCATCGTAAAGTATTTCCACATCAAGATTCTGAAGTACGTGTGTCTTAGGAACATTACAGAAAAGTGCAATCTTTTCTTTGATGCCCTTCTCAAGAGGATATTCAGTACGGCATACCAATATATCCGGCTGGATACCCATTCCCTGCAACTCTTTGACACTGGCCTGGGTAGGCTTGGTCTTCATTTCACCTGAAGCTTTAAGATATGGAATAAGTGTTACATGTATAAGAATGGCGTTCTCATGGCCAACCTCATGCTGGAACTGTCTTATTGCCTCAAGAAATGGCTGGCTTTCGATATCTCCCACAGTTCCTCCAACCTCTATAATGGCGATTTTAGTTTCGTCAGATGAATAATCCCTGTAGAAACGGCTTTTTATCTCATTAGTGATATGAGGAATAACCTGAACAGTGCCTCCGCCAAAGTCACCGCGGCGTTCTTTCTGTAGAACAGACCAGTAAACCTTACCTGTTGTGACATTAGAATTCTTGTTGAGGCTTTCATCAATAAATCTTTCATAGTGACCTAAATCAAGGTCTGTTTCGGCACCATCATCAGTGACAAACACTTCACCATGCTGGATTGGATTCATTGTGCCGGGATCAATGTTTATATAAGGATCAAACTTCTGCATGGTAACAGAAAATCCACGGGCTTTCAAAAGCCTGCCAAGTGATGCTGCAGTAATTCCCTTACCAAGTCCGGAAACAACACCACCGGTTACAAATACGTACTTTACGGACATGTATTCCTCCTATCTGCCATAGGGCTTAAAAATCGACATGAGCGTTTTTTCGCGATGTCAGAATAATAAAAAATTAAGAATAATTATACTGCTGCTTTGAATAAAATTCTATAAAATTTTAAAAATAATAAAAAAACCTAATTTTATAATGTAGTTGTGTTAAAAATATGGGGCTTATAAACATTTTATAAAGTGAAAATAAAGTCTTTAGTTTTATGTTGATTTATAATTTGCACTTCTTTATAATAGTTTGTGATACTTATTATGTACAGAATAAAGCATCTGAATGGATTATATCTATTATGAAAGGATTATGATGAACACAGGAACAGATAATATGTTTTTAGAATATAGCATTAGCAACAGCGGTGCTGACCTGAATCAGGATGGTAATGGGGCCGGTAATGGCTACAATAACGGAAGCAATGGCGGTTATAACGGCGGCGGTTATAATGGCGGTAATGGTTACAATAACGGAAATAATGGTGGTTATAACGGTGGCTACAATGGCGGCGGTGGTTACAACGGCGGTAATGGCGGCTACAATGGCAATAATGGGAACAATAACCGCAATAACGGTAACAATAATAACCGTAATAATGATAACAATAACAAGAAAAAGAATATCAATTTAATTATATTTATAATAATCGCATCTATCATTGCATTTATTGGAATAACAATGCTCAACAGTATGCTTAGGAATGCCTCTTATAAGGAAATTACCTATGATGAATTTATACAGATGGTAAATGATGACAAAGTCAAGGAGGTTAAACTTGACTCTGACAGAATACTGATTATTCCAACGGATGATGCAAAGGAAAAGGCAGGAATAGGTTCAGTCACATATACTTACTACACCGGATATGTTAATGATGAAAGCCTGGTTCCACTTCTTAAGAGAAAGGGAATAGCATTTTCAGGATATATACCTGATTCTAATTCTTCAATTGTTGAGTTCCTTCTTGCATACGTATTGCCACTGCTGTTTATTTATATCATATTTGCATTTATATACAGAAAGATTGCAAAAGGCGGTATGATGGGCGGCATGGGTGTCGGCAAGAGTACAGCTAAGGTTTATGTACAGAAAAAGACAGGAGTGACATTTAAGGATGTTGCAGGACAGGATGAAGCCAAGGAGTCTCTTACTGAGATTGTGGATTTCCTGCACAATCCGGACAAGTATTCACGAATCGGAGCTAAGCTTCCAAAGGGTGCCCTTCTTGTGGGACCTCCGGGAACAGGAAAGACCCTTCTTGCCAAGGCAGTTGCAGGTGAGGCCAACGTGCCATTCTTCTCCCTTGCAGGTTCGGATTTTGTTGAAATGTTTGTCGGTGTAGGTGCTTCCAGGGTAAGAGATCTTTTCAAAGAAGCAACAAAGCAGGCACCTTGTATCATTTTCATTGATGAGATAGATGCCATCGGTAAGAGCCGTGATTCAAGATATGGCGGCGGCAATGATGAAAGGGAGCAGACACTTAACCAGCTTCTTTCAGAGATGGATGGATTTGATTCATCTAAAGGTATTTTTATTCTTGCAGCTACTAACAGGCCTGAAGTTCTTGATAAGGCACTCTTAAGACCGGGTCGTCTTGACAGAAGAATTACTGTTGACCGCCCTGATAAGAAGGGAAGAATAGAGACTCTTAAGGTTCATTCTAAAGATGTTCTTATGGATGATACAGTTGATTTTGAAGAACTTGCTCTTGCAACCAGTGGTCTTGTGGGCTCTGATCTTGCCAATATGGTAAATGAAGCTGCCATTGCAGCGGTTAAAGACGGAAGAAACGTAGTATCACAGAAGGATCTTCTTGGAGCATTTGATACTGTTGTCGCAGGTAAAGAGAAGAAGGAAAGAGTACTGAACAAGAAAGAAAAGCAGATTGTTGCTTATCATGAAATAGGTCATGCGCTTATAAGAGCGATTAAGAATAATTCAGATCCTGTACAGAAGATCACTATCATTCCGCATACTAATGGTGCGTTGGGATATGTCCTTAACTTCCCTGAGGAGGAGAAGCATCTTGAGACTAAGGATGAGCTTATGACAGATCTTATTTCTCTTGTGGGTGGACGTGCAGCGGAAGAGATAGTATTTGGTTCGGTTACTAATGGCGCATATGATGATATTAAGAAGGCTACTAACCTTGCAAAGACCATGATTACAAGATATGGTATGTCTGAAAGATTTGGTCTGGTTGCACTTTCGACTGTTGAGGATGAGTATCTTAGCGGTAATGCATCAATGAATTGTGCACAGGCTACAGAAGCACAGGTGGATGAGGAAGTTAAGAATCTTATTGCACAGTGCTATGAGGAAGCTAAGAGAATTATCTCTGAAAACAGGGAGATTATGGATAAGCTTGCGAGATATCTGTACGACCATGAGACTATATCCGGCAAGGAGTTTATGAGAATATTCAGAGAGGTTAAGGGTATTCCTGAACCGGTTGATACATCCGGATTCTCTTTGTCAGAAAAGGTAGCCGAAAGCGTTACCTTCAATGAGGATGGAAGTTATTCATCTACAGTAAAAGGGGAACCTGACAGTGTTATATGGAATGATAATTCCAACTCATCAGATGAATAGCCGGAGGAATAATATGTTCTTAAATAGAATGAAGAAATTGTGGGCATTGGTTTTGTCAGTGCTCTTGCTGTTAATGTCAGCCTGTGGATTTTCCCAGGCTGATGTTTCTGACAACAGAGAAGCTACATTGGGTTCAGAGACAGTTAACAGCACAGATGTTACAGAGGAAACATCTATCCCAGAGAATGGAACATACACATCCAAGGAGGATGTAGCTCTTTTTTTGCATACATATGGGCATTTGCCTGATAATTTTATAGATAAAAGCGAAGCAGAAAAGCTTGGGTGGAGCGGTGGCTCCCTTGAACCTTTCGCACCCGGCAAATGTATAGGAGGCAGTTACTTTGGAAATTACGAAAAGAAGCTGCCTGTCAAGGATGGAAGAAAGTATTATGAATGTGACATAGATACCTTGGGAGCTAAGTCCAGGGGTGCGAAAAGGCTGGTTTATTCCAACGACGGATTAATATACTTTACAGAGGATCATTACGAAACATTTGTACTTTTGTACGGAAAGGAATAATAATGTACGATACAAACAACAATATGAATAATAACATGTATAATACGAACGGAAACATGAATAATAACATGCATAATATGAACGGAAACATGAATAATAGCATGAATTATTCGGGGAGAATGGGACATAATAAGCCTTCCGCAGGGATATCTGTTGCTGGATTTTTTCTGACATTTTTCCTGACAATCTCACTTATCAGCATAGCTGTATTGTCGGGAATAAAGCTGGGACTGCTAAAAGGTGGTTCAGTGTCGGAAGTATTTGAGAATACAGGCACATATGAGCTTATTGATGCAATGGCAAGAGAAGAACTGGAGGAAAGCATCAATGAACAATATCAGACATCAGAGGAGATGAGTTCATACGTTCCGGATGGAATGATTGCAGATATTACAAGAGAGGCTGTTTTGGCTATAGAGGAAGACAGACCTGTTGATATTTCAATTGTAAAAAAATATTCTGACGAGATGGCTGAGAATATCAGTGACAAGATTATAGATGATGCATTGAAACAGCTTGGTTTAGGAAGTACTGTTACAAGACAGGAATTTTATGCTAATCAGAAGATTATGATGCTTGAGAGTGATTTCAGTGCAGACACGGAAGAGCTTGCTGATATAATATTTGGCGTGAATTCAGATACAGTGGTGCTTGATGACAATACTGTTAATAAGAAAAAAACAGAGCTCAAAGACAAGGTAAAAGAGGTAATTAAGCCTGATATTGAAAGCTTTATGGATGAGAGCGTAAGGGAAACAAACGACGATATAAATGGACAGATTAGAGACAGTCAGGATGGTTTGGAATTATATGCTGAGATAAATGGTATTAAAGAATCATTTGAAGTAATCAAAATAGTATATGTATCATTCATAGTTGCAGCTGTTATATTTACTGCTATTTTACTGGCAGTTTATCTAAAATATATTAACAGAGGAATCAGAAACATAGGTATCTCGATGATAATATCAGGCATTATAGGTCTTATGATCGGTTTGTTTGGTCTTCTCGTAGGGGAGGCGACGGTTGATGCAATTCGTACGGAGTCGGTCAGTGATATGGAAGTGCCGGTGGAAGTTCTTATTAAATTTCTGGAGAATGTTGTGGGCAAATTATGTTATCCGATATGTATAGCAGGTATGATATTTATTGTGGTGGCGGTTATTTGTTTTGTAATATCAGGAATCATTGATAAGAAGATCAGGAACAATATGCAGCCACAGGCATATGGAGCATATACAGGCTATGGGCAGCCACAAGGCTATGGGCAGCCACAAGGTTACGGGCAGCCACAAGGTTACGGACAGCCACAAGGTTACGGACAGCCACAAAGTTACGGACAGCCACAAAATTATGGGCAGCCACAAAGCTATGGGCAGCCACAAAGCTACGGGCAGTCACAAAGTAATACGGTACAATTGCAGGGGCAGGACAGTAGTCAGCAGAATAGCGTAAATAATGGCAATAATGGCAACCAGGCGGGGGTATAATGAAGTTATCAGATGAAGAACAGTTATCAGTCTGGGACAGGGTGTATGCGCTGACAAAATTCAGACCCAGCATAAAAGAAGGTGTTGTGCCATTTCATTTTGATGTGGACTATAGAATTTATGACATAAGTGAAGTTATGGAATCACCTGATGATGAACGGATGGATACTTATATTCGCGGAGTGGATAAGGCTATCAGGTCTGCATGCCCGGAGGATGGCATGATATATGCCCTGGACTGGCAGCATGACTGTTATAAGTATAATCCTCACAGGGAAAGACATTTGTCATACATACCGGATGGAGATTATTATTTCTTTATGGCAGAGGATTTGAGCTGGGGTTTTTTGACACATCCATGGCAACAGAAGGTATGGATATATGGGGAAAAGCTTATTAAAGAGTTAGATAGAGATTTTATTCCGGGGTTTATAAAAGTTAAATGAAAAAGGATAAGTTGAAATTTATGGTATTCCATGAAAATCAACTTATCCTTATTTTTGTACAATGGGACTTGCCGGCTTTGTTATAGCTTATTCCTTGATGAGAAAAATTGGCTTCGCTTCGTAGGAGAGTCTCCAAACATTTCCTGAAAAAGCTCATCATCACTTAATTCGGAACTGGTTTTTGAAGAAACGGTGCCGGTATCAGACTCATGAGTTACCTCAGTGTTTAAAGGTGCCGGCTGTTCGTCTGTGTGGGCAGAAATATATTTTGCTTCAGACTGCTTCAGACATACATAAGAATAGTAATCCTTATTATTCTCAGCAACACTGCAACCATAAAGATAGGTGCCATCATTATCTAAGAAACGCACAATCTTACTTTTTATGCGAAGGTCAAATTCATGGGAATTAATGGTGTCACGTAAAAATATATAGCAGATATTGCTTGAAAAATTGAGGCTTTCGTTACAGTAAAAGGAGATTCCACTGCTGCTGATGTCGTGGATGGTTACGTTAAGACTTCGTCCACTATTCTCCACGGTAATACTGCCTGAAAGATCAACTATAACTCTTCTGTTACCGCGACGCTCGGAAACCTTTGCAAGTGCTGCAAATCCGCTGGATTTCACCTTGTAATAGGGTGTATCAGCCTGGTTGTTGTGGGGATTGACAGTTTCCAGTGAAACGCCTCTAAAAGCCAGTCTTTGTCCGGATTTATTATCTGCATAATATATTGTAAACGACATTTTCCCATATCGTTTGTCGCCGAAATCTACCACGCTGCCGTTGATTACAAAACACGGAATAAGGATGCTGTCAGGGTATACAACTGCAACATTAGAGGGGAATTCATATTGTGAATCTCCCACATTGATTACAAAGGATATGGCACTGCCGGCTTTTAAGTCAGTAAGTAGCATAATGTTCTCCTCATTTTTCACATACATTTGTGTTAATTTATTGTATCATAATAACCAAATATTGTAAAAAGTATTTGTGATAAAGTAGTAATTATTAATTGTTAAAGTATGTGAAATTTGATATAATTTCACTATGTGTTTGATTGTTTAAAAGAGTTAGAATGGAGAATTTACAATGGATTTTACGCATCTGCATGTACATACAGAGTATTCGTTGTTAGACGGCTCTAGCAAAATAAAAGAAATAGTCGCAAGGGCAAAGGAGCTGGGAATGGACAGTCTTGCCATAACAGACCACGGTGTTATGTATGGTGTTATTGACTTTTATAAAGCGGCAAAGGAAGCAGGTATAAAGCCTATCCTTGGCTGCGAGGTATACGTTGCACCAGGCTCGAGATTTGATAAGAGTTCTGGTGTTTCAGAGGAAAAGTATAATCACCTTGTTCTTCTTGCGGAGAATAATAAGGGATATGAGAATCTTATGAAGATAGTCTCAAGAGGCTTTACTGAAGGCTTCTATTATAAGCCACGTGTGGATAAAGAGGTCCTTTCAGAGTTTCATGAGGGAATAATCGCCTCAAGTGCGTGTCTTGCAGGAGAAGTACAGAGGTATCTTTCAAAAGGAATGTACGAGGCCGGACTGGATGCGGCTCTCAGCTTAGAGAGGATATTTGGTAAGGGTAATTTCTTTCTGGAGCTGCAGGATCATGGTATTTCAGAACAGCAGTATGTCAATTCACAGCTTATGAGAATGCACAAGGAAACAGGGATAGAACTGATATGCACTAATGATGTGCATTATACATATGCAGAGGACGCGGATGCCCATGACGTTTTGCTGTGTATCCAGACAGGTAAGAAGTTATCCGATGAAAACAGAATGAGATATGACGGAGGTCAGTATTTTCTCAAATCTCCAGAGCAGATGCTTGACCTTTTCCGGTATTGTCCGGAAGCGCTTGCTAATACAAAGAAAATTGCAGACCGGTGCAACGTTGAAATTGAATTTGGTGTCACTAAATTGCCTAAATATGCAGTACCAGATGGATTCTCGTCTTGGACATATCTTAATTATCTGTGCTATGAGGGATTGAAGAAGAGATATCCAGGTGAGACGCAGAATCTAAACGTAGATGAGATGGTTCAGATTGCGGAGCACGAGAGTGTTGAGGACAGGAAGGATGTAATTATCAAGACAGCGGAGGATACCAATAACATTTTCCAGAGGCTTGCCTATGAACTGTCAGTTATTTACTCGATGGGATATGTGGATTATTTCCTTATAGTATGGGATTATATTAATTATGCAAAGACCCATGATATCCCTGTTGGACCGGGAAGAGGCTCGGCAGCGGGAAGCCTGGTTTCATACTGCCTTGGAATAACTGATCTTGATCCTATAAAATACAGTCTTATTTTTGAGCGTTTTTTAAATCCTGAGCGTGTATCCATGCCGGATATTGACGTAGATTTCTGCTATGAGAGGCGCCAGGAGGTAATTGATTATGTTGTAGAAAAGTATGGCAAGGATTGTGTTGTTCAGATAGTAACATTTGGTACCATGGCTGCAAGAGCGGTAATTAAAGATGTGGGAAGGGTAATGGATCTGCCTTATGCCATGGTGGATAATCTGGCAAAGATGGTTCCAAGAGAAATAGGAATCACAATAGATAAGGCACTTCAGGGGAATCCTGATTTTAAGAGTGCATATGAATCTGACCCGCAGGTTAAAGAGCTTATTGATAAAAGTAAGAGGCTGGAAGGCCTTCCGCGTCATGCATCTATGCATGCAGCCGGAGTGCTTATCTGTGGCAGACCTGTTGAGGAGTATGTTCCGCTGTCAACAGGCGCGGACGGTGCGGTAGTTGCCCAGTTTGTAATGACGACTCTTGAAGAATTAGGACTTCTTAAAATGGATTTTCTTGGCCTTAGGACGCTTACGGTTATAAAGGATGCTGAGAATCTGGTAAAAAAGACTAATCCTGATTTTGACATTGATAAAATAGACTATTCAGATAAGGGTGTTTATGATGCAATAGGAACAGGCCGGTGCGATGGTATATTCCAGCTTGAAAGTGGCGGTATGAAGTCATTTATGAAAGAATTGAAGCCACAGAATATAGAGGATTTGATTGCCGGTATTTCCCTTTACAGACCGGGACCAATGGATTTCATTCCACAGTACATCCAGGGTAAGAATAATCCTGACAGGGTTACCTATGACTGCCCTCAGCTTGAGGCAATTCTTAAGCCGACATACGGATGTATTGTATATCAGGAGCAGGTTATGCAGATAGTGCGTGACCTGGCAGGTTATTCATGGGGACGAAGTGATCTTGTGCGCCGGGCAATGTCTAAGAAAAAGGCATATGTTATGGAGCAGGAGAGAAAGAATTTTATATATGGAAATCCTGAAGAAGGAGTAAAGGGCTGTATTGCAAATGGAATTGATGAGAAGATTGCGGGCAAAATATATGATGAGATGATAGATTTTGCGAAGTACGCCTTCAACAAATCCCATGCCGCCTGCTATGCGATAGTATCCTTCCAGACAGCATATTTAAAGACTTATTATCCTGTAGAATTTATGGCTGCCCTCATGACATCTGTTATTGATAACACAGACAAGGTTTCAGGATATATATATGCCTGTCGTCAGATGAATATTCCTATTCTTCCGCCTGATGTTAATTCAAGCCAGATGGAGTTTACCGTTGAAAATGGTTCCATAAGATTTGCACTTGCTGCTATTAAAAGTCTGGGAAGACCTACAATCCGCGCAATTGTCAACGACAGAGAGACAAACGGGGCATTTAAGTCAATGCAGGATTTTATCACAAGGGAGTATACAGAGGTTAACAGGCGTGCAATAGAGAATTTCATTAAATCAGGTGCATTTGACGGATTTGGAAGCACACGTAAAGCTATGATGATGGTAGCTGAGAGAATGCTTGACAGCGTAACCAGACAGAATAAGGATTCAATTTCAGGACAGATGTCTTTGTTTGACATAGCAGATGAATCTACCAAGCATGATTATGAGGTTAGTATACCTGATGTTGGTGAGTTTACCAAGGAGGAGTGCTTAAACTACGAAAAAGAGGTCCTCGGAGTATATGTCAGTGGTCACCCTCTTGATGAGTATGTAAATGTGTGGAAGAAGCATATAACCAATATGACAACTGATTTCGAGATAGATGATGAGACAGGGGAACCTAAGGTTCGTGACAATGCGAAGGCTACAATCGGAGGAATTGTCAGGGAAAAGACGGTTAAAACCACAAAAACAGGTCAGATGATGGCATTTATCACTATTGAGGATATAGTGGGAACTGTGGAGGTTATCGTATTTCCGAGGGATTATCAGGCATACAGAACTGTTATAGATACAGCTGATAAGATATTTATTTCAGGAAGAGTTTCTGCAAATGTAGACGAAAATGCAAAGCTTATCTGTGAGAAAATAATAGATTTTGACAGTATTCCGAGAAAGCTGTGGATAAGATTTGAGGAAAAAGCCGCTTATGAAGCAAGAAAAGAAGAGCTTTTAAAAGAATTGTCGCAGTCGGATGGAACAGACACAGTTATTATATATTGCACTAAAGAGAATTCAAGGGAAACACTTCCGGACAGCAAAACTGTTAAAGTGACTCCTGAACTGCTTGCTCGTCTAAGGCAGTTATTTGGAAGTAAAAATATCGAAACTACCTGAAAATGGGCTTTTGACACTTTAAAATAAAAATAAAAAGTGCATAAAAAGTAAAAATTTAGAAAAAACTGCAAAAATATGAAGATTTTTTTTATCAAATGTGTTAGGATAGTTACGAATATTTTTAGAATAGCATAAGATAATAGTTGAGAAGTAATGACTATTAGGAAAGGGGAAGTTATGGCAAAGGAGATAAAAACAATAGGTGTTCTGACAAGTGGCGGTGATGCACCTGGAATGAATGCAGCCATTCGTGCGGTTGTAAGAACTGCGCTGAATAAGGGTTTGAAGGTTAAGGGAATTCAAAAAGGCTATAACGGACTTATTAATGATGAGATTATAGATATGGATAAACACAGTGTTTCTGATATTATCCAGAAGGGTGGTACAATCCTTTATACAGCCAGATGCCTTGAGTTTATGACACCGGAAGGACAGAAAAAGGGTGCTGAAGTTTGTAGAAAGCACGGAATTGATGGAATAGTTGTAATCGGCGGTGACGGTTCGTTTAGAGGAGCACAGAAGCTTTCTCAACAGGGTATAAACACAATCGGTATTCCGGGCACTATCGATCTTGATATTGCATGTACTGATTATACAATCGGATTTGATACTGCTGTAAACACAGCAATGGAGGCTATCGATAAGATAAGAGATACTTCAACATCACATGAGCGTTGCAGCATCATTGAGGTAATGGGACGTAATGCCGGTTATATTGCGCTTTGGTGCGGTATTGCCAATGGTGCCGAGGATATTCTTCTTCCTGAAAGATATGATAATGATGAGCAGGTGCTTATCAATCATATTATCGAGGGACGTAAGAAGGGCAAGAAGCATCATCTTATTATCAATGCTGAGGGTATTGGACATTCGACAGGTATGGCAAGAAGAATTGAGGCGGCAACAGGTGTAGAAACTCGTGCCACTATTCTTGGTTACATGCAGCGTGGTGGTTCACCAACATGTAAGGACAGAATGTATGCTTCCATCATGGGATCGTATGCAGTTGACCTTCTTGTAGGTGGACACAGCAACCGTCTTGTGGCATACAAGCATGGAAAGTTTGTTGATTTTGATATTGATGAAGCTCTTGCAATGACCAAGGATATTGATGACTACGAGTTTAATGTAAGCAGTCTGTTGTCAAAATAGAAATTGCCAATTACGCGGTATGGAATGTTTTTTCATACGCTACATGGTGATTAATGATTTGCAAAGGAAATAAATGAGTTTGGTGGAGAGGTTGACGGCATTCTTTGT
The DNA here is from genome assembly GCA_051879515.1 of Lachnospira sp. Classification (GTDB taxonomy): domain Bacteria; phylum Bacillota; class Clostridia; order Lachnospirales; family Lachnospiraceae; genus Lachnospira. Next base: position 8,360 of record JBJEME010000075.1, on the reverse strand, counting down.
CGACAACCTCTTTTGATTAAAAAGGGGAATAATAATGATTACAAGTACAAGCAGTTCTCAGGTTAAGCATGTTCTTCAACTGCAGAAGAAGTCAAAAGCAAGAAAAGAATTTAGGGAATTTGTTGTGGAAGGGCACAAGATGGTGACGGAGGCTCCTATAGAGAGGGTGGCCAAAGTCTATGCATCTGAGACATTTGCAAATAATAATGATTCACTTATACGGAATCTGATAAACAAAAAAATAGAGGTGGAAACTGTTTCAGATGGAATCTTTGAGAAAATGTCAGACACACAGACTCCACAGGGAATTATGGCAGTTGTAAAGATGGCGGACATTACTTTGGAAGATATACTTAACAGCAAGTCCACACCTCTGGTGTTATTAATAGAGAATCTTCAGGATCCGGGCAACCTTGGAACAATAATTAGAATGGGAGAAGGAGCCGGCGCAACAGGGGTAATTATGAGTTCAAATACAGTGGACATTTATAATCCAAAGACTATACGTTCAACGATGGGTTCTATTTACAGGGTTCCATTTGCTTATGCAGAAGATTTTGCCGAAGTCTTGAAACAGTGCAAGAATAAGAAAATAAGACTGTTTGCGGCACATTTAGATGGAGAAAATGCTTATAATAAAGATTATTCAAAGCCCACGGCTTTCCTTATTGGCAATGAGGGCAACGGACTGACTGACGAAACGAGCAAAATGGCTGATGAATTGATAAAGATACCGATGGCAGGACAGGTGGAATCATTGAATGCTGCAATTGCATGTACCATATTGGCATTTGAAGCGGTAAGACAGAGAATAAATGGGTAATATTCCAATGTATAAAATTTTGTACAATGCCTCAAAACCGCATGGTTACTGAATTTTAATACATTTGACAAAACTATGTAACTTTGCTATTATACTTTCGTAACAAATTGTAACAATTTTGTAACAATTTGTGGGTGTATAAAAATATACACCGGAAAGGATTAAATTTATGAAACTTAGAAGTAGCAAGGCTGCTTGTTTTATGGGAGCTATTTTGGCCGCATTAGTTATGCCATTACTTCCATTTGTTGCAGGTCCGGAATCTACCTATGAGTACAGTGAGAACACAATTACTGAAAGCGAAGCGAAGGTTGCATCTTATTATGCAAATGTGACATACGAGATTACTACGGGAGAGGAAGAGGACAAAGGCGTATTTTATAATAGAGCATTGGCTGTGGTAAGCCCTTACCTTGAAGTATACGCTGAGGCAGATATTGACTCTGATGTAGTCGGAAGGCTTTATGAGAATTCTGTAATGGATACATTGGATGTTGGTGCTGACTGGACATTAATCAGTTCAGGTAACTGCACAGGCTATGTAAAAACAGAAAGTCTTCTTTTAGGTGATGAGGCAGCAGCATACGCAAGCCTGTTAGGCGAGTTTGCAATTATTGAAGGATATACCATTGAAGAAGTAGAAATGGTTGAAAAAACCGGATTAGTTACAATGGAAAAGAAAATTGCAGCAGCACAGGAAGCGGCTGAGAGAAAGCAGATGATAAGCGCAAGTACAGTGTCAGGAGCGGATGTGACTTACAACGCACCAATGACAGTGTCCGATGATGAATTATGGCTCCTTGCATGTATAGTAAGCTGGGAGGCACGCGGCGAGAGCTATGAAGGAAAGCTGGCAGTTGCAAATGTTGTATTAAACAGAGTCAGAAGCTCATACTATCCTGATACAATAAGTGGTGTTGTATACCAGAGAGGACAGTTTTCGGGGGTTCTCGATGGAAACGGTAACATTTCTGAAAGATTCGGGGCAGTGTTATCAGAAGGACCAGCAAATGAAGAGTGCAGGACAGCAGCAGTTGATGCTCTGGCAGGAATAAATAACGCAGGAAGCTATTGCGGATTCCTTTCGGTTTCAAAAGCAAAATTTGACAGTTATTCAAGTTATATGATATTAGGCTGTCACTGCTTCCACTAATAATTTAAATAAAAGGCTGTAAACAGTCATAAGACAGAGGCTCTGGTCACGGTTGTGGCTGGAGCTTTTTTGCTTATTGATTATAATCAAAAATTGCGCTAGAATGTAGGTATTATTTTTATTTAACACATTAGATACAGCGGAGGTAAGACTATGAACTTAAAGGGAAGAGATTTTTTAACACTCAAGGACTTTACATCTGAAGAGATATTATATTTTATTGATTTGGCGGCAAGGCTTAAGGACATGAAAAAGACGGGTGTGGTGGACCAGCCATTAAAGGGAAAGAATGTTGCCCTCATTTTTGAAAAGACAAGTACCAGAACACGCTGTTCCTTTGAGGTGGCAGCTCATGACCTTGGCATGGGTGTGACATATCTTGACCCTACAGGTTCACAGATAGGTAAGAAAGAAAGTATTGCTGACACAGCAAGAGTGCTCTGCACCATGTTTGAAGGAATTGAGTATAGGGGCTTTGAACAGGAAATCGTTGAGGAGCTTGCGAAGCATTCATCGGTTCCGGTTTGGAATGGTCTTACTAATGAATACCATCCAACCCAGATGTTGGCAGACATGCTTACAGTTCGCGAGAAGCTTGGACGTTTAAAGGGTGTTAAATTTGTTTACATGGGTGATGCAAGATACAATATGGGCAATTCCCTCATGATAGTATGTTCTAAGCTGGGACTTCATTTTACAGCCTGCACATCAAAGGAATATTTTCCAAATGATGAGCTTGTGGCACAGTGCCGTGAGTGGGCTGAGGAAAGCGGTGGTTCTGTGACACTCACAGAGGATGTTAAAGAGGGAACCAAGGATGCAGATGTATTGTATACAGATGTATGGGTATCAATGGGCGAGCCTGATGAAGTATGGGAGGAGCGTATAAAAGCACTTTCACCATATCAGGTAAATAAGGCTGTAATGGAGAATGCTTCAAAGGATGCCATTTTTATGCACTGCTTACCTGCGTTCCATGATTTAAAGACTAAGATTGGCAAGGAAATCCATGATAAGTTCGGTTTGGACGAGATGGAAGTTACAGATGAAGTATTTGAGTCATCACAGTCAGTAGTATTTGATGAGGCAGAGAACCGTATGCACACAATAAAGGCGGTTATGGCAGCCACACTCGGTGCATACCAGGAAGACTAGGAGAAGCCTATGTATTATAGAACCAGCGGTTCATACCGCAAATCGAAAATGATTATAGATTATTGTAATATAGTTCTTACAATTGCAATAACGGTATTGTTTGTGGCTATATTGTTTCTGAGGGGAAAGAGCGGGATTATTTTTCCAATAGAGTTTCTTCTCGGTACATTGGTAAATGGACTTACAGCTGCAAAGAATTTTATGAATGGCAATAAAGTGAAAGGCTCAGTCTTGTGTGTCATCACAGGTCTTTTGCTTGGAATGGCATTAATTTCGTGGAAAGTAGTAATGAAATGAAAAAAACAGCAATTTTAAAAATGCTCAGGGAAGCTGACGGATTTGTGTCAGGACAGGTTCTGTGTGAGCAGCTTGGCGTGTCACGGACAGCAGTATGGAAGTATATCAATCAGCTAAAAGAGGAGGGATATGTTTTCGAGGCTGTTTCAAACAAAGGTTATAGGATAGTGGAATATCCTGATATTCTCACAGACAGCGAAATTTTAAGCAGAGCAGATAATGGAATAATAAGAGAAGTGATTTTCTTTCCTGAAACTGATTCGACCAATAACCAGGCCAAAAAATACGCTACAGAAACTGATGCGGCAAATGGTACTCTGTTTATAACGGAATGCCAGACCGGAGGAAGGGGAAGACGAGGAAGAAGCTGGGTGAGTCCCGCAGGAAGCGGAATATGGATGAGCCTTCTTCTGCGCCCACAGATAGCGCCTGAGCATGCCTCAATGCTTACAATTGTAGCAGCAATGGCTATGGCGGAGGCTATTAAGGCCAATGTTTCGGAAGCGGAGTGCGGCATCAAATGGCCTAATGATATAGTAATGAACGGAAAGAAAATCTGTGGAATACTTACAGAGATGAGCGCAGAGATGGATTACGTTCACTATGTGGTAATTGGAATAGGTCTGAATGTAAATACAACGCAATTTGATGAGTCAATAAAAGATGTCGCTTCTTCAATATATAATGAGACAGGAAAAAAGATTTCAAGAAGTGCGATAGTGGCAGCATTTTCCAGAACATTTGCAAAATACTATGATGTGTTTATGGCAAGCCGGGATTTATCAGGACTTACAGATGAATATAACCGCATGCTTGTTAATAAAGACAGGGAAGTGCGCGTTCTGGGAACCGGAGAGGTAACTGAAGGAGTTGCACTTGGGATAAAGTCTGACGGCGAGCTTATGGTAAAAAAGGATGACGGAACAGTTGCCATGGTAAGAGCCGGAGAAGTATCAGTGAGAGGATTGTATGGATATGTTTGATGAGAATATAGTGCTTTGTGCATCTAATGCATATGAGAAAAAATATTATCTTAATGAGGATTTTGACAGGCTTCCTGAGGACATAAAGAATGAATTAAAGATAATGTGCGTCCTTTTTACTGAAGAGGTTGGCGGAATTCTTGATTTGGAATTTGACGCTGACGGTAATCTTTTATTTAAGTCGACAGCGGATGAGGGAGACCTTTTGTATGATGAGATTGCATGCGGAATGCTCATTAAGAAATACCAGTATGAAAAGCGTGAACTGTTAGAATCGCTTGAAATGTTTTACAAGGTTTTCTTTGTTCGAGAGTAATAACGGGTAGTAAATAAATTGAAAAAAGGGAGTTATCCGTATAGGGAAGCTGCAAAGACAGATAATAATTCGAAGTTAGGGAATTTATGAAGATAGGAAATTTGACGATTGATAATAATGTTGCATTAGGACCGATGGCAGGCGTAACAGACCTGCCATTTCGTCTGTTGTGTATTGAGCAGGGTTGTGGACTTGTATACACAGAGATGGTGAGTGCAAAGGCAATACTGTACAACAATAAGAATACTAATGAGCTGATGCGAATAGATGAAAAGGAACATCCGGTAGCACTTCAGCTTTTTGGCTCGGAGCCTGAGATAATGGCGGAGATAGCAAAAAGGGTAGAGGAAGGACCGGCAGACATAATAGATGTTAATATGGGCTGCCCCGTGCCTAAGGTTGTGAACAATAACGAGGGTTCAGCACTTATGAAGAACCCTGTTTTAGTAGGTAGAATAGTTGAGGCAATGGCAAATGCAGTTAAAAAACCGGTTACAGTAAAGATCAGAGCCGGCTTTGATGAGAACAGTATAAATGCTCCTGAGATTGCAAGGATAGTACAGGAATCAGGAGGTGCGGCAGTTGCGGTTCATGCAAGGACAAGGCAGCAGTATTATTCAGGCCATGCAGACTGGGATATAATAAGGCGGGTTAAAGAAAATGTTTCTATTCCGGTAATTGGAAACGGTGATATAAAATGTGGTGCAGATGCGGCGCGTATGATGAAAGAGACAGGCTGTGACGGTGTCATGATTGGACGTGGTGCACAGGGAAATCCGTGGATATTCAGGGAGGTTACCCGGTATCTTAAAGATGGAACGGTGTTACCTAAACCTGATATCGCGGAAATCTGTGAAATGATGATGAGGCATGCCAACTCCCTGTGTGAAAGCAAGGGGGAATATATAGGAATCCGGGAGATGAGAAAGCATTTTGCCTGGTATACAATGGGTGTAAGACACGCTGCGGCACTCAGGAATGAGGTGAATAAAGTTACAGTACTAAGGGAATTTGAAGAACTTGTGGGACGTTGCAGAGAACTGTAACATGTGCAAAAGATTTGACATTATATAATAATTTATATATAATATCTTGACGGTTTATAGATATGAGATATATCTATAGCATATAATCCATTTGGGTAAATTGAGGGTTGATTAAGAAAGGTGACAATTATGGCAGAGAAACAGTTACTTACTAAAAAAGGATATGAAGAGAGATTAGCATTACTTGAGAATCTCAAGGTTGTTAGAAGAAAGGAAGTTGCCCAGAAGTTAAAGGAAGCCAGAGAGCAGGGCGATTTATCTGAGAATGCAGAGTATGATGCAGCAAAGGACGAGCAGAGAGATATTGAAGCTCAGATTGCTGAATTGGAGGACATTCTCAATAACTGTGAGGTTATCCAGGATACAGATAAGTCTAAGGGTAAGATTAAACTTGAAAGTACAGTAGTTCTTCATGATGTTGATTATGATGAAGATGTTGAATATACAATTGTGGGTTCATCAGAGGCAGACAGCTTAAACAACAAGATATCTAATGAGTCACCTTTAGGAGCTGCCATGATAGGCAAGAAGGTTGGAGATATTGTTAAAGTTGAAGCACCAGCCGGTGTGATTGAATACAAGATTATTTCTGTAGTTAATGGCTAATTAGTGTATTAGAAAGGTTGCATATTATCAAAGGTGTTAGGAGAGAAGAGAAGTGGCAGAGAATAACAATCAGAACAAACCACAGCAGGAACAGGATATTAATCAGTTGCTTAAGGTTCGTCGCGAGAAGCTTGTAGCATTGCAGGAGGCAGGAAAGGATCCATTTCAGATTACTAAATTTGATCAGACACACCATACAGCTGAGGTGAAGGAGCTTTATTCAGCTCATGAGGATAAGATTCTTTCCGGAAGAGCAAAGCCGGATGTGGAAGGTCTTGATGAGCAGCAGGCTAAGGAAGTATTGGATGCTGATTACAATGATAGAAGAGCAATTATGGATGCTGACCCTATTCATGTATCAATTGCAGGGCGAATGATGTTCAAGCGTGTCATGGGTAAAGCTTCTTTTTGTAATATCCAGGATTTGCAGGGCAACATTCAGGTGTACGTTGCAAGAGATGCGATTGGTGAGGAGCCATATGCAGATTTCAAGAAGTCAGATATTGGCGATATATTTGGCATAAAGGGATATCTTTTCAGAACAAAGACAGGTGAAATCTCTGTTCATGCGGAGTCTATTGTGATGCTTACAAAGAGTTTACAGATTCTTCCTGAGAAGTTCCACGGTCTTACAGACACAGATATGAGATATCGTCAGAGATATGTAGATTTAATTATGAATAAGGAAAGCAAGGATGTATTTATCAAGCGTTCTCTTATTCTTAAGGAGATTCGTAACTTCCTCGCATCAAGAGACTTTATGGAGGTAGAGACACCTACACTTGTATCTAATGCAGGCGGTGCTGCAGCAAGGCCATTTGAGACTCATTACAATGCTCTTGATGAGGATGTCAAGCTTCGTATTTCTCTTGAGTTATACCTTAAGAGACTTATCGTAGGCGGACTTGAGAGAGTTTACGAAATCGGAAGAGTATACCGTAATGAGGGTGTTGATACAAGACATAATCCTGAGTTTACTCTTATGGAGTTGTATCAGGCATATACAGATTATTATGGTATGATGGAGCTTACAGAGAGTATGTTTAAGTACCTTGCTGAAAAGGTATGCGGAAGCTCTAAGATTACTTATAACGGAATTGAAATTGATTTCGGTAAGCCATTTGAAAAGATTACAATGATTGATTGTATCAAGAAGTATTCAGGTGTTGATTTTGATAAGATTACTACTGATGAGGAAGCTAAGGCAGTGGCTAAGGAGAAGGGAATAGAGTTCGAGGCACGCCATACAAAGGGCGATATCGTTAATCTCTTCTTTGAGGAGTTCTGTGAGAAGAATCTTATCCAGCCAACATTTGTCATGGATCACCCACTGGCTATTTCTCCACTTACTAAGAAGAAGCCGGATGATCCTGAGAAGGTTGAGCGTTTTGAGCTGTTTATAAATACATGGGAAATGTGTAATGCTTACTCAGAGCTTAATGACCCAATTGATCAGAGAGAGCGTTTTGCGCAGCAGGATAAGAATGCCGAGAACGGCGATGAGGAAGCACAGCACACAGATGAGGACTTCCTTAATGCCCTTTCAATCGGTATGCCACCAACAGGCGGTATCGGTTACGGTATCGACAGACTGGTGATGCTGCTTACAGATTCACCAGCGATAAGGGATGTGTTGTTATTCCCGACAATGAAGTCATTGGATAAATAAAGCCAGTAAAATCAAGGGTTTCAGCGATTACAAGTTGTGATTTACTACAAATTTACTACAAATTTGCTACGCATAATACGGAATAATACTTAATAATACGTTTTGTGCGACATTCAATTTTATATTTTGTACTTCAAGGACACTTTCCAAGTGAGAATTTGGGAGTGTCCTTTTTGCGTGTAGCAATGAGCCAAGTGCCATGCTTGCATGAGCATTTGGCGAATGCCGCGACAACGAGCAGCTATGCTGCGAGTGTGGTTATGGTCAAAAATAAAGAATTGGAGGAATAAAGCATGAACAGTACAGCGTTAG
>JBJEME010000074.1:0-2948 GCA_051879515.1 Lachnospira sp. | reverse complement strand
GTCAATTACTGACGGGATTTTTACAGTCTTTGCATTGCCGTTGTATTTTAGAATTGTAACGGTATTGCCTTTTACAGAATAGGAAAAGTCCTTATAGGTTTTTTCATTGTTTGGAGTTTCCGGGTTAGTAGGTTCTGTAGCAGGAACAGTGGATTCGGTAGTCGACTCTGTAGATTCTGTAGCAGAAATTGTACTTTCTGTTGCTTCCTCTTGAGTTGGGACAGTTTCATTAGTCGCTGTAGAATCAATCTGTGCTGACGCACTTACCATTGGTATAGCTGATATAACCATTATACTTGCTAATAGAAATGATAATAGTTTTCTCATAGAAAAACCTCCAAAATAATTTAAAAATTTCTTTTTTTCTATAGTAGTGTCAGATAAATGAAAAATATATATTATTCAAAGATTCTATTTTTTATATGCTGTATATTTATCCCATTCCTCATCTGGAACCACGGAAATATCATAACCTGCAGCTTTTACATAGTTTTTTAAATTCCATAATTTCATATTCTCAAACGGGATAAAAACATAAATATCTGCATTCCTTTTATATCCGCCCTGGGCTAAGTAAATACAGGCCAACTCTGCTTCACTATATCGTCTTTTAAATATTCCAGGTTCATCTGCAAAAGCTGAAGATACCGACTTTATATTACTATTTGAATTACCGGAAGTTTCAGGATATGTGGGAGAAAACCACCTTATATCTGTAAATTCCACTATTTGCAGTTCAATTGCTTTAAAAAGGCTTTGGATATTTTTAAATTTTTTTGCAGTATCACTAGTATTAAACTCCTTGTCACCATCTTGGGCAAAACGCTTTAAATCATTAATGTTGCTAGATTTTGAAAAATCTACAGTACCGTTATTGGGAAAATAACATTCTTTATTTAGCGCACCTTTCATACTGGTAGTGTTAGGAACCAAGGTTCTATGAGCAAAGGTATCTGCTACCAGATGCATACATAATCCCATAGCCTTGAATTTAGTTGACTGTAAACCTCTATCATCAGTTACTACTCCCTTTTTTGATACATCTATTTTATAGAGGATTTTCAGTGCATTAATCAAGCTATTAATTTTATTGGTTTGAGATGTACCCAAATTCATACTATTCAGAAGATTAGTAGCATCAGCAGCCGCATTTTTGATAGCTGTGTTCCTACTTTCTCCGTTTCTATTGGATTGATGTAAACAATAAACAAATCTCCACGCACATTTTAGGCTCGCAGCATAATTTCCGTGACCATGAAAATTTGAAATTTCTTTAAAATTATGAACCACATTGTCCACATCAACTAAATCATCATTATCAGCCATCCTTGCGCCTTTAACAATTAGCGCCATTGTATTGCCTGTACTATCATATGTTCCATCGTATGCTTCCCTCACCATTTCTTCGTGATCGTCTTTTCCCCATAATCCGGCAACAAAGCCTTCGGTATTGTAGGAATCCGTGTCATTTGGGTTTGCATATTCCTGAATATTTTTATTTGGAGTATAAGTCCTTTCATACTCATCGTATATTTCTAATGCGTAATTACTGTCAACAGCTCCGGTAGTTATATTACCATTCTGAATTTTCTTAGCAGACGCTAAAATTAATCCTTTTACAAAATCGGGAGATTTACTATTATCCTTTTCAAGTATCTTTGAGGCTACCGCACTTACTTGAGCTGTCGAAATACTGGTACCATTCGTTCCGTTAATTGTTCCGAAAATCCCTGCGGTTTCAATCTTTTCACCCGGAGCGACAACATCCATCTCTTCTCCTACAGAAGTAAAGTCGGAAATTTCAAAATTTTCATTCATTGAGCCTACCGCTAAAACTTCGGGATATGCCGCAGGATACTGAACGCCGGAGTCGGGATCATTGCCTGTTGCGGAAACCAGCAGGATACCTGCCTCGTCTGCTTTCTGAATAACTTCTCTGAGGATGGCAGAATTGGTATTAGTTCCAAAACTCATATTGATAATATCCATATTGTTATCAATACCCCACTGAATACCTTCAACTATTCGGCTTAACGGAGCCTGAATTTTGTCATCTAAAACCCTTACAGAATACAATTTAGCATTCGGGTTAATACCTGTAACTCCTACGCCGTTATCCTTTGCTTTTATAACACTTGCCATTCCGGTTCCGTGACCGCTTAAATCCTCATAAAGGGGGCTTACATTTTCCCCCTCAATAAGATTAATTCTCTCTTTAACATTGATATCACTATTGAGATTTACTCCGCTATCAAGAAGTTCGATTTTCACCTTATCTCCGTTATCAACATCGGATGAACCGACTGCATCTAAGTACCAAAGGTTAAGATCTTCGGTGTCGACATCCTTATAAAGATAATCAATGACCTCAACTTCCTCGTTATCATCAATAGCACTTCCGGAAAATGTGACATTCTTTTCAACAGCAATAACGCCATCTGTATTTTTCAGCGTGTTTACATCACTTTTAGTAAGTGATACTTCTGCAACTGTGGTATTGTCATCCGAGAAAACACTTTCAGACTTTGAGGACAATTCCTCCGCCTTATTTAAAGCAAAATCACTTTCGGTTAAAACAAGATACTTGCTTTCCTTAGTATCATCAAATGCTGAAACTAAATTTGCGTTTACTGCTAATGCGCTTGAAATTACAAGCGTCGATAATAATGTGCTTACAATTCTTTTTGTTATCTTGTTTTTCATAAAACAAACCTCCTTAAATATGAAATATCTATTTTACTACAATATTGTCAGATAACTGAAATTATCTGACCCATTTCATCAACACAGTATGCCACTGTCAAAAAGCCATATTAAGAACTGCTAATGCTTTTTTAACTTTCATAAAAAATTCTCCTTTTGGGTTTGTATAAACCCGATGTGATATATTAGACTAAATAATAAGAAATATTGATTATTTTTTATTATTTATCACCTAAATAATAACA
>JBJEME010000073.1:0-12943 GCA_051879515.1 Lachnospira sp. | reverse complement strand
CATTCAAGCCTTTCATGACCATACGGATGGTCTTTATCTGCCTCTTTCTTTGAGATTCGTACACCTAACACAGCGATAAATGTTGTGAACACATCCGATAAAGAGTGAACTGCATCGGAAATCATTGCACCTGAGTTACCGATAATGCCGGCCGCCAGCTTTAATGCGCTAAGTACAATGTTACCAATAATGCTTACTAAAGAGATTTTTCTTATAATAAGCTTTTCATTAAGATTTTTTGACATTTGTTTTGCCATAAAAGAATCCTCCTTAAAAATGAGTATCTCTTATAAGCACCAGATAGATCATATGTCCAAGGGAGTATAAAAAAACACATCCATGGAACATACAACTGTCCCACAGATGTGATAAAAATCAATCTGCTGTCGCATACGCAACCCGGCCTCATAAACCTTGTATAAGGGTTATAGCCTGCTCAGTTTGTACTGTTGATCTCGCATTCCAAAAGAATGTAATGCAGTGCAAAGAGTACTTAATATATACCACATAATATGCATTTGCGCAAGCTGTTGTGACAATATTAAAACTCCCCTTTGTGCAGTATTGAAGGATAAACAATAAAACTGATGGCACCAAACACAATACACAGCAGAATGTTAAGTATAACTCCCAGCGTCAAACCTGAAGCAAATGTGCCAACTGCAAATAGTACAATTATTATTGCAAAAATTATAAATATAACAGATAGCTGGATCATTCCCTTCAACTGTCCGAGCCCTCCGGACGGAATAATGCCATTTATCATTACTGAAACATTTGAAAGCATAAAATCAAGCAGGATGAGGAATCCAAACCATAGAACCCATGTAAGAGGGTTAACCCTGCAGACTATTAGTGAAATAATCATAATAGGTACTAAATCCATGACACATTCCACAGTACCTGCGATTACTACCATAAATACCTTTTTGTAAGGGCTGTCGGGAACCATAAGTAACCAGTTAAGCGACGATTCCGTCTGTAATGGATTGGCAAATGTTCTGAAAAATAATACTGCTGCAATTGTAAACATGGCTGCAATAAACACAGGGTTACCTACCGCCATGTTGCTTACCGTCAATGCTGCCATTCCAATCAGAATGTAAGTAACCATTGTTTTTGTAAGAAATCCAAACAGTGAGAATCTTCTTCTGTTATACATTTCTTTAAAGAAAAATATGCTTGCCCCACTTCCTCTTGAAAGACCATCTCTCTTAATCCTTTCTGAACGGTCCTTTTTCTTTTTAGCCGGCTGTCCCTCCTTCTGTTTAATCATCAACTCTTCTCTTGCTGTGGCACCTTCAAGGGCATCCTCATAGAAATCTGCAGGTATGCTCCAGATACCCACAATCATCAGAACCATTAAAAGAATAAGCAGAAAGCCAAACAGGAGAACATTCATATACTGTGAGTTAATTGCAGCAACTACTAAAGCCCCACACCATCCAAACAGTGGGATGAAGCTTAATACTTTAACATTATACAGCATATGGCATGCCGCAAATATATCATTTGAACAGCTGGTATATGCGAAATAGTTTATTCCTGCAAATATAATGGCAACAGAACACACAAATGGGAACACATATTTTTTCAAATTCATATGCGTACTTGTCAGAGTATATGAAAATACTGAAACAAGTCTTTGAATCAGCACAAGAAATACTATTGCAAAAAAGCATACAATAATTGAACCTGCCGACAGTCCGGCATTTATAAGGTTAGGAATCTGTCCACACAGATATAACAAGCCTACTAAAGCTGCAAACAGCTGAAAGCTTAATCTGAACATAAGAATTGTCTGCGGCTTTTTTGGCGAGATAAACAATAAGTTAACATCAGCCATCAAAAAGATGTCAGAGCCCTTCTTTGAGCCGCTGTATATTCCCCACAGAACGCAGATCAGCATAATAAAGAAAGCCAATGCTCCAACGCATTCCTTAATCTGCGCTATATCTTCATCTGAGAATAAACTAGAAGCATAAGGTACATCATCCCAGTCAAGCTCGTAACCGGCTTTCTCTAAATAATCGGATTCGATTTGCCTGTTGGTCCATATATGACACCCTTCATAATCAGAATAATTGTCTTCTTCTTCAGAAATCTCTTCCAGTCCAATTAAGGTTCCCTCTTTATCAGTAATGTTTCCTTCAGAATCTACATAGAAGGAATCTTCATTATAAACTGTATCGTCAGCATATTTGAATACATATTCCACTATTTCCTCTTCGACAGCTTCATCTTTGGCAGACTCATCATTAGTCATTGAACTTGCCAGAAGTCCCACAGACAAACCAATGATTATTCCTATAAAGCTGAAGCATAAAATAACCACCACAACAACGCTTTTCAGCATTTTCTTTATGGAGTTTATGAAAGTGTGGAAAGCATAATATCCCCAAAGCTTCATACTTACTCCTCTCTTCCTTCGGTAATTTCAAAGAAAATGTCTTCAAGTGATTTGCCACCGCCGGAAACATCCGATTTATGAACCTCTGCTGCAACCTCCCCTTTTTGCATTACATATGTTACATCCCATAAATCCTCAATGCTGTCTATCATATGCGTGCTGACAAGCACAGAAGCGCCATTATCACGAAGCTCCTTCATAATGATTTTAAGTTCCTTTATGGCATGAGGGTCAAGACCAATCATTGGCTCATCAAAAAGTACTGTCTGTGGCTTAGGAAGCAGACCACAGCAGATAGAAAGCTTCTGCTTCATACCCTTTGACAGCTCGTCACCAAATTTCTTTCTTTTGTCATCTAACTCAAAACGCGTAAGTAATTCTTCCTTATAGTCCTTATAATCCTTTAATTTATATGCACGGGCTACAAATTCCATATGCTCCTCAACAGTAAGATTAGGATAGAGTGCAGGTATTTCCGGAATATATCCGATATATTTTTTTGCCTCGACGGATTTATTGTCCAGGCCGTTAACCTTAATCTCCCCGAAATATCTTAAAAATCCAATAATACATTTAATCAGTGTACTTTTTCCCGCACCGTTAGGACCGAGCAATACAGCAATCTGCCCATCCTTTACCTCTAAATTAATATCATCATTAGCAAGCTGCTTGTGATATTTTTTCGTTAAGTGTGAAACTGTTAGCATATTATTATTCTCCTCTTTTTTAATATAATAGGTAGTCGTTTACGAAACGGACGAAATAGCAGGAAGGTATAAATTAAAATATTTCATAAGCAGGTACTTTGGAGCCCTCGGTACTTAGGCTCTGTTCTTTAGAGCCTTATGTACCGCTAGGTGCGACAAGTAGCGCGAGCGTGCCTGCGTTGAATATTTTAAATTTATACCGTATGCTGTCGAATGTTTCGCAACCACCTGTTTCTAAACAAGATAACTCGAATCAGGATATGAGTACTCACCACGATAATTAGATGCATTATAATGCGGATATTTTACAGGGGCATATGCATCTTCCTTAAAGCCGTCATCCTGGGTGTAAATGTACATATTATAGTAGTCCCACACCACTATTTCATCCCTTGAATCTCCTGTCAGGTTGATTGCTTCCACACACATCGTAGGATGTCCGTCATCAGGGAAAGACACTGCCCTCACACCATTTCCGTCAAGCATGCCTCCCTTATGTGGGTCAGCATTTAGAAGAATCAAATCGCTTCCGTCACCATCCCAGTTAACAGGAGTAACCATATTTCCGTTAAGTTCATTCTCATATTCCCACAATGGATTTCCAAAGCAGTCATAGAAATATACTATTCCCTGATGTCCCCAGAAATTAGTTACTGCCAGCTCAAAGCCTTTTCGGTCAGGACAGTAATTTCCGGTACTTATCCTCTGGGCATGACCGATGTCGTCTTTTTTAATTATATTTCCGTTATAATCAGCGATAATAAATCCCTGTGTTCCTGAAACACAGGCAATATGCCCTTCTGCTTCAGGAGTTCCTATCTCGCCTGACATAAAGCGTCCGGTTATTATCTCGTCTGTGTGGTCAGACATGACAGGCAGGGACCATATCAGCTTTCCATTGTGATCAAGCAGGTTATAGCCACACAAAAGCTCATCATACCCATCATGGTTTATATCAAATGCATATGGAAAATGTCCTGTATTCTTATCACTTTTATATTTCCACATAAGTTCAAGGTCGCTGTTTAACGCATATACCCTGCAGTATCTGTCTTTTACCAGAATATCTGATGGGCGGTCTTTTCCGGAAAAATTGCAGATTCTGATTCCGTCGGCGTTTATTCGGTCAAAGGCATATTCCTTGTTTGGCACACCGATTATATTTCCATCCTCTTCGGGTAACGATTCAGGCATCTTTGCTTTTTTCTTGATTTCACCTGTTTTTCCATCAAGAATCATAATCTCGAAATTTTTTGATGTGATAACCTCATCAACGCCGTCTCCGTCAATATCATAAACCTGAAGAGGCATATCACAGGATATTTTGCCGAACTCATAGTTTTTAATTGGCTCTCCCCTCTGCCATAAAACATTTCCATCTAAATCAATTGCCGTAAGGCAGCATATAAAACCAAAATCGTCGCGCCTGTAGCGCTTCTGGCTCTGGGCAAGAACAACGAACCATTCGTCAGTGCCCGTCAGATGACCAAAACGAACCTGTCTTCCGGTGCTTCCGAAATTCTTTAGATTTATTTTCTTATATAGTTTCATCTTTGGATGTCGTGCCTGAACAGCAATCTCCATGCTATTATATTCAGCAATTGCATTATGTATATTCTGATGTGTAATTTCATCCACCATCACTTTGAAATTCATAAACTGTGCAGGTACTCTGGCTGTCATAGCTGCCTTTCCGCCTCTTGACACAAGGTCACCTGTGTACGACAATACCGGTTCGTCATTTACATAGCAGGTTACGGTGTCCCCGTCAAGACAGGCAGTTAATGTATAGAAATCATCTGAATTATAATTATAATCTGCGCTTTCAAGCACAGTGTCCACCTGTTTATGACGATACTCAAGAATAACCTTTCCGTTATCAAATGCAAAGACAAGCATATTAAGGCTGTTGACTGCGCAGAACCCTATACCTGCATATCCCTTTCTCTTTAAAATCCTAAGAGTTGAAGATACAGTATAATTATTCCAGCGAGGATCTCCGGTCATAAGTGTAGGATGAGTCTTATGTGGCAAGTCATCAATTACTCTCATTTGTTCCATAAAATGACTGCCATTATCCTCTGTTATTATCCATGAGGCCCCGGCACCGTTATATCTATAATTACACACCTGGTCTGCCCAGATACCATGCTCACCGGGGTCGATAACATAATGATACTCTCCTGTGGCACTGTGATCCCTGTCGTATGGAAACTCTCCAATGTCGAACCCTTTAAAATCCTCGTCGGTAAGATAAATATTTCTTGTCATGTAATGTCCTCCTGCTAATTTATGGTAATTATACGAACAATCCTATTGTATAAAAAAAGACTGCAACATTACAAATGCAACAGTCTTAAAAAATGTATATTTACTGATTCTTAAGCTGATTTGCCAGACCGTTAAGTTCAGAAGAAAGCTGTACTATTACCTCTGCAGTGTTGATATTGTCATTGCTTTCCCTTAAGGTGTCATTGGCATGGGCAGCAACCTCCTCAGAAATGGCAGAGATAGTTGATACTGTGTCAACAATTTCCTGGTTAGCAGTCGTAAGAAGAGTAACTTTCTCGGCAAGCTCAGTAATTCTCTCAGAAACATTGTCAGAGTGACTTTCGATTGTCTGAAAGCTTAATTTTGTATGGTCAGCCAGCATCTTCTGATTGCTAATCTCTTCTATCATGGATTGTGTAACATTTACCACTTCCTCAATTGCAAACAAAACCTGCTGGATTCGTTTTGTAATGTCAACTGTGGCATTCTGTGTCTGGTTAGCCATATTGTTAATCTCTCCGGCTACAACGGCAAATCCTTTTCCTGCTTCTCCTGCTCTGGCAGCCTCGATTGATGCATTGAGTGCAAGAAGACTTGTCTGTGAAGTGATTTCCGTAATAATGTCAACAATAGAGTTCATCTTCTTCATATGAACATCAAGAGCAGAAAGCTTTTGAGTAACATCTTCTCCTGATTTTACTGAGAGGGCTATCTGGTCATTAAGCCTGTCAATATTATCATTACCCTTAGAAATAGCTTCTTTTGTCTGATTAACGCTTCCAATTATGTTATTGGTTTCGTGTGTAATCTGAGAAAGCCTTGTTGTGATGGCTTCCGTCTGCTCAAGCTGTTTCTGAACTGCATACGCCGTGTCAGTTGAGCCGGCATTAACCTCCTCCATGGCACTCTTAGTGGAAAGAAGTGACTGTGACAGAGTGTTCATATTGTCAGTCATAGAGTTAATCTTTTCCGCCATCTGACATGATACATTCATGGTAAGTGCCATATTATCTTCAATAAGATGTTGTTCTGTATTAATTCTGTCAACCTTGTTCTGATTATTCTTATCGAGAATGCGTGTTGCAGTCACAGAATATGCAAAAATCATGAGCATAACAATAAGCTGAATCTCAATATTGGCAGAGTCATCTGCAGAAAATGTTCCTATTGAAAGCATATACACAACTTCTATAACATTTATGATAAATGCAACAATGTTTAAAATAATTGAAAAAAGCGTGTTATTGTAAGCAGAAGCCACAATTATCAATGGAATAATATAAACAAAAACAAACGGTGTATTGGCAGTCATCATAATACACGCATACATTACCGATGCGCCCACAAGCATTACATATTTGACAAGCTTACTCTCGGTATCTGCCATGTACATGATTAATTCAATAATTACCGGAACCAGACATACCCCTGCTATTAGCAAAACATAAGGTAAACTCCGGTTTCCTTTAATTATTTCAATAACGTAAGCTACTGTGATTATAACTGCCTCCAAAGCATGACTAAAAATCACTGTTTTATTACATCTTGAGTATTCTGATGAAACATTTTTACTTTTCCCCATAAAACGCCCTCATTTCTTTAGTTTTTTTGGATAAAATCTTAAGATTATTTTATTATTTTGAACATCAAAAGTCAAATAAACTAATAGTATTTTCGTAATAGTATTTTTTATTTCATTATATAAGCTGCCTATACCCTTTTGGACACGCGTAAACCTTTTAAATATGCTTTCTTATCATCAGCAATTCGGTAGCTTTCAACAGCCTTCTGTATTGATTTGTTATGGTTCCAGTCTGACAGACGCTGCTTCGTAAAAAATGTAATTATACTGTCGTACTGCTTGGCAAGAGCCGTGGCAAAATACCATGAAACCATCATATTTACATAGTAATAATCTGATTTCACAGATGCCACCATTTCGGCATATTTCAAGTCAAATGCATCATCAAGAAAATGTTCCATAAGCATTTTTATTGCAAAACGCACTGAATACTCATGATCTGATTTAATCCATACTTCTATATGCTTAATCAAATCAGGCAGATGCTTTTTAAATATCTTCGGTGACATCTGGTCGCAGGTTGCCCAGTTGTCCACATATGGAAGAAACTTTTCCAGTTCATACATGCATTTATCATAGTCCTTAATGCTGCTTAAAAGAAATGCGTGGAGCTGGTTTTCTTCAAAAAATGTATGAGGAAGCTTTAACATAAATTCTTCGTTTATGCATGAGGAATATAATTCCCGTGCAAGCTTTCTAAGGACAGGAGTGCGAACTCCTATAACACTGCTTCGCTCAACGGTAGGAATAAGTTTTGACTGAAAATCTGCATAAGCAATATCCTGATTCTCATAAAGCAGATTTAGGATAAAGCTGACGCTGTTAGTTTCCATACAATCAGCTTCATCTGCATAGTTTTGTACAGTAGAATCTCCTGCCGGATGTATAGTCATATATTTTCTCCTCGATTCAAATAGTATGATGTTTTAATCCGTATAAGGAATAAAGTAGTCAGGCTTTTGTGAAAGTACCTTTTTGGTAACATTATAAAGGGATCTTGCAGAGCAAAGTATACTGTCTGCCGCTCCGAATCTAACCTTCGTCGCAGCACCTGTTTCATAATAATAATCCATTAGCTTGTCAAAGCTTTCAGATATATGTGCAGTCTGTGAATTGAAATGTCTGTACATTTCCGCAGGTTTCAGAGTTCCGTCCTCCCGTTTAATGTAAAATAGAGTTGGTTCACTGGTAAATCGCTGCTTTACGCCCAGACTTTCCTCAATACTGTGGATGTATGTGTTCTTGGCATGAGTGACACCAATCAGGAGAATCCTGGCATCAATGTCATACAATCTTCCGAAACATCCCTTAGGATTGCATGGTGTATTAAAATTATCATCACCCTTTACATATTCCTCTGCCATACTGCCAAAGGCTGCAATGCTGTGAGTAGGGTGAAGTGAGCGGTGTACGCCTTCCCTCTTCATAAAGATGTTTGGGATTATCCCCACACATCCGGGTTCAGTTGAAGGGTCAAATATGTTGTACTCTTTGCTCATCTGCTTCCATGTGTGGGCAGGCGTCATAAACAGTCCGTCTTTAAAATACTCCATAAAGGCATCGACAACAGTGTCAGCACCGCCTTCCACTTCGCCGATTGCCTTCATCGATGAATGAACCATAATTTTGTCGGACGGGCGCAAACCCATGTCCCTTAACTGATTTATCAATAATTTTTTTGTCATAGTCTGAATCCTTATTTGTCGGTATCTTATAAATATGCTAACAGAAGATATCCCAATACTCCTGACATAATAGTAAAAAGCGGTAGTCCGGTTATTATTGTAATCAGACTAGGAGTATCCAGAATTATTATCTTTTTATTTTTCCCAATATGAGCCACAGATACAGTAACATATCTGCCAACCTTAAGCATCCGTTTCGATAAGCTGTCTGTTGGATACAGATTCCGGCATGGTACGCCGTCTATTTCATATAATGCATACCTGACAGGCTTTTTATCCTTTTGTTTCAAATCCGTATCATTTTCCATTGATTCGTTGTCATCTCCGGTATCTTCAGCATTTTTTTCAAACACATTTATATCTGTGATACCGGCACATAGAGCCTCGGTTCTCTTAGAAACAATCACAAGAAACAGACTGATTATAAAGAAAACCGTGCACATTAAAAACAATAGCTCCAGCACACACATAAAAACGTAAAGTAAAGTTGTCGCACTGACTCCAAGTATAAGAAGAAGACAGCCTGACACCAAAATCAGCACAAATATCTCTGTCATTCTAAGTTTTTCCTCCAAAGACTAGTAAAAATAATTATAAAATTTACTTTAATTCTTCAATCACTGTACATCCCGGTAGATTCTGAAGGTCTGACCGTATGGCAAGACGCATCCCGGGATTAGTAATTTTAAGCTGAAATGTGGCAAAGAATGATTCGCCCTTTGAATCTCTTGATATTTCAAGGTCAAACAGCTGATAATTGTTTTCCCTTGAATATGTTATTAAATCACTGATAAAATCCTTTGACATATACTCAGCATAAAAATTCATATATTTGCTGTGGTTGGAGAATCTATCATCAACAAAGGAAAACAGACGCAAAGAAACTATAATCATCAATCCGGATATTAATGCGCCCGAATAAAATCCTGCACCCACCGCTATTCCTACAGCAGCACAGCACCATAATCCTGCAGCAGTTGTAAGTCCTTTTATCCTGTGTACTTTAGTTACAAGAATAGTGCCGGCACCAAGAAATCCTATGCCGCTTATTATCTGTGCAGGTATCCTTGATGGGTCAACACCTGCGTACATCTGACACATATAAAGGTTAGTTATGGAAGCTAACGCTGAACCGACGCAGACAAGCGTATATGTACGTAGTCCTGCGGGACGCTGTTTCTGCTCACGTTCCAATCCCAGCAGTGCGCCAAGGAATAACGCCATCGTCAGCCGTACAATTACAGAAACGATATTAAAATCCTTAAGTATCTCCAGTTGTTCAAGAAACATATATACCCCCCTATATAAGCTACTTTGCAGCGTCAATTATCGCTTTGATAATGGTTGGGAACGAATCAGTCATCACATTCCTGTCAACCAGCCCCATGTTAAATTTTCCTCCGTTATCCCATACAAAGCAGGTAATTCCGTGTTTCTTAGCTTCTGATACCACATATGAAGCCCACTTCTCACGTTCCGCCGTGTTTGATTTATCCTCAGATCCAAATTCTCCGATAATAAGTGGAATATCCTTAGAAACAAAGTATTGGTCCATAAGTTCCAGCTTAGTGTCAACTTCCATCTTCTCTTTTTCACCAAATGTGTTAGTCATGGTTGTCCACGTTGCTGTTGTGGATGTAAATGACCACGGCTCATAAGAATGTACTTCCACTATTAGATGGTCTTTAGCAGTATCGAAAGGTAATTTAAAGCCTGATAATACATCATCATCCGAAGACGCAGCATATGTATTTACCAGTAGATTTCTGTAAGAATTGTTGCCTCCCGTTCCTCTTACACATGCAACAAATGACTGGTTATACATATTAACTGCACTTAATGCGTCACTCCCCGGCTTTGACCAGTTCGCGGATTCGTCTAACAGCTCATTAAAGCCTTCGAATAATAATTTCTCATCATAATCCCTGAAATTAGTGGCAATCTGAGTCCATATCTTTTCGAACTTTATGTGGTTACTGGTGAAATTAGACGTTGAAGCCCTCAACCAGCCACTCTCTCCCGTATCATGGTGTACATTGATTATGCAGTACATACCATTGTCTATAACACAGTCCACTAACTCGGTAACTCTTTTCATCCATTTCTCATCGATGTTGCCTTCATTATCAAAATGGTAATTCCATGTCACAGGTATTCTCACCGCACCAAATCCCAGATCCTTTATGTGCCTTATAAGCTTCTCTGTAACTACAGGATTCCCCCATGCAGTCTCAAAATTAGTTACTATAGTGGCACTGTCCCTTGAAATCCAGTCACCTGTACTATCAAGAGTATTTCCAAGATTCCATCCGACTTTCATTGAAGCAACTGCACAAGAAGCAGATTCAAACTTATCGTCCGTGGATACTGTTTGTCCCCCATTTATCTTTTGTTCTCCACCTGTTGAACTGCTTTCATCGGACACCTGTTCATTCGTGTCGTTTTCATTGCCTGATGCCACTTCTGTTGAATCATTCCCCATGTCAGAATCATAACCGGACGCTGTTTCGGACAAAGAACCGTTATCCCCGGACCCCGCATCTGATATACCGCAACCTCCAAACACAGAAGAAACAAGACACACAAGCAGGCATAAGCATAGTACTTTTCTATATTTTCTTACATATTTATCCATACAGATATTATATCATAGGAATAACTATAATACAAAACTATTCCCTTTTTTTCTTGATATCACGAATCACAAAAAATGCAACTATACACGACAGCATTGCTGTAAGAAAGTTACTTAAGCCCATTACTATGCCCACGCTTTCACTTCCTAGTGCAGTAAAATTCTGCAAAGCCCATAGAATTGGTATCCTGAATACAAACACACGGCTGAAATTGCAAAGCAAAGTAAGCTTTGTCTTGCCAAATCCAAACAGTAAAGACATAACAGCCGCATTTATTCCAAGAGGAATGCAGCCACCTAAAGAATCATAGCGGAACACATGAATTATGGTCTGCTGGAATTCAGCATTGAAACCCTCCTGACTGTTGGCAAACAGATAGGTAATAGGCTCAATAAAAACATTTAATGAAATATACATTACAAGACCAATCAGACCATTGATTACGAGCAGTCTCCAGAACGTTCCAAGTGCCCTGTCTGTCTTACCTGCTCCAAGATTCTGGCTTATTATTGATGCTCCACCGTCCTGAAAACCATTCTGAATCTGCGTACAGACACCATTGATATTATTGGAAATTCCAAGTGCTCCTACCGTTGTGGAGCCGTAATTTTTACTCATGGAATTAACCACTGTCTTTCCCATTGCAAAAGCCATCTTCTCAACAATAACCGGAAAAGAAAGATTAAGCATCGGTAACACTACTACTTTATTAAAACGTACAAATTTTACGTTAAATGTAAATGCATCATTTCCCCTTAGCAGATTATAAATTGCCATTACAAATAAAAATGACTGTGAAATAACGCTCGCCACAGCAATCATTGTTATGTCAGCGTTAAGACCGTAGATAAAAAATGCCGTTATTGATAATTTTAGAATTATAACAACCATATTAAGGCGCAGTATGCGCTTGGAATTACCACGGGAACGCTCAATTGCGATATAAACATTGTTAAAAAAGCTGAGTACAGTTGAAAAAATAGTTATTATAAAATATTTTGTACCAACATTAATAAAGTCATCAGGTGTCCCCATAAGGCGAAGAAATTGCGGTGTAAATGGAATCAGCAGTACCACGGCAGCACCAAGAAATGCACAGATTGCAATAAGCGAGCTTAATCTCTTTTTAACAAGCTCATAATCTCCCGCACCGTATGCTTCACTGATTTTTAGAGAACTTCCCACAGCAAGACCTGTTCCCACAGCGGCAATCATACTCTGAATCTGTGAAAGGTAGGCTACCGCAGACACTGCCACAGCGCTTACATGAGATGCCATCATGGTATCCAGAATATTAAACATGTGCTGGAACAGCTGGAATGCTGAAAGCGGAACACACACATGAAAAATAACCTTCCACAGGTTGTCATTTAACGCAAATTCCCTAAACTTACGGTCTTTTTCTGATAATTGTGCACTTGCTGCGTTATTCATCTCATTCATAGCGTTATAACGCTTCCTCCATTATTCTTTAAAATCTCTTTAAAATACTATAAGTACATTATAATGCAATAAATTACTGTAAAATATATATAAATGCGCATAAAATTAGATATTTTACATGTTTTTTTGCCAGCAAATCTTAAATCTTTTGTTCTTTTGATGAATTGCAAATCGAGAGCCCGCATTTGTAAAACGAAAAGCTTACTCTT
>JBJEME010000072.1:0-2986 GCA_051879515.1 Lachnospira sp. | reverse complement strand
AGCAACTGCCTCATCCCAAAATATTTATTGTTCCTGCAAGGTGTATGTCACCTTCATGGTTTTGTCCGCCGTCTTCACCACAGGTGAACTCAGGTTATTAATGGTAGCCAGATAATCCGTTCGAATGGCAAAAGTCCCATCATAAGTTCCACTGCTCAGATAATAAGTCAGGGGGTATCCGATTACCGGAACATGTTGTCTGCAATTGGAATCATACATATTGTATGTTTCCGGAATCTTCATAGTAAAATCATCGGTGTTGATGACATAACAGCAGTAACTTCCGGAATAAGATGCTGCCAGTTCAAAATACAACCTTCCATCTCTTGCAGCAACCGGATCACTTTTTCTGACTTCCGTTTCAATCTTCTGAATATTAGCAGAGTTTCCAAGCTCCTGCCGATAGATATAATACTTTACGCTATATCCATAATTCATAAAATAAATGTACCCGCGATAACAGAATGTGTTGCTTCGCAAATCACAAATTCTCATATTGCTGCCAATATTGTTTGTCATCGTGTACTGTTTCACAGCATTTCCGTTTGCCAGATCAATCTCTGTCACATAATAGGTGGCATTATTTGCCACATAATAACTTGATGCAGATACAATATACAGCTTGTCTGTTTCCTCATCATAATTGTAAGAAAAATACTGCGTATTAATAGGCTGGGATACAGAAATCTCTGTTTCTTCTAAAAGCGTTCTCGCAGCACCTGGTCTGTCAAACAGAGAAACCGTGTGAATGTTTGCCCTGTATCTCAAAAGCTTTATGGACGTTGTACTTTCCATTGAAAAATAATACACACTATCCTTTGTTGCATCTATCTTGATAATCCACTTTAATCCCGTTCCATAGCTGGAATACGAAAGCGTTCTGTCATACGCACTGATTGCACTATTCGATCCTGTATATCTTAGCAGTCCACTTCCAATACTTTTGTAAAACGGGTAAAGGCCTCGCGTTGGTGCCACATCAAGGCCACGGTTTCCATATCCACCCAGGGCATGGGTCAGTGCAACGCATGCAATGGTGCCATTTCCCTCAGCAGTATCAAAATCATATACATATTTCACTCTCCGGTTTTCAAGATCAATCTCTGACTCCGTAGCATTATAATTTCCACGAAGTGTCTGTCCCGATGTGTTCTGCTTATCATATACAGCACATCCTGTCTGCTCCACATCTGACGGAATTGATACATTTTCCGCCTTTTCCTCCAATGCCTTGTTCAAAAGAAGCAGTCCACCTGTCAGAGTAGCGTAATAATACACATACTCTGTTGTGTACATCGGGTCTGCCGCCTTTACATATCCCATCGGATTAAAAATATACTGGAGCGCATTGGTAACCATATTTTCCTCTTCGATTACCTCTACTTCTCCAGTGCGTACATCCGTAAGTTCTATTTTGGTTTTTCCTTTTAGCATCTTACCCCTCCTCAATCTCTACCAAATCCGATAAGCCAATCAGATGCACGGAATTTTCCAGCTGCATCAGTGATACCGAATCTGCAAATCCATATATTGTTTCCTGCCATACTCTTGTTCCCGCAGAATCTACCATTGTTTTCAAAGTGAGAGCATTCTCCGCCATTGAAATGACATTCACAGATTCTTCAATCACAAGTTTTCCATCCCACTCAGTAAATCCACTGGCGATACCGCTTCCGGCAACAGCTGCTTTACAATTTGCAGGAGCAATTGTAATCTCTCCACCCTCAACGGACATATACACTTCCAGCTGCTTCGCACTATTCGCACCAAGACCACTGATTGGATACAAAAGTGGAAGAATATTCTCACCATCGTGCAGAGACTGTTTTGGTGAATAATCTTCAATCCAGGTGTCATCTATCTTATATAAAAAGGTGACCACCGGATTTACCTTGCTGGTAATCGGAACAGTCACCTCTTCTTCCAATGTTTCATATTCAATTTCCGGAATCTCTTCCTCTTCCTTTGCTTCTGCCACGGCCTTTGCAACAATGCTCTCCACATTCGGCACCAGATGGCTGGCTGTGTACTTGGCACTGACTGTTTCATCCTCTGCCTTCACCACACAGTTCACATTTCCCATAAACAGCACACTGGTCGATTCAATAGAGGCAAAGGTCACATCAATAATTCGTATCGGTTCACTACCCACCTTTAATTCCGAAGCATTTTCAAAAGCACAAACCACATACTTGCTGGTTTCCACCTGATTCAGAAGACCAATAATATTCTTATCCGCTTTGCTCTTTGCAGAAGCCAGAAGTGGATTTTTACCAACACCTTTCAGAGCATGCTTACCATGAATCTTGTAAGTGATACTCGTAATGCAGCTAAGAGCATTCTGATCCGCATGCCCACCAGTGAATTTCACCACATCCATCGGATCAAGTGCAGGATTTCCAATTGTGGTTGAATCAAACGGGACGTATTCCACAACAGAAATCGCATTCAGAATATTTGTAATCAGCACCTCTCTTGTATTTTGCAAACCGTACTGCAAAAGAGGATTGATGCCAAGATTCATCGTCAGCCCATCATCCGGATCCAGGCAGTAATACTCTGATATTGCATCCACCTCATTTGTGGAATACACCGCCGTATATCTGGTCACAAAATCGGAATAGGAACTGGAAAACCTGTGTTTCGCTTCCATTGTAACCACCGGTTCGTTTCCATAGGAAACCAATTGAAGCTTTCCCTCCCTGTTAATCTGGCACACCTTTCCAAGTACCTGGGCGACATAAAATAGCAGATCACGGTATGTTTCAATATTTCCATCCGGATAAATACCCAGAAGCTCCGTTCCATTTGGCATCGCCTCAATCTCTTCCTGTGTATGTGCAAACTCTACCTTACACTTCTCACAAGCCCAGCTTAAGAAATCATACGGGCACCCACTGGAACTCTCCGTAGAAGCACTCTTCTCAAATCGGAGCATATAATCATAAGCCTTAATTTCCAATGTCTTGATATTTCTGTTTGCCTC
>JBJEME010000071.1:0-3002 GCA_051879515.1 Lachnospira sp. | reverse complement strand
TATAATATAAGCATATCTGATGACATGGTCTTTTACCCCATGGAAAATATATTTCTCCAATTGCCAATAAATTATCTACCTCTATTTTTGCGTGAAGCTCCTCTTCAAATTCCCTCTTAAGAGAATCCGTACTTGTTTCCATCATTGCAACATGCCCGCCAATAATAGCATAATCATCATTTTTTGGGCGCTGCAACAAAATCTTTCCATTGTGTATTAATATACCGCCAACTCTGTATGAAAATACAAAGTCATCATTTTTAAATAGAATATCCATCTAACCACTTCCAATCATTACATACTAATACATATCCCGCAAGCAATAATTTCTGGGGATTCTTTGATAATCCTTCTTCACAATATTTAAATAAGCTGTCATGGAATTTTCCTTGTTTGCTTCTGTAAATGTTGTGAACATGTGTATCATCTCTATTACTTTTCTTTAATTATTTTGCAAATTGTATCATAGAATTCAATTTTTTTGTTGTACAACTTTAATATACTCTTTGCACGATTCACTAATAGCCATACTACAAACATATTCAAAATTACACATACGGCATATTTAGCAAAGAAATCACCTATGCCTTGACTCTCTGTAGGCACCCCCTAATACAAATGCACAAATTCCAAATATAAGTGAAATACATAATGGTAAATTTATGCACATACTTCTATCTTTTTCCTCTTTCGCAGAATTACATAAATTTTCCGCATCAATTAAGAACTGTGCTTTATTTCCTTTAGAAAGTACTCCTTCAACTTCATTTTCAAGAATAGAATAATCATTTATATTCGAAATTTTTCTATATTCGATTCCATAGAAATTTACTTTAATAATATTTTTTTGGTAATAATTCATGTTTTTTCTCAACCTTCTTTCTTTGGATTCCCTATATTTGAATTATACAGAAAGCTCATAATGATAAACAATAGCAAAATAATGTAATCATTCTATTTATAGAGATAAAACTTTTGAAATATGAAAATAAACATAGCGATATTGTTATTTTAGAAGGCATTATGTATGACTAGCGGCATAGTCCTTTATTTAAAGTGGCAAACAAATTGTATGGGATAAATGTGTAGAGTTATTGGAAACAATGATATAATAACCAATCCGGCTGAATGTGACACTCCCTGAACCCCTAGTATTTCCCTTTTAGTTCATGGTCACGATATTTCTCTTCGAGAGGAATATCATTCTGCAGCATAGTAATAACTTTATCTAAAAGTTTCAAATCCAAGCCTCGTTTCTTTGCCAGCTTGAGACTTTTCTTAAATTTCCCGGTTAGTATTAATTCATATTGCACTAATCAATATCCTCCAAAGCCTCTAAAATGCTAGCGTATCTCTTTGTATTAGGATCTTTGCTCATTCTCTTTGCTTCTTCCATTGCCTCTAATACTTCCGGCTTATACTGTGGCAGTTCAACACTAAAAGGAAGTCCTCCTCTTAATACACACTGCTTTAAGAATATATTCATTGCACCGGACATATCCATTCCTAACTGTGAGAAAAGTTCACTTGCCTGTTTCTTTAAATTTTCATCTATTCTTACTTGTGTAGGTACTGTTGCCATAAAAACGCCTCCATCTTAAAATATTATTTGCATGTGGCAGCGCTTTCTACAAATTGCGTTATAAAAATGTTATCATTAATCTACCGCTATATTATGATCACATTTTCTTCTCTACCTTCTCCAATTTATCCAACAATGCTGGTCTTCTTGAATATCTCTGCTTCAATTCCTCAATTATCGACTTGGCAGTATCATTACCCTTCCATTTTATAAGCTGTGCAATATTCTTCGTTATCTGCTTATATTCTCGTCTATCCTTTGCCTGACCGCAAATATAATTACATTGGACTGTTAATCCAAAACCACTTCTGCTAACAATTCTGATTATACAAAGTCGATGTAAAATCATCATCTGCAACAAGTACGAAATATTCAACACCTATCTTACAGATTTAACATATAACTCCTCCACACAATTTACTATATTATGCTTAATCAATACATCAGCAATAATTCCTATTTTATCTGATTGCAGTCTGTTCATTATCTTCTCTTTTTCTGAAATAATTCTATTCACAGGTCGTAAATCATTACAGATGAATTTATTTGCAATAGTTTCCATCATATCAATAGTTTTAT
Organism: Lachnospira sp.; assembly: GCA_051879515.1. GTDB lineage: Bacteria > Bacillota > Clostridia > Lachnospirales > Lachnospiraceae > Lachnospira. The sequence continues at coordinate 841 of JBJEME010000071.1, read as the reverse complement.
ACTCTTTTCTTAATCTTTCATCTAATTCATATTGATTAATACAAGTATCTGCTCCGCTCAGAATTACGTCTATAACATATAAATCCTCTGCCGCTTTAATATCATCCGTATTGCCTTTTTGCTTAACCAATGCATATGTCATAGAAATATAATCAGCATTGTATTTTACCATCTCTGCCATTCTGTTTCCTCCGCAATACTACAAATTATTTTATAATAGACATATTCTAACACAATCCATTGGTCGCAATTTGTCATATTATGGTAGAAATTATCATTTGTTAAAACACATTTATTTTACAAGCACTTCCCACTGAATTTCTTTAAAACCTACCAGCACCTTATCTTCACTTATCACCATTGGTCGTTTAACCAGCATTCCATTCGTAGCAAGCAGTTTTAACTGTTCTTCTTCACTCATTAATGGTAGCTTATCCTTCAACTGCATTTCTTTATAAAGCAAACCACTGGTATTAAAAAACTTCTTAATTGGCAGTCCACTCTGCTTATACCACGCCTGCAATTCGTCATAACTCGGATTTTCATCTACAATATGACGCTCCTTGTATTCTATACTGTGTTCATCCAGCCATTTCTTAGCCTTTTGACAGGTTGAACATCTTGGGTAACATAAAAATAACATTTTAAGCCTCCTTTTTTATTTCTATTATAATATAATTATATTGCTCTGCAACAAAGTCCCATCTAAATCAAATAAAAACAGTTTACATTTTTTCATGTCACTTTTCCCCTTGCCATTCTGCCATAAACTCGTCAAGAAACTCATGCATTACAGCTTGTCTATGTTCTGCCAATTTCTTTCCTGCAGTCGTATTCATCA
>JBJEME010000070.1:0-13201 GCA_051879515.1 Lachnospira sp. | reverse complement strand
CAAAAAAATAAGACCATTACTGGTCTGTAACGATTTTGGGTGTCAAACTTCCGAGTATACTCTCTCCCGCTCGCTTACGCTCATTATATCACATTTTCATATTCTTTCATTAATTTTTTTAAAATACGTGACATTTATATAATTTGGTATTATAATATAAGTACTCAAAGTGGATAATTGTATTTATTTGATACATACTAATTATATTTTTCTATTGGAACGGATTCCAATATTCTATCACAGATTATTACAGACAAGGAGGTGACTGTTATGATCAGTAGCGTTTACAGCTATTATCTTTCCCATTATGGGCATAAAACTAATTCAAAGTATGATTCCCATACTAAAGCTCAGCGAAAAGAAACATATAGTAAAGTAGCACGGCTTAACAGTCAGACTCCTACATATAAAATTGACTTCTCGGAGGATGCCCAGAAATATGCTATCGATCTGAAAGAGAATGCCAGGGAGCTGACCAATATTGCCAATGAACTTTCTGACTCAAAGAGTGGCGGAATGGCTTACAGAAAAACAGCCGAATCAAGTAATCCTACAGCTGTGTCTGCTGAATTTATAGGTGACAGTTCTAATCCGAATGTTCCTGAAATTGATGTAGCGGTTAAACAGCTTGCTACCAACCAGCAGAACATCGGCAATTATCTGCAGCCTAATTCTAACCTGCTTTCACAAGGTGATTATTCCTTTGATTTGAATATCAATAATCTTACGTATGAATTTCAGTTTTCCATTGAGTCCGGTGAGACCACTAAGGATGTTCAGGAAAAGATTTCAAGACTTATTAACAGAGCTAACATAGGTCTTAATTCCAAGGTGTCAGAGGACAGTCTTGGAAACACTGCCATTAACATTTCCTCTGATGCAACAGGTCTTACCGGAATAAAACCTACGATATTCAACATTAAAGCTAACAATGACAAGTCAGAGGTATATAACAACAACCCGGATGAACAGTCAAGTGTACATAATCAGGATTTAGTTGACACTCTTGGTCTTGACCGTGTTGCCCAGTACCCGGGTAATGCTATTTTTTCTCTTAATGGTGAAGAGCGAATTGCCCAGAGCAATCATATCATCATTAGTAAATCCTACGAGCTGTCATTTAACTCTGTCACTGATGAACCTGCCCATATTAGATTGAGAGCAGATGCAACCTCCATAGCAGACAGTATAGATGAACTTATATCCGGCTACAACAATCTGGTATCAGTTGCAGCTAATCAGGATAACAACGTATTTGATGGCAACGTAAGACTTCAGAAAGAAATTTCAGCTATCGCAAGAACCTACCGAAAGCAGCTGGATTCCAGCGGATTAAAAGTCAATGACAACGGATTGATTACAGTTGACAGAGACGCAATTATGAAATCAGCCAATGAGGGTTCCTTAAGTGATACTTTCTCCAGCCTTAATTCCTTTAAACAGGCCATACAGCAGAAGGCTGAAGATATATCTCTTAACCCGATGAACTATGTCAACAACAAGATTGTGGCTTACAAGAATCCTAACAGGACTCTTAATGATCCTTATAATCTTTCTGCTTATTCAGGTATGATGTTCAATGGATATATATAACAAAATGGCGGTGTACAATACACCGCCATTTTAAATGAACACAATACAAACATATGAATGTGCCGCATTTAGGCTGCAGCAACAATACAGTCTGCTTCCCTCTTAAACTCTTCAACAAACTTAAGAATACCCTTGAATGCCTCTGCTCTCTCAGAATCATCCTGTGCCTTGTTAGCAGCATTCAATCTGAATACATAACTGTTAACCTCTTCCTGGTTAATTCTTGAATCATTGGCATCAATAAGGCTCTTTGTTCCTCTGTATACTGCAAACACCCACTCAAGTCCCTGCAATACACTATGCATATACTCTTCTGTATCAGGAAGTTTCTCTCCTGAATACTCGTAGATAACTCTGTTAATTGCACCAATCACTCTCTCCATCATTGGTCCTGCCTGCTGTAAAGCCTCTACCTGTTCTAACTGTTCATTACTCATATCCAATACCTCCGTATTATTATTATTTATATTTTAATTTGCACTAATCTCTGATGCCACATCATGGAACTTCTTTATAAACAACCCGATCTGATACAATGAATCTGCAATACCTGCATCATCTTTAAATTTCCTTGTTCTCTCCAATGAAGTAATCCCTGCCTTTATCAGACTTTCGTCCAATGCATTTCCTTCCGGATTTACCAGTGTTTTAGTTCCATTATAGACTTCAATAATCCAGTTGATTGCCTCTAAAATCTGATTAATAAACTCCGCATCATGTTTCCCACTCTGTAATTGTTCAATCACATCATCGATTGCTGCCAGAACTCTTTCGCTATATGGAATCACATTCTGCAATACTTCTAATTGTTGTTCTCTTATTTCATCCATGATTATACAATCCCTTCATATATTGATAGATAGACGACTGGTATCTGATAACATACTTTTTATGGCTTTTTCATCAGCAGTTAAAAGACCGATACATATATCAGATACCAGTCATACAGCACATCTGATATATATATCGGTCCTTCTAAAAAAAACTTAACCATTCAACAAAATATTGATAAAAAAATTTAAAATAATCATAAAAACCACAATATACTCACATTATTCTTCTTCCAGCAGACTATCAAGTTCTTCCTCCCTGACAGTACCGTCATCATTCTTTGGAAGAGGTTCTAAGCTTACCACAACTCTCTGGATTCCCCATCGGAACCCCTTCTTCTCGTTATACTTGTATATTCTCCTCTTAAACTTATCCTCTGACTCCTCTTTTCTAACCGGAACAATAACAGTTGTAAGCTTATTATTGTAAAATGTTGTATAACTTTCAGCCACTCCGTTCAAAGAATTAATCTCAGCATTTATCACATTTCTTGAAAGTCTCTCTCCGGTAGGAAGCGCTATTATGCCACTGTTACTTCCGGTAATAACAAGCCGTCCTTCTCTATTAAAATGACCACTGTCACCTGTGTGATAATATCCATCCACGAATGATTCGCCTGTGCTCTTTTCGTCATCATCATATCCGCAGGCAACATAATCTCCTTTTACAAGAATCTCTCCATCCCCTTTTATCAAAACACTCTCTTCATTAAAAAGTCCGAATGAGCCGTCAAATTCTTTATTAAATCCTATGCAATCACAGGTCTCTGTATGTCCATAAATTGTATACACCTGAAATCCTCTGTCATTCAGCGTTTCAAACAGTCGGAAAGGACATGCAGCCCCTCCAACAATTACAGTCTCGAGATTCTCATTAAATCCTTTGACCTTCCGAAGATAATCAATCATCGAAGGCGTTCCCGGTAGAATTGTAGGATTGTAGTAATATGTATCAGCATCAATATGGCGCAAACCTCTTCCAATACACACGCATGCACCATTATACAAAGGCCACAAAAGGCTGTACACCAAACCAAATGTATGAAATAGATCAGTCTGAGACAAAATCTTATCTTCCGCATTACATTTTAACTTGGAATTAATCGCTTCTATCGCTGCGATAATATTCCGGGTTGTTATAACAACAGCCTTGTCGCTTTCCTTGGGAGTCGCAGTAAACATAATAATATTACCCTCAGATGTAGCTTCGTCATACACCTTTTCTCCTATGTCATCTTTATCGGCATTAGGAATAATAATAGCATTCTTATCTGCCAGGATGTACTGATTGGTTGATGAAAGAATATAATCCACATGTGTTTTCTTTAAAAGAACATTTCTTGCCTCCTGTGGGAGAAAAAAATCCACTAATACAACATCTTTTCCTGAAAGAACCACTCCGAGGACATTAACAATCCATCTGTATGAGGCAGGTCCGTACACTGCAACTCTACTTCCCTCAAACTTCTGGATGTGAACAGCTTTTCTCCACGCATCTGAAAAAAGCTTACTGTATGTAACATTAATTGTATCGTAAATTACTGCAACCTTATCAGGATATAATGCTGCATTGGCTTTAAGCATATTATACAATGATTTTGAACCGCTAATCATCTGATTCCTCCTACATCACAATATGTATAATTATACCATTTTTGATTACTCAAAACAATTGTCAGAAATATGTTTTTCTGATAAAGTAATTATCAAGAATAATACGGACAGGTATAACGCTTATGAAGATATTTTTTTACAGATATGGCAGCATATGTGAACCCGATGCCATCATCGGATTTAAACAGCTTGGATTTCAGGTCGATGAAGAAACTGCAGAAATGTATAAAAAGAATATGATGCCGGGTGAATGCGTAAAAACATTCGCGCCCAAAATACTGGATGGCGGATATTCATTCGTATTTACAATAAATTTTTTCCCTTGGCTTTCAGATGTGTGTCAGATTGCAAATATAGTATATATGAGTCTGATTGTAGACAGCCCTGTTATGGAGTTGTATTCCAATTCCCTGTCTAACACAGTGAACAGAATTTTCTTATTTGACAGAGAGCTGGTAAGAGAGTTTGCACCACACAATCCCGGGCATGTATTCCATATGCCACTGGCAGCTAATCCAGACAGAACAGACATGGTTATTTCTAGTGCATCAGCTGCCGAACGAAAGAAATTCTCCTCTGATATTTCATTTATTGGCTCGACATATCAGGAAAAATGTCCCTTTAACAGGGCAGTCCTTCCTGACTATGAGCGCGGATATATTGACGGCATAATTGAAGCACAGTTAAAGGTTTACGGATATAATTTCATTGAAGACATAATTACCGATGAGCTTGCAGAAAAGTTTCTGGAATGTACCCCTCACTCATATCGTTTTCCTGAGGGTTTCAGAAAATGTAACAAAGCCATGGTGGCGCAGTTATACATAAGCGTTAAAGTTGCTGAGCAGGAAAGACTTCGTGCTCTCCGTATGTTATCTGACAACTTTAATGTAGACATATATACAGGAAGCGACACATCATCTATGCCCCATATAAACAACCGTGGATTTGCCAGATCACTGGAGGATATGCCACTTATCTTTAATAACAGCAAAATCAATCTCAATATCACAGCCAAATCAATCCGTTCCGGACTTTCCTTACGAATATTCGACGTTTTAGGCTGCGGCGGATTCCTTATCACCAACTATCAGGCTGAATTAGGGGAATTCTTTGATATAGGAAAAGATTTAGTCGCATATGAGAGCATGGAACACTTAAAGGAGTTGTGCGGATATTATCTTTCCCATGAAGATGAACGCCACGAGATTGCCATTAATGGCTATAACAAGGTTAAAGCCATTCATACCTATAAAATTCGTTTACTACAGATGATAGATATGGCATTTCCTGCTAAATAACACATATACAGATTATAACCATAAGAGGACACGATATGAATATTCTTGTTTTTGAGTATAAGAATTTTGGAATTGAAGATTTAAAGGAATCATTTGACAGATTAGAGATAAAATACAACGTAATTACAACAGAGCTTATGCGGGAACGCGTAAGTCATGAATTTGATGAAATATTTTCAAATGCTTTTGATGAAGGCTCCTATGATTGTGTATTCTCCTTCAATTTCTGTCCGGTCATATCCGTAAACTGCAATAAACGAAATATTCCATACATATCTCTTGTCTATGACAGTCCTCAGGTTATGTTGTATTCATACACTATTATCAATCCCTGCAATTACTGCTTTATATTTGATAAAGCAATGTATATGGATTTAAAGAAAGAAGGCATTAACACTGTCTACTATGCTCCACTATGTGCCAACACAGCACGTCTTGATAAAATGTCTGTTCCAGGCGATGGTCGCTATGTTTCCGACATATCTTTCGTGGGCTCAATGTATAATGAAAAGCATAATCTTTACGACAGGCTTACCGCTTCAGGAATAAGTAATTTTACAAAGGGATTTCTTGATGCTGTTATAGATGCCCAGATGATGGTGTACGGAGATTTCTTTATGGATCAGATGCTTAACGGAGAAGTCTTAAATGATATGATGAAATGTATGCCTGTTGAGCCTAATAAAGACGGTGTTGAAACTGTGAATTACCTGTATTCACATTATTTCATGGCAAGAAAACTGGCTTCCAAAGAAAGAGCCAGAATCTTTGAGCTGCTTTCAAAACAGCTTTCAAGCGAATATAATATTAACCTGTTCACCCCAAACCCAACACCGGAGCTTACCGGCATAAAGAACTGTGGTTCTGTGGACTATTACAACCAGATGCCGCTGGTCTTTAAAAGCAGCAGTATTAATCTGAACATCTCCCTTAGAAGCATTCGTACCGGCATTCCCCTTCGCGGAATTGACATAATGGGAGCAGGCGGCTTTCTTCTGTCAAACTATCAGGAGGACTACTATGATTTCTTTGTCCCAGGAGAAGACTGTGTCCTATACGAATCCCATGAGGATCTGGTTAACAAATGCCGTTACTACCTGACACATGACAGGGAACGTTCACAGATTGCAGCCAACGGACACGGAAAGGTGCAGGAACACCACACCTATGACATAAGAATCAGACAGATTCTGGAGACTGTTTTCTCATGACGATTTAGGTTTGACAGCCATATTCCAAGATGTCAGGGCTCAAAACCCATTCGTTTACAGGCTTCAAGATACGCGGCATCAAATATTTCATAAACCCTGGCAGCTTTCCTCGTATTGCTCCATGGCTTGGTATCACCAAGATAGTGAATTATTCTTGCATTTTCATATATCTGTTCTGTAAGATTTGTGTAGTTGTTAAGCAAATCTGGATTGACTGCCATATCTTTTATTACATTATAATCAGCAAACTGTAATTTCCCTTGAGACAGGGCATTCTTGTCCACATAATAGTATGCCGGAGGACAGTTATACTCATCCCAGCCTGCATAAATAAGCTTGTCATAATAAAGCTCATTCATCACGTCCTGGTCGTTATATTCATACCGCTCATAATCTTTATATATACAGTCAAGCATAGTCTGGGCTGCATTATTCGCCCTCAAATACTCCAGATTATAGAGCATCACTCCTGCATTGAAATACGAGTACCTGCCAGGAATGGCCAATCTTTTTTTATTGGCATCATGAAATCCATTGATTATTCCATAAATATCCTCGCATACCACAAAAGGATGTCCCTCTATCTGCATATTATAGAGCTGATTAAGAGGCCCCCTGACCACCATATCCACATCCATGTAAAGAATCCTGTCCAATTCCTCTGGAAGCAGGTCAATCCCAAGAATCCTGTAATATGTCTCAACTCCTATACCATTTCTTGAAACAACCCTTTTCTTAAACTCTTCCCCAACATACAGCGGATGAAGCTGTTTTCCTTCAAACGAAGCAACAAAAGCCCTGAATTTGTTTAATTCTTCCTGTGTAAGATCCTCATAAGTAAGATATATATCAATATTGTCATGAGGATGACATTCAAAGAGCGTAAACATGCAGATATAGGCATATTTCAAATACCTGGAGTTTGTTACAATCATTATATTCATGAATTATACCCCCTTAAAACCTCTTCCCATTTGCCCACAAGGCGGGGATTATTCCTTGCAATAACCTCCACTGCAATTGGTGTTGTATTAGTCTCTGTAAAGTACACATTTTCTTTATTATTGGAAATGTCATCCAGCAAATCCACCAGCTTTCCATAATGCTCGATTAATTTCACAAGGACATTAGAATACTCCAGCATGCCCTTAAATCCTGCCTTTTGTTCCTCCTCTATTATGTACAGAATCTGCTCAATGACAAAGACCTCGCCCTTTAAGTCGGAATTCTCCAGTGCGACATCCGGTCTTACACGCATAATTTCGTAGAAAAGCTGCCTTGCCTCGGTTATCTGATTCATTTTTACAAGCTGTCCCAGCGCCATCTTGAATTCCTTTGTTTCAGCCTTTTCACCCGTTACCATTACACTGCATTCATAAACCTTCAGATTCCTTGCCATCACAAACACCTTAAGCAACGCCTCTGATATAAAACCAAATATTCTTCTGTGATAGTCGTCCTCATACTTGTCAAAATCTATCCTGTCCTTTAAATCATCAAATATTGAGAACAGCCAGCTGCAATACTGATTGAAAATATCTCTTGATGTGACACACAGGTTCCCAAAATAATTGTCATTGCCATTAATCATTTTCTCAAATGCAGGGTAATCTTCAGGATATAATTCCTTTATAACTTCCCCAGTCATAATAAGGTCTTCAATATCGTGGGCTTCTGCAAATCCTTCTCTGTATGAATCCTTTTCTACCGGAAACGCCTTTGATGTTATAATGTCATATTCCGACAAAATCTCGTCATACTGTTCTTCTGTCATCATCTTCTTATCCTGATTCATAAAAAAGCGGCGATAATGGCATATCCCTACATTATCATTGCCTGGAAAGTTTTTCCAGACCCAGTAGACTCCTGTCAGTTCTCCATAATAACAATTAAGCTCCGAAATATTATCGCCTGTATCATCGCCTATATACCCCAAATCCTGTTTTCCTGCCCTTCCCACTTGAACCGGTATATAACAGTCAATTGCCGGCGGAAGGAACTTTTTATGTGTCATCACAAATACTTTTGTCATATTTTGGCCTCCTGCTTTTTATTCATTTGCACGTGTCAATATCTTCTCAAACTCGACTACCCGATTATCCCAGGTATGCTCACTCATTGCTAATGAATATGCATTACATGCAATATCATTCAACTTATCACGATTTTTATTAAGACTAATTATCTTTCCAATAAGTTCATCAATATTATCCAGCTCAAAAAGAACTATATTTTCTCCATCTGTAAAATGTTCTTTGAGATAAATTGTTGTATCTGAGACACAAACAGCTTTATTAAGCATACTGTTGGCAATTCTTTCAGTCATACCTTCCTTATGCCATGACATAATATTAAGTGTCATATAACTCTGTTCCATAATTTTCAATCCATTCTTATAAGTAACATCCGGATGAATATGAAGATTAACATCATCTGCAAAAGGGGCTTTTTTCCATGTATCCGAGAAAACATGAAGCTCTATCCCTGAAGCTAATAACTTACTTATCACCTTTTCTCTGTAATAGAACATTATTATTCTGCCTGCATCAGCCATATGATGAAGCGTGATAATAAATGTCCTCTTATCTCTAAGGATTCGTTCTGCCTCCTCGGTGCCCTCCTCCTTTAATATTAACGATAGCCCTTTCTCCATGGAATACTTCGGATTGTGTTTTAACAGGTTAATAAGCTTAAGCGCATATCGTCTCTCTTTTAGCGATAAACTCTTGATACCCTGTAAACGTTCCCTGTAATCATGGTAAGATCCCACAAACGATAAATCATATATTTTTTCTGTTTCTTCCTGCCGCGAACCATCCCTCTCACTAAACTGTCCTGCCGGAGGCAGATGATACGCCCCTGCTACATTATCATAATAATCAGCTACGTATCTGGCATATCCTGCATCCTGAGCCAGCACATAATAATCTTTTATAGGGAGCATCAGATAATAGCTTATATATAAAGGATGATCAAATATAAATTGAAACTTAGGACAGTCAAACACATTGCCAAGTATATTCCCATCCGGCATTTCTTCCGCAAATAAGCTTGTCTGAAATCCCACAACCGCACGAAAATGTCTTTTTGCAAGGTTATAAAGTACTGTTCTCTTATCCGGCTTCATATCTCTTTTGGAGTTCTGCCCGATTCCTGCATCATACAAAATAACCGGGTGACCGCTTTTCTTTAGTGCTTCTGCAAAACCTACTGCGAATTCATCAAGAACCCCAAAACACATCTGCTCTCCCATAAAAACAAGAACAGGATTTATAGAATTAAGCTTTCTGTACTCCTCATGAGCTGTCAACATCATTTCAAGCCACTCCGCAAACCTTTGGCTGATTCCGTATTGCTGAGCCTGACAGACGTATCTTGTAAGCACCGAATCCCATTTACCGGAAGCCTTTAACTGCTTCAGATATCTTGCAAGCACATAGGCATATGTATAAAAATCCTCTTCAAAGACCGGGTTTACCGGCTCACTGCATATAACTGCCTTTAAACAGTCCCCCAGCTCATATTCCCATCCTCTGGCTAGTAACTCATAATCTTCTGCACTATTAAGATGTTCATTCCAGCCACCTATGGAAAGCATACTCTCCACATCTGCAAATACTGTGACAATGTTTTCATTAGAGTAATCCACAATACTGTTAAAATCATATACTCTGGCATCTTCATAGCACAGACTATCATTCAGGCATGCACTTAAATTCTCATACTTTATGAACCCAACAATTCCTTTTTTTAATTTTTTTGCAACGATATTCTTTACCTGGGAATAGTTGGATATGCTCTCATCCTCTGATACATCCACAAGATAAACGCTGTAATCTAAAAAAATGTCAGGCACAACAAAATCTGCGCAATCAAACTTTCCTGATTCCGCTTTGATAATTACAATATTGATTCCGTTATCATTTTCATTAAGCTTTGTCCATTCCATATATATGTCCGTAAAATGTTTCTTTCCCTACAATATTCTCTTTAATCTGCGCATCCCTGTAAGACAGCTTGAACACAGATGTATTTTGGCACATCTCATTCCACTTTGATTCATCAAAGCTTCTGCACAGCATTTTTCTTAAGGTAAATACTTCCGGCTGTGAATATTCGCACGAGTCAATTTCTGACTTTACCTCACAAATATTATCATATGCTGCGGATATGACATAATCAATCAGATAATAATCAACCAATTCATCCTGAAGCCTCCAATACTCATAAAATGCATTTAACATAAATCTGAATAGAACATTACCGGGAGGACTTATCCAGAGATTTCCGGACCATCTGCACTGTGATATCTCGGATTTCCATTCAGGATTTTGAAGCCTTACTGTATAAAATGCCCCAGGCTCATATATTTTATCATCCCATGGTGAAGCAACAAAATAAGTGGCATCAATCCACATTCCACCATATCTGTACAACAAACCTGCCCTGAGAATGTCCGATAAATGTGTATATGAAATTCTTCCATTGTTGAATTTATCCACAATCCAGTCAGGAAGGGTAATATACTGTCCCACATTGTCAAATGTAATAATGTGTATCCTGGCTTTAGTCTTATCAATACTTTTCTCTACACTTCTAACACACAGCTTTACAAGCTCCGGAGCATTATCAAACCCCTGCCACCAGCATATAAATACAGGCATTTTGCCATCAAGTTCAGGTTTTAAGGGTGAGTTGTCTACCACGTCATAATAGTTACCCCTCTTGTAATTATCTATTATATTGTGAAGCAGCAGATTAACCATCCTGTATTTCAATGCAACTGTCTTTGATGCATTATCACTGTCCTTAGGATCAATCATTCTGACTTCCTCTTCCTTAATTCTGTAATGCTGATTAAGAAGCCACACCCTGAAAAGACGTTCTGAAAGATATCCAAAAATTCTTGCCTGAAATGTATCATATCCGCTTATGTCAACTCTTTTCTCAACTTCAAAAAGGATATCGAACAGCCACTCACAATACTTATCAAATATTTCTTTTTTCGTTATTACCATATTGCCAAGAGAAAACAGATTACAGCTCATGCACAGACTAAACGCAGCTTCATATTCAGGACATTTCTCTCTGATTATGTCCCCACAGAGCATTAAGTCCTTAATATAATGTTCTCCCTCATAATGCGATCTAAGATTCGTATATTCAGTACACTGACTGTGTGGAACAATAATGTCGTATTTTTTCAATGTATCCTCAATATAATCTTTTGACAGAAAAGCTTCAGCCTTAACAAAATATCTTCTGTAATGGCATATACCAACAATATCGCAGCTTACATTCTTCCATAGCCAGTACATGCCTGTCAGTTCACAGTAATTCCGATTCTTAGCTGAAATATTATCCCCGGTGTCATCACCCTCATAACCAAAATCATTTCCAAGTGCTTTACCTACATGGAGACTTCTGTACAGTTCATCCTCAGGCTTGGTATATTCTTTGTGTGTCATAACATAGATTCTTGTATCCATATTCACATACAGCCCACAAAATATTACCGGGCATTTCCTTTCGTTTTGTATTGACTAAATCATATATTTGGTGTGAGGAGAAGATAATACACATCATTATCAACAGTTATATCCCTTGCCTGGAAGTTTATGGTATATTTACACACCTCTTTATATGTATCTGCGTCAGTTACAATGTATTTTGCATTTTTTTCTGACCAAAGAATTACATTTTCCAGTTCCTTCACGCTCATAATGCCGGCAGCATCCATCATCATCACCAGGTCAGTTTTTTTTATTAAATCCAGCTTCTGTAGCGTAACAACATTAGTGTAAACTGTGTCATAAACCGCAAGTTTTACGCCATCATCAATATCAACTGCATCAAGCCGGATATTCTCATCAATGGAACTGTCCAGAACATTTCTTGATATTGCGCCTATTCTTTTTAAAAACATCCCCACATCAAGAACGCTTTCCGGCTCAATCTGTTTTATCATCTGAAAGAAAACAAACATGTCATTTTTATTTGTTATAAAGTATTTATCGTTATCCATAAATTAACCTTTCAAAATCAGCTTACCATAATTTTCTCAAGCAATGCTACAAACTTATCCTTTGCCCCGATTGCCTCTGCATCACGAAGAATTATCTCAAGTCTGTGATTAAGCATTCCTGTCTCTATGTAATCTCTTTTATATTTGTGAACAATCATGCAGCTTGCTGTAAGATAGTTAATCGAACTGCCTGATACTCCTGTGTATGAAAATGTAGAATCCAAAAGGATTTCGTTTACAAAACCTGCAGAGTATGATTTCCCAAGTCTTAATGCCAGGTCATAATCCTCAAGCGCCTTAAGAGATTCATCAAAAACTCCCACCTCGCAAAGACAGCTTTTCTTTACAAGAAGTGACGGACAAGCAACAAGATTGTCATACAAAAGCTGCTTATATATATTACCGCTTTTATTCTTAAGAGGGATCTCCTCTGAAGGAAGAATTGCAGTTCTGCCCTGTCCCATGTCGTAAGCAATCTTATGATACACAAAACCCACGTCGTTACTGTCATCAAGCATAATATCCATCTGCTTTTCAAGCTTTGTAGGTCTCCATGCATCATCGGAATCTTCAAATGCAATGTAATCACAGGTTGCGTTATCAATGCCGTAATTCCTGGCTGCTGCC
>JBJEME010000069.1:0-3026 GCA_051879515.1 Lachnospira sp. | reverse complement strand
TTGGATGCACTGATGTTGAAAGAAAAAGGGTGTTCTGCAAAAGAAATAAAAGAAGCTTTAGAACAAACTGCTTATGAATCCATTGTCTATGTAGGCGTGGAAACCTTAGAATATTTGAAAATGGGAGGACGTGTCACTCCGGCGGGAGCTGCCATGGGCACATTGTTAAGTATAAAACCACTGCTTGTAATTGCCGGGGAACGTTTAGATGCCTATGCAAAAGTTCGTGGAACAAAAAGCTGTAAAAAGCGTCTGCTTATGGAAATGAAAACAATTGCAGATGAATTTCATAAAAATAGTGATGAGATATATGTGGGCGTCGCAGGGAGCTTCGGAAAAAAAGAAGAACATCAGGAATGGATGGAAATGGCCCAAGAGATGTTTCCTTGGGAAGATGTTAAATACGATCCGCTGACATTCAGTATCAGCTGTCATGTAGGACCAGGGGCTTTCGGTATGGGGATAAGTAGAAAAATAAGAATTTAGAATAAGTGGGGAATCAAATGAAGCGTTCATGGTTTAGAGCATTGCTCTTGAGACGAGTACAAGTATTATTCTTGTTGATTTTACAACTTTGCTTTTTGTTCTTTATTTTTCAAAATGAAAGCTTTATTGCACAAGTATTACGAAGCGTTGTTCATATAATCAGTGGGTTTCTTGTCCTTTATATCATTTCTAAAAAGGACAAAGGGGCCAATAAAGTAATCTGGATTTTTTTGATTTTATTGTTTCCGTTGTTTGGAAGTCTGTTGTATATCTTATATAATTTTCAGGCATCTACAAGAAAATTTGAACAGAAAATATTTCAGATCGGACAAAAGAACAGAACCCTTTATGAATTACCTGGAAGTGCAGAAAAATCTGCATATTATGAGGCTCCTGCTCATATACCACAGATCCGGTATCTAAAGTATGCTGGTTTTCCTGTTTATGATGATACCCAGACTGAGTACCTTTCGCCGGGAGAGAAATTTTTTCCTATTTTCCTGGAGGAATTGAAAAAGGCACAAAAATATATTTTTATAGAATACTTTATTATAAAAGAAGGATTGATGTGGCAGTCTATTTTGGATATTTTGAAAGAAAAGGTTTCTCAAGGTGTTGAGGTGCGAGTTATTTATGATGATATTGGATGTTTTCTCGCACTACCGAAAGACTATGCGATGCAATTGAAAAATATTGGTATTAAATGTGAAGTGTTTAATCCATTTCGTCCTGTTCTTACGGCTATTCAGAATAATCGGGATCATAGGAAAATTACTGTAATTGATGGGAAGGTTGCTTTTACTGGAGGCTTAAATCTGTCTGATGAGTACATCAATACTTATGAAAAACATGGGTATTGGAAAGATGCAGTTATACAAATCAAAGGGAAAGCTGCATGGAGTTTGACATTAATGTTTTTGGAAATGTGGGAATTATGTTGTGGAATACCAGATGACATAGAGTGCTTTTTCCCCAAAAATGAAGTAGATGAAAGAATAGAATCAGATGGATTTGTACAACCCTATTCGGATAGTCCTGTGGATAATGAAAACGTGGGAGAACATGTATATCTTCAGATTATAAATAATGCTAAGGATTATGTCTATATCTGTACGCCATATTTGATTGTCGATGACAGCATGGTATCTGCATTGTGCTTAGCGGCTAAAAGCGGTGTAGATGTGCGGATTATCACTCCTCATATTTATGACAAGGCCTTGATTCATTTGACTACACGATCATTTTACAGGGAATTGATATATGGTGGTGTGAAAATATATGAATATTCAAAAGGATTTATGCATTCTAAAATATTTGTTTCCGATGACCAGATAGCGACTGTAGGAACAACGAATTTAGATTTTAGAAGCCTCTATCTGCATTTCGAATGTGGAGTATGGATGTATAACAGTAAGGCAGTATTACAAATTAAAAAAGATTATTTTGATACATTGAATGAGTGCACGCAGATTACATTAGAAGAGTGTATAGAAAGGTTGCCAATAAGGGTATTTCAGGAAATCTTGAGAATATTTGCCCCACTAATGTAAAGAGCACCGTCAAGTTGAAGCGGTGCTCAATCTAATCGGGTATTATGTCCTTGAAGATTCGGACAATTCAAGAAATGCCTGCTTCAAAGAATCTCCAATCAAATCAGTAATACGAGTAACTGACTTCAAAAGGTCAAAGTTCATGTTTTTGTCCAGCCAATCTAATGTGTATCCAAGAAGGCAACATTTATAGTACTGTATTAGGATAGTTTTATCTTCAGAAGGAATATTCAAATCTTTGGTAACAGTATGTACATATTGAGTTACTGTGTAGAGTATGATTCTTTCTAATTCGCTTTGGAATATATCTCGTTTCACAGAACGGTATATATGGAGCATGGCTTTTTTACGTTTTAAGCAACGCTCAACAATTGGAATCAAGCAATCCGTCGGTGAACCAAAATGTCCGTTAGTCTGGATGATTTGATCTACATCAGATTTTATCGTAGTTTCCAGAAGCTCAGGAATGTCATGAAAATGATAGTAAAAGGTGTTTCGATTGACTTGGCAGAGTTCTACGATATCCCTTACAGTAATCTTGGTGTAGGGACGTTCTTCCAACAACTGCCAGAAAGCATCTATGATGGCAGATTTTGTATGGTTCATATATATCAACTCGCTTTTTGTTTTTTTATATCGTAGCATAAAATGTCGAAGGATACAATGGTGTAGAATAATGAAAAAATTCGGAAAGATGATAAAAGGTATTTTGAGAATATGGTTCTTTTATTTGATAGTATGTCTGGTGATCCCGCCGCTGTATCACAAACGAGCTGATGAAGAAAACAGAGAGTGTGAAAGGGCGTTAAATATGGCTGGACAGGAGAGGATATTAAATATAGAAAATAATGTGGATGCGTTGGTGTGGCGGCTCCGTTTAATCGAATCGGCAAAAGAAAATATCGTGCTTGCAACTTTTGATTTTCGTGACGATAACAGTGGTCAGGATATGATGGCTGCACTATTAAATGCTGCAGATAGAGGTGTAAA
>JBJEME010000068.1:0-3059 GCA_051879515.1 Lachnospira sp. | reverse complement strand
CTATGTCATACATAGTCGAGAACTGTTTGCGTTCAGTTGCTGTTGACCATGTACTAATTCTATCTCTATTTACTTTTTCTTTTTAGGAACTATGTGTTCTCATTTCGCTATATTTTGTGAACAAATTGTTCTCATCAAGTACTTTTATAATTGCATCTGACAGTTCATTTACTAATTTACTCTTCCCAGTATCTATAGCCAAAACCTTTTCCACACTAACCTGAAATACGTCACTCATTATAATTGCTAAATCAATTGATATTCCGTTTTGACCCCTTTCAATTCTTCCTAAGTATTCCCTTGAAATACCAAGTTTGTCTGCTAGTTCTTCTTGCGTCATTTTCATTTTCTTTCTATACGACTTTATACGATGTCCGCTATCTTCAATTTTATAAATCTTCATTTACCAAACCTCCAAAATAAAAAAGGAGCTACTCAGATATAGTTTTCTATATCCAAGTAACTCCTGCCATTCGGTCCATCAGTTTGTTGCCATTGCTAGGTAGCACTTATGCAATTTTCTGAATCATCTTGATTCTACCACTACTGTCTAATGAAATATCAATAGTTACAATTCTTCCACATTTTGAACATTTTGTCTCTATCTTTCCTACGGCTTCAATGTCAAATAATCGTTTACCACAATTTCTACACTTTACTGCTTTCATCATATGATTACGCCCCCTAATACTTGATTTCGGAATTCTTCCCACAATCTACTATCAATTCCCAAACAGCTTCATTACCAACCTGCTCAAGCTCATTACAAAAGGCGTCTAGCACAAAACCAGCATACTCATACATAGCTTTTGATTCGCATACATTTTTTTCACGTATTGCCTCTATATTGTCCTTGATGATATATCTATTCATACAAATATATCCCTGAATAGTTGCATAATAATCTACAAAACGCTTCTGTAGCACATATGACAATGCTTTTTTTATGACATCAGCTTTTTTATTATCATCCAAAGCTGATTCCATATTTATTTCATTATAAAATGTTTGCTTGTTAATCCATTTTCTTAATGCCCTCTCTATTGTCACACCAGATACCCCCGACGCAACATATCTCATTTTTCTTCCAGTCATAGAAGTAATACCATCCCTCGGACCTAAGATATCAACACCCACATCACACATTTTATCCGAAATGCTATCTGCATTCTCATAATCCACTTGTGGACGTGCATATTCCGTATGATACTTATATCCATACTCTTTGAAATCTCTTTCCACATCTTCCTGAAATTCATAGCGATGCTTTCTTAAAACATTGGATAATGTATTTCCTCTAAATACACTAAAAATATCATCATAATATCCCAACAGCTTGCTAATTACATCGCTCATAATATAAGTTGTGTAAAGAGTATAGTTTACGAATGTTTCATCTTCTAACGGATTCTCTTTTGTAGGTCTCCCACGCTTAATTCTTGAAAGATACATACATTCAGGAAACAGGTACTCTACATCCAATTTCTTGAAATAGTTAAATGTAGCAAATTCAAAGTCTCCATCTATTTCATTAACAATTCCTACATTTTTCAAAAAATTCAATGCTTCGTAGAATCTATCATCAAACATATCTAAATTCTTTTTCTTGTTATCAATTACAGTCTTGGCGGAAGGTACATCTACAATAAATTCTTCACAAATTGTTTTATCTCTATATGCCAAGAACACAGGAACTGCATTCATTACAGTTTTAAGCATTCTCCGATACATTTTTGCAATACTGTCTTGAAATGTACCTTCACTCATAAAAATAATTCCATTTATTCCATCTAATCCCAATTCTGCCAGCGGCTTCATATATACTGTTTTAGTATTATTCTTGCCTTCCTCAATCATTAAGTCCAAAAGTCCTCTTGTATCTCTAAGAACCAATGTCATACCATTTTGGGTCAATATTTTCGACAAGTATTCATTCGCCGGAACCTGAATAGTGATTGTTGTAATGTACTCATCCATTCGCTCAATATTAATAAGTGTCATTACCTTGTCAACTGTCATAGACTGCTCAATTTGAGTAATCTGTTTATTCAGCTCACTATACATATTCTCGCAACCTGATATTTTCTGAAGTCCTAACGCCTTATATATCTCGTCTTCATCACAAGCCTTGTTGTAAGAATCAAAATTCTTATAGTCACCCCCGCAAGCAATACGAGCCTTATTCCATCCTATGTTAATCACAGCAGCTTCTGTTATTTCTCCATAGGACACTAATTCATAATTAACTGTTACCTTGGTTCTGGCTTCATTTTTGGCATGAACAGCTAACATTTCTTTTGGATTATGGGATAGCGAATTTATGAATGATGTTTTCCCTCCCTTGCTTAATCCCATAAGTGCAATTACAAGTTTCTTTTTCATTTTGTTTTCCTCCATTTCTCGTTGTGGAAACAAAAAAACCTTACCGAACTGGTAAGGTTGAATACACGAAAATAAATACAATGATAGAATCACAGTACTCTAATTTTGTTACCCCAACATTTGCTCGGTTTTAATCTACAACTCGCAGATTATATTTACCATTTTAGAATATCCCACATTTTTATATCTGTCAATATCGTAATAGCGAATTAAAACAATTTTTCTAATCGATCTATTATTTCCTGCACCTCTTTTTTCTTATCTTCAATCTGAATATTATCTACTTTTCCTAAAACTAAATAGTCCAACGAAGTATTAAAACACTTGCATAATTCAATCAATAAATCAATTGAAGCTCCTCTATCTCCCTTCTCTATCTTCCCTAGGTATTCTCTTGTTACACCTATCTTTTCTGCAAGAAGTTCCTGTGTCCAACCTTTTTCCTTTCTCAAATTTTTAATTCTCTTTCCACTTTCAACTAAATCGTAATACATAATCAATCCATCCTTTCTTGTTTCCGGCGATAACCAGTTACAAGAATGTTTGAGGACGAATATTTTTTTACCACCGCAGTCTTTACACTCAAAAAGAACGCAAAGGAAAGCCAGTCCAAAACCGGTTATCTTTCCCCTGCGTCCGTGGTGCTGTCACACAATAGTGCCGCCCTTATCAGGTGG
>JBJEME010000067.1:0-58470 GCA_051879515.1 Lachnospira sp. | reverse complement strand
AGCATTGCACATGAGCACTAAATTTGATAAAATTATGTATTACCTTAATAATTAACCCGCTATGAAAATTAAAAAGGTAATACATAAATTCGAATACATATGTAATATATCGCAAATGCGAATAAAAGTCAACAATAAAATTTGCAAATGCGAATATAAAGAAAGGAATAGAATGAAAATAAATGAAAAAATGTTTAAAATAATAAAAGAACAAGGCAAGAAAAAAGCTGATTTAGCAAGATTATTAGAAATAAATACATCAGTAATATCAACATGGGAAAAAAGAGGAACAAATCCACCTGCAGAATACTTAATTCGAATATGCGAATTTTTAAATATATCAATATATGAGTTGTTAGGAGTAGAAGAAAAAAATAAAAATAAAATATTAGAAGCATATAATAATGCAGATCCAGGAACACAAGCAGCAGTTAGAAAATTATTAGACATAAAAGAGCCGGAGCTGGATGCAGAGTTATCAGCTTCAAAGATTGGTTAATGCAGCATAGTAAAAATAAAATATAACTCTTAATCAGGGTGTCCAGGGTTCGAACCCCTGGCGGTGCACTAAGAAGGTCTTATGATTTAGGAATAACCTAGGTTGTAAGGCTTTTATTTTTTTGTCCGGGAAAAAAATAAAGAAAAAAGAGGACACCCAATTAATCAGGGTGTCCAACTGCCACTTGTCCGTTTCTCGCCAAATACCGCATAAAAAGGAGTAGGCACACCAACTCATAGTGCGCCTGCTCCAAACATGTGTGAAACAAAAGAAGGAAAACGAAAATAATAATTACTCATCCTTAGGCAGAGACTGCATATACTGGTGCATCGACTCAGCAACGACCTTGCTGTGGGCCACTGCTTCAACAACAGTTCTTGCACCATTGACAACGTCGCCCGAAGCAAA
The DNA here is from genome assembly GCA_051879515.1 of Lachnospira sp. GTDB lineage: Bacteria > Bacillota > Clostridia > Lachnospirales > Lachnospiraceae > Lachnospira. The sequence continues at coordinate 57,563 of JBJEME010000067.1, read as the reverse complement.
TATTCCGGGTCTTGAAGTATGACCGGTTTCATCTGCCTCTAAAAGGCCACGCTGGTTTGCCTTAAGACCATCCGTGGTATTGACAATTCTGTTCATAGGACCCTGGCTGATGGAAATAATTACGCTGTCGGCAGGATAGAGCTTGTCTGAACCTTCAACATCTGTGAAGGAACCATCCTCATTCTCAATGATATCCCTGAAAATAACGCCATTATCCACGATTTCCACAGGACGTTTGTTGTATTCAAACATAACCCCTTCAAGCTGTGCATAGCTGAATTCATACTGGCTTGCAGCCACCTTTTTGGTGATGGAGAAGCAGGTGAGTTCTTCAACACCCTTTCTTAATGCGGTTCTGGCTACATCCATGGCTGCATTGCCAGCGCCTATTACAATTACACGCTTTCCAAGACGATAGCTGTCTGGATTATTGAGATAGTTAATTCCAAAATGTACATTACCAAATGTTTCACCCTTGATATGAAGGGCATTAGGCTTCCAAACACCGGTGCCGATGAATATGGCCTTATATCCGTCTCTAAATAAATCGTCAATTCCTATGGAACCGCCAATCATTGTATTAGGACGAATCTTGATACCCTTTAATTCCAGATGCCTGTACTCAATATCGTCAAGAACACTTTTTGGAAGTCTGAACTCAGGAATACCATATCTTAATACTCCGCCGATTTTATCCTTGCCCTCAAAAATAGTAACCTGATAGCCATATCTTGCAAGAATAATCGCAATAGTGATACCGGCAGGACCGGAACCGATAATGGCAACCTTCATGCCATTAGAAGGCTTTGGACCTTCTGTCATCTTATTAGCGTATGTAGTTGAAATATAATTCTCAATTGTTGAAAAATGTACAGGTGCGCCTTTTTTTCCTAATACGCAGTGACCCTCGCACTGATTCTCGTGGTTACACACCAGACTGCATACAGTAGTAAGAGGGTTATTCTCAAAAAGCATTTTGCCTGCCTCATCAAGCTTGTTCTCCTTTAACAGTCTGATAGCAACAGGAATATTAGTTCCAATAGGACAGCCCTTCTGACACTGTGGAACTTTACACTGTAGGCAGCGGTTTGCCTCATCCATTACATGTAATGCCATAATTATCCTCCATATAAATTATTGTCGTTCACTTCTGTATAGAGATATTCTAACATTTTCATTAGATAAAGGAAAGAGGATATGATAGGATTTTTGTTGATAATAAGCCAATGTTTATATAAAATATTGAAATAAAAATTGAAAAACCGGAAATTATGCTATAATGAAAATGATTTGTTCGTGGAGGTTGGCTGATGAAGAAAAAAATATTAATATACATATCGCTCTTTGCAGGTTTTGTAGCATTAAGCATATTATTATATATTACAGACATAGGGTGTCCAATAAAATATCTCACAGGAATCAGCTGCCCGGGCTGTGGTCTTACCAGAGCGGGACTTTCAGCATTGCAGCTTGATTTTGCAGCTGCATTTTCATATCATCCGCTCTTTTTTCTGGTGCCGGTTATACTGATTATGGTATTTTTAGACTCATACATAAAAGAAAAGCCACTCTACAACATATTTCTCATCCTGTGTGCAGTGGCTTTTATAGTGGTTTATATAGTTAGGCTCATTGATACCACGGATAGTATTGTGGTGGTCAATGTAAGTGACGGTCTTTTTTACAGAATGTTGAGATTAGTTAATATTTCCAATCATTGAGATAAGAGTTGCCTTATCGTTTAGTTTAGGATTCTCTATAACCATTGCTAACAGAGCATTTAATGTTTTTCCAATGTCCGGTCCGGTTAACCCATATTCAATAAGATCATTTCCGGTTATATCGAGGTCCTTTAAGCTAAAGCAGTCACCGCGTTCAAGAATATCTTTACATAAGCGTCTGAGGTTAATCAGATGCTTATTTTTTGTGGGATTGGAAATTCCGGTAATTTCCTCACTTGCTTTTATGGATGCTTCTGTATAGTCAAAAATGTATGGGAGCATGTCCCTGCCATACTTATGCAAAGCAGCTCTTACGGCAGGCTCAGTTTCTTCTATATCATATTTTGCAAAAGAAAGAATTTTCCGTACAGTATCCATGGTTTTACAATCCATTTTAAGCGCCCTGAGAGAATTATAAGCCTCGTCAGGAGTAGAGGTGCTAAAAAGGGCAGCGTATCTTAAGATTAAATCTGTTTTAATTATGCGCAGCATTGCCAGAATTTTTTTAGAATATTTCCCATCCAATGCATGCTGGATAACAGGAAGAATTTCTTTGAATAAGCCTGTTTGTGCATACATAACCACGTAATCAGGGTGATTCGAGAGCAACGTTTTGCCAAGCTCAACATGAACACGCTCCATACTTATTCTGGAAATGGAAGGAGCAAGCTCAACTATCGCATTATACGTGCCTGAATCAATAATGAAACCCAGCTGTGCAGAAAATCTAATGGCACGCATCATCCGAAGGGCATCCTCGGTAAATCTTTCAATGGGATTGCCCACACAGCGAATAATATGTTCATTGAGATCTTTAATTCCGCCAAATTTGTCTACAAGTCCAACCCGGTTATTGTAAGCCATTGCATTGATTGTAAAATCTCTTCGCATTAAGTCATCTGTTAACTGGGATGCAAATTCCACTGACTTTGGGTGACGGCTGTCTTCATATTCTCCGTCAATTCTATAGGTAGTAACCTCGTATCCTGTGTGCTCAAGCATTACAGTTACAGTACCATGCACAATTCCGGTGTCAATAGTCCTTTTAAATAATGATTTTACCTCTGAGGGCAGTGCGGAGGTTGTGATGTCCCAGTCATCAGGAACTTTGTCAAGGAGTGTGTCACGGACACAGCCCCCAACAGCAAATGCTTCATATCCGTTTTCTTCAATTGTCTCGATTATTTTTTTGACATTTGCAGGTAATTCAATAGCAAATGTAGTCATACTTATATTTTCCATACCAGCATTTTAGCAGAAAGAAAAAAATGGTGCAAGAGAAAGGAAATACAGGCATTTTTGCCGGGAGGCATACATAATATAGTTTAGACTGTTGGGAGGGGTAACTTAGTGAACGATAAATCTCTTGAAATATTGAACAAATACGATATAGAAATTAATCGTGTGTATAGGGGCAGGGGTGGAATGATAATTGCCACCCAGCAGGGAATAAAGCTGTTTTATGAGTGCGTTAAATCAGACAAATACTATGAAAGAGAGTCCCACATGACAGATATGCTATGCGAATATGGATTTAAGAATGTGGATTCGTATATTAGAAATAATGATGGGCAGATAATAACAGAGGATGAGGATGGAAAAAAATATATATTAAAAAACTGGTATGATGCCCAGGAATGTGACGTGAAAAACACAGATTTTCTCCTAAGCGCAGTGAAATCACTGGCGAAGCTTCACACCTGTTTTACAGAGATTGCAAAGTCCAACAATATGTTTGAAAATGCTGACAAAATAGTACCGATTGACGATGGACGCGCAGTAAATGATGATGTGGAAGAAAATGTAAGAACGAAAAATTATGGGGAAGAAAAAGATGTGACCGATAATTACGGAAGGGAACAAAGCGGTACGGGGCTTGTTAAACCCATCGGATTTGTAAAGGCTGCAAGTGCTGCAGGTGCGGAGTATATGCAGGTTCTTAATCTTCGCGACAGCTATGATAAGCACGCAAGAGAATTAAAAAAGGTTCAGAATTTTTTAAAAACCAAGAAAAAAAGGCAGGAATTTGAACAAATAGCATATAAAAACCTCGAGTATTACTACTCAGAGGCAAAGGAATCTGTGGAGATGTTAGGAACCAAAAGTCTGCTAAAACGCTACGAGAAAGCAGTAAAGGACAGGGAAATCATGCACGGAAGTTATAATTATCACAATGTTCTTTGTCTGGAAAACGACTGCGCAATAACCAATTTTGATAAATATAAGAATGAGTGCCAGATATGTGATTTGTATCAGTTTATGAGAAAATCTCTTGAAAAGCATAATTGGAACGTGGACCTGGGTTACAGACTTATGGACAGCTATGATTCAATCAAACCTTTGCAGGAGGATGATATTGAACTTATGGCTGGAATGTTTTCATTTCCAGAAAAGTTCTGGAAAATAATTAATCAGTACTTTAATGCAAGCAAGTCTTGGATCCCGGGAAAAAATGTTGACAAATTAAAGCAGGCAATCATTACTAACAGTGCAAGAAGAGAATTCGTTGATAAAATCAGAGGTGTGTGTTAGAGTGTACTTAGGTATCATTATATTTAACGTATGAGGTGATTCATTTTGAATTTTAATATAACAAATCATAAAAATATATTTGTGAGAATACTTACCGTTTTTCTTGTAATTGTGATGGTAACATGCCAGACAGGCTGCTCTTCTGAAAAGAAGAATAAAAAGAATCTGCAGGACAGAACTTCTATCACTCCAGCCAAGAAACAGGAAACAGTTGAGCCGGTCAAGGGAGATGGTAAAGACAAAACCATGACAGGCGTACTTTCAATGCTTGATACAGACAATAAATATATGTATTTTGTGGATATAAGTTCAGGTAAAGAGTATTCTGTTCCATATTCGGGGGGAACTGATATTAAGAGTGCTCACGATGTGATTAAGGCCGCAGCAACCATGAAGCTGGGCGAAATATATGATGTGTATTGTGACAGCAATGGAAAGGCCGAGAAAATATACGGCTCCAAAGATGCGTGGATGAGAACCGGTATAACCGGCATTTCCGTTGACGAGAATAGCAAAAAGATAAGCTTTGGCGCCACTAATCTTTATTTTAATGATAATACGGTGGTATTTTCCAATGAGGACAGAATCAGTGTATCGGAGCTGGTTTCCCAGGATGAACTGACTCTTTACGGCATTGAGGATAAATTATACGGTGTAAATGTAGATGTAGGTCACGGGTATTTGTTTTTCACCGGAGTTGATGCGTTTATAGGCGGATATGTAAGTATTGGTCCGCGACAGCTCTACGGAGTTTCAAAGGACATGCTGGTAACTGCAAAGGAAGGAACATATACGGTAGATATCAGGAATTCAGGACTTTCAGGAAACAAGACAGTGACGGTAAAGCGTGGAGAAGATTCCACAGTTGATTTTTCGGACGTGGTCGCAATTTCTGAAAGTAAGGGCTCTGTTAATTTTCAGGTTACACCGGCAAATGCAGTAATGAGTATAGATGGAAAGGAAGTGGACTATTCATCTCCTGTTTCCTTGTCATATGGAGCACATACAATTTCGCTTGTTGCTAATTATTATGAGAATTACACGGCCACAATAAATGTCAGCAAGACTTATGAGACTATAACAATTGACATGGTATCAAAAAATGAGACGTCAACAGAAGAAACCACAGCGAGCACAACGGCTTCAACTATAAAGGACAATACAAGCGGTTACAGTGTTAATGTTACGGCTCCGGTTGGAGCAACCCTTTATGTTGACAGCGAGTACATAGGAACCATACCATGTTCATTTAAGAAATCTTCTGGTTCCAAGATAATAACTCTTGTAAAAACAGGATATAAAACCGTAAGTTACACAATATATATTGCAAACCAGACAGGAAATGTGACTTATTCGTTCCCTGACATGGAATCACAGATAAGCTCTGCGAATAACGACAACTAAAATTTGAATGTATTGTCAATTGTATCCCAGTTCTGGTCTTTGTCACTTAACTTAAGAGGTGTTCCGTCTGAAAGAGAGTAACCTTCAGCAGATGAGTTACCATTGTATGTTCCGGTCACTTCAGGCCACTGTATATTTATGGAAGGATCATTCCATGCAAGTCCGCCCTCATCACCGGGATGGTAGAAATCAGTAACTTTATAGCAGAATTCAGCAATGTCGCTTAATACCAGAAAGCCATGGGCGAATCCTTCAGATATATAGAACTGCTTCTTGTTCTCTTCAGTAAGTTCCACGCCAAACCATTTACCGTAGGTTTCGCTTCCGGCTCTTAAATCAACGGCAACGTCGAATACACGGCCTTTTATGACACGAACCAGCTTTCCCTGCGGGAATTCTTTTTGGAAATGCAACCCGCGAAGAACACCTTTTGTTGAGCAGGACTGATTGTCCTGTACAAAGACCATGTCCAGCCCGGCTTCGTGCATATCCTTCTGGTTATAGGTTTCAACAAAATATCCACGCTCATCGCCATGAACAGTTGGTTCAATGATATATAATCCCTTGATGTTGCAAGGAGTAACTTTAATTTGTCCCATTATTGTATCCTTTCTGATAATTATTTCAGGTTAAATCTCCCCAATTTCTTTAAGATATCTGGTCAGTGCGTCCTGCCATGTTGGAAGTGGAGTAAAGCCACTGTCTCTAAGCTTCCCTTTATCCAGTCTGCTGTTAAAGGGACGAGCCGCCTTGGACATACCGTATTCTTTAGTTGTGACAGGAGTAATCTTAGTAGACAGACCTGCCTGACGGTATATTTCACAGGTAAAGTCATACCATGAAATATATCCGCCTTCATTGGTTGCATGATAGTAACCGTATTTATCTGTTTCAACCATATCCACAAGAAGTCTTGATAAATCCAGTGTATAGGTTGGAGTGCCAATCTGGTCACACACGACACGGACTTCGTCATGGCTTCTTCCTACATTTAACATTGTTTTAATAAAGTTTTTTCCGTTAACACCGAATACCCAGGCAATTCTTACAATAAAATATTTGTCCAAAAGCCGGGAAACAGCCAATTCACCGGCAAGCTTGGTTTCGCCGTACACATTGAGAGGCTTATAGTCCTTGCAGTCAGGAAGCCATGGCTTATCACCCTGTCCGTCAAACACATAATCAGTGCTTATATAAATCATCTTGCAGTCCAGCTGTCTGCATACATTGGCAATGTTTTTGGTACCGTCAGCATTGATGGAATAAACCTTGTCCTTTTTGTCATCATCTTCTGCAGCATCAACGGCTGTCCAGGCAGCACAGTGGATGACTGCGTCAGGTTTAACAGAAGTGATTACATCCTGTACAGCATTAGCATCAGTTATATCCATTGAAACGTATGATGCAGATGTGACATCAGATTCATCGGCAATTCCGGAATATTCAGGAGCGATATCGCTGCCGATTCCTTCGTGACCGCGGCTTATAAGTTCGTTCATTATATCATGACCAAGCTGACCGCATACACCGGTAACTAATATTTTCATAATTATCTCCATTTCTGCAGATTTGTCTAATCTTAATAATTTATTTTAGCGGTTAGAATACATCTTTTCGTAGTAATTCTGGTATTCTCCGGAAATGATAGTTTCCCACCATTCTTTATTATCAAGATACCACCGGATTGTCTTTTTTATACCGTCCTCAAATTTGGTTTCAGGAAGCCAGCCCAGCTCATTATGAATCTTAGTTGGGTCAATTGCGTAGCGCATGTCATGACCTTTTCTGTCACCTACATGCGTAATAAGAGATTCAGGTTTACCAAGCTCTTTGCAGATTATCTTAACTATTTCAATATTCTGCTTCTCGTTATGTCCGCCTACATTATAAATTTCTCCTTCACGGCCTTTGTGGATTATAAGGTCGATGGCCTTGCAGTGATCCTCAACATAGAGCCAGTCACGAACATTTAATCCTTCACCATATACAGGAAGAGGCTTGTCATTTAATGCATTTGCAATCATAAGAGGAATAAGCTTCTCAGGGAAATGGTAAGGGCCATAGTTGTTGGAACACCTTGATATAGTTACAGGAAGCCCATAAGTCCTATGGTATGCAAGTACTAAAAGATCTGCGCTTGCTTTTGATGCACTGTAAGGAGAAGATGTATGAATAGGTGTCTCCTCCGTGAAGAACAGATCAGGTCTGTCAAGTGGAAGATCTCCATACACCTCGTCAGTTGAAACCTGATGATAACGCTTGATGCCATATTTTCTGCAGGCATCCATAAGTACCTGTGTACCGAGAATATTGGTTGTAAGGAATACTTCCGGATTCTCAATCGAGCGGTCAACATGTGATTCGGCAGCAAAATTAACTACCATGTCAGGATGCTCTTCTTCAAACAGCTTATAAACAGCGGCTCTGTCAGTGATACTTTCCTTCACAAAACGGAAATTAGGGTTATCCATAACAGGTGCCAGTGTTGACAGGTTACCTGCGTATGTGAGGCAGTCAAGACAGATAATTCTGTAATCAGGGTATTTATTTAACATATGAAAGACAAAATTACTTCCAATAAATCCGGCTCCACCGGTAACAATGATATTCATTACAATTCTCCTTTTTATGTTATTTAAAATGTGCGGTACTTGCCGTCTAATACATCTTTAAGATACTGTCCGTACTGATTTTTCTTCAAAACCTCGTAAACCTTTAAAACATCCTCTTTAGAAATCCATCCGTTTAAATAAGCGATTTCCTCAAGGCAGGCAATTTTCCTGTGCTGGTGTGATTCAACCGTCTTAACAAAGTTAGTTGCCTCAACTAATGATTCGTGTGTACCGGTATCAAGCCATGTAAAGCCCTGTCCTAAAAGCTCAACATTTAAATTACCATTTTCCAGATAAATTCTGTTTAAATCGGTGATTTCAAGTTCGCCGCGGGCAGATGGTTTAAGGCTTTTGGCGTATTCTACAACTTTGTTGTCGTAGAAATAAAGACCGGTTACACAGTAGTTGCTCTTTGGCTGTAAAGGCTTTTCCTCAATTGAGATGGCCTTTCCTTCGCTGTTAAACTCAACTATACCAAAACGCTCAGGGTCATCGACGTAGTAACCAAACACTGTAGCCCCTTTTCCTGAATCAGCATTATCTACGGCTTCTTTAAGTCTGTTCTTAAGACCATGTCCTGAGAAAATGTTATCTCCCAATATCATGGCAACTGTATCGTCACCTATGAAATCTTCCCCGATAATGAAAGCCTGGGCAAGTCCGTCAGGAGATGGCTGTACAGCATAAGTAAGCTTAACACCAAACTGATGACCGTCTCCTAACAGCTCCTTGAATCTTGGAGTATCTGCCGGAGTTGAGATAATCAAAATATCCCTTATGCCGGCACTCATAAGAACTGACATAGGGTAATATATCATAGGTTTGTCATAAATAGGAAGTAACTGTTTAGAAGTTACCATCGTAAGCGGATAAAGGCGTGTGCCTGAACCGCCTGCCAGAATAATACCTTTCATAGTGTCTCCTTTTTGATTAGTATATGTAATAACCAGTATCTGTATTTTGTCTGATTTATATTTCTTATTGTAAAGTAGATAAGAACTAAATACAATAATTTTTGTGTATTTTGCCAATCCAGTTCTTTATTATGACCTTTTCACCCAAACTGTTAACTGTGACCTGCCATGTTACTTCCAGACTTAAGCAGATCTTCATCATACAAACATAATACAGTTGCTATTTTATCATGGATTTACTAAAATATACAAAATAACAGTGTGGTTGTCTGCACAATAATTTGGTGGAAAAAGCAAGTGTCCCAAACGCCTGTATGGGAATAACAGAGGGGGAAGATTTGAGCAGAATGATTAAAATGGCCGTTGACGTGCGAAGTCTTAGCGTGGCACCGGGTGGCATAGGAATGTATACCTATGGATTTGTAAAAGCTTTACTTAAGAATCACGCAGATGTACAGATGACGCTTTTCACAGATGTTTCTGAAAGTGAACACATATCAGAGCTTAAAGGACTGGGAGCATGTATAGAATCATACGGCCGCAGAGTTTCAGGGAATTTATGGCTGCCGGGCTATCACATTTTTATGAGAAAAAAGATTAAAGCAATACAACCGGATATATTCTGGGAACCCAATATGATAATTCCGCCGGGAATAAACAAAGCCGGGTGTAAGACAGTTATTTCCGTTCATGATATGGTTACTGAGCAGATGCCAGCATGTTACGGATTTAAGTACCATTTATATGTGCGTTTTGGATTGAAATATTCATTGAAAAAATCGGACATGGTTATATACAACTCTTTAGAAACTAAAATAAAGACGGAGAAATATTTTCCAATAGCGAAGAGAATTAAATATGATATAAGTTATATAATCTGTGGGGATACAGAGGTTGAAAATGACACTACGGTTGATGCAGACAGCATTTCTTGCGGACAGGGAGATTATTTTCTGTATATTGGCAACATGGAGTGGCGGAAGGGTGTGGATATTCTTGTTAGAGCATACGAAAAGTATTGCTCACAGGGAGGAAGCTGCCCACTTATCCTAGCGGGGAAAATAACTGATGACAGGACAGGAAGGCTGGTCAGAGAGGCAGCTGAAAGGAACAAGAAAATAACATATCTGGATTATGTGTCTGAAAGTGAAAAAAATGCATTGTACTCTAACTGTAGGGCATTTGTATTTCCATCAAGGCTTGAGGGCTTCGGAATACCTGTTGTTGAAGCAATTTTACACGGTAAACCTGTGATAATAGGGGATAATACAATTTATGATGAGATTCTGTTTAACAATATTGGAGTAGACAAAGACAGTGTGGAGGGGCTTATCAGGTATGGAATGACAGGAAGAACCATGGGGCAGCAGATAAATAATCTGGGAGAAAAAATGCATTTCGCGGAAGCGGCACAGGAAATAAAAAAAAGTTACATTGAAAAACTAAAAGACTGTTATAGTGAGAAAACACTTGATGGCAGGCTGTATGGTATATTGCAGGGTTTGTTGTAATAAGAAGACAGAATCAGGAATATAAACAGTAATCGAGGGAAACGAATATGAGCTATGAAGGCTTCATAAAATTTGCAGAAAAAAATAAAAATATCTTGATAAAGGCAGTTCCCAAAGAGGTATGGAGCAAGGCTAAGACAGAGCTGCTCTATAAACAGTCCCTAAAGGCAGATTATAATTTTGTGAAGTATAATGCGGGTGCCTTTAAAAATGGTGTAAATCTTTACGGTGACGTGGATAGCATATCGGGACTTGGAGAGAGCGCGAGAATACTGACAAGCGTTATAAACCGTGCGGGAATTCCATGCGCCGTGCAGAGGTTTCACGTGACAGGAGCAGGGGAGGCTAAGGAAAAGAAGTACCGGTATTTTGACAGCAGGCTCACAGAAAAACAAATGTCAGGCAAGCAAAAGCCTCAATATGGTGTCAATATTTTTGATATAAGTCCCGGTGAGATGCCGTTAGCCTATATGAAGTATGGAAAAGGTGCATTCGACCGCCATTATAATATCGGATACTGGGTATGGGAATTGGAAACTCTGCCAAAGCTATGGATTAGAAGCTTTGACATGGTGGATGAAATCTGGACACCCTCTGAATATTCCCGTGAGATTCTCATGAAATATACAGATAAACCGGTGATTACTGTTCCTCACGCCATTTCAGTAACTCCGGATGAAAGCAGCGACAGAGTCTACTTTCAGCTGCCGGAGGGGGTATTTTTATTTATGATGGTTTATGATTGTAGAAATCAGGAGGGGAGAAAAAATTCAAATGCTGCAATTAAAGCATTTATGGACGTGGCGGACAAGTGTAATGCCCACCTTGTGATTAAATTAAATGGATTTGTGGATAATAGCATGCGAAAAAGCAGGGGCGGTGGAAAAGAGTCCGGAATATACAGTGAAATAAACAGAAACAGCGCGATAAGTGACAGGATACACCTTATTTACCAGGAATTAAGCAATACAGAGATGAACAGCCTGATTAATTGCTGTGACAGTTTTATTTCTCTTCACAGGGCGGAGGGCTTCGGACTGGTGATTGCCGAAGCAATGAGCCTTGGAAAACCTGTTATTGCAACCGGTTTTTCAGGCAATCTGGAGTATATGACAAGGGAGAATTCCTGTATGACGGATTACGGGATGATAAGTGTCGGCAAAGGAAATGCGCCATTTGTTCCTAAAGATCGGTGGGCAGAGGCTGATGTGTCACAGGCAGGAGAATATATGCTTAAGCTTATTTCGGATAAAGAGTATTACAATGGAATTTCAGAAAATGCAAAACAATCAATAACAGAGAATTTATGTACTGACCGGATTTCAGTAATAGTAAAAGAACGCCTGGAACATATATACAGGGGTAAGGATAAGGTATAGAAAATGAATTTTTTCAGGGAACTGTATGCTTACAGAGAAATGATAATAAGCCTGGTGCGCAAGGATCTTAGGGGAAGATATAAAGGCTCCGTTCTGGGATTTTTGTGGACATTTTTGAATCCGCTGTTACAGCTTGTGGTATTTACAGTGGTGTTCTCTGTAATCATGCGTGCAGGATATGAGCAGTATTATATTTTTTTATTTGTGGCATTAGTGCCGTGGCTGTTTTTTTCCACAAGTGTTCAGGATGGCTCAATATGCGTGATTAAGGAGAAGGAGCTGGTTAAGAAAATATATTTTCCGAGGGCCGTACTTCCCATAGCAGCAGTTACCAGCGGACTGGTAAACATGATTTTAGTGATGGCTGTACTGCTGGTGGTAATCATCTTAAGCGGAAGGGGCATAAATGTAACGGCCCTTTTGTTTCTTCCAATTGCCATGGTAATCCAATATATTATGTGTCTCGGAATAGCAATGTTTGTGTCGGGACTTACTGTCTACTTCAGAGATCTGCAATATATTCTTGGTATAGTGGTTATGGCGCTGCAGTATATGACTCCGGTAATGTACGGTACTGATATGGTGCCGGAAGAACTTCTTTTTCTGTTTAGGTTAAACCCAATGACTCCTGTGATAGAAATGTACAGAAGTATTCTTTACTATGGAGAGATTCCGTCGATGTCAGGGATTGGGGTGTCGGTGGTTTTCAGTATAGTAATATTTATTGCAGGCTGCATGTGCTTTTCCCGTTTGCAGCGCGGCTTTGCGGAGAATTTCTGATTGTGGGAAAAGCAATGTTACTTAAAGGTTCACACACTGCGGCATGAAAGGTAAAAAATATAGGGTGGAAAATGGATAGTTCAACAGCAATACACATTGAAAATGTAAATAAATATTATAAGGTTTATAATGACAAATCCCATGAGCTTAAGGAATATCTTCTGTTTTGGAAGAGAAACAGGTATGAAAAAAGAGAAGTGTTCAAGAACCTTTCGCTGGAGGTAAAAAGAGGCTGTGTGCTTGGCATAGTCGGTGAAAATGGTTCGGGAAAGAGTACTGCCCTTAAGCTGATGTCGAGGATAATTTATCCAAATTCAGGAAGAATAGTTATGAACGGCAGGGTATCCAGTCTTATTGAGCTTGGAGCAGGATTTCATCCGGATATGAGTGGAAGGGAAAATATATTTATCAATGCATCCATATTCGGACTGACCAGAAAAGAGATAAAATCGCGGCTTCAGGATATTATAGCATTTTCAGAGCTGGAAGAATACATAGATAATCCTGTGAGAACGTACTCTTCGGGCATGTATATGAGGCTGGCATTTTCAGTTGCCATAAATGTAGATGCCGATATACTGCTGGTGGATGAGATTCTGGCAGTTGGAGACGGTGCATTTCAGAAAAAATGTTTTGAAAAAATGAGACATATTAAAGAAAATGGGACCACAATAGTGGTTGTATCCCATGACCTTAACCAGATTGAACAAATATGTGACAAATGTATATGGATTGGCAACGGAGAGATATTATCTCAGGGTGAAACCGGCAGAGTGGTTTATGAATACAAGAATTACCTGGATTCAAAAGAGAGGCAGATATGAATAATGCAAAGAACGTGCAAAAAGTGATTCAGCTTGTACCTGCACTGTATATGAATGATGCAGTTGGAAATGAAGTCAGGGCAATCAGTAAAATGCTTGATGAGCAGGGAATAGATAATTTCATACTGGCAGAAACCGTGGATGAGCGGATTATGAAAGAAAAGACAGATTCGCCGGGGCAGAATAATTCTAAAATATACACTATAAATACGGGTAATAAGCTGTATGAAATATTAAAAAAAATAAAAAATATAAAAAATAAAAAAAATTGTAAAAAATTTAAACCTTTTTTGAACTTGTTCCGTATAAGTAAACAGAGTAGCGTTTTAAAGAGCCTTGGTAAAGAAGATGTTGTTATTTACCATATGGCTTCCGGCTCTAGGCTGGCAAAGGTTTTTTCCAGGGTTAATGGGAAAAAGCTTATGCGGTATCATAATGTAACACCACCTGAAATGCTTGAACCTTACAATAAAAGTGCGGCGAGAAACTGCAAAAGGGGTCTTGCAGAAATGAAAAGGCTTATAAAGCTGGTGGACAAATGTGTCGCAGTGAGTACATTTAACAGACAGTGTCTCATAGATGCAGGGTGTACCTGCCCGGTGGATGTGGTTCCTATTATACTTGATATGGAGAAGTATAGAATCCCACAGGCTACAGAATCTCTTAGTACACCTGCGGATTTGCAGATTTCATCTGCAGTACAGCCATCTTCTTCAAGAAACCGGACTGTCATTTCCTTCATTGGAAGGATTGCACCTAATAAAAAGCATGAGGATATTATTAAAACATTTTCTGTTTATTCTCATAATTACAATCCTGACAGCACTCTGGTTTTGGTCGGAGGAGACGGCGGCTATGAAAAATACACCCGGGAATTAAAGGAATTATCAGAAGAACTGGGGATTTCAGACAAAGTAATATTCAAAGGTCAGGCAGATAATACTAAAGTACTTGCATGTTATAAGTCTTCTGATGTATTCTTATGCATGAGTGAGCATGAAGGCTTTTGCGTGCCCATCATAGAAGCATTCCTGATGGATATTCCTGTGGTTGCTTATGCAAGCTGTGCCATACCGGAAACCATGGGTGGTGCGGGCATACTTGTTGAAAAGAAGGATTATGATGAAATTGCCCGGATCATTAATAAGATTGTTACCGATGCAGCATTTTGTAAGGAAATAATTGAAGGGCAGCGAAAAAGGTTGGAAGAGCTTGATTCAGAACTTATAAAAAAAAGAATGCTTTTGTCAATATTTGAATAAAATATATATAAGGAGATACATTATGAAAAGAACAGCGTTAATTATGGCAGGTGGTAAGGGAGAAAGATTCTGGCCAAAAAGTCGTGTCACACTTCCGAAGCAGTTTTTATCATTAACAGATGATGGAAAGACCATGATTCAGCTTACTGTTGAGAGAATTAGCCAGTTGGTAGCCTTAGAGGATGTTTATATTGCAACTAATAAGAATTATAAAGAACTTGTAAAACAGCAGCTTCCGGGACTTCCTGAACAGAATATCCTCTGTGAACCAATAGGAAGAAATACAGCCCCATGCATAGGCCTTGGTGCAGTACACGTTGCAGGGAAATATGAAGATGCAACAATGATAGTTCTTCCGTCTGATCATCTTGTAAAGAATAATGAAATATTTGCAGAGACTCTTTCCAATGCATGTGAGATAGCAGAGGAGGGGGATAATCTTGTCACAATTGGCATTACCCCTAATTATCCGGAGACAGGATATGGCTATATCAATTATGATAAGAGCAGAGTGTATAAGGCAGGATATGAGGTTTCAAGGTTTGTTGAAAAGCCGGATCTTGAAACAGCGAAGAAGTATCTTTCTGAGGGCACATATTTATGGAATAGCGGTATGTTTGCATGGAAGGTTTCCACTATTCTGAAATGTTTCGATAAATTTATGAACAGTACTTATAATGGTCTGTTAAAGATTAAGGAATCAATCGGAACAATGGAGGAACAGGAAGTTTTAGAATCAGAGTTTCCTAATCTTGAATCACAGTCTGTTGACTACGGTATCATGGAGAAAGCTGAGAATATCTATATTTTGCCGGGCAACTTTGGCTGGGATGACGTAGGCTCATGGCTTGCTGTGGGCAGAATAAAGAACAACGACGAGAACAATAATGTGGTAAATGGCAATGTTGTCGCCGTAAACACAAAGAATTGTGTTATAGAGGGTTCTAAAAAGCTTATTGCTACAGTTGGACTTCGTGATATGGTAGTTGTAGATACAGATGATGCGCTTCTTATCTCTACGAAGGAAAATGCAGGAGAAATCAAGCAGGTGCTTGCAAAGCTCCGTGAATCAGGAAGACAGGAATATTTATAATTCTTTGTTGCGTTACTGCTTTATTGCAATAAAGGATTGGACTAAAAAAAATACTTGCGTTAATGTAAGTGTTGTGCTAAACTTTGCGAAGATTGCCTGAAAAACCAGGTTTTTTCTGGTTGAATTGGTATGGCATTTACATAAATGGGTGGATTCCCGAGTGGCCAAAGGGGACAGACTGTAAATCTGCTGGCACTGCCTTCGAAGGTTCGAATCCTTCTCCGCCCATTCTACATAAGAGTATTTGCAGGCAGTAAAGGTTAACTTAGGCTGCGCCGGATAGTCTTATGTATTAAATATATTTATAGCCTGCGTGGCAGGCGGTACGCCGGTGTGGCGGAACTGGCAGACGCACAGGACTTAAAATCCTGCGGGACTTATACTCCCATACGGGTTCGATTCCCGTTGCCGGCATAATAAAGAAACACAGCCAGGAGTGCAGAATTATTATTCCTGACGGTGTTTCTTTATTTTTTACAAGCATTTGTGAATAGTAGACAGTAATGGATAAAATATGATATTATGACAATAATTTCTTATATACGGTCAATATGTGACTGGAAATTATTTAGTCTTTATTGATGGACAAAATGAGGAGAAATATATGAATGATGAACTAAATCGCAACAGGCGGAATGTGCCAAATGCTATTTTGTTTTTTGCAGATATCTTTTGTATGTTTGCTGCGTACTATCTTTCAGGATATTTATGGCTGTACTGTGTAAGAGGTGCTTCAGCGATAACGGTCTGGCATCTTCTTAATCTTCATATTATGACATTAGTTGTATCAGTACTGGTAATGTCTTTCTTTATGAATATTAAGGACAATTTTATAGCCAGAAGTGACAGTGATGAGATAAAGGCAGTAGTAGTAAAGTGTGCAGTTTTTGGCGGCGTAACTTCAGTGTACGAGTTTTTGCAGAAGTACCAGCCTGAGCAGATAATGCCACGAGGTATTTATGTGCTCACAATTGTTTTTGGAGGACTTCTCATGCTTTTTGCAAGAGCCCTCGTAAAAAAGATTCTTGTGAGAATAAGATTAAAGCATGGATTAAGAGTTGTCATGATTACTCTTAAAGACAGGGCTGAAGGCACAATGTACCGTATTAATCAGGATGAAGACTGGACCAGAAGAGTATCAGATATTATCATAGTCGATGCTGATATGACAGGTGAGAAGATAAATGGAGTCAGGGTTGGTGCCAATAAAGAAAACATGATGACATTTATCAAAAATGAAATAGTGGATGAAGTATATATAGATGTTCCCCATGAGATGAGTATGGACTTAAGACCTATTGTTATGGAACTTGAAGAGATGGGAATCACAGTACATTTAAAACTGGAGGTAATGGATTCCTACAGGGATTTTGCATCTACTCTTGGTAAGCTTGGAGATGTATCGGTAGCTACATTCGCCAATAGAATTTATGACGGACGACTTTTATTTATAAAGAGAGTCATTGACATAGTGGGTTCCATTGTTGGCATGCTCATTATGTTTGTTGCAATGATATTTGTAGTTCCGGCAATTAAGATAGAATCTAAGGGTCCTGTATTCTTTAAACAAAAGCGTGTAGGTAAGAATGGACGATATTTTTATATCTATAAATTCCGTTCAATGTATATAGATGCAGAGGAACGAAAAAAAGACCTTATGGCTCAGAATGAAATGAGTGGTCTGATGTTTAAAATGAAGGATGATCCACGTATTACCAAGGTAGGCAAGTTTATAAGAAAAACCAGTATAGATGAACTTCCTCAGTTTATAAATGTATTCTTAGGTCAGATGAGTCTGGTTGGAACACGTCCACCAACAGTGGAGGAATTTAAGCAGTATGAGGGTCATCATAAAAGAAGACTTTCAATGAAACCGGGAATTACAGGAATGTGGCAGGCATATGGCCGACTGACAGTAAGCGACTTTGAGGAAATCGTCAAGATGGATTTGAAATATATTGATAACTGGTCATTGTTATTGGATTTTAAAATTCTTCTCAGAACAGTTGTCTCTGTATTTTCAGGTCAGTAAATTTATATAACAGCGCCTGTTCTGAAATTATCAAACAGGCGCTTCTGTTTATTGAAAGCTTTTTGAATCCAGACGATCAGTCAGGTCACTGACAATATCCGGAGAAGTACCAACCTTCATCTCAGTATAGGCATGTTTAAGCTGTTCGTGAGACATATCTTTTTTGCTTCGGTTGATTGCATTGATGCTGTCTCGGATTACACGTGACTGGTCGGGCTGAGTGGGTTCAAATTCGGCTTCCATCGGATGCATTGACAAGGAATGGTCAGGATCCTGCCATGTTGAGTTTCTGAAATCTCCAGTACTTTCGTCTATTGAGTCCGGAATATCCATGTTTTTAAGTTTCATACTTTTAACCTCCGTTTTTTAGTGGAACAGAAGTCTGCGAAACGCGAAAAATAGGCATGCGGACAGGATGGTCAGGCGTTCCGCAAAGATCTGTCTAAACTAAAAATAATGTACACAATTTAGCTTTAAAATATTCTATGAAACAAAAGGAAAAGTTTTCTTGTATTTATTTGATAAAAACACTAAAATGGGTGGCACAATTTGTGAATAAGTGGTAAAATAAAACAATCTTTAGTCTTATTATAAAGAAGTGAGGATTATTATGAGTAATAAAAAAGAGAATTCAAGAGGCAGATCTACATCGAATTCATCTACCAATAAAAAGAAATTATCAAAAAAACAGCTTCACGCAAGAAGAAAAAAGATAAATCAGAGACTTACAATTGCCGGATTAGTTCTGGTTGCAATTCAATTTATAGTGTCGGCAGTATTTGTTACGATGTTACATTATACCAATCTGGTTCCGTTAAAATATAAGCTCCTGATTGTTTTAGTTTTAGTTTTATTATTCCTTCTGGTATTTTTCACACAGAGGTGGAGAGGAGTGGGAATCTTTACCAAGCTGTTATCATTAGTGCTGAGTGCGGTAATGATTGTAGGATGTGTCTACGTTGCTCATACAAAGGGAGCTTTATCAAAGATAACTGATGTTGATAAAGAGGTTTCTGTGATAAATGTTTATGTAAGGGCAGACAGTTCCATTCAGAGTCTTAACGATATTAAGAGTTCCAAGTGTGGCAAGCTGGGGCTGATGGATGAAGAGAACACGCAGGTTGTAATTGATTATATTAAAGATAACAGTTCAGCAACCCCTTCATATGTTGACTATAACAGTATTAATGAGCTTATGGATGGTCTTCTCAACAAGCAGGTAGAGGCTATTATTGTTAACGCTTCATACCTTGGTATTTTAAAGGATGTGGATGAGTACAGCGACCTTAATGACAGGATACGTTCAATATACAGTACTGAAGTTGAAAGAGAGATTGTTAATACCGTTAATGAGAATTATCTTTCAGGAGAACATGTTATAGCTATTTATTTCAGCGGTATCGACGTATATGATGGCGAAATGAATGACGATGGACGAAGTGATGTTAATATAATTGGTGTTCTTAATACCAAGACACATCAGTTTTTCCTTCTTAATACACCTAGAGATTATTATGTGCCATTAAGTATTTCTAACGGTGTGAGAGATAAACTTACACATGCAGGAAGCAAGGGTGTCAGCGTATCGATTGAAACATTAGAGATGTTATACCAGTTGAACATAGATTATTATGTAAAGGTTAATTTTTCAGGATTTATTGGAATTATTGATTACCTTGGTGGTATAGATGTTTATTCTGAATATGATTTTACTTCATACCACGGTAATTTCCACTTCAGTAAAGGCTATAACCATATGGACGGAGAACAGGCACTTGGTTTCACAAGAGAGAGATATGCATTTGCCACAGGTGATGTTCAGCGTGGAAAGAACCAGATGGAAGTAATTAAAGCTGTCGCAAAGAAGATGATTTCAACTAATGCGTTGGCTAATTATACAAGTATTCTTAATTCAATAAGCAGTTCAATGACAACCAATATGTCTTATGATAAGGTTGCGGAGCTTGTTAATGAACAGCTTAGTACAATGGCAGCGTGGGATATTCAGACATATACGGTAACAGGCTTTAATGATCACAGAACAATGTTTTCATCAAGTATTCCGAATTATGTAATGATTCCTGATGAGGAGAAAGTTGCTCAGGCAAAGGATTATCTTAGAATGATTTACAATGATGAGATAATTGATACAAAGGTTGAGACAATTCAGTCTTCAACGGCAGCAACTAATTGACAGAGTCACTCATTGGCAGAGATGTGAGAACCTGATACGGATAATTTGCAGGCCGTATCGGGTTCTCTTTTATGTAAACAGATACATGTTTCAAGGAATGATTACGTATAGGAAATTCTTTATATTTGATTGATAAAGAATGTGATAGAGTTTATAATAAACAACAGTAACAGGTTTATTGAGATTATGGCATCATAAAATAAGACAGAGGAGATAATAAATGCAGGCAGTAATTTTAGCAGCAGGAATGGGAAAGAGACTTAAAGAGTTAACCCAGAATAATACAAAATGTATGGTAAAGGTTAATGGAGTAACACTTATTGACAGAATGTTACATCAGATTGAGAAGCATAACTTATCGAGAATAGTAATTGTAATAGGCTATGAGGGACAGAAGCTGGTTGACTATATTGCAACTCTCGGTATTAAGACACCTATAGTTTACGTTAACAATCCAATTTATGACAAGACCAATAATATTTATTCTTTAGCGCTTGCTAAGGAGTATCTGTGTATGGAGGATACTCTTCTTTTTGAATCGGATATTATATTTGAGGATTCAGTCATTGAGGCACTTATAAATGATCCGAGAGAGACACTTGCACTGGTAGACAAGTATGAAAGCTGGATGGATGGAACATGTGTGAAGCTTGCAGAGGATGACTCCATTGAGGCCTTTGTACCAGGTAAGAAGTTCAAGTATGACGAGATAAACGATTATTATAAAACAGTTAATATTTATAAGTTCAGCAAGCATTTCTCAAAGACACATTATGTACCTTTCCTTGATGCATATTCTAAGGCGTTAGGAAACAATGAGTATTATGAGCAGGTTTTAAGAGTAATTACCATGCTTGATGACCCTGAAATAAAGGGTAAGAGGCTTTCAGGACAGTTATGGTACGAGATAGATGACATACAGGATCTGGATATTGCAACTTCAATGTTTACAACTGATGACGATGAGAAGTTTGCGCTCATGAGCAGCAGATATGGCGGATATTGGAGATACCCACAGCTGCTGGATTTCTGCTATCTTGTCAATCCGTATTATCCTCCTCGTAAAATGATCGATGAGATGAAAGCAAGCTTTGATACCCTGCTTACCCAGTACCCATCCGGTATGAGAGTTAATTCGCTGCTTGCATCCAAGAATTTCAATGTTCATCAGGAGAATATTGTCGTTGGAAACGGTGCAGCAGAGCTGATTAAGTCGCTAATGGAGAGCTTTGAGGGAAATGTGGGATTTGTACGCCCAACCTTTGAGGAATATCCGAACAGATATAACGCAGACAAAGCCATTACATTTTCACCGGATAACGATGATTACAGCTATACTGCAGATGATCTTATGAAATTCTTTGATGATAAGGTGATTTCCGGTCTTGTTGTTGTAAATCCGGATAATCCATCCGGCAACTATATCCCTAAGCTTGATTTGATAAGACTTATTGACTGGGCTGGCAGGAAAGGAATAAAGCTTGTAATTGATGAGTCATTTGTTGATTTTGCTGATGAAGAAGACAGCACTATTATTACTCAGGAAATAGTGGACACTAATCCGCATTTGTATATTATGAAGAGTATTTCCAAATCCTATGGTGTTCCCGGTTTAAGACTGGGTATTCTGGCATCAGGGGATACAGATACTATTGCCAGGATGAAGAAGGATGTTGCAATATGGAATATTAATTCATTTGGTGAGTTTTACCTTCAGATTGCTGAGAAGTATAAGAAGGATTATGCAGCAGCATTGGAGAAATTTAAGGCAGAGCGCGCACGCTACATAAGCGAGTTAAGACAGATTAATGGAATTAGAATTATTCCTACACAGGCCAATTACGTAATGGCCGAGCTTACAGGTACGGTATCTTCCAGAGAATTAACTAAGAGATTACTGGTTAACCATAATTTATTCATAAAGGATCTTTCTTCAAAAATAAAGGGAAAGAATTATGTGAGACTTGCAGTTAGAAATACAGAGGATAACAATAAGCTTATTTCAGGCTTGAAACAAGAATTAGCGGACTAAGTAAATAGTTAAATGGGGGTTTTATGGGAAAGAAGGTATTGGCGGTAATTCTGGGGATATGCATTATTGTGTCAATGTTTCCAGCCTTGCAGAATGTACAGGCTGCAGATGTTTTGACAGGTTCATGTGGAAATAATGCAACATACGAATTCAACCTTACAACAGGAGAGCTTACAATCAGCGGTTCAGGTGATATGTCAACCTATAGTTCATCATCACTGGCACCATGGGGGTCATACACATATCGTGCTAAAGTAAAGAAGATTACTATTAATGAGGGTATTACCGGTATAGGTAATTATGCTTTTTATAATTGTTTTAATGCGACAAGTGTCTCAATTCCGAACACGGTTACAAGTATTGGAGTTAACGCGTTTCAATCGTGTGCAAATTTGCAGTCAGTAAATCTTCCCGGCAGTGTAAAGAGTATTTCGACTATGGCATTTATGGATTGTACGGGGCTTACCGGTTTTACGATGACAGACAATGTGAAAAGCATAGGAGAAGCCGCATTTCAGAATTGTACATCTCTTGGTTCAATTACTCTTTCAAAGAACTTGACATCTATTGATAATCAGGTATTTTTTGGATGTAAGAGTCTTACTTCAATCGCAATTCCGGATTCGGTAACAAGTATTGGTGAGTCGGCATTTAATGGATGCTCAAGCCTTTCTGCAGTAAATATGGGTTCGGGAGTGAGCTCAATAGGAAAATATGCATTTTCAAATTGTTCAAAGCTTACAAGCATTGATATATCGTATGGGGTAAAATCAATCTTAGCAAAGACATTTGAGTATTGCTCATCTCTTAAATCAGTATACATTCCAGGCAGTGTGACAAGTATTTCATCTACGGCATTTTATATATGTTCATCACTTAGCGAGATACGAGGAACAAAGGGCTCATATGCAGAGACATATGCAAGTTCAAATGGTTTATCTTTTAAAGAATCTGCATCAAATAATAGCGGAAACTCAGGCGGCTCGGGTTCCGGCTCAGGTGATACAGGTAATTCAGGCAATACAGGCGGTTCCGGCTCAGGTGATACAGGCAATTCAGGCTCCGGCACGGGTGGCTCCGGTTCAGGCAATACAGGTAATTCGGGCTCCGGCACGGGTGGCTCCGGTTCAGGCAATACAGGTAATTCGGGCTCCGGCACGGGTGGTTCCGGCTCAGGTAATACAGGCAATTCAGGCTCCGGCACGGGTGGCTCCGGTTCAGGTGATACAGGTAATTCGGGCTCCGGTACGGGTGGTTCCGGCTCAGGTAATACAGGTAATTCAGGCTCCGGTACGGGTGGTTCCGGCTCAGGCAGTACAGGTAGCTCGGGCTCAGGTAGCTCAGGTTTGGCGCAGAGTGGAACTGAAGCACAGGTTATTAAGGAGGCTCCGGCTGCACCGGATGAAACATGGGTGAAGCCGGCAAAAAACGGAATATGTGTTTCGTGGAGTCAGGTACCATGGGCAAAGGGCTATTATGTTTATAGAAAAGACGGCGATAATTCATGGGAAAGAATTACAACGATAGAGAATGATTCAACTTTTAGTTACGTAGATTCAGATGTGTCAGGTCAAAAAGAATACAGGTATGCTGTTGAGGCGTTCAATGATTTTGGTGCAAGCGAATACGGTCCCGAAAGCGGGGAAATTATGTTTGTTCCAGGCACGACAATCAAAGGGGTTAAGAATACTCCTGACGGGATTCAGATAAAATGGGAGAACACTCCCGGAGCAACAGGATACATTGTATACAGAAGTATTAATGGCGGAAACAGTACAAGAGTTGCCACTGTTAAGAATGCGGCTTATCTTGACAGATCAGCCCATTCGTCAGGGGTGATTTACACATATAAGATTGTGGCATATTATAAGGCTCCTTCAGGTGTTTGCTATAAGAGCGCAGGTTCATCCATCAGAACAAAGGCGTATATTTCTAAGACACCGGAATCGGAGACAGAAGGAGAGTTATCAGGAATAAAGCTGACGTGGTCGCCGGCTATTAATGCTGAGGCATATATTGTGTACAGGAGTATTGATGGCGGTTTATATAAGAAAGTAACAGCCACAACATACAATTCACTTATGGATAAGACTGCTGTTCTTAAAGGCAGCAGATATTCATATAAGGTTATGGCATGCTACACAACATCTTCAGGTAATAACTATCAGGTTGAGGTGTCAAATTTAAACAAAACATATCTTTCAAAGAAGCGTTAGAACCTGTGGGTATATTATAAAAAGGTGTTTCACAAACGCCTGATAATAGCAAAAGAAAGGAAGGTAGTGCTGATATTTATGAATAAGTATAAGAAATTACTCATTGCCAGGTGCTTTGTGTTTTCTATGGTAAGCATGGTGGCTTGTGGAAAGAAATCCGGTAGTGATGAAGATGTTACAAAATATACAGATGCTTACGGTAACTCCATTGATGCCATCTATGATGGAAACGGCAATAAGGTAGATGAATTTACAGATGAGAATGGTGAACAGTGTGCCCTTGGATATGACAAAGATGGGAATCTTATAGCTTTAATATATGATGATGATGGTAATGTCACAGGCTATGAAACATTAAAAGGAGTTGGCTCGTCAAATGGGGCAGACTCAGGAGGAAGAATTTATTTTGATTCCATGAAGAAACTGGATTATGGCAGTAAAGTATTGGTGGATAATGATACAATGACATTTACTGTCAATGAAATCCGTCAGGATGATGACATGGGTTATGGAGTGAAGGTCACAATCAATAATAAAACTAACGGCGTTCTTTCAGTTTCATGGGATAATGTTGTAATGAATGGATGGCTCTGTGATCCATGCTGGACAGTTAATGTTGGCGCTAATTCCCAGATAGAATCTGTAGTAGAGATTGATTCTTATCTGCTTGGTAACAGTGATATTGATAAACTGACAGAAATGCATTTTACATTAAGTGCCTGCAGGGACACTAACAGTATGATTACATCGCTTTATTCAGGAGAGTTTGCTATTTATCCATATGGGGAAGGCGCAGTAAAGTCCGATGTAAGGGAAGCTAAGGACACAGATAAGTTAGTTGTGTCTGATGGCAATTGCAGCTTTGTCATTACAGAATGTAAAAATGATTCAAATTGGGGATATTCGATAAAGGTTTACCTGGAGAATAAGACAGGAAATGATATGATTTACGATGTAGAGAGTGTATCATTAGGCGGTAAGCCGGTTGAGCCATACTGGTCATGCTTTTTGAATACCGGAACAAAAACGTATTCAGAATTGTTCTGGGATACAGAAGAGTTAAGCAAGGCCGGAGTCAATGCAGGGGGAATCTCTGAGATTAAGTTCAAGCTTAAGGTGTATAAGTATGATGAATCTGATTCGTCAGGTGAAGTAAATTATTACGTGAATCAGGAGTATACAGTTGGACTGTGATAGCAGGAATGTGAGAAACGTTTTGCAGTATTCGTGCTGAATATGAGATATGTATAGTAAAGTTGCTTAAGAAAACTGACAATCAAGTCGGTCCTATTAAGCAACTTTATTTTGCGCTTAAAGGTGGAAAATACTGATAAAAGTGCTTTTTTATGAGTACAATTGTAACAAACTTGTACACGACGAAAAAGATGTGGTATAATTGAACATAGTACGAATTTTTTATTTGTTACGATGTTTATTTTAAACAGTTTTATGGAGATTATTATGAAGCAAGTATTTATTGTTGGTTCAAAGGGAATTCCAGGGGCGTATGGCGGATATGAAACATTCGTGGATAAGCTTACGGAGTATCACCAGAATGATAAGGATATAAAGTACCATGTGGCATGTCTGGGGACGGAGAACAGTTCTTTTGAATATCATAATGCCAGGTGCTTTAAGATAAAAGCTGCTAATATCGGTGCTGCACAAGCGGTTTTTTATGATGTGGCAGCAATAGACAGATGCATAAAGTATATTCAGGATAATCATGTAGAAGATCCTATAATCTATATTCTTGCATGCAGAATAGGACCATGGCTGGCCTACTTTAAGCGAAGGATTCATGCCATTGGCGGGGTTGTTTATATTAATCCGGATGGACATGAGTGGAAACGCGCCAAATGGAATGCTGTTATACGTAAGTATTGGAAGATATCAGAGCGAATGATGGTCAAGAATGCGGATATGGTTATTTGTGACAGCAAGAACATTGAGAAATATATTCACGATGAATATGGAAAATATAATCCGCAAACAACCTATATTGCTTATGGTGCAGAGACAAGAGAATCAGGTTTGGCAGATGATGATGATAAGTTCACAGGATGGCTTAAAGAAAAGAATCTTAAAGCTAATGATTATTATCTTATCGTAGGAAGATTTGTTCCTGAGAATAATTATGAAACAATGATTCGTGAATTTATGAAGTCTGATTCTAAAAAAAGTCTGGCAATTATTACTACTTTTAATGAAGCCTTCTTAGATGCCCTTGAGCAGAGGCTTCATTTCCGGCAGGATTCAAGGATTAAATTCGTTGGAACTGTGTACGACCAGGAACTCCTTAAAAAAATCAGGGAGAACGCATATGGATATTTCCATGGTCATGAGGTTGGAGGAACTAATCCCAGCCTATTAGAGGCGCTGGGAAGCACCAGACTAAATCTTTTATTGGATGTTGGATTTAACAGAGAGGTTGCGGAGGATTCTGCTGTTTATTGGAATAAGAATAGCGGAAATCTTGCTAAGCTTATAAATGAGGCAGATTCCTACAGTGAGGAGATGATTGCTGATTACGGAAGGAAGGCTAAGAACAGAATCCGTGACGCATACAGCTGGGATTATATTTGCAAAAGATATAAGGATGTATTCTTAAATTCTCCTGATAAGTAATCAATGATGGCAGGCAGCTGTGAGGTAAATAATGGGAAAGTTTTTAAAGCTTTTTAATAAAGTTGGTGGCATAAAGGTTATAAAGCAGTATCTGTATGCGCATGTTTTTTTGTTTGCAGTTATTGAAACCCTGCTTTTAGGTTTTGCCCGAAAGTCTTTAGAGATAGTGAGACTAGCCATTAACAACAGGGTATACAGGAAACTTAAGAAACAATTCGGCCGTTTTATCGGAAGCTATATGGAAAATGAAGCGGGAAGGGTATCGAAGCTTGAACGTAAACGCTCAAACAAGGTATGGGTTATGTGGCTTCAGGGTATTGAAAATGCACCTGATGTGGTTAAGCGTTGTGTGAAATCCATAGAGGATAATCTTTCAGACAGGGAGATTATAATTCTAACTGAGGATAATTATAGGGATTATGTGAAGTTTCCTGATTATGTCCAGAGAAAGATTGACGAAGGCATTATCACCAGAACCCATATGTCGGACTTGGTAAGGGTAGAGGTTTTAACCGCATTTGGAGGAACATGGATTGATGCAACAGTCTTTTGTTCAGGAAGGAATTATCCTTCATATATGTTTGATTCAGATTTGTTTATGTTTCAGAATCTCAAGCCGGGACTTGACGGGGACTGTATTAGAATTTCAAGCTGGTTTATGACATCCTGTACCAATAATCCGATACTTCTTCTTTGCAGGGCATTATTGTACGAATACTGGAAAAAGCACAACAAAATGGTAGATTATTTTTTGCTCCATGATTTTGTTGAGATGGCTATTGAGCAGTATCCTAAGGAGTGGGATGCAGTGGTTCCATTTGCCAATTCCACACCGCATATTCTGCTTTTAAGACTGTTTGACACATATGATGAAAATATGTGGAAAGCAATACAATCACAGACAGCAATTCATAAGCTGACCTATAAGTTTGACGAGGGGCAGACAAAGCTTACGGATACGTATTACAGCAGGATATTCAGTGATTAAGTGAGAAGGAGAACTTCATGAGTAAGAAAACCAGTATCTTATTTGTTATGCCAAAGTTTGGCTCAGGAGGGGCAGAAAAAAGTCTGTTAATGCTTTTATATAATCTTTCAAAAAGAGATGATGTTGAGATTAGTGTACAGTTCTTCAAAAGAGAGGGAATATTTTTGTCCCAGCTTCCTCCCAATGTTCATATAGTGGACAATGATGATACACTTACTGCGGCATATTCATCGTTTTCAATCAAAAACATTAAGAGCTTAAGAAGCTTTTGTATCTCGATTGTAAGACCGTTTGCAACTGTTATATGTAAGCTCATTTCCAACAGCTATAATAACAGAAGCCAGCTGAGATGGAGATACTGTTACAGTAAGCTTATAAAAAAGAATCCTGTAAAATATGATTACGCATGCGGATATCTTGACGGAGAAGCTGTTTATTATGTGGTTGATAAGGTGAATGCCACAAAAAAGATTGGATGGAATCATAACGATTACAGAAAGATTGGTTTCTCGCCAAAGTTTGATAACATGTATTTCAGTAAACTTGATAATATAGCATCTATATCAGATGAGTGTCTTGAGGTTTTGAAGGGCTTTTTTCCCGATAATGCACATAAAATGCTTAATATCCCTAATGTGGTATCAGCCGGTATGATACGACAACAGGCCAATCAGGATGTTCCAGGTGATATTGAACAATCGGATTTTACTCTTGTTTCTATTGGAAGACTTGTTGACCAGAAGGGCTTTGACATGGCTATTGATGCTTCAGCAATTATGAAGAAGTCTGGAAGAAATTTCAGGTGGTATATTATTGGTGTTGGGGAGCTTGAATTGGAGCTTAAGGAACAGTGTGTGAGAAAAGGTGTTCAGGATGTGTTTATTTTCCTTGGGGAAAGAAGTAATCCGCATCCATATATTAAAGCTGCCACAATATTTGTTCAGCCTTCAAGGATGGAAGGTAAATCTGTTGTTCTTAATGAGGCCAAGATAATAGGAAAACCGATTGTAGCAACCAATTATGCAACAGTTTATGAACAACTTAAAGATAGGGAAACGGGTTGTATCTGCGAGATGAATGCAGATAGTATCGCCAGAGAGATAATGAATCTTGTGGATGATAAGGAATTACAGAAACATCTGCAGGAGAATTTGGAGAAAGAGCAATTTGAAGATAATTCCGGTATTGTCGCTGTGGAGAATTTATTCAATTTAACACATGGAGGAATTGTATGAAACCGTTAGTATCAATTATTGTATCGTGCTATAATCACGAGAAATTTCTGGATGATTGTTTAAAAAGTCTTGTGGATCAGACGTATGATAATATAGAACTGCTGATATGTGATGATAAGTCGCCGGATAACAGTTATGAGAAGATTTTAAGCTGGAAAGAACGTCTGGAAGCAAGGTTTAACCGGGTTGTTATGTATCAGAATGAAGAGAATATGGGTGCAACCAGAAGCTGTAACAGGCTTATGTCGCAGTGCAGGGGAGATTATGTGAAGGATATGGCATCAGATGATATTCTTGTGCCTGAATCAATTGAACGTCTTGTTTCTTTTGCAGAGAAGAGCAAGTCAGATATAGTTTTCGGAAATGCTGCCATCATTAGTGAGGAAGAACATTACCCTCTTAAAGATTTGAATGAATATCCAAAGTTTTATGACAAGGTGCCGGCGTCAGGAAGAAATCTTACAAAAAGGCTGTGCGTGAGAAGTTTTATATGTGCACCTGCGGTGATTATTCCCAGAAAGACAATTGAAAAATATGGGTTTTATGATGATAGTTTTTCTTTTGAAGACTGGGAATATTGGCTGAGAGTGTCTGTGGAGGGAAGTATAGAATACCTGGATGAGACTGTGGTTATGTACAGGATAGGGCATAATTCTCTTTCCCACTATAAAACAGATAAAAAAAGTGTGGAGCGTCACAGGCGTTTTTACGAGGAAAAGCTGAAAATCTTAAACAAATATATAGATTATGCAGATGATGAGACACTGGCAGGTTTCTATAACAAGGAACTCGATGAAACCATAGCATTGTATGATAAAGAACTTACCGGACAGATTGTATCAACGATGAAAGAACATAATTACAGGCTTACCACAACAAACCGGGTAAAGGTAATTGCGTTGAAGCTTGGAATATATAAGTTTTTACGAACCAAATTAAAAAATAGTAAATAGTTAGTTGGAGTTATATGAGTGGAGTTAATTATCGCAAAATATTAGTAATCATAACATTTACAGTACTATTATTCATATCGGCACTTGAAGATCTTACAGGAATTGGATTTGTTGATTTCCTGTTTCAGCACATAGATGAGTTTATGGTGATGGCACTTACATTTTATGTTCTGATTAATATACGTGTCTGCATTAAGGAAAAGATGGATTTAGTTGTCATATGGCTGATGTTTATGTGTACAGGTGCATTTTCAAGCATTATGTATGGATATCAGGGTATTGTGCCAACACTTATGGATGCATTACTAATAGTGAATAAGTTTATGATTGGTTATCTGAGTGTAATAATTTACTTGAGGAAAACCAATGCACATATATCAGATTATATTGATGGTGCGGCAAGAGTTATTACAACTATAATATTTATCTGCGGTGTTCATGACATTTTCTTTGAACCATGGTTTTCACCAAGTGATTTCAAGTATTTTACTTATAGTTTAAGACTTATGTTTTTCCATCCTACGTACCTGGCAGCAGCAATGGCAACGCTTATGATACTGTTGGGGTACAAAAACGATCATAATAGGAATATTGTATTTATGCTGATGGCATCCTTTATCGGTATTATGACATTCAGAGGAAAAGCAATAGGATTTTTCTTCGTTTACTGGCTAATGTATATTTTGATTGTCGTGCTTAGAAGTAAAAAATACCTGAGTGTTATTGGCGTAGGTGCAATTGTGGCGGTAATACTTGCAAGGGAAAAAATCTACGTATATTTTTTAGGAGGAAATGTCTACCAGCCAAGGCTGATTCTTTTAAAGGATGGAATAAAGCTTATGCTGGAGCATTTTCCATTGGGAACGGGATTTGCCACCTTTGGTTCCATAATAGCTACCAATTATTATTCACCACTCTATGAGAAACTGGGATATCTTGAGATATATGGTTTAAATAAAGAATTTTCCGGATATCTGTCAGACAGCTTCTGGCCAATAATATTTGCACAATTCGGATTAATTGGTACAATATTTTTTGTCTGGGTTGTTATATATTTTTTTAGAAAAACAGTCAAAATGCTAAAAAAGGACAAGCTGGCGGGATTTGCCATGCTTATGACTCTCGTGTATATGCTTATATCATCAACAGCAGAGTCAGCATTTTTCAATCCAGTGGCTTTTTTATTCTTTATGCTTTTTGCCGTATATGAAAAAGAGGAGAGAACTGCCAATAAGGAATCAGGAAGATTGGAACAGACTAGATAAAAAAGATAGGAGATAATTATGCAGGTAATTAAGTACGTATTTCAGCCACATGGTGATGACAGGGGGCAGCTAGTTGCCCTTGAGGAATTTAAAGATATTCCGTTTAAGATAAAAAGAGTTTATTACATGTATGATACGGCAGAAGGGGTGACAAGAGGATATCATGCACACAAGTCCCTACAGCAGATACTTATATGTATCCATGGAAGCTGCAAGATCAGACTTGACAATGGCAGGGAGAAAAAGATTGTTCCACTTGAAAAGCCTTATGAGGGACTTTACGTATCCAATGCCATGTGGAGAGAAATGTTTGATTTCTCGCCGGATGCAGTTCTTATGGTGCTTGCATCAGAATTGTATGACGAGAAGGATTACATTAGAAATTATGATGAGTTTCTGGAGTATATAAAGGAACATCCTGAACAGCGGGACTAAAGAATGGAGAATGAATATGTCAGTTATCAGAAAAGTACCTTTTGCTGATTTCAAGCCAATGCATGATGAATTAAGAGAAAAGCTTGATGCAGCATATGCAAAAGTAATGGACAGCAGTTATTTTATTCAGGGAAATGAGTGCAAAAGCTTTGAGGAGGAATTTGCAGATTACTGTGGGGCAGAGCATTGCATTGGTGTCGCTACAGGTCTTGACGCAATTTATCTGATTCTTCGGGCTATGGGAATAGGGGCAGGAGATGAGGTTATTGTTCCTTCCAATACATTTATTGCTACATCACTGGCAGTTTCGTATACCGGAGCAACGCCTGTATTTGTGGAACCGGTTATAGACAATTACAATATTAATCCGGATCTTATTGAGGAGAAGATAACAGACAGGACTAAGGCTGTTATCGCAGTTCATCTTCAGGGACGTCCTGCTGATATGGATAGAATTAATGAGATTGCGGCAAGGCATAATCTCAAGGTAATTGAGGATGCTGCGCAGGCTCATGGTGCAAGATATAAAGGAAAGAGGATTGGTACACTCTCAGATGCCGCAGCATTCAGCTTTTATCCTGGAAAGAATCTCGGCGCTTTAGGTGACGGCGGCGCTGTTGTGACTAACAACAAGGAACTGGCAGATACAGTGAGGGCTCTTGGCAATTATGGTTCAGATTACAAATATCATCACATTTTCAAGGGTACTAATTCAAGACTTGACGAGATGCAGGCAGCATTTCTTAGAGTAAAGCTTCCTATGCTTGATAAATGGAATGAGGACAGAAGAAGGATTGCAGGCAGGTATCTTAAAGGAATTACGAATCCGGCCATTAAGCTCCCGGTTGAATCATCTGAGGAATATGAGCACATTTATCATGTTTTTGTAATAAGATGTGACCACAGGGACGAGCTTGAGAAATATCTTGCGGACAAGGGAATAGGAACTGTTAAGCATTACCCTATACCAATGCATTTGCAGGAGGCGTATAAGGACCTTGGAATTGGGAAAGGTGAGCTTCCGATTGCGGAGGAAATCAGCAGCACAGTGCTAAGTATTCCAATGTACTATGGAATGTCGGATGAGGATGTGCAGTATGTAATAGATGCAATTAACAGTTTTACCGTTTAATTAAAAAGTTTGAGGAGTTAAGTAATGGCTTTAACTATTGAATATTTTAATCAGGACAAATGCGAAGAGTGGGATAAATTTGTGCTGGAAAGAAGCATGAATGGAACATTTTTACAGACCAGACAATTTATCAACTATCATCCTGAGGACAGATTTAAGGACTGCTCTCTTTGCGTTTATAATGGCACAGAGCTTGTGGCAACCATAATGGCATGTGAGATTGAGGATGAGGGAAAGAAAACATTCTTTGCTCATAAGGGCAGTACCTATGGCGGAATTTGCATTTCAAAGAAGATTTATTCTGCTTCAAATGTGGATGCGCTTATGACAGAGCTTAACAGCTTTTTAAGGGAGCAGGGCTTTGAAAAGATTTATTTAAAGATGGTTCCTTATATTTACCAGAAGGTTAATTCTGAGCTGGTGGATTATTTCCTCTACAGGGATGGATTTAAATGCTACGATGAGCTTAATTATTATATGCACCTCGACCGCTACAGAGAGGATGTAACAGCGCAGTTTTCTTCAAGTAAAAGAAGGGATTACAGATATTCCTTAAAGAATAATCTGAACTTTAGGGAGCTTACAACAAGGGAGGAAATAGCAGAATACTATGATGTTTTACTGCTTAACCTTAACAAGCTGGGACTTCATGCGGTTCATTCTCTTGATGATTTGTATGATTTAAAATTCAACCGTTTTAATGAACTGATTGATTTTTATGGTGTGTATCTTGATGATAAAATGATTGCAGGAAGCATGATTTTTAAATTTGATAATCATGTATTCCATACGCAGTACCTCTCATCTGATGAGGAGTACTTAAAGATGTTTCCAATGGATTTTCTTATCTGCAATCTTATCCAGACTGCTGTTGATAAGAATTTTGATATTTTTTCATTTGGTATATGTACGGAGGATCAGGGAAGATACTTAAATCTTGGACTTTCCAGATTTAAAGAGGGCTTTGGAACAGAATTCTGTATTAACCGTTCGTATGAAAAGGAGCTTTGATTCTATGGAGAAACCGCTTGTATCGGTGCTTGTTACATTTTATAATCAGGAGCGTTTTGTGGATGAGACGCTTTCATCTGTTTTTTCACAGAGGACACAGTTTCCTTTTGAGGTTATCTTAGGTGATGACGGTTCTTCTGACGGAACTTTGGATAAGTTAAAGGAGTGGAAGGACAGATACCCTGAACAGATTACCATAAATGTTATGCCGAGAGATAAGAATAAGAAATATGAGCCTATTGTGAGGGTGTCTGACAACAGAGTTACTATGCTTTCTCTGGCAAAAGGAAAATATGTCACTTATCTTGACGGAGATGATTTCTACACAGATACGGACAAGCTTCAGAAACAGGTGGAGGCATTGGAAAAGCATCCGGAATGTGTGGCATGCGGTCACTACATGTCTGTGTTTCAGGATGGAACAGATGAAAAAGCAGATTTCACGCATATATCAGATAAGGAGCTTATATTTGACGCTGATACCTACTGGAGATATGTTTATCTTCATTCTGATTCCCTTATGTTTAAGAATGTGTATGAGGGAAATGTAGCAGATATACAGAGAGACATATTTGATGACAATATCATCATGTATTACTTTTTAAGATTTGGCAAGGTTATATATATTCCACATAATATGGCAAGCTACAGACAGCTTCCGAAAAGCTCATGGAACAAGAGGTCAGAAGTGGAAAAATATATAATCAACCTGTCAGACTATATGGATGAGATTAGGATTAACCCTGAGATGGCGAAAGCTTCCTTTATGAGACATTTCTTCGAAATGTGGGGGCTTTATAAGAACAGAAAGACGTCTATTTCTGTGGATGAAACCTATAAACGGGTGTTAAATAACCGCTTCATAAAGGATACGCTAAATTATTCTTCGAAATCATTTGCAGGAAAAATGCTATATGAAATCAGGGCGGTTTACCTTTTAGCCTACAGGATATATGTTGGACTGAAAAAGAAACGGTTTTGCAAAACTCTGTAGTTAACAACGGACGTTGTGCTATTTTAATATATTGCCGCCGGACGCGCTCACGCTTAGTGCAAACGCAGCGGTGCATAAGCGGCTAAAACACAACCGCTAAGCACCGGCGTTTGCAAATAGTCCGGCTTGCAATATAGTAAAATGCACAACCGTAAGATGATAAAGCTACGTTTCGCAAACACCTAAACAGTATGATTTGGAGGAAATAAAATGAGCAATAACTCAAGAATTGCAAAGAATACATTGTTTCTTTACGTGCGAATGTTATTCTTACTTTTCTTAGGATTATATACGTCGAGAGTTACACTTGCTGTTCTTGGCGTTGAAGATTATGGAATTTACAGCGTAGTTGGTGGAATTGTTACACTGTTTATGTTTTTTAACAATGCACTTACATCAGGAGTACAAAGATTCCTTAATTTCTATATAGGAGAAGATGACAATGAGATGCTGAAAAAGGTTTTTTCTTTCAGTATGCGTGCTTTTGTGATACTTACACTGGTGATTGTTTTGTTGTCAGAAACCATAGGACTGTGGCTGCTTGAAAAGTACATGGTTATTCCTGCTGAGAGAATGACTGCTGCAAGAATCATTTATCAGTTCTCTATTCTCCAGACAGTTTTCTCTATGCTTAAGATTCCGTTTAACGCCACAATTATTGCGTACGAGAAGATGAACTTCTATGCATATGTAAGTATTGTTGAAGGTGTTATGAAGCTTTTAGTTGTATGGGCAATACAGGTGGCTCCTACCGATAAGCTTATATTATATGCAGTACTTTATATGCTTATCAGCGTTGTTTTATTGCTTTATTATTACATTTACTGCAAAAAGAATTTCTCAATTATCAACTTTAAGAAGGCGCATGATAAGGAGCTTTTAAGTTCAATCATGAGCTTTTCAGGCTGGAATATCCTTGGAAGTGCGGGAACTGTGCTTACAAAGCAGGGTGTAAATATCTTGCTTAACAGATATTTTGGAGTTTATTATAATGCGGCCATGGGAGCTGCCAATCAGGTTTATACACAGATTTATAATTTCCTGATAAATTTTCAGACTGCCTTTAATCCCCAGATTGTAAAATCATACGCCAGGGGGGAGAAAGATTATTTGTGGAGCTTCGTAATCAGAACATCCAAATATTCATTTTTCTTAATGTATTTTATTATACTGCCATTTGTTGTTAATATGGACTTTGTGCTGGGATTGTGGCTCGAAGAAGTACCATACTACACAAATGTATTCACATTTTTATTATGTGTGTTCACTCTGATTGACTCGCTTTCCGGGCCGCTGTGGATGCTGGTTGAGGCGGAAGGTAACATTAAGAAATATCAGATAGTTGCAACAATAAGCAGTTTTCTGACAGTTGTGCTTATATTTGTAGCTTACTTTATCGGAATGCCTGCATATATCGGACAGGTTATCCAGAATCTTACATTATTCGTATTTATGATCTGGAGATTATTCTACTTAAAGCAGAGAGTTACTTTCCCTCTTGGCAGATACGTAAAGGAAGTGCTTTTAAGACTGTTATACATTATTCCGATCTCAGCAGGAATTGTTTATGGTGTTCACAGTCTTATTGAAAATGAGATATTAAGATTTTTTGTATCATGCACTGTTTCAGTAATTGTGCTTGCACTTATTTATTGGTTCCTTGGAACAGAAAAAGAGGAACGTGGTCCTATTGTTGAGTTTGTGAAGAGGAAGATTAAAAAATGAGTAAAATTCAAAAGTTAAAAAAAATAATGTCATTTGTGAAGGACGGCTGTGAGGATGCTGAAAAACAGGCGGATGAGCTTGAACGGTTAAGAATGGAATGCAAGGTTTTAGCCGGACAGAATATTGACTTGAGATTAAAGCTTAAGAAAATGAACGGTGAGAAGATTAACGTAGTGTTTGTCTGTCACAGACCGGCCGTGTGGGGGTCATTAAAGACTGTATATGAGATTATGAGTAAGGATGAGCGCTTTAAGGTTAACATCGTTGCCATACCTAATAAGAAGGAGATACCGGGCAAATGGCTCAACCATGAGGAATACGAGTCGGAGGGGGCAGAGGAGTTCTTCACAGGAGATGACGTAATACACGGTTATAACTATGAAACTCATGAGTGGTTTGATTTAAAGAGCCTGGAACCAGATTATGTATTTTTCCAGCAGCCGTATGATATCTTCAGATGCCCACAGTATAAGAGCAGTGCTGTTTCAAAATACGCAAAGGTTTGTTATAACGCATACTTTGGTGTATCTTATATAGATGATGTGCTTGAGACGTGTACACCTCTTGATTTCCTTTGTAATCTGTCCTTCTTTTTTGCGCAGAATGAGGAAGAGAAGAAGTTTCTTCTTGAGAGAAGATATAACCATTTTAAATACTTCGATACAAGGATAGAGGTGACGGGCTTCCCAAGGTACGACAACATCGATTCCTTTAAGGGACTTGAGTCAGACGTGTGGAGTCTTCCAAGAACTAAGGAGAATTTCAGAATTCTATGGACACCGAGATGGACAACTAATGAAGGCAATTGCCATTTCTTCGATTATAAGGATACATTTCTTAAATATGCTGACGACAATGAGCATGTAGATTTTGTATTCAGACCGCATCCACAGGCGTTTGCTGAATGGAATGCAACGGGAGAGCTTCCTTCCGACAAGGCGGAGGAATATAAGAAGGAATATGAGGTAAGGAAGAATACCAATATTGATTTCACAAAGGACTATATTCCGGTATTGTATTCGTCAGATGTTCTGGTTACAGATAAATCAAGTATTCTTGTTGAATATTTTCTGACAGACAAGCCTGTTATATTCTGTAAGAGAAATTATGAATTCGAGGGAATAACAAAGGAGCTGGCAAAGGGCTTTTACTGTGTTGAAAGCTGGGATGAGCTGTATGACAGGCTTGAGAAGCTAAGGCGCGGTGAGGATGAACTGTATGATGTGCGTCAGGAGATTATAAAAAAATGGTTCTATATTCCGAAAGAGGGAGCAGGCACTAATATAGTGAATGTTATAGCTGCAGACGCAGGAAGATAATATCAGAAAGAAAGGATAATCATTATGAAGGAAAAGGAATTTATTATTAGTTATAAGAAAATTATTATGAATTTAGCCAGATTATGGTGGATTATTATAGTTTCACTTCTGGTAGGAGTATGTTTTATCGTTGTACTTTCAAAGAAGAGTAATGGTGATAGTGTATCGAATGTTGGTGTCGCCAGGATTAATGTAAGTTACTATGGCGTTCCTGCTGATATTATTGACGTAAATTATAATGATGTCCAGTCGTCAAACTATGCTATCCTTGTTAATTCGGGTGAGGTTCGTTCCATGGCAAATGAGAAGCTGAGAGCCGCAGGTTTTGAAGAAATTAATTCATCTGATGTCATCTCTTCTTTCACGGAATCACGAAATGTTGTAAATATAAACGTAACCAGTTCAGGGGATAAGGAAAGATTAAGGGTTATGTGTGATGCTCTGGCAGAGGGAGTAGTATCGCTTGGGCAGGAGAGCTATCAGTATACTGTGGCGAAGGTAATTGATGCTGCGCATGTTGAGTCAAATGTAACGGAGAATCAGAATAGTGATTTCAACGCAAAGAAGAAGCTTGCTGTCGCCGCACTGTTTGTATGTATTGGTATTTTTATTATCTGTATGTTTATCGCATTTGACAGAAAGGTATATGTAAAGCAAGAGGTTACAGATAATCTCACATACCTTGGATTATTGAAGAGTAAGGGTAAAGAGAATGAAATAACTGCGGCAACAATAAATGCATTGATAAAGGAATCAGGTTATAAATCAGTCATTGTTACCACTCCGGGAAAGGCGTATGATACTGCAGCACTGGAAGAATTAGCGAAAAAACTGACATGTGAAAAAGCAGAGATTCTTCCTGGTATAGAAAATAACCCTGAAACCCTTACAGGTTTAAATAATGCCGACGCTGTCATAATGCTTGTAAAGGCAGGCAGGGACAATGTGAATATGATTGATACAGCTGCTTCAAGAATACAACTTATCAAAGCAAATGTAATGGGATATGTGTTAGCTGAATAAGCGAAAGGAGTATGGTTATGAATGTAGCTGTAATAATAGCCGGGGGTTCCGGTCACAGAATGGGACAGGATATTCCCAAGCAGTTTATTAATGTGTATGATAAGCCGGTACTTATATATACCCTCGAAGGATTTCAGAATCATCCGGAGATTGATGCCATTGAGGTTGTCTGCATAGACGGATGGCATGATCTTGTATGGGCATATGCCAAGCAGTTTAATATCACCAAGCTCAAATGGATTGTATCAGGTGGAGAAACAGGTCAGGAGTCAATAAGAAACGGTGTTTACAATCTTGAGGATAAGTGCAGTCCTGATGATGTGGTGATTATTCATGACGGAATACGCCCTCTGGTGGATGAAACCGTGCTGTCAGATGTAATTATTAAATGTAAGCAGTATGGAAATGCGGTTACATCACTTCCATATAATGAGCAGATTTTTATTGTTGATGATGAAATTTCCACAACAAAATATATTCCAAGAGAGACCTTGAGGAGAGTGTCAACACCACAGGCTTATAAGTTTGGAAAGCTTGATGAAAAGTACCATGAAGCTTTTGAAAAAGAGATAGGAATATACGGATCATCATATACTAATACCATGATGGTTGAGCTTGGTGAGAGATTATACTTTGCAGCAGGCTCAGATAAGAACATAAAGCTTACAACTAAGGATGACTTAGAGATGTTTAAGGCGTACTTAAAGGCAGAGAAAGATAACTGGTTGAAATAGAGGTGTAGCGATGAAGGTTTACGAGAACAGTCTTTATATGGATGACGTAAAAAGGATAGCTAAGGCGAAGCTTCCATGGGATAAATTAAATAATAAATCTATCCTCATTTCAGGTGCCTCAGGTCTTGTGGGGAGTTGTCTTATTGATGCCTTGATGGTAAGAAACGAACAGTTCGGCATGAATTGTACAGTGTACGCATTAGGAAGAAATGAGGGCAAGGCGAAGGAAAGATTTGGGTACTGCGCAGGGGATAAGCATTTTAAGTTTATCTCACATGATATTAATATGCCTCTTGTCATGGAGGATGCCGGCAGGGTTGAGTATGTCCTTCATATGGCAAGTAATACTCATCCGGTAGCATATGCCACAGATCCTATAGGTACAGTTACAACTAATATTATAGGAACTAATAATATGCTTGATTTTGCAGTCAGGCATGATGCGGAGAGATTCGCATTTGCATCCTCCAACGAGATTTATGGAGAAAATCGTGGTGATGTGGAGAAATTTGACGAGGATTACTGCGGATATATCAACTGCAACACAATGAGAGCAGGTTATCCTGAAAGCAAGAGGTGTGGTGAGGCATTATGCCAGGCGTATAGGAAGCAAAAGGAGCTGGATGTGGTTATTCCAAGACTTACACGTTCGTATGGGCCTACAATGCTGATGTCAGATACAAAGGCGATTTCCCAGTTTATCAGGAAGGCAATAGCCGGGGAAGATATTGTACTAAAAAGTGCAGGAACACAGTATTATTCATATACCTACGTATCAGATGCCGTTGAGGGTCTTCTTACTGTGCTTCTTAGCGGTGAAAATGGAGAGGCTTACAATATTGCAGATGATGCATCAGACATAATGTTAAAGGATCTGGCGGCAGTTATTGCTGAAACGGCAGGTAAGAAGGTTGTGTTTGAGATTCCTGATGAGGTGGAGAGTGCCGGCTACAGCAAAGCAACAAAGGCAAGGTTAGAAAGCGCCAGACTTAATAAACTGGGCTGGAAGGCTCATTATGATATTAAATCAGGAATTACAAGAACAGTAGATATTTTAAAATCTCTTGATTGACAATGCTTAAGAGGCGTCATGCCGGGTGCATATTTTCATTTATTTGAAAGGTAAGATTATGAAAAAATATATATCACAGAACAGGGAAACCAGAACGCCTTTGACCATTAGGGAAACACAGGATGTTTCACTTGAAGTTTTAAAGATAATTGCAGATATTTGTGAAGAGAATAACTTCAGATATTTTCTTGTATATGGCACACTTATAGGTGCGATAAGACATAAAGATTATATTCCGTGGGATGATGATGTGGATATTATGATGCCGAGAAAGGATTATGAGGCGTTTCTAAAATACATGACGGCGCATATTGGGGAATATGGGCATCTTAAATTGTTTAACAGAGATGTGTGTAGAGAATATCCATATATGATTTCCAGAATCAGCGACGACAGATATGAGATTGTAATGGATAATGAAGAACCCTATGGAATGGGAGTGTTTGTTGATATTTATCCATTTGACGGACTTGGAAATACATGGAAGGAAGCCCTTAAAAACGGACGAAAGGGTGACAGATTATCATCATTTTGTTATCAGGCAACAAGAAAGCATTATGCAGTTGAGTATACCCGTTCAACATTAAAAAAGATTTTGAAGGTACCTGTGTTTTATTATGCAAAACTTCGCGGGAAGGATTATTTTCAGAACAAACTGGAAAAGCTCGCAGGATTTAAGGATTATGATACAAGCAAATATGTTGGATGTATACAGTGGCTTACCGGAGGCGCAATAGACGTATTTAAGAGGGAGTGGTTTGATGACTATGTTATGGCACAATTTGGAAAGTATGAGTTTAGGGTGCCATATAAATATCATGAGGTGCTCACCCACGCTTTTGGAGATTATATGCAGCTTCCTCCGGAAAAAGACAGAGTTGGACACCACTATTATAAAGTGTTTAAAAAGTAAAATTTAAGGAGCGGTATAGTGAAGCTTGAAGGTCGTTTATCAATAATAATGCCTGCTTACAATGAAGAGAAGTTAATATATAACAGTATAAAAAGTACCTTGTCCATTGTTGAGAAATTTGCTCCGGATTTAGAGATAATAGCAGTTAATGACGGCAGCAGGGATAATACAAAAAGTGAGATACTGAAGGCGTGCAGACAGGATTCCCGCGTCAGACTTGTAAGCTCTGATAAAAACAGAGGTAAAGGCAATGCGATTATTTCCGGAATTTCACAGGCAGAGGGTAAATACATTGCATTTGTCGATGCTGATTTAGAACTGAATCCCGCACAGCTGGAAGGTTATCTTGAGAAAATGTTTTCAGATAATGCAGACGTTGTAATAGGCTGTAAGTTTCATAAGGATTCTAAGCTTGATTATCCGCTTAAAAGAAAAATAATCAGCATGGGTTATTACATTATGCTGTTATTTTTATTCCATCTGAATGTTAAGGATACTCAGACGGGATTAAAGGTGTTTAAGACTGAGGCACTTAAACCGGTGGCACATCTTATTAGGACATCTGGCTTTGCTTATGACATTGAACTGCTGGTTGCCGTTCACAGGAGAGGTTTTAAGATTGCCCAGATGCCGGTGGAAGTAGTATATGTAAGAGATTCCGGTACTCAAAGAATAACGGTTAAGGATATGTGGAGAGCATTTAAGGATACATGGGCGATATTTGGAAGAGCATACTTTAAGCATTATTACGACTGATTCTCAACCGGAATACATGATAGTAATCTGTTAATAGCGAACATCCAAGCCATGCGGTATAAATTAAAAATATTCATACGCAGGCACGCTCGCGCTACTTGTCGCTCCTAGCGGTACATAAGGCTCTAAATATTAGAGCCTAAGTACCGAGGGCTCCAAAGTACCTGCGTATGAAACATTTTTATTTATACCTGCCTGTTTTTCACATGTTCTGTGTAAAAAAGGGCGTTTGCAAACACATGATTATGTCAATAATTACAGGAAGAAGGCACATTTGTGAAAAAGCTACTTGGGAAATATTTTACAACAAAGAATAATAAAATAAATATTTCTGAAAATGAGGCTGGTGCAGATAATAATGCACCAGCCTTGAATACTGTAGAGGAAATAGAACTAATAGACATAGAGCAGATAGAGCAGATTGAACTGATAGAGCTTATTGAAATAGAGCAGAACCCCCCTCGAAATAAGTATTTAAGGTATGTGCCGGCAGTGTCTGTTATAATGACAATCGCAGCGTGTGCAGCTTTCCTGATTATGGTAAACGGAATGGCAAAGAAACATAATAGTTCAGGGGATATTGAGGTGGCAGCAATGGAAGAAGTTACGGCAGTATCTGATGAGGATGTGACTGATAATACAAACAGGGAAGAGAATGAATACCAGCCGGATGAATACGAAATATCCACCGGAACTTTGACAGAAGGCGCTAAAGATAAGGATTACACTGTAAATAATGATGTAATGAAAAATATTATTTCTGATAATAAAACTGCAAGCGAGGACGTCAAGAACAAAAACCAATCACAGGCAGCAACTCAGAAAAGACCGGCAGAAACAGAAAAAGAGACGGAAACACAAAGACAAACCACAACAGAGGTATCTGTTTTTGCAATGAAAAATGACAGGAATATATATACCATAAAAGAGTCGGTGGAGATGGCTTTCACAGACGAGGAATATTCCCGGTTTAAAACGGATACAATATATGTAAATATGTCCGGGGAAATTAAGGAATATATCGGAGCGGTATACAGTACCGGAAATGCATCAGATGTATGTGAGACAATTACAGTTATTACCGGTTTTTTGGTGGAAAAGGAAGACACGCCTGCAGCGTCTGTAAATGAGACTGTTGCAGATGACGTGGAAGAAGAAACAGGTAAGGACCAGCAGGATGCGACTGAAACTCTGCAGGAAAAGGCTACAAAGGAAGAAGAAAGCAGTATAGCAGAGGAGGAGTCCATCCCTTCTTCCGACAAGAAAAACTATACTCTTATGACACTGGAAGCTGAAAAGGAAAGCAGGATAATTGCATCTACAGGATGGCAGACAATAAACAACAATAAGTACTATTTTAAATCGGGGACACCGGTTACAGGCTGGAACAATATTGATGGCAGACAGTATTATTTTAACGGTCAGGGCATATTATCCTCAACATTAGTTATAGATGTGTCTAAGTATAATGGGGATATAGACTGGAAGGCTGTCAAGGATTCAGGAATAGAATATGCTATTATCAGGGCTGCTTACAGGGGATATTCAACCGGACGTCTCTCCAGGGACAGCTACTTTGAGCAGAATATTAATAATGCTACAGCAGCAGGACTTAAGGTTGGAGTATATATCTATTCTTCCGCAATAAATACAGCAGAAGCTGTTGATGAAGCAAGCCTTCTTGTTAATTTATGTAAGCCGTACAATGTTACTCTTCCGCTGATCATTGATGTTGAGGATTCGGAAAGTGGAGCGGGGAGAGCTGATAAGCTGTCTATGTCGGAACGCACATCAATAATAAACGCATTTTGCAGTACGGTAAAGTCAGCAGGTTATTCTGCTATGGTTTATGCTAATAAAGACTGGCTGACTAATTGTATAAATGTTTCAGATATAAATACGGGATGCTGGATATGGATGGCGCAGTATAGCAGCAAATTTACATATTCGGGCTCATTTGATATGTGGCAGTTCACTTCCAGTGGAACAGTTCCGGGCATCACCGGGCCAGTGGATATCAGCGCGTGGTTACATTAGTAGTGACTTTTATAAAAAAATGTGGTACACTGTTTAGGATTGTAGACAAATGGTATAAACAATACTATATGATTATTATAAATAACACTTTGAAAAAGGAGATAATCACAATGAGTTTGAATGATGATCAGTTGATAGAGTTAATAAATTGTGTGAT
Organism: Lachnospira sp.; assembly: GCA_051879515.1. Lineage (GTDB taxonomy): Bacteria > Bacillota > Clostridia > Lachnospirales > Lachnospiraceae > Lachnospira. The sequence goes on along the minus strand of JBJEME010000067.1, from coordinate 12,680 downwards.
TGAAGGAACTGCAACAAAGCAGGAACTGGCAATGGAAATACAGGAGGAAGTATTTGGACTGACATATTCTGTTACCCATGATGAGGCTCAGGCAAAGAATCTTACAAAGAATGCGCTATCGTTCATCTGCAAGAATCTGGATACATTTACTGAAGGACAAAATGTACACAGACATATTGCAACGCTGACATCAGTTTATTTATATTCCAAGGTTTCAGGAGGAGTGAGCGAGACAGGTACTATTTATGAATATAAATTTGACAGAATTAGAGAGGATGAGGAGTTTCTTGAAACTTTTAAATCTGATGCCAAGGCATTTAAAAATCCTGCTTATTTAAAAAAGGCATCCGCGCGTTTTAAAAAGCTTACACCTATTCAGATAGTAATGGTGCAGCTGTACGCATATGAGATGAATTCAATTGACGCGATTGAGGAAATGCTTAATGTTGACAGTGCATTTATAGGAAGTATTATTGCTGAGGCAAGGGCAGTTCTTTTGGGAATAAAGCTTGAAGGTGCTGTGGTAAATGGCAACGGTGAAGAAGCTGAAGAGAGTGAAGCTGGAGCCGAAGCTGTCAAAGATCAGGAGAATAGATCGGAAGCAGAATCTCACGAGGAAAAAGAAAATTTTGTAACAGCATTTTTATTAAAGTTGTTCCCATCACTTACGCTCAAAATGCGAAAGATTATCTCATACTGCGCAGGCAGTGTTCTGATTGCAACGATAGCAATTGTAGTTGTGGTAGCGTTGGCGATGAGTCATAAAACTGATAAAAAGTTATCATCAGAATCAGAGACAAAAGATATTTCCAAGGAAACTGTGGCAGCAACACAGTCTGACGGTAATACATCAGCAAGTAAGGCGCCAACAGTTGCACCGGGACAGACAGTTCCATTGGAATTAGCCCCTACAGTTCCAGAAAGAACACAGGCAACTGAAAAGAATGAATCAGAAACTCCATCAGAAACTGTCAAAGAAACTTCTAACTCAGAAGAGAAGACTGGTTCAGAGAGCAAGTCCGGTGAGACAACTACACCTTCATCTTCAGAGAAGGAAACTCCAAAAGGTCAGAATCCTTCTGAAACAGAATCTGTGACGGAAAGTAAATCAGGTGAGAATAATTCATCAAGCGAAACAGAATCACCAACTGAATCAAAAGCGCCCGAATCAGGAACCTCAGCAACAGAGACGAGCAGAAATAGTTCCCAGAGGGCAGGAAACTAATTATTAATTGTTTAATACAGACTAAAGAATTTGGCTGAAATATAAAATACATTGAAAATATGAGGCTTTTTAATTATGAAATGTGTTGTATTAGCAGGTGGTAGTGGGGACAGCTTGTGGCCTCTGTCCAGGAGACAGTTCCCAAAGCAGTTCATGAATATTAAGGAAGGCCGTTCCCTGTTACAGGAGACGGTCGTTCGAAATATGCCATTTTGCGATGAATTTATTATTGTTACTAATGAGGCATACAGGCACATTGTAACCGGACAGATGAAGGCTTTTCAGGGCCTCAGGTACCGGGTTATCCTGGAAGGAGTTGCCAAAGGAACAGCGGCTGCTGTAACGCTGGGAACTCTTTTTAGTAACCAGACAGAGATGGTTATAGTCGTAAATGCAGATAATCTTATCGAGGGAGACCAGTACAAGAATGATGTGCTTAGAGCAAAGGAGCTTGCCAAGACAGGTAAGATAGTAATATTTGGTGCAAGACCGGAAAGCAGAACAGATAACTACGGATATATACTGCGTGACGAAGAGGCAGTAAGAGAATTTATCCCTAAGATTGATCTCGATGAGAGTGAGACTGGGGGATATATCTCGTATGGCTATGAGGAAGGATATCTTTGGAATACAGGAATTTTGGTGTTTTACGCAGGAGAGATGGTTAATCTTGTAAAAGAAGTCGCACCAGAGTTGTTTAATGCCTGTAAATCCGCTAAAAGAAAAGTTCCGGCGATAAGGAGAAGTGTCCGTTTTAACGAGGCAGTCATGAAGGACATTCCGGAGGGAAGCATCGAAAAACTGGTGCTGGAGAAGGCAACAGACATAAAGGTAGTAGAGGCTGGATTTCATTGGAAGGATATTGGCAATGTCCTTGATATGGAAGAAGGAAACAATAAAGGCGATGAGATATTTGTAATCAAGAATGATTGTGACAATGTATCGGTTATTAATTATGCAGATAAACAGCTTGTTGTAGCCAATGACATCAAAGATGTTGTAGTGGTAAATACTGAGGATGCTGTTTATGTTACAGCCAAGAAATCTGTTGATAATATAAAGCAGATTATGCGTGATAATATGGAAAGATATGAGTCATATTTTGCGTACAACAGGGTATCATACAAGGAATGGGGAATAAGTGAAATCCTCAATTATTCCCATGGATATAAAGTTAAAAAGATTACAATTTTCCCCGGAATGGGAATGAGTCTCCATCAGCATGAGATGAGAACCGAGCACTGGTCTATTGTCGAGGGAACGGTTACTATTACGATTGGACCACAGACGGCAGATTATAACAGATTTGAGAGTGTTTTTATTCCAATTGGAGTAAAGCATAAGGCTGTTAACCGCACTGACAAGAATGTTGTAATGATTGAAATTGGTATTGGTGACAACATCGTGGAAAGTGATCTTATAAAGGTTTACAATCAGGAACAGCCGATAGATTTCAGCTATGTAAAGATGGACGCCAACCCAATTGTTAAGCTTGATCCGGCTTTTAAGGACAATCTGTGGGGAGGAACAACATTGAGAGAGCGGTATGGCAAGGTATGTGAGTATGATGTTATTGCCGAAAGCTGGGAATTATCAGCTCACCCTGACGGTCAGAGCCGTATTGCCACAGGAAGATATAAGGGAATGCTTTTTAATGATTATCTGACGATGATTGGAAAGGATGCACTGGGCTGGAAGTGCCAGGCACAGGACAGATTCCCTATCCTTATAAAATTTATAGATGCAAAGCAGGCATTGTCCATTCAGATACATCCGGATGATGAATATGCCCTTGAACATGAGAATGAATACGGCAAGAATGAGATGTGGTATGTTATAGATGCTGAGCCGGGGGCATACTTATACTGTGGATTGTCAAGGCAGTCATCAAAAGAAGAGATTGAACAAAGAATAAGGGATAATACTATTACTGAGATACTTAATAAAATTGAAGTTAAACCGGGCGATGTGGTAATGGTTAAGGCAGGAACCATACATGCCATCGGTGCAGGAATACTTATCTGTGAGATTCAGCAGAATTCCAACAGTACATACAGAATGTATGACTATGACAGAAGGGATAAATTCGGCAATCTGAGGGAACTGCATGTTTCTAAGGCTTTAGATGTAGTGGACACATCTCAATATACTAAGGATACTAAAAGCGAGATAATAATAAGCCGTAATGAGCATTTTACAATTGAAAGACTTGTACAGTGTAAATACTTTGAATGCTTCAAATATTCCCTTGTGGATGAGGTTCATGTACCTGTGGATGAGGCTTCCTTTGTCTCATTTATAATTATTGATGGCGAGGGAACAATCGAAGCAGATGATTATGAAGAGATTATGCAGTACAAAGCAGGAGAGAGTTTTTTTGTAGCTGCAGGCAAAAGAAATATTATAATAAAGGGACACGGTACTATTATTGTGACCAGGGTATAGTTATGGGGCAATCCCGGATTACGGGGTTGTCCTAATAATATTGTGTATATGATGATGACTCAGTTTCAAAACAGAAATACATTTTCAGGATGTATAATTTTATCAGTATAGGGATTTATTATGGGCGATAAAGAAAATGTTAATAAGAAAGATAGGCTGTATTTAAAGCTTTTAATATATATGGTCTGTGCAGTAATGATTGTGGCATATCTGATGATTCTGTATTTAAGCATAAAACCAAAGGTTCCGGTAGAATACAGAATGTATTATATAACACATGAACTTAAGAGCTGGCCAGGCTATGGCAAACTGTCATACAGGTCAGGAACAACAGAATACTGTACAGAGAATAAGGATGATAATAATCAATTGTTTGAGCACAATGTGTGCAGGCGTTACGGTGACGGATGGAAGCTTTACGGACGTAATAAGAATGGCGTTCATATGGAAAAAGATACTGCTAAGCTTTATTATCTGTCTGACGGAATAGATGGAAATGTTTGTGTAAAATTTCAGATAAATGATTACACCGGAAATGATGAGGTTTACGTATATATTAATGACGTGTGTATTGGCAGCTTCAACAAATCAGGATTATACACATTTTCAGGGAAAGAAGTTTCAATAAAAGACGGGGAACTTTTTTCTGTAGGATTTGAAAAAAATAATAGCGGGGTTGATTTTGGACTGTGGAGTATATCGGTTAACGCTGAGTAAAACAGTTGCAGATTACGAAAGGATTATATAGATATGAATATAAAGAAGATTCTAAAAAATGTGTTGAGATATGCATTCCCGGGCATGATTACCCTGGCAGCAGCATCGGTTATTCTCATAATAAAAGGGATATGGCCATTTGGAAGTGAGAGAATTGTATTCTTTGATAATATGCAGCAGGTAGCACCGTTGTACTGTCATTTGTGGGACTGGATGCATGGAAAGGCTTCTCTGTGGTTTGACTGGTATACCGGTCTTGGAACTAATGTATCTATGAGTATTTCAGCATTCTCTATGCTTACACCTTTTAATCTTATTCTGTATTTTGTACCAAGAAGCTATATTCTTGAGTTCCTTACTGTTCTTACAATGATTAAGATGGAGTGCATGGCAGTTTCCATGTTTGCACTTCTTAATTACAAATATAAGAAAATGGGTTATGGAATGAAGGTAACTTTGGCAGTTATGTATTCCTTCAGCGGATATGTGCTTGCATATAGTTCATGCTTTACTCCATGGATGGATATCGTGGCGTTGTTCCCATTGCTTATAATGGCATGCGATCACCTTGTAAAAACCGGCAAAAAGCTGTTTTATGTGATTATGACAGGGCTGTTCTTTATAATAAATTACTATCTGGGTGCAATGTCACTTATATATGTGTTTATGTATGTAGGAATCAGGTTATTTACTGATATTTCAAAGGATAAGAGAAAGAGTGTCTGCTGGAGCATTGGAATAGGAACAGCTTCCGGTATCAGTCTGTCCGCTTTCGTGTTAGTTCCGGTATTTATGCAGCTTATGACTTCTCAGAGAAATGCCGCGGGCAGTGGCAATAAAAGCATAGTACAGCAGTATTTGAGCTGGATAAGAAGTGCGACAATGAGGGGCGTTGGACTGGGGGCATTTCAGAGAATGATTATGCTTTTTGGAATGGCTCTGTTTATAGTAATTATTATCTGTGGACTGATAAAGTATAATTATAAAACTGATAAGAAGAATTTTATATTCAATATATCAATGCTGGTTCTGGTGCTTGCACCGGTATTTTGTGAGGGTACCAACCTTTTCTGGCATTTTGGTTCATATAACGGATATACATTGAGAAATGGATATATGGTTGCCTTTACAATCCTTTTTCTGGCAGCAGGATATATTGAGAAAATGTATTCTAAAGCAGAAGGTAAAATCCGGCTTCCTGCGTTAACAGCCGTTGCAGCATGCGTGATTTACACACTGGTGTACCAATGGTTACCGATTTCAACGGAAAAATCTGCTTTCTGGGTAATTGTGGCTGAAATGCTGGTTATGCTAATCTTCTATTCCGTGGTGTTTGTGATAAAAAAGAACAGAGTAAATGTCCGTGCTCTTATGTGTATTACCGGAGCAGAATTGTTCTTTGCAGCATTTGCCCTTATTGGAACACCTAAATTTTATGAATTTTCACCATATCAGTATGGAGATTACGTCCAGCTTACCAATCAGGTTAAGGAAGAACTGGATATAACTGAGTCAGCAACAGACAGAATTGTGAATCCTGATATAAGCCTCAATGCTAATTATCCACTTATCCTGTCAAGGGGAGCACAGTCAAGCTTTACTGCGGCACTTCTTGCTGATACACAGGATTATTCAGTAAACTGGGGCTATTCAAAGTATTTTTTATGGTTGCTTGATTCAGGTGGAACGGTGTTTACCAATTCTTTGTACCATGTTACAGAAGCTGTGAACCGGAACCCGTTAGATGAAAAACTGTACACCCTTGAGAGGGAGTCAGGAGATTATAAATTATATTCTGCCAATTATCAGCTGCCATTTGGCATGTATGTGGATTCTTCGCTGATTGGAAAGGATTTATCCGAAGCTGGCTGGATTGATCTTCACAATGCATTTTATAAAGCAATGTCGGGTGATAGCGAGAATATCGCCAGACCGTATTATGCCAAGCCTGTTAAACAAGATAATGGAAATGCTGAGGAATACACAGTATATGTTAATGGAAAGAATGCTCTTTATATTCAGATTGATGACAGGAATAACAAAACAGGAAGAGATTCCAATGCTACGGACATTTTCCATAACGTGAATATAAGTATCAATGGAGAAAAAGTACTTGTTCCTACTCTTGGCGATACAAATAACACAGATTATGCAACCGACTACAATAATAAGCTTATTTATCTCGGAATATTTGAAGACGAGGAGATTACTGTGAGGGTTGACTATCTGGATGAAGACGCCAAAAGAGCCGCCCGTGTCCGCATGGGTGGAATTGATATGAATAAGCTTGACGAATTGTGCCAGTCATACAGGGAAAATGAGCAGTGTGAGGTTTCGAACACTTCATCAAGTGTAACAGTCAGGGTGTCAGGAAATGGTGCCAATGAAAGTGCTGATGGTAATGGATACCTGATTATTCCTGTGATTTATAATGAAGACAACTGGACTGTGACTGTAAATGGAAGAGAATCAGAGGCTTATAATGTTGCCGGTATGTTTACGCTTGTTAAGCTTGATGCCGGAGACAATGAAGTTGTGCTTACCTTTGATGCAAAGGGCAGAAATATTGGATTTTTAATTACTATTATAGGAATTATTATTATTGTAGTTTACAAAACAATTAAACATTTCCGTAAAGTCAAAGCTCCGGTATGGTGTGAGAAATGCGCTGAGGTAATTTATCTTGTCCTGTTTGCCGGATTGGCGCTCACATTAATTATAATTCCTGTTGTAGCCAGTGTTCCTGCCAATATAATCGCGGTAATTAAAGCGTTGTGAAAGAAGTGAGCTTCGCAATCACCTAATACTATTTTATGATAATGAGGAAAGATATGGAAATCAGTAAGGATCAATCGAATCTGAATATTTTACTGAAGCTGGGAATTGTGTTTCTGATATCAAGAATTGTCCTGCTTATATGTGTTCCTGTCCACACATTATTCTTTGGCACGGCTCACGGAACGGATATCGTCAGCGTTACCAATGTGTGGGATGCGGCTCACTATAAGTATATTATTGAAAATGGTTACACGTTCCCAACGGATTATGATCCACAGGCTAACTGGGCTTTTTTTCCGCTCTACAGTCTGATAGGAATGTTTTTAAGATTTATAACCGGTGGATATATTCCCACTTATGTGCTGGGAATGATTATCTCAAATGTGTGTATATTTCTGGCTTCATTTTTTGCTGTTAAGACTGTTGAGGCTACGGCTTTGGATAAATCAAAGTGTAATGTGTGGCTTATGGGAACGGTTATTTTTATGACACCGTATGCGTTTTATTGTAATTCCACATACACTGAAGGGTTATTTATTGCATGCATAGCAGCATTTTTTTACTTTGCTGTTAAAAGGAAGTTTGTCATTGCAGGCGTGTGTGCAGCGCTTGCCAGTGCCACCAGAATAGTGGGATGTACACTGGTTTTTGCACTGGTGACAGAGATGTATTTTGTTTACTGCGAAGATAAGAATAAAGAGGTAAAGGCATTTTTTAAGAATTTCACGGGTGTTATTTCTGAGATATTTAAACGTCCGGTATGGCTTTTTTCGGTGCTTTTATGTCCACTAGGAATATTTGCATATATGGCATTTCTTTACGGATTTTGTGGAGATGCATTTGCATTCCTGCATGTGCAGATTGCATGGCGTGAGAATAATATGTTCCCGGTGTTTGAAGTGCTTTTCAGGGCCTGCTTTGGACTCAAGGAGTTAAGATATGTATTCTGGGGATGGTTCTGCATTGCCGCATTTGTGTTATACGGATATATGATTAAGAAAAATCGGGTTTCTATGGGTATATTTGGAATTATATCTTTACTGGTGCCGCTTTGTTCAGATGTTATGAGTACTCCACGATTCATAATTGGAACTTATGTGGCATACATTGGCTTGTATGATTTGCTTTCAGGCAGGAGCAGAGTAGTAAGGTGGACTGTAATGGGGATTCTTATGGCGTTGGAAATATACATGACTCTGTTCTGGTATAATAAACACCACTGGCTGTTGTAATTATTTTGAGGCTGTTGTAAAGTCTGGTTAATGCTTTTGTAAAACTTAGAGATTGTATAATAATACGAAAAGAGATATAATATTTTTACTTGTGGACTTGTTGCGTTGCTTTGCAACTCACGCAAGTTTTCATCATAGTATAGTACTTCGCAAATATGCGGACAGTACATTTAAGAAAAAGGAGATTTTAAAATGTTATCAGTAGTAGTACCTACATTCAACGAAGGAAAGAACATAAGAAACCTTGTTACTCAGATTGACGAGGCGCTTAAGGGAATAGATTACGAGATTTTATTTATAGATGACAGCAAGGATGATACACCGGATGTAATTATGGAGGTGGCAAAGGATTTCCCTGCAGTAAGAATGGAGCACAGAGTTGGTGAGACAGGTCTTGCAACAGCTGTTCTTAAGGGATTTAAGCTGGCTAAGGGTGATTATATGGCATGTATGGATGCAGACCTTCAGCACCCTCCAATTGTTTTAAAATATATGTACAAAGCCATGGAAAGTGGTGCCGATTTCTGTATTCCAAGTCGTCTTATTCCCGGTGGAGATGATGGCGGTCTTAACTGGTACAGAAAGTTTGTGTCAGGTACAGCAAGAAAGATTGGACAGATGATGCTTCCATGTCTCCGTAAGATTTCTGATCCAACCAGTGGTTTGTTTATGTTTAAGAGAGAGGTTATAGAGAATGCTGACCTGCAGCCAATCGGATGGAAGATTATGGTAGAAGTTCTTGCTATGGGGACATACAGCAAGGTAATTGAGATTCCTTATAAGTTTCAGCAGAGAACTGAGGGCGAATCTAAGCTTTCAGGAAAAGTTACAATGGAATATCTGAAACAGTTAAAGAATCTTCGTAAGAGGTATAATAAATCAAACAAATATGAGGTTGAGATTTGGTCAGAGGAGAAGATGCTGGGCTAATACATAATGGAGGTAGGAAGTATGGCTATTCTTGTTACAGGTGGAGCCGGTTATATTGGCAGCCACACGGTTGTTGAATTGCAGAATGCTGGATATGAGGTTGTTGTTGTAGATAATCTTGTGAACTCAAGCAAAGAGTCATTAAAAAGAGTAGAACAGATAACAGGTAAGCCTGTCAGATTTTATGAGGCTGATATTAATGATGAAGAGGCACTGAATCAGATATTTGATAATGAGAAGTTTGAATCTGTAATTCATTTTGCAGGATTAAAGGCAGTTGGAGAGTCGGTTGCCAAACCTTTGGAGTATTACATGAATAATATTTCCGGTTCACTGGTGTTGTTTGATGTAATGAGAAAGCATGGTGTAAAGAATATTATTTTCTCATCATCTGCGACGGTTTATGGGGATCCTGCTTTTGTGCCTATTACCGAGGAATGCCCTAAGGGTATGATTACCAATCCATACGGAAAAACAAAAGGGATGCTTGAGGAAATTCTTATGGATATCCAGAAAGCAGATCCAGAGTGGAATGTGATTCTTCTGAGATATTTTAATCCGATTGGAGCACATGAAAGTGGCTTGATTGGGGAGAATCCTAATGGAATACCTAATAACCTTATGCCTTACATTACACAGGTTGCGGTTGGAAAACTAAAACAGCTCGGTGTATTTGGCGATGACTATGACACTCCGGACGGAACCGGTGTCAGAGATTATATTCATGTTGTTGATCTTGCAATAGGACATGTTAAATCAATAGAGAAGCTAAAACAGAATCCGGGAATTGCAATTTACAATCTCGGCACAGGAAAAGGGTCATCTGTGCTGGATATAGTGAAGAGCTTTGAAGCTGCATCAGGGGTAAAGATTCCGTATGTAATCAAGGACAGAAGACCGGGAGACATTGCCACCTGCTACTGTGATGCTTCTAAGGCTGAAAGAGAACTGGGATGGAAGGCAGAGAGGGATCTTAACAAAATGTGCGAGGATTCATGGAGATGGCAGAAAAACAATCCTAACGGATATGAGAAATAATTGAGATAAATATAAGATAAATAAAGGAGTATGTGATGGGAAAGTATTTTGGTACAGACGGTTTCAGAGGAGAAGCTAATGTCAGTCTTACAGTTGACCATGCATTTAAAGTCGGAAGATTTTTAGGATGGTTCTATGGAAAGAATCATGAAGACGGTAAGGCGAAGGTCGTAATCGGGAAAGATACAAGACGAAGCAGTTATATGTTTGAATATTCCCTTGTTGCCGGACTTACAGCTTCAGGTGCTGATGTGTATTTACTTCATGTCACCACTACTCCAAGTGTTTCCTATGTGGCAAGGACAGAGGATTTTGACTGTGGAATTATGATATCTGCAAGTCACAATCCGTTTTATGATAATGGAATAAAGCTTATCAATGACAAGGGTGAGAAAATGCGTGAGGATGTTATTGATGAGATTGAAAAGTATCTTGATGGAGAGACAGGTGAGCTTCCTTATGCTACAAAGGAGAAAATAGGCTGTACTGTGGATTACGCCGCAGGACGTAACAGATACATGGGATATCTTATGAGCCTTGGTGTATACTCATTCAAAGGCATGAGAGTAGGTCTTGATGCGGCAAACGGTAGTGCGTGGACTTTGGCAAAGAGCATATTTGACGCGCTTGGCGCTAAGACTTATGTTATAAATGCAGAGCCGGACGGTACCAATATTAATACTGACTGTGGCTCTACACATATCGAAGGACTTGCCAATCTTGTAAAGAGAGAACATCTTGATGTAGGCTTTGCTTTTGACGGAGATGCAGACAGGTGCCTCTGTATTGATGAGAACGGAAATCTGGTATCGGGTGATCACATTTTATATGTATACGGCTGTTATATGAAAGAAAGAGATAAGCTTGTTGGCAATAAGGTTGTAACAACTGTTATGTCTAATTTCGGTCTTTATAAGGCATTTGACGCTGCAGGAATTGAATATGAAAAGACAAAGGTCGGAGATAAGTATGTGTACGAGTGTATGTCTGAGAATGGCTACAGAATAGGCGGAGAGCAGTCAGGACACATTATTTTTTCTAAGTATGCAACTACAGGTGATGGACTCATAACTGCAATTAAGATGATGGAGGTTATGATAGCAAAGAAGAAGAAAATGAGTGAGCTTTGCGCACCTCTTATTATATATCCACAGGTGTTAAAGAATATTCGTGTCACAGATAAAACCGCAGCACAGAATGACGCAGACGTTATTGCAGCAGTGAAGGCAGTTGAAGAAAAACTTGGGGATGACGGAAGGATTCTTGTGCGTGAAAGTGGAACTGAGCCGGTAGTCAGAGTAATGGTGGAAGCCGGTTCTGATGAACTGTGTGATAAGTATGTAGACGAAGTAATTGATGTTATAAAGAACAAAGGATATGCTATTTAATAATTAAATATCAGGTATTTATTAATACAACTCATGCGCATATATAGGGTTTCTATACGGAAATAATAATATATGCGCATATTTTTAAAGCAGGTATTCTTAGGAGAATTTTTTATGAAAAAATCAGGTTCGGGTATAATTACATTAATAGTTTTTATAGGAATTTTAATATTTGGGTTCACACTTAATGCTATTTTTTTAAAGACAGGTATTATAAGTAAAGATGTGACTGCATCTAATGTTTTAGGCAATGGAGATAAGGAGGATTCTGACACGGGAAATAACGGATCAGAAGGGGGAGAATCCAATAATGAAGAATTACCCGATTACGCACTTATCAGTGTTGATAATATCCTGCAGAATCCGGAACTTCCAACAGGTTGTGAGATTACTTCTCTTACAATAGTATTAAGATATTATGGATATGATGTCACAAAAGAGGAAATGGCAGATATTTATCTTACAAAGGGCAACGGTAATTTCTGGGAAATGTTCCATGGCAACCCGAGAGATAATTCGGGGCGGGGATGCTATGCAAGGCCAATTGCAGAGGCGGCAAATAAATATTTTGAGGCAAATGGAATATCAAGGAAGGCGGAGGATATAAGCGGTTCTGACTTTAATGACATTCTCAGACTGGTTTCAAAAGGGATGCCTGTTGTTATTTGGAATACAATGGATATGAAGGAGCCACAGATAAAGGAAACATTTACCTTTGAAGGAGAGGAATACGCATGGAAATCACCGGAGCACTGCGTGGTAATTAAAGGGTATAATCTTACTGAGGATGTGGTGTATATTGCAGATCCTGCAAGGGGAGACGTAACCAGAAATCTTACTCTGTTTAAACAAAGATATGAGGATATTTATTCGCAGGCAGTATATATTCCAAAGTAATATAAAGCAACGTTGGCTGGTTCATTTAAT
>JBJEME010000066.1:10269-13570 GCA_051879515.1 Lachnospira sp. | reverse complement strand
CTTTTCTTGTACAAATCACTTTCTCTCCTACTTATAAATGAATATACCAGCCAATTCCACAAGCAACTACATATACAAAAACTAATATAATACTTTGATAACCCAATCCAGGAGATTCTGGCTTTTTATTTGTAAATTCCATATTATCATTTGACAATTTATTTTTAATTCTGATAAACTTTTCATCTACACTAAGCATTTTTTCTTTATTTTACCATGTAATTATATAAAAAACAAAAACACATAGCAATCACCGCAAAAGATGATTATTATGTGTTTTTGTTTTTGCAATCATTTCTTTTTTAGCTATTTACTGGGTCTTGCTTCTCCACAAACACAAGTACTGATATAACTTGCATTTACCCTGCCACACTTGTCACATTTCCAACCGCCGTTATTGAGAATTGAATCCTTTTGGTATGCTATACTTGCATTATTCAATCCTGAATTTGCATTCGAAGCAGCTTGAGCATATGAAATTTTCGCCACGTTTTCCAATAGTTCCGCCATTGCAAATAGTATCGACGAAAAGAAATCGATGAAGACAGCCCCTAATATTAGCCAAGTAAAGAATACCTTTATATCGAATTCACTCTCGTAATAATCCATCCCTTTAGCTTTATCAACTGCCAGAATAATTACCGCAATTGAACCAATTATAATAATTGATATTGCTGTGCTCTTACATTTTTTTGAATAATCACTCATACTGTTATCCTCCGTTAAATAAATTATTTATTTTGAATTTCTGACCAGGTCTCCTCAAACGACTTCTCTAATTTCGCATACCGACTTGTGATTCTTACCTGTACAAGACCATCATATATCCCTTCATCATATAATGATTTTAGATTTTCTTTATCAAACTTAGCCACATCATCTTGCGTGTAATTTGCGTCGGGACCGTTTATAATCGCAAACATTGACAATTTATTATTTACTGATGAACTTTTAATTAACATATTATTTACTGTCGTGCTATCAATATTATTAATAGCCTTAGGAAGTACTACTGACACTATATCAGGCATATTTAGTATCTCTGAAGCATTAATTATTTTTCCATATCTTATGGCAATTGTCTTCAATTTACTTAGAGAGGCTATATCCTTTATGTCGTAGGTTTTATCCTTAAGTGAATCAATATTTATATTTTCCAGCTCTTTACAACACTTTAAGATACTTAAATCCGGTATGTCTGAAATAACGGATAATGTTCTAAGATTAGGCATATACTCTAATATTGCCATATTCTCTTCATCTCCATAGTACCTGTAATATTTCAAATTTTTAAAATTGTTACCTTCTGTCGAAGCAAATTCAGTTTTGATATTTCCACAACTTGTTTGAAATAATTTCAATTCTGTAAGATTTTCGATTTTTCCAATCGCACTAATTCCGGTTATATCGCATGCATACATAGCTAGTTCTCTTAAATCTTTGAGATTTTTCAAAAAAGATATATCCGCTTTGCATGCACCCAGGTTAATAACCTTAAGATATGGCAATTCTGTTATTTTATCAGTATTTTTTAATTCAGCGAGTTTATATCGCCCCGGACCATATTCCATGTATTGTCCTGATTTGACAATTGTTAAAGTGTTTAATTTCTTAAACTTAGAAAGTAAACTACAATCAAATTCTGCACATTCTTTCCATAAACTTATACACAAATCTTCCGTTGTGTCACTCAGTTTATTAATCGTCTGCTGTAAATCATCATATGATCCTACTTCTATTACCGGAATCTGGCCTAACGTTTGCCTGGTATCATCATTTAAATCAATGTCATTTCCGTTATATTCATATTTCATTGTGCTTCCATACTGCCCTGCATCTGTAACTTTCATAGGATTTGGATAATGCGCAATAGCTGTATTAAGTAATTGTGTTGCATATCTGTTATTATATCCGTTGTAAAAAATCACCTGCTTATTGGATGTCTTTGACAACATTATTTCCTTCATATGTGAATCTACATATATTCCTAAATCCACATATTCCAAATCCCGGAGCTCACCTATTATATCAGCCCAATATTTATAACCGTATCCTATGCCTGAGTATGGATTATATAACAAAGGATTCCACTGCATGTAAAGTTTCTTTAACTTTTTACAATTGGCTATGCTGTCCACATTTACTACCATATCATAATCAACAAGATTATCAATTTTAAGTATTTCAAGACCTGTAAGATATTTTAAATCTGCTAAGTCAATATATCCTTCATAGAATTTAAAATTACTCGTTCCACCAGTATATCTATAACCAATAGACGGATTATATATTGGATCTATCAGCAACGATTTAATACTAGCCGCATCAGCCTTTGTTATTATATCGTCCCAACCTTTATTTAACGTTTTCCTCACACAGCGTTCAACTAAAAAGTCGGAAAAACATATTTCATCGTCATCCCTCATTTCTTCTACCGGTGTAACATCAGGTGTAACATCAGATGAAACTTCTGTCACCTTACTATCTTCTTCATTTTCTACGCTATGCTTATTGCCACATGCTCCAAGATTAACAAGCATTGTCGCAGCAAGAATACAGCACAAAAACTTTTTTATCATTTTTCTTTCCATGCATTACACTTCTCCCAATTTCTACTTTTTAATATCATTTATTTTTCCTCACGTCCTTTTTTCTGTACGACATTATATATCGTTTTATTTCATATATTTTCACAAATTATATCATTATAAATCCTATATGTCAATGAAAATATCATATTGCTTCACATATATAAAATACGATATTGGATATAATATTATAAAAAGGTGGTGAAGATAATATGTATGAAGAAGAATTTCCTATGAGATTGTCAAAATTAAGAATGCAGAAGAAAGTATCAGCTCGTGATATGAGCTTGTCGATAGGGCAAAATGCAGGATACATTAATAATATTGAGACAGGAAAGGCATTGCCTTCCATGTCCGGTTTCTTTTTTATATGTGAATATCTCGGCATCTCGCCAAAAGAATTCTTTGATACAGATTCGGAACAACCACAAGAACTTCGCCGCCTTATGGATAATTTGAAGCTTTTGGATGAACACCAATTGAAATGTATTACCTACATCGTTGAGGAACTTGCGAAAAATAATATTAAATAAAAAAAGACCCCAGTATTATTTCTAATACTGAGATCTTGTGAATCAGAACCATTTCGACCGCAGGTACTTTTAAGCCCCCGGTACATAAGTCGCTGTCCTTTAGCGACATATGTACCGCTGGGAGCGACAAGTAGCGAGAGCGTGCCTGCGAGTGAAATGCTTCTGATTCGCGCCGTCTTA
>JBJEME010000066.1:0-10169 GCA_051879515.1 Lachnospira sp. | reverse complement strand
GACAAGTAGCGAGAGCGTGCCTGCGAGTGAAATGCTTCTGATTCGCGCCGTCTTATATATCCACCTCAGGCATTAACTCATCCGCCATAATATCAAGTATCTTCACCATTGTGTTTATCTCTTCAGGAGAAAGTCTTTCCTGAATCCTTCCAAGCACTGTTTCCATATAGTTATAGCTTATATTGTAGTAGGCAAGATACTTTTCCGTCACCTCCAGGTGAAACTCTCTCTTGTCTGTTTCAGACTGAACCTTTTTTAAGTATCCCTTTTTAATTAGATTATTCACTTTATAAGCTGCATTAGGAGATGAAATGCTGATAACACTGGCAAATTCATTTACCGTAGGTTTGTCAAGTGCATATATTATCTCCATACAGAACGCCTCCACTGTTGTAAGGGATGCCTCCCTGTCATGAAGCCTTTCAAAAACCTTTTTATAAAAATGCAGTTTGAATTTCATATACACCCTATTAAATGAATCCTGCAGCATAACCTACACCCCTTCTATATTTTTTCAAATAAATATAGTAAGTATAGCAAGTCTATCTTTCAATTGCAAATTTTAATTCCGCAGAAACTGCAAGCTTTCCATCCACATAGGCCTCTGCCCTGCCTACTCCAAGAGGACCCTTGCGGGCAATGATTTCACAGTTAAGTTCTAAAACATCTCCCGGAATAACCTGTCTTTTAAATTTTGCATTGTTTATTCCTGCAAAAAGGGCTATTTTCCCTTTATTTTCCTCCTCTGAAAGAAGTGCTACAGCACCTGTCTGTGCAAGTGCCTCAATAATAAGAACGCCCGGCATTACGTGCTTCTGTGGAAAATGTCCCATAAACTGCATCTCGTTGGCAGAAACACATTTGATTCCCTTTGCGCTCTTTCCCGGCTCTAACTCCACAATTCTGTCTACAAGAAGAAATGGATATCTGTGTGGCAATATTTCCTGAATCTGATTTGAATTAAGTTCCATATTCAGCTCCTTAAATTAAAATTTTTTCATAATAATTGATGCATTATGTCCGCCAAATCCTAAAGAATTAGACATTGCATAATTTACAGTTGCATGTCTTGCATTATTAGGCACGATGTCAAGGTCACATTCCTCATCAGGAACCTGATAATTTACAGTTGCAGGAACAAGATCATTTTTTACGCTTAAGACAGTGATAATTGCTTCTACTGCACCGCTGGCGCCGAGAAGATGTCCTGTCATTGATTTTGTCGAGCTTACCATAAGCTTACGTGCATGCTCACCAAATGCGCCCTTGATGGCACATGTCTCACCCTTATCATTAAGGTGTGTTGATGTTCCATGAGCATTGATATAGTCAATATCCGAAAGGTTGATTTTAGCATCCTTAACTGCCTGTCTCATACATTCGGCAGCCATACTTCCATCCTCAAGAGGTGCTGTTACATGGTGTGCATCACATGTTGCGCCGTAACCTACCATCTCGCAGTAAATCTTTGCGCCACGTGCCACAGCATGCTCATATTCTTCCAGAACAAGCATACCTGCACCCTCGCCCATTACGAAACCGCTTCTTTCCTTGTCAAATGGTATAGATGCACGATTCTTGTCTTCTGATGTACTTAAAGCCTTGAGCGAAGTAAATCCGCCTATTCCAAGTGGAGTAATACTTGCCTCTGTACCACCGGTAATCATAACATCCTGATATCCGTCTCTGATTTGTCTGAAGGCGTCTCCTATTGCATTGGTTGCTCCGGCACAGGCTGTAACTACACAGCTGCACATACCGTGAAAACCGTACTTAATCGCAATATGACCTGCTGCCATATTTGATATAGACATTGGAATAAAATGTGGTGATACCCTGTCAAAGCCCTTTGAAAGTCCTCTCTCGCACTCATTCTGGATTGTTCCAAGACCGCCGATACCGCTTGAAACCAAAACACCGCATCTTAAGAGGTCTTCTTTTTCTGTATCAATACCGGAATCTTCTATTGCCTCCTTTGCTGCTGCCAGGGCAAATACTGTGTACTGGTCAAGCTTTCTAAGCTCTGATTTATCAATAAATTCTTCAGGATTAAAGTTTTTAACCTCTCCTGCCATTGTTACTTTTCTTCCCTCAAGGTCGTAATGAGTAATTCTGTCGATACCGCATCTGCTGTTCTCAACTGACTCCCACATTTCCTTAACACTGTTTCCGATTGGTGTAACTGCGCCTAAACCTGTAACAACTACTCTTCTCATATTGCCATTCCTCCATCTGCACATATAACCTGTCCTGTTATGTATCTGCTGTCATCACTTGCAAGGAATGACACCAGATTAGCGATATCCTCAGGCTTACCCATTTCCTTGAATGGGATGCTCTCGAGAATTTTTTCTCTGGCTGCCTCAGGTATTGCATCTGTCATATCTGTCTCAATCATTCCCGGTGCAACTGCATTTACTGTAATCTTTCTTGAGGCAAGCTCTCTTGCCAAGGATTTTGTCATACCAATAACAGCTGCCTTACTTGCTGAATAGTTGACCTGTCCTGCATTTCCCATAACGCCAACCACTGAGCTCATGCTTATTATTCTTCCGTATTTCTGACGGAGCATAAGCTTTGAAACGCCTCTCATCATGTAAAATGTTCCTTTTAAGTTTACATTTATAACTGCATCAAGATCCTCATCCTTGATTCTTGCAAGAAGATTATCTCTTGTTATACCTGCATTATTGACAAGAACATCTATTCTTCCATCGCCCCATGTGGCTGTCTCCTCAATGAGTCTTTCACAGTCTGCTGAGCTGCTTATGTCTGCCTGAACCATAAGGCACTTTACGCCAAGCTCCTCAACCATACGCTTTGTTTCTTCTGCTGCGGCTGTTCCTGACTGATAATTAAATGCTACATCCATTCCATCCTTTGCAAGTCTAAGGCATATTGCTCTTCCAATTCCCCTGCTTCCGCCTGTTACAAGCGCTATCTTTCTATCCATTTTCTATTCTCCTATTAACTTTTTGTAATCTGAAACATTGCTTACAGAAGTAACATTTACCTCAACGCCCATGCTCTTTGCAGTCTTTTTTAAAAAGCCTGAAAGTGCATTTCCCGGTCCTATTTCTATAAAATCTGTTGCTCCCTCACTGAGTAATGTTCTCAAATCATCTTCCATACGTACACTGTTCTGAACCTGTGTTATAAGAAGCTCCTTTATATCATCGCTTCCGTCATAAAGCTTTCCTGTGTAGTTTAAAGCAACCGGAATCTGAGGCTTTTTAAAATCTACATTTTCAAAATATCCTCTGAGAGCTTCTCCTGCCGGCTTCATGTACTTTGTGTGGAACGGACCACTTACATTAAGTCTTACGCAGCGCTTAGCCCCCTTTGCCTTAAGAGCTTCCTCAACAGCTTCCACCGCATTGTTATCTCCACATATTACATACTGTCCCGGACAGTTATAATTGGCAACTGTTATAAATCCGTCTCCGTCATAATCTGCACATGCTTTTTCAACCACATCGCTCTCAGTTCCAAGCACTGCACTCATGCTGCATTCACATCCTACAGCAGCCTCTGCCATTTTCTTTCCTCTGAAGGCCGTGAGGTTAACGTAATCCTTGGCAGAAAGAACTCCTGCCGCATATAATGCACCATACTCACCGAGGCTTAAACCACAGGCTGCATCAGGCTTTATTCCGGCATTTACAAGAAGCTTTGTAACTCCCACTGCAAATGCTGACATACATGGCTGGGTATTCTCTGTCTTTGACAGCTCCTCAATCGGTCCCTCATGCATCAGCTTTTTTAAATCTATATCTGTCTTAAAGCTGTCTATTGTCTCTTTATATTCACTGTACTCCTCATAGAAGTCTTTTCCCATTCCTACAGTCTGGCTTCCCTGTCCTGCATATAAAAATACCGTTTTCACGCTAATGCCTCCCTATATTCACTCATTATCTCATTCATAAGCTCCTTAACAGACATTATTCTGTCTACCCTGGCGCCATTGCTTCCTGTAAAGAACAGTCCGTCCTCCCAGTTACCTTTAACTGCCTCAATAAGCGCCCTGCTTATGCAATAAGGTATCTCATCATTTTTCTTGCAGGCGGTCAGGCAGTTATTGCACTTTAAAGCCCTAAATTTCTCACCCTTTGCAAGTCTTTTTAAAAGTGGGCTGTTTATCGCCCTTGCAGGCATGCCAACCGGACTCTTTATTATGATAATGTCCTCTTTTTTCGCATTTACAATTGCCTGCTTAAAGGCATATGCAGCATCACACTCATCTGTTGCTATAAAGCGGGTTGCAATCTGCACGGCAGAAGCGCCTTTCTTAAGAAAATGCGCCATATCCTTTCCGTCAAATACACCGCCTGCAACACAGACCGGAATATCTTTTCCATACTGCTGCTTAAGCTCAGCAGTAACTTCAAGTACTTCCTTAAGTATGTCATCGTTGCTCTTTGCCGTATTACCTTCAAGCTCATCCGGTGAAAATCCAAGATGTCCTCCGGCCTCATGTCCCTCTATAACAAACATGTCAGGAAGCACCTGATATCTTTTCATATAGCTTGTGGCAATAAGCTTGGCAGCTCTTGCACTTGACACAATGGGAACGGCAAGCGTTTCTGTTCCTTTAGTAGCCTCAGGAAGCTTAAGCGGAAGACCTGCACCTGATATAATTGCATCTGCTCCTGCTGAAACGGCTGCCCTACAGGTATCCTCATAATTAGTTACCGCAGTCATTATATTTACCGCAACAAGCCCTTTTCCTGCTGCAATCTCTTTTGCTTTAGCAATCTCTTTTTTTAAAGCTCTTAAGTTTGCCTCTTTTGTGTTTGTCAGAAAATCAGGCTCTCTGTAACCTGCGTTTACGGAGCTTATCACACCCATTCCGCCGTTTGAAGCCACAGCTCCGGCAAGGCCTGACAAAGACACTCCAACACCCATTCCGCCCTGAATAATTGGCTTTTCAAGAAGTTTATTTCCAATATTCATATTTCTCCTAACCTATGCAAGTTCCTTAACAACACTCACATATCCTGAATACATATCCTCAAATATCTGTGCAATAGGTCTGATTTCATTTACCTGACCTACAACCTGGCCTGCCATCAAAGAACCTGTCTTTACGTCACCCTCAAATACTGCTCTTCTTAAAGAACCAAGAGTAAACTTTTCAAGCTCCATCTTGTCTGCGCCTGCCTTCTCCTGCTTAACATATTCTCTTGCCATGGCATTTTTAATAATTCTTACAGGTGTACCTGCGATACGACCTGTAACGATTGTGTCATTATCCTTTGCCTTTAATACAGCCTCCTTGTATGCCTCATGGATTGGACACTCCACAGAACCAAGAAGCACTGTACCTAACTGTACGCCAACTGCGCCTAATGCAAATGCTGCTGCAAGCTGTCTTCCATCAGCTATACCACCTGCTGCAATTACAGGAATTGACACTGCATCAACCACCTGTGGTACTAATGCCATTGTAGTCATCTCTCCCACATGACCACCGCTTTCTGTTCCCTCTGCAACTACAGCATCTGCGCCGCACTGCTCCATCTTCTTTGCAAGAAGTGTGCTTGAAACAACCGGTATTACCATAATTCCTGCCTCTTTCCATGAAGGCATGTATTTTGCAGGATTTCCTGCTCCTGTTGTAACAATCTTTACATTTTCTTCAACTACAATTTCTGCCATTTCATCCGCAGCAGGATTCATAAGCATAAGATTCACACCAAAAGGCTTATCTGTAAGTTCTTTGCATTTTCTGATGTTTTCCCTTAACATCTCTGCGTTCATTCCGCCTGCACCGATAAGGCCCAGACCACCGGCATTGCTCACTGCTGCCGCAAACTCACCTGTAGCAATGTTTGCCATACCGCCCTGAATAAATGGATACTTAATTCCTAACATTTCATTTAATCTCATAATAATCTTTCAGTATGATTTCTCATACCCATCCTTTCCCTCTTTTTATTTATACCTCACAATCCACCAGTGCTGCGCTCCATGTAAGACCTGCACCGAAGCCCACACATAACAGTTTTACCTCTATTTTCTTTCCGTCATCTGTAAGCTTTTCAACGAGCTCATCTATTGCAATAGGAACGCTGGCAGCCGATGTATTTCCGTAATCCTCAATATTTATGAAGAATTTATCACCGTATTTTGGGTATTTTTTTCTCACATGGTCGATGATTCTTTTGTTTGCCTGATGACATATTACATAATCTACGTCTTCCATAGTTATGCCTGCCTCTTCAAGCACCTCATCAATTCCCTGATTCAATACTGTGACAGCAAATTTGAATACATCATTTCCTTTCATGCGAATGTGGCAATCCTCTCTTCCCACACCCTCGCAGTTAAGAACTTCTATATTTCCTCTGCTGTAGCTTTTCTGAATATATCTGGTATCAGTTGCGCTCACAAGAGCTGCGCCTGCGCCATCACCAAACAAAATGCATGTTCCACGGTCTGTGTAGTCAACTATCTGGGACATCTGCTCACTTCCCACAACCAGAATATATTTTTTTGAAATTGTATTTATCAAGCCGTGTGCTATCTGGAGGCCATAAAGAAATCCCGTACATGCGGCACTTATGTCAAATGCGACTGTATCCTCTGGTAAATCAAGCTCCTTCTGCACTATGCATGCTACTGAGGGGAATACATAATCAGGTGTTGATGTTGCCACAATTACTGCGCCGATGTCTTCTTTTCTTACATTTTGCTCCATCATAGCTTTATCAACAGCTTTTTTTGCTGCTGCCACGGCAAGAGAAGCACAGGACTCGCCATCACATTTGTGACGGTTCTTAATCCCGGTTCTCGTGGTAATCCACTCATCATTTGTCTCAACAATGCGGCTTAAATCATCATTGGAGACAACTGTTTCCGGAATAGAGCGTCCGGTTGAAATTATCTTTATTCCCTTCACTTTATTCCACCATCCATTTTTCTGTATTTGTCATATCTTCCGGTAACAAGTGTGCCGGTGCTCAATTTTGTGAGTCTGTTAAGCTCTGCAGTAAGCATTTTCTGAAGTGCCGGCATGCACTTTGCTCCCTCAGGAATGATTCCGTCAACCAGACCCATTTCCTTCAATTCTTTGGCCGTAAGCTTCATAATTGCAGCTGCCTCATCGGCTCTCTTCGCATCCTTCCACATTATGGTTGCAAAGCCTTCAGGAGAAAGGATTGAATATACTGCATTTTCAAGCATCCACACACTGTCTGCCATGGCAATTGCAAGTGCACCTCCACTGCTTCCCTCTCCTGTTATTACAGAGATTGTTGGAACCTTAAGACGGCTCATGTATGCGATGCTTTCTGCTATGGCGTTGCTCTGTCCGTTGGACTCTGCCTCAAGGCCGGGATATGCCCCCGGTGTATCAACAAATGTAATGACAGGTCTTCCAAATTTCTCTGCCTGCTCCATAAGTCTTACGGCTTTTCTGTACCCTTCCGGACTTGTCATTCCGAAATTGCAACGTACATTTTCTTCTGTACTTTTTCCCTTTTTATGTCCTATCACTGTGACCGGTCTTCCTGCAAATGTTGCAATTCCTCCGATTATTGCAGGATCATCCCTGTATAATCTGTCGCCATGCATCTCAATAAAATCGTCAAACAGTGTGTTTATATAATCCATAACACCATAGCGGTCAGTTTTTCTTGCAAGCAATACTTTTTCGTATGGTGTTAACATTTTTTTGTCTTTCATAATTAACCCTCATTTTGCGAACAATATTCTTATGCATGTATTGCAATTATCTTTGAAAGTGTTTCTCTTAAATGTGCTCTTTCTGTAATCATATCAAGCATTCCATGCTCAAGTAAGAATTCTGCTCTCTGGAATCCTTCAGGCAGCTTCTGTCCAATGGTCTGTTCTATTACTCTTGGTCCTGCAAAACAGATAAGTGCTTTAGGCTCTGCCATTATAATATCTCCTAAGCTTGCAAAGCTCGCAGACACACCGCCTGTTGTAGGATTGGTAAGAACTGATATGTACAATCCACCGTTATCCTTGTATCTTTGTATTGCCGCGCTGGTTCTTGCCATCTGCATAAGTGAGAATAATCCCTCCTGCATTCTGGCTCCTCCGCTGGCAGAAAAAATAATCAGCGGCAGATGCTTCTTATCAGCATATTCTGTAAGCCTGACAATCTTTTCTCCCACAACTGTTCCCATGCTGCCCATCAAAAATCTTCCGTCTAAAACTGCGACAGCACATCTTATTCCATTTATCTTACAGGTACCTGTGACAGCCGCATCTAACTGGCCTGTCTTTGCCCTGTTTGCCTCAAGCTTTTCTGAATACTCCGGAAAATCAAGGGGATCAGTGGTTTTTAACCCCGCATACATTTCTTTAAATGTATCCTCATCGCTAATCATCGCTATTCTCTCTGTTGGTTTTACCGGATAGTAATGACCGCATTCCGGGCAGATATACATATTAGATCTTATCTGATCTGCCGTGAGCTCTGCCTTACATTTTGGGCACTCAACCTGTACTGAATCGCTCTTTCTAACCTTTATAAGCTTGTTCCAGCGTTTTTTACGCTGATTAAATATATCATCTATGTTCATCTTGTTTTAACCCTTCCTGAAGCCACTTGATGATAGTCTCGTTATTCTTTTCCCAGAAACCTGTATTATAGTTACCTCTAATAAAATCAGGATGGTATGTAAGCAGATGCATAAACTCAAGGTTTGTCTTTACCCCGTCGATAATAAGCTCCTCGAGAGCTCTTCTTAATCGTCTCACCGCCTCAAGTCTTGTTTTACCTGTCACAATAATCTTTGCCAACATTGAATCATAGAATGGACTTACCTCATATCCTGTGTACAAATGGCTCTCCACTCTTACGCCATATCCTCCCGGAAAATGTAAAAACTTGATTACTCCCGGTGTAGACGCATTTATCCTGCATTCAATTGCATGATTATTGAAGCTGATATCATCCTGCGTAATGTTCAATTTCATTCCATCAGCAATTCTAAGCTGTTCTTTGATAAGATCTATTCCTGTTATCATTTCTGTAACGGGATGCTCAACCTGAATTCTGGTGTTCATCTCTATAAAGTAATAATTGCCGGCATCATCAACGACAAATTCTATTGTTCCTGCGCTGAAATATCCTGCCGCCTTAGCTGCCTTAACTGCTGTCTCACCCATTTCCTTCCTTAACTCAGGTGTCAGCATCTTTGAAGGGGATTCCTCAAGAAGCTTCTGGTTATTTCTCTGGATTGAGCAGTCACGCTCTCCAAGATAGACAACATTCCCCTCTTTGTCAGCAAGTATCTGTATCTCGATATGATGTGGATTTATTATCAATTTCTCCATATACATATCATCATTTCCAAATGCAGCCTTGGCCTCTGCCTTAGCTGTCTCAAAAGCATTAACAATATCATCCTTTGAAAATGCTTTTCTCATACCCTTTCCACCACCGCCGGCTGATGCCTTCAAAAGCACAGGGTATCCAATCTTGTCAGCAAGCTCTACAGCTTCATCAGCACTGTTTAATAATCCCTTTGAGCCGGGAACAACAGGAACTCCTGTCTGAATCATAAGTGTTCTTGCTGCCTGCTTATCTCCCATTCTGCTTATAATATCAGCAGATGGTCCTATAAATGTAATATTATTCTCTTCACATTTTCTCGCAAAATCTGCATTTTCCGAAAGGAAGCCATAACCGGGATGTATTGCATCACAGCCTGTCTTTATGGCTGTCTCAATTATCGCATCCTGATTAAGATAGCTTTCGCTTGCCTTTGCAGGTCCTATGCAGACCGCTTTAGTTGCAGTCATAACTGCAAGGGAATTCTCATCTGCCTCAGAGTAGACAACGACTGTCTCGATATCCATCTCTCTGCAGCATCTGATTATTCTCACTGCTATCTCGCCACGATTGGCAATCAGTACCCTCTTAAACATATTTAAGCCTCCTCGTATAATAAGTTTATAGTCCTCCTTTATAGAGGCTATAGACTTATTTTTTATGATGTAGGTATTGGATGTATTGTTGGACATCCTTTTTATACCCACATAGTTAATAAGTTTCTTTATAATCATGGTCCCGGATGTTACAATAAGTTCTATAAGAACTGTAGCTATGGTCACTGCTTCACGCCTCCAGCAAAGCTTATGCTATTGCCAAGAAAGCCTGCAGCCCTAATGCTACGCTAAGACTTATTACACAA